>JAZUST010000099.1:0-5930 GCA_045606865.1 Bacteroidales bacterium
ATGCATATTATCTTGGATTTGGTGCAAATATTAAAGAAATGCTACTTCACTTCTTCTGTGTGGGATGTTCGATCCGCCCTGTTACAGATGTAGTTGAATAAATAGTTGTTATATAATCACAACAAAAAAGTCGCTCAGAAATCCTGAACGACTTTTTTTAACTTGAGAAATTGAAAATCTGAAAACCTGAAAATATTCTCAGATTCTCAGATTTTTAGGTTTTCAGATTCAAATCTTAGGTCCTGCTGTAACCAATGCCTTGCCAGTTTCGTTGTTTGTGAACTTGTCGAAGTTCTTGATGAAACGTGATGACAAGTCTTCAGCTTTCACATTCCATTCTTCTGCTGTAGCGTAAGTGTCGCGTGGATCGAGAATATCTGGATTTACGCCTGGCAATGATGTAGGGACTTTGAAATCGAAATATGGGATGTTCTTTGTTTCTGCCTTGTCGATGGAGCCATCTAAGATAGCGTCGATGATGGCGCGTGTGTCTTTGATGGAGATACGTTTGCCAGTGCCGTTCCAGCCTGTGTTCACTAAGTAAGCTGTAGCACCAACTTTTTCCATTTTCTTTACTAATTCTTCAGCGTATTTTGTTGGGTGTAATGAAAGGAATGCTGCACCGAAACATGCTGAGAATGTTGGAGTAGGCTCTGTGATGCCACGTTCTGTGCCTGCCAATTTTGCAGTGAAGCCCGACAAGAAATAGTATTTTGTTTGTTCAGGTGTGAGGATTGATACTGGAGGCAATACCCCGAAAGCGTCGGCTGACAAGAAGATGACTTTCTTAGCGTCTGGAGCTTTCGATACAGGTTTTACGATGTTGTCGATGTGATAGATAGGGTAGGAGACGCGGGTGTTTTCAGTGACGCTCTTGTCTTTGAAGTCGATCTTGCCGTTTTCATCGACGGTGACATTTTCCAATAAAGCATCTCTCCTGATTGCGTTGTAGATGTCTGGCTCGCTTTCTTTGTCGAGGTTGATGACTTTAGCGTAGCAGCCGCCTTCAAAGTTGAAGATGCCGTCGTCGTCCCAGCCGTGTTCATCGTCGCCAATCAAAGCTCTCTTAGGGTCTGTTGAAAGAGTGGTCTTGCCAGTACCTGAGAGTCCGAAGAAGATTGCCGTCTCGCCTTTTTCGTTGGTGTTTGCTGAGCAGTGCATTGCTGCGATGCCTTTCAAAGGTAGCAAGTAGTTCATGATAGAGAACATACCTTTTTTCATCTCGCCACCGTACCATGTGTTCAAAATGATCTGAGCTTTTTCTTTTAAGTTGAAAACGACAGCTGTCTCTGAGTTAAGACCTAACTCTTTATAATTATCAACTTTAGCTTTAGAAGCTGTATATACTACGAAGTCTGGTTCGCCGAAGTTAGAGAGTTCTTCTTCAGTAGGGCGGATAAACATGTTCTTTACGAAATGAGCTTGCCATGCAACTTCCATGATGAAACGAATCTTGAGACGTGTGTTTTCATTCGCACCTGCATAGCCGTCCATGACATAAAGTTTCTTGTTAGATAATTGCTTAACGGCTAATTGCTTCAATTCGTTCCAGACTTTAGGAGTGACAGGTTTGTTATCGTTTTTATATTCGTCAGAAGTCCACCAAACAGTGTCGCGGCTAACTTCGTCCATAACGAAATATTTGTCCTTAGGTGAACGTCCAGTGTAAATACCTGTCATTACGTTGACAGCACCGAGTTCTGTTTCAATACCTTTCTCAAATCCTGTCAATGAAGGATTCATTTCGTCTTTGTATAATTCTTCGTAAGATGGATTATAGATTACTTCTTCTACATCTGTGATGCCGTAAGAAGCTAACGCTTGTTTGATGTTTTCGTTGTTTTTAGCCATAATTAAAAAATTTGTTTGCATTGCAAATGTACTAAATTATATTTGAAATAGTGTTATTATAACAATTAAAAAATCTACTTTATCGATAATTATTTTAGGTTAAAATGTTTCTTGTTTTTTAAAATAGTTGTAACTTTACAAATTATTTTTTAATCGAAAAAAATGCTGACACGAATAGCTTTCTATCTTATTTTTTATCCTTTGTCAATTATCCCTTTATGCTTGTTGTATCTGATTGCTATACCTTTATATTTGATATTAGGATTTGTGTTCGGATATAGAAAAAAGATTATTGATAAAAACCTTAAGAATTCGTTTCCTGAATTTGACGCCAGAATGATAAAAAAGATACGTAATAAATTTTATTGGCATCTTACTCAGTTGGGAATTGAAATGTTGAAGATGATTTCGATGTCGCGTAAAAACGTGATGCGCCATTATCATTGTTCTAATCCTGAAGTTGTTAATAAATTTTTTGATGAAGGCAAGAGCGTGATTCTGACTTCAAGTCATTACAATAATTGGGAATGGATGGTTCTGAGTTTGGATATGCAGTTTAAGCATCACGGGATAGGAGTGGGCGCGCATAATACTAATAAGGTATTCGAGAAGCTTATCAATCGTGCGAGGACGCGTTACGGAACTCAAGTCGTCTTTCATGATAATGTTCGTGAAGTGATGGCATATCACGAAGATAATCACATCCCGGCAGCTTATATGATTCTCGCCGACCAGAATCCAAGTAACCCGAAACGTTGTTATGTGGCGAATTTCTTGAATCAGAAAACGGGTTTCATACGTGGCTCTGAAGGTTTCGCCAGAAAATACGATCTTCCTGTATTATATTATAAGGTGATAAAAGAAAGATGGGGACATTATCGTATCGATGTGGAAGTTATCTGCGAAAAGCCGAGCGAACTTCCTGACGGCGCTATCATGCAACGTTATACCGAATTATTGGAAGAGACAATAAAATCAAATCCTCCTTATTGGCTCTGGAGTCACCGTCGCTGGAAACATAATTTCGACGATGCGAAGATTGGAAATCAATGATTTGAATCTGAGAATCTGAGAACTTGAAAATCTGAGAAAGTTATGACTTCGTTGATGTAAAATTCTCAGATTCTCAGTTTTTCAGATTCTCAAGTTTTAAAATATCTCCACAAGGCATTCGTCCAATTCCTTGCTTATCTTTTCAGTATCTAAATGTTGTCCGATGAAGACGATCTTTGCCATTCTGTCGCCGTATCTCTCGTCCCAGTCGTTCATGATGGAAGGGTCGTTGCGCATGAGTTCTTCTAATTCGTCTTGCGGAGCTGTGGCGAACCATAATCCCGCTTCGGTGAGTTTCTTCTGAACGCCAGCTTGTTCAAATAAATATGTCATGTCGGGATTGTCGCTGAAATAACAGATGCCTTTTGCTCTTATCACATTCTCAGGCCATTTCGATGTCACATATCTGTCGAATTTATTGGTGTCGAACGACTGACGTCTGTAATATACGAAAGTGCTGATGCCATATTCATCGCCGTGACTGTGACCATGATGATGGTGATGATGACAAGGACAATTCTCATCGTGACATTCTTCTCCATCGTGATGATGATGTTCATGTTCATGGTGATTTGCTGAATGCTGATCGCTGACAGCTGACGGGTCTTCAATATGCTTAATCCAACCTGCTGCTCCTGCAATCTTGTAATAATCGAATTTATGTGTGTTGATGATTTTTTCTAAATCGATGTTTGTATAATCACATTCGATGATTTCAACGCCGGGCTGTAAGTTGTTGATAATTGATTTTATGCGATTAAGATCTTCTCTGCTTACCTCCGATGCTTTGTTGAGAAGTACGATGTTACAGAACTCGATTTGTTGTATTACTAAGTTGGCGATGTCTTCTTCCTCAACGGTATTTTTGTCTAACTTATTGCCGCATTCAAATTCGTGTTTCATTCTCAGAGCATCGACCACTGTCACGATGCAGTCTAATTTTGGAAGACCATGTATGCTGTATTTCTCGTCCATGTTAGGAATAGAAGCGATGGTACGAGCTATAGGTTCCGGTTCACAGATGCCGCTTGCCTCGATGACGATATAATCGAACTTATTGCTTTTCACGAGGTCTGCGAGTTGTTCCACCATATCGAATTGAAGAGAACAGCAGATGCATCCGTTTTGAAGAGCCACGAGACTGTCATCTTTTTGGTCAACAACGCCGCCTTTCTGAATGAGAGCAGCATCGATATTTACTTCACCAATGTCGTTGACGACTACAGCGAATTTGATGCCTTTTTTGTTTGTTAAGATGTTGTTTACTAATGTTGTTTTTCCGCTTCCGAGATAACCGGTAAGGAGTAAAATTGGGGTTTCTTTCATGATTGAAAATGCTTTTGTTTAGAGTTACAAAGATAGTAAGAAATTGCGAGACAAAGTCAGGATTTCATGAAATAATGCAATCCGTTGGAGAATTGAATGATTCGTCGCGAAGTTCCATCTGTGGCAAATTAATATCCTGCAATGCTTTATGTTTTTTGACTACGTCCGTGTTGCTCTCGTTCGGAATAACTCAATTTATAGGACTTCCCTTAAATTAATTCGGTATAAAGAAAATCGATAAGATTATTTAAAAAATCAATTTGCTTTATATCATAAAACTAAACTATCTTTGCATCGTTAATGAATGATTGATTATATACTTTAATTTTGAATTATGAAAAGATTACAAGATAACGTAACAATAATAACAGGTGGTGGTAAAGGAATAGGTTTCGGTATGGCATCAGCTTTTGCCAGAGAGGGTTCCAACTTAGTCATCACCGGAAGAAACGAAACCAGATTATTAGATGCCAAGAATAAGCTTGAAGAAGAATATGGAGTTAAGGTGCTCGCTCTCGTTGCTGATGGTGCCGACGAAAACAAGATTAAGGAAGTGATTGCCAAAACGATTGAGACTTTCGGCAAGATAAACACTCTTATAAACAATGCTCAAGCTTCGAAGTCGGGATTGTCGTTGATAGAACACACAAAGGAAGATTTTGATTTGGCCATAAACTCAGGACTATACGCAACGTTTTTCTATATGAGAGAAGCATTCCCATATCTTAAAGAAACAAAAGGTTCCGTCATCAACTTCGCTTCGGGAGCGGGTATGTACGGCAAACCCGGACAGAGTTCTTACGGAGCAGCTAAGGAGGGTATCAGAGGACTTTCGAGGGTAGCTGCCACGGAATGGGGACCTGATGGCGTGAGAGTCAATATGATTGCTCCACTCGCAATGACAGAGAGTCTGACAGAATGGAAAGAGAATTATCCGGAACTGTTCCAAAAGACAATACAAGGCATTCCTCTTGGACGTTTCGCCGACCCTATGCAAGATATAGGAAGGGTGGCTGTTTTCCTCGCATCCGACGACGCCTCTTACATCACTGGTGAAACCATCACATTGCAAGGAGGTTCCGGATTGAGACCGTGATATTTTTTAAAACCTGAAAACTTCAGGATCTTACAATCTGAGAACTTTTTTGTCTAAAGACGAAAGGCAAATGGCAGTAGAGTTGAAAACTGAAAACTGAAAATTGAAAGTTACAAGTTACAAGGTCGCAAGGTCAATGTTTTTATGACTTTGAGACCTTGTGTTTTTTATCTACCGACCTTAATCCTTAAACCTTAAAATTAAGCCTTATACAAAAAAATCCAAAGTCTGTTGTCCGTTGACTGTTGTCTGTTGACAAAAAAATCCTGTGATATGTGTATATCAATGGTTTGATGTCAGATAATTCCATAATAGTTTATTTTAATTTCCTACAAAGATAACAATTATTTTCCACAAACGCTTTTGGAAAAGTGTTTTTTAAAGAGAAAATATCTTTTTGAAAAGTTTTTTTTAATCTGAGAAGTTTTTTTTTGAAAATTATTTTTTTACGGATATAAACGTAAAAAAATATTATATTTGCAAGTTTTACGTCTTAATCCTTAAAATTATAGATATGATAAATAGAGGTTCTTACATTAATAAACTTATAAAATTAAGGGATAAACAAATAATAAAGGTTATAACAGGAATACGCCGTTCTGGT
>JAZUST010000100.1:0-13578 GCA_045606865.1 Bacteroidales bacterium
GTGCGCTTGCCTGCACGTACTGCCTTCGAAAACAATTCCTCACGATTGTTCATCT
Source organism: Bacteroidales bacterium (assembly GCA_045606865.1). Taxonomy (GTDB): domain Bacteria; phylum Bacteroidota; class Bacteroidia; order Bacteroidales; family F082; genus Limimorpha. Next base: position 56 of record JAZUST010000100.1, read on the forward strand.
TTTCATTTTCCATAACTGTCAAAAATTTGTGTTCTACGAATGAATTTTGATTTAGCAAAAATAAATAAAAATATTATAGTCTGAACTTTTTTTTGAAAAATGTTTCAAATCTTTATTTTTTGAAATTTTCATTAACACAATGCTTAATTTTATTACCTTTGAACTTCTTTAAAATTATTAAAAATATGAAGTTAAATCTTAAGAAACCTATAGCGTTTTTCGACCTTGAGACAACAGGATTAAATCCGGTTCATGATCGTATCATAGAAATAAGCGTGTTGAGAGTCAATACTAACGGAGAAGAAGAACAGAAGACCTGGCTCATAAATCCGGGTTGTACTATCCCTCCTCATACTACTGCTGTACATCATATCTCCGATGCTGATGTCAGAGATTGCAAGTCGTTCAAGGAACTTGCTCCTGAGATAGCTAAGTTCTTCAGCTCGTGCGATCTCGCAGGGTATAATATACTGAAGTTCGACGTTCCTTTCCTGATGGAAGAGTTCCTGCGTGCAGGCATCGATTTCGACATCAAGAACCGTCATCTCATCGACGTGATGAATATCTTCATGAAGATGGAACCTCGTACCCTCAAAGGCGCATATCGTTTCTTTATGAATAAGGAATTAGAAGACGCTCACTCCGCTTCCGCCGATACATCCGCTACTTACGAAGTGCTTATGGCGATGCTCGACAAATATCAAGATACGGAATATACCGACAATAAAGGCGTGACTTCAGTGCCGGTACAGAACGATATGCAGGCACTGTCCGCATTCTCGTCTCATAATAAAAACGCCGATCTTATGGGACAAATAATCTTCGACGATGAAGATAAGGAAGTCTTCAAATTCGGTAAATATAAAGACCAAAGGGTGGAAGACGTCTTCCGTAAAGAACCTCAATATTACGACTGGATCATGAAAAGCGATTTCCCAGAATATACCAAAAAGGTTATAACAGGAATAAAATTAAGAATGAGTGGTAAGAATATTAAATTTTGATAATATGACAACAGACAACAGACAACGGACAACAGGCAGCGTCCAAAAGATTTCAAAGCTGATGAGATCTTTGTTATTCTTTTTGTTTATCTTTACTCAAGGTTCACAGCTCATAGCTCACAACTCACAGCCATTATGGATGCGTTACAACGTGATTTCTCCTCAGGGCGATAAGATTGCTTTCGCATACAAAGGCGATATTTATGTAGTTGACGCTGACGGTGGTTTGGCTCGTCAACTTACGACATCGACAGCATACGATTTTAATCCTATCTGGTCTAACGACGGTAGATATATCGCCTTCGCTACAGATAGAAACGCTAACTTCGATGTCTATGTGGTTTCTGTTGATGGCGGCGTGGCTAAACGTGTCACGACAAACTCAGCATCAGAGATGCCGCTTGCTTTCTCGACAGACGATAGCATGATTTATTATTCTGCCAACATTCAGAAAGACGCCGATAACGTCCAGTTTCCTACAGGATGGATGCGCGAATTATATAAGGTGTCGGTCGATGGCGGTCGTCCGCAACAAGTGACAGCTGTTAATGTTTGCAGCATATCGTTCGACAAAGACGGAGAGTCGTTCCTCTATTATGACCAAAAAGGAGGTGAAGACGATTGGCGTAAACATCAGATTTCTTCGGTGGCTCGCGACATAGTTTATTATGACGCTAAAGAAAAGACTCATACAATCTTGACAACAAACATCGGTGAAGACCGTGACCCTCGTTTCTTGCCTGGCTTTGAAGATTTGGTTTTCCTCAGCGAAGGTGAAGGCGGTAACTTCAACGTCTATAAGGCTAATGTCAATGATATCAACAACTCTCAACAGATTACAGATTTTCCTACATATCCTGTGAGATTCTTAAGCGTATCAAACGACGGATTGTTGTGTTACGGCTATCAAGGTGAGATATATACTCAGACTCTCAGCGGCGAACCAAAGAAAATAGAGATTCAGATTATCAACGACCAGGAAGAAACACCTGAATTGGGTAAGTTCGGAAGAGCTACCGACATCACGATAACTCCAGATGGCGACCTCATCGCTTTCGTGGCTCGCGGCGAAATTTTCGTCACCTCAGAAGAATATCAGACAACGAAACAGATAACTCATACTCCGGAAGCTGAGGCTTATCCAACATTCTCTCCTGATGGTAAGACCTTGGTTTACGTGTCGGAACGTGACGGTTACTTCAACCTCTATAAAGCTGAAGTTGCTCGTAAGGAAGAGATAAACTTTACATACGCTACATTAATTAATGAGGAACGTATGTTTGAAGACGACGGCATTGAACGTGGCGTTCCTAAATTTTCTCCTGACGGAAAAGAACTCGCCTACCTCGAAAACAGAAATATCTTAAAAGTTATTAACTTAAAGACAAAGGAAATTCGTCAGATTACCGACGGAACACAACATTATCGTAACGATGACTATTGCTTCGATTATGAATGGTCGCCGGATGGTAAATGGTTCGCGCTTTCATTCATCAGCAATATGCGTGACCCTTATTCTGATGTCGGCATCGTTTCTTCGAATGGCGATATGAAGATTTATAATATCACCAATGACGGTTATATCACTTCAAACGTGCAATGGACTATGGATGGTAACGCCGTGACTTTCATCTCAAATCGTTACGGTATGCGTTCTCATGCCTCTTGGGGAAGTCAGGACGACGCTTTCATCGCGTTCATGAATCAGGAGGCTTACGATAAGTTCCGTCTCTCAAAAGAAGAATACGACCTTCTGAAGAAAGAAGAGAAAATGGCTAAGGATTTAGCTGAGAAGTCTGACGATAAGAAAGACAAAAAAGATAAGAAGGATGACAAGAAAGCAGAAGAGAAGAAAGACATCGTCGTTGAATTGGACGGTCTTGATGAACGTATCATGCGTCTCACACCGATGTCATCACGTCTTTCTGGAATATCACTTTCAAAAGAAGGCGACAAATTGTATTTCCTGAGTGCTTTCGAAAAAGCTTACGACCTTTGGGAACTCGACATTCGCGAGAAATCTACAAAGATTCTGAAGAAACTCGATATGGGCGGAGCTATGCTGAAACTCAATAAAAAAGGTGATAAGTTGTTCGTCTTGTCGGGCGGTAATCTTCAGACTATAGAGACAAAAAGCGGTAAGTCTACTCCTATAAAATATGACGCGACTATGTTGCTCGACCGTGCCGCAGAACGTGAATATATGTATAATCACATCTTCTTGCAGGAAAACAAACGTCTTTTCAGAAGAGACAGCAATGGTGCTGACTTCGCTCAGATAAAGAAAGATTTCTATCCTTTCTTAAAACATATTAATAATAACTACGACTTCGTGGAGTTGATGAGCGAGATTCTCGGCGAACTCAACGTCTCTCATTCAGGAGCAGGTATGCGTAGCAACGGTAAGAGCGGCGATGTGACAGCTTACTTCGGACTTCTCTTCGACGTGAATTATGATGGCGACGGATTGCTTATAGATGAAGTCCTCGAGAAAGGTCCTTTCGATAAGAACCACTCTAAGGTGGAAGCTGGCAACATCATCGAGAAAATCGACGGAATTGAGATTACCAAAGACATGGATTATTATCCGCTTCTCAACAAGAAAGTAGGCAAGCAGGTTTTGGTTTCTGTTTATGATCCTGATACAAAGAAACGTTGGGAAGAGATTGTGAAACCTATTTCTAAAGGAACACAAAACGAGCTTTTATATCAACGTTGGATTAAGCATAATGCGGAAGTCGTCGACAGTCTTTCAAACGGAACTCTCGGTTACGTCCATATCCGCAGTATGGGCGACGCAAGTTACCGTGACGTCTATGCCGATATTCTCGGAAAATATAACAGAAGAAAAGGCATCGTGATAGACACACGTTTCAATGGCGGGGGACGTTTGCATGAAGACATTGAGATTTTGTTCAGCGGGGAGAAATATCTTGAACAAGTGATCCGCGACAGCGTGGCTTGCGTGATGCCGTCGCGCCGTTATGTGAAACCATCGATTATGATTACATGTGAAGCAAACTACAGCAACGCTCACGGAACACCATGGGTTTACAAACACAAGAAGATTGGTAAGTTGGTTGGTATGCCTGTCCCTGGAACCATGAGCAGCGTTACATGGGAGACATTGCAAGACACTGACTTGTACTTCGGATTGCCGGTTGTCGGCTACAGAACACAAGAAGGATATTATCTTGAAAACTATCAATTGGAACCAGATGTAAAGGTAAGAAACACTCCGGAGAAATTGGCAGTCGGCGTTGATGAGCAGTTGGAAGCAGCAGTGAAGGAATTGATGAAAGACGTTGAGAATTATGGATATTGGGGAGAGTGAATTTGATTGACAATTAACAATTGACAGAGACGTATCAATTACATTATGAGAAATAAAAGATTTGTAATTGGTGCGTCTCTTGTTTAAGGGGGCTTCTATAAATTGCTGTTCAAAAGATTTACGAATTTTTCTTGCATTATATTCTATTTCATGCTAATTTTGTAGATGATAAAATTATGTTAAACCAAAATTTATAAATCGTAAAAAGTAATCTTATGAAAGAAATTCAATTTTTGATTTACAGCACACCGAAGGAGGATGTTAAGATAGAAGCTGTTGTAAAAGATGAGACTTTGTGGCTTACACAGAAAGCCATGGCGGAGTTATTTGGAGTAAAAGTGCCTGCAATTAGTAAGCATCTGAAAAACATTTTTGAAGAAGGTGAACTTGAAGAATCAGTGGTTATTTCCAAAATGGAAATAACCACTCAGCATGGAGCAATAAAGGATAAAACACAGCAGAACGAGACGAAATTTTATAACCTTGATGCTATTATTTCAGTTGGTTATCGTGTGAATTCTGCTAAAGCAACGCATTTCCGTATCTGGGCAACGAAGGTGTTGAAAGAGTTTATTCAGAAAGGTTTTGTCCTTGATGACGAACGCTTGAAACAAGGTAAGACGGCCTTTGGGAAAGACTACTTCAGAGAATTGTTAGAAAGAGTCCGTTCTATTCGTGCAAGTGAGCGTAGAATATGGCAGCAGATTACTGATATTTTTGCGGAATGTAGCATCGATTATGATAGAAATTCTGCTGTTACCAAAGAATTTTATGCAATGGTGCAGAATAAGTTTCATTACGCCATTACAGGACATACAGCTGCTGAGATAATCTATAATAAAGCCGACCATACTAAGGACAATATGGGATTGACGACTTGGAAATATGCTCCGGACGGACGTATATTAAAATCGGATGTTGTTGTGGCAAAGAACTATCTGGAAGAAAAAGAAATAAGACAGTTGGAACGTGCAGTAACAGGATACTTCGATTATATAGAAGATCTGATAGAACGTGAAAATACATTTAATATGAAAGAGTTTGCTGATAGTGTTAATGAATTTTTAGCGTTCAGAAGATATGATATATTGAAGGATAAAGGTCGTATTTCTCGCATTCAGGCTGAAAATAAGGCTGAAGCAGAATATGATGAGTTTAATAAATCGCAAAAGATTATTTCCGACTTTGATATGGAGATAAAGAATATTACTAAAAAACTAGAATCTTGAAATGTAAACTTTATATGATAAGAAATATTAAAATCAAGACTATGAATAAAACATACTTTTTTATGACTTACATCTGTTTGATGATGTCATTGTTATTATTTTCTTGTGATAATAACTCTACACCGGAAGAGGTTTTCCCGGATGGACAGATAGTTATTGTTTATGATAACGACGTTCATTGTGCTGTGGACGGATATGCTAAATTGGTTGCGTTGAGAAACCAACAGGAACGTATTGCAGATTACGTCACTACTGTATCGTGTGGCGACTTTGCAAATGGCGGTGTCGTCGGCGCTTCATCAAAAGGAGAGCTGATAGTAGATATTATGAATGAGGTTGGATATGATGTGGTTATCTTAGGAAACCATGAATTTGATTATGGTACAGAACAAATGTTTAATCTGACTGACAAACTGAATGCAAATGTGGTGAGCTCTAATTTTAAGAACTGTCAAACTGACGATTATGTTTTTCCAGCATATCATATTGTCAATTATGGAAATGTCGATGTGGCATACCTCGGATTTACAACGACCTCGACGGGTACATCGGTGATGTTTGAAGATGGAAACGGTAACCAGCTTTATACTTTAATGCGTAATGAATTTTATCAGAACGCGCAAAATGTTATTGATGAGGCTCGTGCAGAAGGCGCAGAATATGTGATTGCACTCGCTCATCTCGGCGATCTGGAACAAGATGGAGGTCATCCGAATTCAGTTGGTCTTATTAACAATACAAATGGAATCGATGCTGTTATAGACGGACACGAACATAGTATTATAGAGGAGAGATTCGTTTTAAACAAAGATGGTAAGCCTGTATTGTTGACGTCATCGGGTTCATATTTCCAATATGTTGGAATGCTGTCTATTAATACTAATGGAACTGTCGAGTCAATGCTTGTTGATCTTGCTTCAGGAACAGTGCCGACAGATGCAAACACCCAGCAGTTTGTCGATAATGTTAAGGAAGAAGTTAATTTGGCAGGACAGAGAGTTGTCGGACATAGTGAGGTCTTTCTTACCGTTTATGATGAAGAAGGTAATTATGTTGCAAATAAACAAGAAGTTAACATCGGTAATTTCTGTGCCGACGCATATCGTTCATACACTGGCGCGGATATTGCAGTTATCAATGCTGGAGGAATTCGTGCCGAGATCAATGTAGGTGATGTTACATTTAACGACGTTTTGGCAATGCACCCTTACTCTAATGAGATTGTCACGGCAACGATTACAGGTCAGCAACTTGCTGATGCTTTGGAATTCTCGGTAAGCTCGCTTCCTGATGGTGTGTCAGCATTCTTACAGGTCAGTGGAATGAAATTCGAAGTAGATGCTTCCATACCATCGCCTGTGGTGTTCGATGTTGAGAATGACATTTATTCTCATGTCGGAAATGGAGAACGCAGAGTCTCGAACCTTCAGATTATAGATCCAGAAACAGGTGATTATTCTCCCGTAGATTTGGGTTGTACATATACTTTAGCAAGTGTCAACTATCTGCTTGTAAATTGGGGCGACTCTGGAATCTTACGTCATGCCGAACCTGATGGTGAATATTGGACTACCGACGTTGAGGCTATAACATATTATATTGATAGACTCGGCGGTAAAATAGATTCACGTTATGAAAATGTCGAGGGTAGGATAGTGGTGAAATATTAGGATTTCTTAAAAGGAATCTTATATCCAAAATTAAATCCCGTTACGGTAAGATAAAAATGACAGTTGTTATTTCTTAACCCGATTTTGGGAAGAACATAATATAAATTAGTTCCAGGTAATATCATAGGTTCTATGCTATAGCAAAGTGCAGCGTTTCCTATGATATTCTTTTTTGTTATGTCGCCGCTTATCTCAATGCTGAGTGGAAAACATATATCGTAGAAGGCAGCGGATATGACGCCGCCACCTATAGCTATTGCGAAATGCTTATTGAATTCGTAGCCAACAGAACAGATGATTCCTGGAATCGGATATGCTATGTTAGCAGAAGTCTTGGCGTAGAGACCTCTGTGTTCTTGGGAATAAGAATTAGAACATAAAAGAAATATGGTTAATAGTGTTAATATTTTTGTTTTCATGGTTTAAATTTGATGAAGTACAAAAATATTAAAAATAATTAAAGACGTACTGACGTTTGTTATATTGTTTTTAGACGTAATTGTTTAAGACGTACGTCTTACCTAATCCATCAATTACACGAGTAAAGCCCACGCATAGCACATGGGCGTTCTCTGCTTTACTCTTGATGGATTTTCAAACTTGTCGAAGGTTTGGTTGTACAAGATTACAGCATAAACGCTCTTTTCAATATGTCTTTAAAGTGTGCGTAATTAAACGCTTATATCATCATAGGCATGTTTTTTTTGTTATCATAATTTAACGCAAATATAAACATTTTTTTATTCCACCACGATTTCATCCATAAACATCCATGAAGGATTGTTATATCCTGGCAATCCTTCTGGAATAAGTCCCGGATTCTCGATGATGATTTTTACATATCGGCTCGATAATCCCTTAACGTCGAGGTTTCTTTTTACTATCGTAGTCTTCGATTTCTCGACTTCTTCATAAATGTCGAAAGTCTTGTATTCTTTATAATTGATACCGTCGTTGGAAGTTAAAACCTTCATCGTTTTTGGCATAAGAATCCAGTCGTGAGGATTTGTGTTGAAGTTGATTTTTATAGTGTTGAGGCTTTCTTTCTTGCCGAAGTCTAACTCTATATCGCAGTCTGTTCCGTAAAATCCCTGCCAATTACCGTCTTTGTAATCCATACTTCCTATCGCTCCGTTGAGCAAGGCGTCTTCACTGCCGCCAGAATATTCCGGTCTGTAGTTGCCAGCGACGGTATTCAGTTTTATAAAATGTCCCATGCCCTTATGATAAAGAATGTATTTCTCGCTGATAATCTTCTCTCCATTATCTCCATAACAAGCGGCTTTCACAATACAAGAACGTTCAATAGCAAAAGGCTCTGTATAAATATTACTGTTCTTGTCTGGCTCGCTTCCATCGACAGTATAATAAATAGGTCTGTCGTTGAAGATGGTTTTCAAAGAGACTGTTGTCTGTTGTCTGTTGTCTGTTGTCTGAATAAAAACTTTATTCCCTGCATCAAGAACGTCTCTCGCAATCTTGTCGTAACGTTCGGTAAACACATTTCTATAATACGAACGCGACTCCATGTCCCAAGCTTTGACAAATCTCTTCTTCAGAAGATGCAAAGAATCTAAGAACTGCTCCGACATTTGTTTAGATAAATTAACATTTTCCTCTGTAGGATTTTGTAATGTGTTATAAAGATTATGTTTTAGTTCGTTCTTCATTGCTCCGACGTAAGTCCTATAAGCGGATAATATCGCAGCATCGAAGATTTCTGCATTAGTAGTTATCTCTCTTCTGTCTTTCAATAGGTTTTTATAAATCTCAAACGATTTCTTCTTATATTCTTTGTTTAAGGCAACTTTTGCCGAATCGAACTCTGAAGGATAAAATTCCAATAGGGGAGTGTTGAGAACAGTGAAGTTCATCAGATTTCTCATGTCACCCTCATCAATAAGTTTATTCAACTCATAAAGATTCGACATATAATTTGGGGTAAGTTGTTGGTCTCTGCTGTTGTCTGTTGACTGTTGTCTGTTGACATTAAAATATTGAATATTAAAATTCTCGTTAAAAATCTTCTCTCTTTCTATTCTTTCATTTTCATCGTTGCTTTTCAATGTGTTCCAGCTTGTCTCGGCGCACCATATCATAGCGTGCCATGTTGAGTTGAACATCGTCTCGCCGTAGTCGTCCCATGCTGTGTTGATGATGCCTTTAGCTCCGTGTCTCTCTGCGTCGCGGGCGAAGTTGGCGATATTCTTGATGTAGTTGTCGATGTATGGAAACGATGTCGCCCAGCAGCTTGCGCCTGGAGCCACCCAGAACTTATGCCCAGAGTTTTTAAAAGGCGCAATCATCTCGTCGAAGCTGTCACGACCGCCGTAGCTCCATACTATAAATTGTATGTCTTCTGGAAGTTGTTTTATCATCTCTGGATTCTTGGCGATGATGTCGCCCCACATCATGACTTCCTTGTCGTATTTCTTCAAGATGTCATATACCTTATTGATATGTTGGCAATATGCGTTCTCGGTACCGAGGCTGTCGATATAAGATTTAGCTTTCCCATTACCGAGACTCTCAGTCTCATCGCAGTTGATGTTAAAATATTTCGATTCGTATGCTTGCGCCGTCTCTCCGAGGAGCATTTCCAAAAACTTGTAAGTCTCATCAACGCCAGGATTGAAGTTGAAACGTGTATCTTTTATGTCATCGTAGAAAGGATTGTCTAAAGTCTTTTCAGCATGAGCGAAACATTGTTGATTGCCGATAAATTCTATATAATAATCTTTAGCGAAGTCGGTCAGTTCTTTTATCTCTTCGGCGGTAAGTCCGTCGGTAGGAGCGATGTCGGGATAATCTTCAAGTTTGAAAAGATGTTCGGTATAAAGGTTGAAGAAGTTGAACTTATATTCCGCGAGGCGACGAATCTCTTCCTTGATAAATTCCTTTGTAGGGATAGGACCGCGACTGATGTCGTCCATCCAGCCACGATATTCAAGAGAAGGATAATCGAAAATCTCGTAACAAGGAATATTTAAATTGTTTTCAGTGAGAAGTTGGTGACGAATAAGTTGCTTCAGACTCTGAGCTCCATAGAAAAGACCTTGAGGTGTTGATGCTGAAACATGAATGAATTTGTCTTTAATTATAATGTTATATCCTTGATTGATTCTTAGAATTTGAATATTTGTTAATGAATCGTAGTTTAAAAATGATGAAGGTCGTATTAACTCAAATGTAACATATTTCTTCTTCTTTTTTTTTGAAATCTCTAAATCGAGACCTGTTATTTCTTGAATGTCATTTTTGAAAACATTTATTATTCTTGATATTTCTTCATTTTCATTATCAAGTAATACGCAAGATTCATCTAAGGCAAAATAGCCTGTTGTTAAATAACTGACATCTTGCGGACTCGGAATAATTCCGATATCAGATGTTAAACTTTGTCTGTTGTCTGTTGTCTGTTGTCCGTTGACATTTAATGAAATTATAACTGCAAGAAATAACAATATTTTTTTCATGATTCTCAATTTTCCGTTTTTAATTTTAATTAAAAAGACGCATCAATGTTTATTAATATTTTTAGGAATCATTGATACGTCTATGCAATGTACGCGGCAAGCCACGTCCCTACAATTGTTAACTGTAAATTGTTAATTATATATCAAACCCTGGCGCATTGACGCTGAGCATGTCGTACAAATCATCTATGCCCATTCCATCGACGAGGCGTTTGATGATAGGAGGGAAGTTGCTGCCTTCGTTGACGTACCCGTCTTTGTAAATGTCTTCTTTCAAAAATTGATTTATGTTTTCAAAAATCTCCTCGTCGTATAAAAATGAATGAAGTACGTCGGTGTCGGTTTGGAAGTCGAAATATATCTTGCCGTCTTTTCTATTTTGTCCGTGATAGTTGTCGACTACGATGAAACGTTTCATTCCGAATTGATATAAGTCGCAGATGAGTTCGCATTCGTCTGTTATTGAAAGCGAGCAAACACCGTTGTCATTTATTACAAATTTACCTCCGATACGAGGTTTATGAGTTTCATTATAAAATTGTTGAGCCTTTTGTGCGTCTTCAAAAGAAGGGAAGCGCATATAAAAATCGTAATATTTGTGTGTCATAGTAATTCTTTTTTGCAAAGATAACGAAAAATATAACTGTTTTGAAACATGATTATTGACTTAAGAGCAAATAATTATTTAGATTAATGATAATAATTTGTATTGTAAAAACTTTTATCTTTGTAGTTAAGTATCTGTTAGTGAAAAATCAATTTTATTTATTGGAAATGAATAAGTTATTAGTACTTTTAGTATTTGTTTTTACATTATCTGTTTCAAATGCTCAATCTAAATCTAAGAAGTTTGATTCCGAATCAATCAAGAATAATCCAGAGTATTATTGGGGGATGAGTCAGGTTATGGATTCACAAGATGAGGCTATGGAGGCTTCGTTGGATAATCTGTATTCTAACATTGCAAATAAATGTAATCCGGATGCTATTTACGCAACGACCGATGAACAGAATGTACACTTGTTAAATATCATAAAGACATTTGATAATAAGATACAGCAAAAGATTATTGAGCAAGTTCCATTGGTGGAAGATTTCGAAGATGAGCAGTATTCATATTTTATCTATATGAAACGTAGCGATTTTAATGCGATGTGTGATGATAGATACAAGAGTGTTGTACGTCTAGCCTTAAGAGGATATGAATGCGAAAATGACGACAATTTTCAGATAGAAGATGCCTTGAGAAATTATTATTGGAGTCTGATGTTGTGTCTTGCACACCCGCAAGGAGAATCTCTTACTATAAAAATTGATGACGAAGAGGTAAATGCATATAATTGGTTAATTGATAGAATCAATGGTACTGACGGAGTGTTAAATTCATTTTCCTTTATACTTCCTAAGGAGAATGCCATAGATGAGACTTCTGAAGGTTTGATTGTAAATCTTAATGTTCGCTCAACTACAGGAATACCGGTCTCAAATCTTCAGTTCGATTATTATAACGGACAGAAATATATCCCTACGTCAGTTAATGATGGAACTGCTGCTGTTATCATTCAACCTGACAGAACCACAATAAACATAAGAATAGAATATGAATTTAAGAATGAGTCAACGATAGAGACAGAAGTTCATAAGGTGTTGCATACACTGGAACACAATATAAAATTCAAAAATATAAAGCATACAATTAATCTTGATAATGCTAAGAAGGATAAAGAGATTAAACCTGTTTTGACGGAAATGAATCTAGAATATAATAATGAATGGCGTAAGATAGACGGCAAATTTGATGTGAAAGATTCCGATTATATGAAAATTATGAAGGATGTTGAGGCGGCATTGCAATCTAGAAACTATACTAGTGTAAGACATCACTTTACGGATGAAGGTTATGGAATGCTTGACACTCTTTCAAAATATGGTAAGATGACGATCATAGGTGAGCAAGATTATAATTTTCTTAAGATGGGGAATCAGGTCATTTGCCGAGATATCAATATGCAATTTGATTTCAGAAACAATGTGTCATTTAATCGAGATGTCGTTTTTCGTTTTGATTCAGAGACAAGAAAGATTGTCTCTATAGCATTTAGGCTCTCTTCCATAACAGAGCGAGACATTGTGACAAAGTCAAAATGGTCGGAAGAAGCACGTCTTACATTGATTAACTTTTTGGAGGATTATCAGACGGCATATGCGTTAAAGCGTCATGACTATTTGGAAAGTATATATTCCGATGATGCACTTATTATTGTCGGTCATGTTGTAAAAAAGACTGTTATTCCTGATCAGGCGCAATTTAATTTCTCAGACGATGATGTTAAACTTATGCAATATGACAAGAATACGTATTTTAAGAATTTGGCGAGGACATTTAACTCACAGGATTATATAAACATCAAATTTGAGGACACTGATTTTACTAGAGCAATGTCATCTACAAATAGAGAAGTTTATGGTGTAAGGTTGCTCCAAAGATACTATTCAACTACATATGGAGATGTTGGTTATTTATTTTTGTTGGTTGACCTTACAGATGAAAATCCATTGATTCATGTCAGAGCATGGCAACCTGATGAAGTTGAGTTGGATAAACTCATGGGTATGAAAGATTTAAGACTATAATAAATCTACATTTATATTTACAGATAATAATTAGTGAGGCTGTCTAACAACAAAAAGTTAGGCAGTTTCTTTTTTATGAGCAAAACTCTGGATTATTAACATATTTGAAGATTTTTCCGTGTGGATTCTGAGATTTCGTCAGAACATACCAAAATGCGCATAAAAACGTCGATATT
>JAZUST010000101.1:0-7743 GCA_045606865.1 Bacteroidales bacterium
TGGAATTGATAAGGTTTTTTACACTTACCTTTCAGACTTTGCTTGGATCATTCTCTCAAAGAACTTTCGCAAAACCCCCTCTTCATCATCCAGCACCGTTCCCCCTGTTTTGCGAGTGCAAAGGTACGACTTTTTCATTTACCTCCAACTTTTTTCTAAACTTTTTTCAATATTTTTTCATTTTGTCTTCATCTCGCTGGTTGTCTTATGGTTACAACAGCGTTTTTCCAGGATTTTTATGAAAAAAACAGGATTTTTACGCAATTCCGCGCCTTTTTCGGCTCATTTTCGCACCCCGCCCGCGACAAAAATATCACAAAATCGCAAAAAACACGGAAAAACAGGTATGGTTTGGCGGCGCTTTTTCAGGGGTGCGGGGACGGGAGACGGGGGCGGGATTTGGGAGCGGGATTTGGGGACGGGAGCAAAGATATAGCGGAAAGCCCGACGGCGCAGACGGAACGCCCAGATAAGAAAAGACTAGAATATTTGAATTCTAAACATACAACTTTGACTATTACATTTATCTACAATAATTTACTATGTAGAATTGAATGATGTAGGCGAAATCAACAAATACTATGTTAATAATCATTATCATTCATAGTTTCATGAAACAAAAAAAAAGGAAATTGTCCTAATATCAGACAACTTCCTTTATAAATGACATAAAAAGAATTATTTCTTAAGTTTACATCTTACAAATCTTATAACATCAGATATTATCAATACAGGCGATGTAATCAGCAATATCAACAACCAATCTTGCGCTGATAATCTTGAGACATTGAACATTGTTCCGGCGAATGTCACTATCAAGATTTGTCCGACGACTATTACCAATGAAATCCAGACGAAACCTTGACTGAATGATTCTCTTACAACTTGAGGATTTTTAAACAGATCTATTACATCCTGAATAAGACTCCTATTAGTTTTAAAATATTTAGCATTAAACAAATTCCAGAATTGAAGCATCACAAATGTTGAGAAAAACACACCTAATTCATAAGTACTCAAATGAGGTTTAATTTTAGACATGTCAAGGAATCCTGTAACGAACAATTTTGCAGAATCTAAATTCATCAATTCGCTTACTTGTGAAATATCCTTATGCCATAACAATTGCCAGAATCCGACCAAAGATACAAAGAAAGTTAATCCCATTCCAAATATCATTTTTATCATTTTTCTGTCGATGATATGACTTTCCGGGTTTCTTGGTTTCTCATATAACACGGATTTATCAGCCGGCAACGATGATAGCGCCATTGCCGCGAAAGTATCCATAATCAAGTTAACCCAGAGCATCTGTGTAACTGTCAATGGTGAATCCAATCCTATGAATGCTCCTAACAGAACTATCAAGCAGGCACATACATTTATTGTCATTTGGAACACAATAAATCTACGTATATTTTGATATAAAGATCGTCCCCACATAATTGCTTTATTGATACTTGAGAAAGAATTGTCGATAATGGTAATATCGCTAGCTTCTTTTGCTCTTGATGTTCCGTCGCCCATTGACAAACCCACTTGAGCCTTACTTAAAGCGGGTGCGTCATTTGTTCCATCACCAGTAACAGCCACAACTTCACCATTTGCCTGAAGCAATGAAACCAAACGAGCTTTGTCATTAGGTCTTGCACGAGATATTATCTTGAAATCAGGATCTTTCAACAAACGTTTTGCGTCCTCATCGCTCATCTCTGCAAATATAGGTCCTGTTATCATTTGAGGTTTTTCATCAGGAGTTAATAATCCGATTTGTCTTCCTATTTCGTTGGCTGTACCGGGGGTATCGCCTGTAACAATAATAACTCTAACACCAGCATTATTTCGACACATTTCTATAGCGTCTTTAACATCAGAACGTATCGGGTCTGCTATACCTACCACACCAACGAAGACAATCTCATCAGGTTCATTCTTTCCCATACGCTGATAAGCAAATCCCAATGTTCTCATTGCTCTATTCTGATAACCATCTAAAACAGACAAGATATGTTCCTTAGTTTGATTACCGGCTATAACATCACACATCTCCAGAACGATTTCCGGTGCACCTTTAATAAATTTAATAGGAGATCCACCTTCTTTCATAACTGCTGTTGTCTGCATATATTTGAGTTCTGTTGAGAAAGGAATTTGCTCAATTATCGTTGCAGAATCTCTATAGTATTCATAGTCGGGTCCATTTTTATGCAGCCATTTCAACAAAGCAATTTCAGTAGGATTTCCCACCTTAACCAAGTCTCCGTTCTCATCTTTAAACACTTCTGCAGTAGAGTTTACTGCCATATTTTGTCTTACCAGTTCCAATTCCTCATCATTGCCATAAAAATCACTTTCCATTACCGACATCTGATTTTTTGTCAGCGTACCGGTTTTATCGGTACAGATAACCGTGGCGGCACCCATAGTTTCGCACGCATGAAGTTTTCTAACAAGATTATTTTCTTTTAGCATTTTTCGCATACTCATCGCAAGACTAACTGTCACACTCATTGGAAGTCCTTCTGGGACTGCAACAACAATCAAAGTTACGGCAATCATTATAGAACCCAATATAAATTCAGCGACTTCGATAATACTATTCGGATGCCCTTCATTGATAAAAAACAGCAGCATCCTACCTGCAATGATAAGCGCAGCAATTATAAAACTTGCAACAGATATCCATTTGCCCAATTGTTCCAATTGTTTATTAAGAGGAGTTTCCACATCTGAGCCTTCTTGTGTTTTGGCGACACCCTTACCCTCTTCTGTGTCCATACCTATAGCACGGACAACATAAACGCCATTACCTTCAATAACAGTTGAACCTCTCAATACAAAATTAGATGGATATGTAGCATCTTTATCAAATTTATCCTCATCAGTTGTTTTATTGGCATACAACTCACCGGTAAAATTTGATTCGTCAATTCTTAACGAAGTAGAATGCAGCAACACACCATCTGCAGGGATTTCGTCTCCACTTTCAATTTTTACAATATCACCAACAACGACATCATGTTTCTTGATAGTAAATAATCTTGGTCGGGAATTACTATTTTCTTTTCTGAATACTTTTACAGGTCGAGAATCTTTCACCTTATTTAATATCTCAAACTCTTTTCCTGCTTTCAATTCAAATATAAATGCCACACCGGTTGCCAACAACAAAGCAAGCAATACGCCCAATGGTTCCAATAAGAGCGAAGCACCTTTACCCATATAGAAAAATTCATAGGCTGCGACTATTACAGAAAAAACAAAAACTACTAGTAAAACTATGATTATTGGATCTTTAAACTTTTCAAGATATTGTTTCCATAAAGGTTCTTTCACCGGTGGCGGAATAATATTTTTACCCACGCCATTCTTCACAATCTCTGAATCATTAGATAAGCAATCCTGAATAAATGTACTTCTATTTCGCATAATATAATTTTTTATGCAAAAATACATTCATTATTATTTTTCACGTAAAATTACAACGTTGTATTTATGGATAAATCATTCGAAATGCTTCCTTTTATTACAACATAATCGGAAATTGCTCTAATCTTATAGTAAGATTTATTTCCATCTTTAATATGTATTGGTATAAACATTTCGGAATTAGCGATAGATTGTAGTGTTCGGATTCGGTTTTTTATATGATGAACCTGCGTTCTATCTTTATATTCAGTAACAGAATTAAATCTACCTATGTTATTATATATTTGGTTATATTCTTTAAGAATCAGTTCTTTGTCTTTTGCAGGGATATGTTCTCTCCAGTCCAAACCTGTTCTCTCTCCCATTAAAGATCTCTTTGCTATCATCAAATATAATGTTGCTTCTTGAGGATTAAGTTTCAAAATTATTCGTTCATTTTCATCATCAACAGATTCGAAATAGACTGATAATTTATGTTTTTTAAAGTCAAATACCAAACGATATTCTTTGGTTTCATAACCGAATGCTATCAAATCGAAGAGAGACCGGTGGAAACCAGCATAAACAAATTTCGCTATACGAGGTTTATTCTCGATTGTAATGGAACAATTAATCATTGAATGATATAATTCGACATGATTATGAATCTCATTTAAAGCATCATCACCTAGTTCTATTTGAAGGAAATTACAGAATCGGATTCTTTCTGCCTCATCCGAGTCATTTTTATCTATAATATCAGACTCATTAATCTTTATAAGTAATGATGGTTTGCTATCGATTATATTTATTCCTAATTTCTTATACAACAATTCCCTACAGAACTTTGCCGTTGTAAGTTCGCGGAGATTCTCACATATAGTTTCGACTCGCTCATTAGATATTGAAGGAATCATATATTTGACCACCTTTTTGAGATAATCATATTCCATCATTCTAAAGTCTTTTGCGAGACTAGGTATATATACGAAGTCGAATCCGGCGAGGCGGAACTCATTTGTTATGTAGTACAAATTATTCTCTATCTGCTCACTAACACCCGACTCTTCATTTTCTATATAGATAACTTTAAGATTATTGATATTAATCTTAGAATCAGGAATAGAATGTACCACTGCTCCATTAAGAAGCACCTGTTCAACAGCATATATTATGATAGCTTCTAACGGCACACAAACACCATCAGACATTGACAGTTTCTTTAAAATCTCCACTATCGACTTACGAGTTTCCAAATCGAGCAGGTTAAGTATCGACAATGCCTTAGCGAAGTCGATTTTTTTAGACTCTACGAGCATTGATTCTGATATTGCAAATCCATCTTTAGAGATTAAATGTTCAAAGAACTGCATCTCATCGGTTTCAACGATAAAGTCTGCTTCTATCAGATCTGTTATAATACGTGCAAATGCTATTTTATGATCACGTTCAAGCTTCATTATATCTTAATACTTCAGATATCGAACAAAGGGATGAGTATTTAACCCATCCCTTAATAACTTTAACTTATTATTTCATAGAATTTATGGCGTGCACCTTGCAATATAGACAGAGCGCGTCTGATAATGTCGCCTACCTCAGGACTATTATCCAAGATATTTTCAAAAAACAACCATACTTCGTCGTTAAAAATTGTAGCCTTAACCACTTTCATGTTAAAATTAAGTTTATTAACAGCTTCCAACATAATTTCTCTATTATCTTCTGTAACATTACAAATAGCAGGCATGATTAATTGGAAGAACTCTTCATCTTCTGAATTATCTACATATAGAAATAATGACATTTGATATTTAAATACCACATTACCATTGTCCTGAACATCAGGGCAGAAACCTTCTTTACGCAAGAAGTCTAAAACCATTTCTGTTGTACTTGTTTTCATAACTTTAATAATTTAATGAATATAACCTATTTTAGGACGAGCCACCATATTGGCACGTTCAGTATTTTCCATAACTCCGCGCATAGTTTCATAGAATTCCAATGTATCCTTGTGCAATGAAGGGCGCGTATTGCTTATTGTTTCCTCCAACAATTGTTGTGTTATTTCTCTATCGGTGAAGGCTGCAATCATAGCAGAGTCATTTACCACGTAGGCGATATCACTTGCTATATAACCCTCCGACAATTCCGCCAACTTATCGAGATCAATGTCTTCACTATAAGGGTCTTCCTTGCAGATGTATTGAGAACATACCTTTTCTTGCTTCTTTATCTGGAAGCGGCACATAGACAATCTTGTCCATACGACCAGTTCTACGTACGGCGACATCAATTTTGTCTGGTCTATTTGTTGTTCCGACCACAAAAATTCCTCTTTCCGAACAATTGTTGAGTTGTGATAAAAACTCATTTACCTCTCCCGACACATATTGAGTAGCGTTGAGTGAACGGTCTGGGACCAATGCATCAAACTCGTCGAAACAAATTACCGTAGGTGCCTGTTGTTCGGCCTGTTTAAACAATTGAGCGATTTTCTCTTGTGATCCATGAACGAACGAACTTGCCAAGTCTGATGACTTTACCAAAATAAAGTTAAAACCAGTCTCCTCTGCGAACTTCTCTGCCACAAACGTTTTACCACATCCAGGAGGACCATATAAAAGCAATCCATTAGGTGGTGTAAGTTTATATTTTTCTATTTTTTCTTTATTTTTAATAACGAATATCACTCTTTGGTTAAGATAGGTCTTAAGTTCATCCATTCCAGCTATATCATTAAATCCACCTCCGCCGCCTCTTTTAACTTCAAAGTCGACTTTGTTAGGACTTTCCGATTTGCCTCCATATTCAGGTTTGCTATTTGAACCTTTTCTTCTTGGTTCTTCCTTCTTTGGAGATTGTTTTTGAGGGACATCGTCAGCATCTAAAGCATATAATATCTCATTCACATTTTTGTATCTACCTTCATAGGTAAGACTAAGTCCTTTTGCGAGTACATTTTTCACCTTATCACTCACATTCAAAATATCAAAATCTATTGGATTATCTTTACGATACTCCTTAAGCAGGATAGATTTTCTAGATCTTTTTAGTTCCTCCGGTATGTTTGTCTTCCATGGACATTCTCCAAACAGCATAGTATATAGCACTGCTGTTGCAGAGAAAATATCACTTTGCTCATCATACATTCCGGCAAAAGTTTCGTTTGCAGAGTAGAAAAGTTCTAGGTCAGATGTATCAAAAGGAACTTTGCCGGCACACTTCGATGACACATGTCCCATATCAATAATCTCAGGAACTCCATCAGTTAATGCTGACAACATAATGTTACGAGGTGTAATGTCATTATGGAATAATTCCTGATTATGCATATATTGTAAACCTTCAAGGATACATTTGTAAATTTCTATTGCTTCTGTTTCCGCAATACTTCCTTCTTTTCTAATCTTCTCAGACAATATTTCTCCGGAAAAATAATTTGTAAGATAATATTGACATTCACCTTCTTCTGTATCAATACGTCCATCATCTATGAAACTGACAACATTTTTATGTTTGATATTACGGGCATATTCTACCTCCTTAACCATCTTGGTTTCAAAATTCATCAATTTCTCCGGCATTCGTTTAATGACAAACAATTTTAGGAAGTATGTATTATTATCTTCATCCTTTGCTTTGTATGTCTCAGTATACAGATTTTCTTTTATTAAGTTCTGTATAACATACTTATCTATTTTCGAACCAGCACTTAAAGTTGACATAATCTATTTTTTACGATATTGTTTATAAGGTGACTAAGTCACATTAATTACCGAAATAAAGACACTAATAAAATAGAAATCAGACCTAATACAATTGATACAAGACCAACTTTTTTAAGCAAAATCTCAAATCTACTATTTTTATATCCTGCATCTTTTTTCTTCATATAGTGTGTTTTAGCAACAACATAGAAATATAGTATTACAAGAATAGCTATCAATATCTCTACTGCATCTGCAATAAATTTTATGGTGCTTCCACTTTCCATACCTGAGATACAAATTATATTCAGCATTGTAAAGTATACGACAACAATTATTATTAGCACAAAACTAAACCATGGACGACGTTTTTTCATATCTTTTCAATGTTTAAATTATCTTTACAAAGTAAATATTTTTTTTTTAGAAATCCTAAAGAAAATGGAAGTTATTGTAAAATAATTTTATCATTACAAATAAAAAAGAGGCTGTCTAACAACAAAAAGTTAGGCAGTTTCTTTTTTTATGAGCAAAACTCTGGATTATTAACATATTTGAAGATTTTTCCGTGTGGATTCTGAGATTTCGTCAGAACATACCAAAATGCGCATAAAAACGTCGA
>JAZUST010000102.1:0-2852 GCA_045606865.1 Bacteroidales bacterium
GATAATATAATTATGAGAAAAAACATTAAACTCCAAAATGCCATTGGACACTGGAAGCGTGTTGCAACGGCGACTTTACGTTGGAAGGGAATCACGCTACTATTCATCTGTGCATTTGTTTTTAACAAAAGTGCTCATGCATATGATGATTTGCGGAATACTCTTGATTACATGTTTGCTAAAATTGATCGGAATTCGGTTCCAACCGGTTATCTTATTGATTATGCAATAGAATATGAGAATCTTGACAAATATAGTGGTAGAGAAAATACATCTGCAAAGCAATGTGATGTTGTGACATATGCGAATATAGTAAAGACTCTGTTTTCGTCATCATTTGGTAAAACGTCTTATCTTCAATTTAAAAACAGTCTTTATGATGCGCCGATAATTGATAAGGTCGATTCAAAATATCGATTAAGTATTATTTTTCAAGATTACGCTCAACTTAAAGCAAATTCTTTAAATACAGGAGCAATAGCTTATGAGAATGGACAGGTATATTTGAACAGGCAAGATGCTTTTCAAATCAAAAAACTGTGTGCAGCATGTCTCATTGACAATGCCAAGGAAAATAATAACATCACATTCACTCTTCCTAAAGAACTGATATTGAGCAATGTATCTATTTCTGATGTACAAATTGATTGTGGCAATGGGCTTCAAAGTTTAATAAACAAAGATGTGCATATTTACTTTCCAGAAGGTCATCATATAATTAATGTTGTTATCACAGACTTATCTGGAGATAGGTACTATTCTTCAACAACAATAGAAATAAGAAACAATGCGTTGTCAAGAAATAATACACGTTCATTTGATGCAATTATCGACCGTAGTGAAGAAATTACGGGGAATTCATATAACGGAGTTATGACAAAAGCAGATGTCTCTATAATATATGCAAGTAACAATTATAGTGGTCGAATTAAAAAACCTCTAATATTTGTTGAAGGATTTGACCCACGTGATTTAGTTCCGGCATTAAAAGGGTTTATGACTTGTGGATCAGTTTATAAATATTGGGCAGATTTTATCACCAGGAATCAATATGACTTCATTTATGTTGATTGGCATGAGTCTGGGGAGTATATACAAGCTAATGCATACACGCTTATTAATGTTATTGAAAAAATTAATGAACTTAGAGATAGTAATTCTGATCCAGCTATCATAATAGGACATAGTATGGGAGGTTTGGTTGCGAGGTATGCACTAAAAACAATGGAAAATAATAATAAAATCCATAATGTAGGAACTTATGTAAGTTATGATGCACCTCATATGGGCGCTAATGTTCCAATGGGTTTATTATATGGCTTTCATGGGTTATTGAAATTTTTGGATGATAAAGATGTAATTGATTATCTTGTAAAGAAATATACAGATGTCGAAAAGTTAATCCAAATTGGTGAAAGATTCGCTTATTCAACCGCAACTCAACAAATGCTTGTAGATTATATAGACCCTACTGGTTCAAAGAACAATTCCGTGCATCTTCAATGGCAATCGGAACTTGACATACTTGGATTCCCAAATGGTGATCCGGGTAAAGAGCTTAAGAAAATAGCAATAGCGAATAGTGATTACTCTTCAATGTCGGTTCCAGACAAATATATCAATTGCGACTTTTCTGCTGGGACAAATGTTGCCCAGCCTATATCTCCATTATTATCTATTGCAGCAGGAGTTTTATTCCAAGATGTAATTGCTGGATTACTGACAGTTCTACCAGGTAGAGATGAAATAAATGGATATTTTGAATGCCTTTCTGTAAAACAGATAGGTCAAAAGGTTACAGATATACATATAGAATATAAAAAAAACTTTCTTTGGTTAATTCCTATCTCGAAAACAATGTTTTCATACACCAAAACACATCAGGGAAATTGTTTGTACGATACATATCCGGCATCATTATATAGCAACAGTAATATGACCCATCAAGATAGTAATGATGATGGATTTCCTGATTTTGCTCCTATTATATATGATTGGAGTTATGATATAGATATTCTGCCTCAATTTGCATTTGTTCCAACATCCAGTGCGCTTGCTGTGGATAATGGAATAAATCCGGCACCATCTATTTTTCTTTCTAACCCAAATCCGTCATTATCTGCTTTTGACGAAATCAAGATGGTACACAACACAAGCCATAATTCTTTCCCAGAAGAGTGCCAAACTTGGATAGAGGAGCAGATTAAAACGACAATATCAGGACCGTCAACCGGCTTTACTGGAGCTAAATATACAATATCAAGTCAAATAGGGCAAGTAAATTGGACGAGTTCTGATGCGTCGCTGGCAACGATTTCTAATCAAGGAGTTTTGACTGTTCATGGGAAAGGAATTGTTAAAATTGCAGCTAGTGTTAATGGTATAGAATACTCAAAAAAAATTTTAGTTGGGTCGCCAACATACATTTTGAGTGCAAATCATGTACCAGGTGGATATATGATAAATGCAAATATAATATCGTCTCAATTTAAAAATTATACATCTTGGATAAATCAGGTGATAACTTTTTGTTGGGGTGTAAAATATGCGGGAAGAGACATTACATGGATAAGTAGTCATAGCCCTTCAATAATGCTTCCGCTTGAAAAAGATGCGGATAATGTAACTGTGTATTTTAAACTAATAGACAACAATGAGAATGAAAGCCCAATGCAATTTGTTAATGCAGTATCTTCAGATTTATTCTCTGTAAACAATAATATTCTATCAATTGATGAAAATAAGAATATATATAAGGAAAATGGTTCGTTGTATTCATATAAGAATGGTAAAATTTACCTAACAAGAGATACCTCGCTTCCATCCCAGTACCAAAAAGACATTTGGACATC
>JAZUST010000103.1:0-3101 GCA_045606865.1 Bacteroidales bacterium
AAGAAAGTCGCGGAGATGATAATTGAGAAATTGACAATTAACAGTTAACAATTAACAATTGGCGATCTGTTTAAGGTTTAATGCTTAAGGTTTAAGGTATAATCAACAAACTTTAAACCTTAAACTTTAAACCATAAGTCCGTTGTCTTAAAAAATGAAATTAATCGCGATAACAAAACCTGATTTTTACGATGGCGAGGCTGCTTTCATCAAGAGTTTGTTTGAGAGCGGCTTCGACATTGTCCATCTTCGTAAGCCTAATTCTGATATTGATAATTGTAGAAATATTTTAAACGAATTATCATCGGAAGAAATAAGTAAAATCGTCGTCCATGATTATCCTGAGTTATATTATGAATTTTTGTTGAAAGGTTTCCATATAAATAAAAATATTGTAAAATATCCAGAAGGCTATCAAGGATTTAAGACGCGTTCTTGTCATTCGTTAGAAGAGGTGAAATTGTATAAAAACGATTTCGATTATGTATTTCTAAGTCCGATTTTCGACAGCATTTCAAAGCAAGGATATAAGTCAGCGTTTACGGAAGATGAGTTGAGACGTGCATCAGAAGAAGGTATTATTGATGAGAAAGTCGTTGCCTTGGGAGGCGTCACATACGACAGGATTTCTTTATTGAAGGACTTAGGTTTCGGTGGCGCCGCCATGATGGGAGGGGCTTTTATAAGTTGAAAGTTGAAAATTGAAAATTTTAGAATCTGAGAATCTGAGAAATTGTAAACCTGAGAAATTGATATGAAGTGGATTTATAGAAGTCTCATCAAAATAATTCGTATATTTGTTAACTCAAATTTAAAACTATCATTATGAAAAAAGTCTGCTTTAAATTATTATTGTTTTCTTTGTTTTTTACTCTGATCTCATGTGAAAATGACAAGAAAGTTGATGTTCCTGCAACGTCGCAGGAAGCCTTGGAAGCATTGATAGAAGGCAACAAACGTTATGTTGAAGGCTCGATGATTCATCCTAACTGTGATATGAAAAGGGTTAACGAGACAGCACCTCATCAGGAGCCTTTTGCGGCTGTCGTCGGCTGCTCCGATTCGAGAGTCCCGGTAGAAATAGTTTTCGATCAGGGCGTGGGTGATATTTTCGTGATACGAACTGCAGGTAATAATATTGATGGTAAGATGATTATGGGTAGCATTGAATATGCCGTCGATCATCTTGGCGTCAAGGTGCTCTTGGTGCTTGGCCATGGCTCCTGCGGCGGCGTCACTTCCGCTATCACCGGTGGCGCACATCATGGCGAGATAGGGAAGTTGTTGCATTGTATTCAAGAAGATATACCGGAATATATCGGCAAGACAGAACTTTTGGATGAGGCTATCAGACATCATGCCGACGTTCAGATTGAGGAAATTCTAAACAACGAATTGATAAAGGAGAAAGTCGATGATGGTGAGCTTATTGTGAAAGCTGCATATTACAATATAAATACAGGTGTGGTTGAGATACAATGATTTCTATAAATTGCTTTGCAAATGATTTATTAATTGTACATCGTTAATTGTTAACTGTTAATTGTTAATTGATTTGGGCGTTCCGGCTATCGCCGTCGGGCTTTCCGCTATATCTTTTTCCGCTACGCTCCAAAAGGATGCCGCTCCAATCCCTAACGCATTTGGGATACGAAAAAAAATTTAACTGCTCATAAATAAACAAAATGCCAAGTCTTGTCCCGATATTGACAATAACAGGTTCCGACGGCGCAGGTGTCGTTGGAATACAAGCTGATATAAGAACGATATCCGCTCTCGGCGGTTATGCCCTGACGGCGATAACATCGGTGACGACGCATGATGAGAATGGCGCTACTTCCATAAATGACATTCTACCAGAGATGATAATAGGGCAGGTAAGGGCCGTCGTGAAAGAATGGCATCCAAAGGTTACGAAAATAGGTCTCGTCCGTGATGTTACAGCAATCAAGATACTGAAGAAAGAGATTGTCGCCTCGCAGAAAATAGTGTTGGTGCCTGGAATATTTTCTTCCGATGGCAGTCAGATAATTCCCGATGCGGCTGTCGCTGCCATTAAAAAGCATCTCGTCCCTATGGCGACGTTGCTGATATTACGTTGTAACGAAGCGGAAAAGATGCTCGCAATGAAGATTAAGACCGACGACGACATGATAAAGGCCGCTCGTGCCTTCGTCGATATGGGTGCGGAATCTGTGTTGCTGCGCGCGTCAAAACATTCCGAAGGACTGCTGACGGCTTTGCTTTATGAGAATGAGAATTGTCATTTCTTCACATCTCACAACACCGAAGGTTGGCAGCGTCATGGTGTAGGCGGCGCGCTTTCCTCTGCTATAGCGACTCGTCTCGCTTTCGGCGACGACATCACTACGGCTTTGGAAAAGGCTCACGATTATATGCACAAACAAGTGGTCTATGCTGTGAAAGAAATAATACAACATTCGAGAAAGACTGTCATCTACAACAAACTCATGTCGCTCGTTGTGCAATATTATAATAAATCGCATGATGTTAATTTTTATGCCGATAAGTTGTGCATATCAACACGTTATCTGTCAAAAGTAACTAATGATGTTGTCGGTGCAAGTCCGAAACAGATTATCTCCGATTATGTGATGAAGGAAGCGAAAATACTTTTAGAATCAACGAATTTTAACATACAGGAAATCTCCAACCGTCTTGGATTTTCATCGCAGTCGAGGTTCTCTTCTTTCTTTATGAAGTATGAAAGATGTACGCCATCTGATTTTCGCATGAGATAAATTTACCGTTATCGGAATAATATTTTACAATATCAGAATATAATTTTCTTTCGTTTTTTGATAATAACTTTCTTTGCATCGTTTTAAATTTTTATCAAGATGAAAGAAATAAATCGTGATTTAGCCGTATTATTAAAAGGCGGTGTTATTATGGATGTCACTAATCCTGAGCAGGCTCGTATTGCTGAGGCTGCTGGTGCTAAGGCTGTCATGGCTTTGGAGAGAGTCCCTGCCGACATCAGAGTCGCGGGTGGCGTCTCGCGTATGAGTGACCCTAAGATGATTCAGGAGATACAAAAAAGCGTTAACATTCCTGTTATGGCGAAATGTCGTATTGGC
>JAZUST010000104.1:0-2251 GCA_045606865.1 Bacteroidales bacterium
AGAAATGATAGAATATTATGATAAATATTATTTGAATGTATTTTTTAGTACAACAGGAAAACATTGTGCGGTTGGAACCAAACAGGCAATTAATGAGCGATTAACGAAAATAAAGAAATAGAAAAAGGAAATGTGGCAAATCTAGCATATATACACATTTCGAGTCAGTGAATGAAATTCCGAGAACACAACCTATGTTACATCAGGAATCCATGCAGAAGGTCAGAAAGATACAGCTGCAGAGCAGGGAAAGATTGATATCGAAGCTTCGGTACAGGCTCATGATTTGAAAGAAGAAACTACAAGGGAATTTCATGTTTTTCAAAACTGTCAAAACTGTCAAAACAAACTTAACAAGTAAACCGTAAATTCTAGAACTGTTAACGAAGCTAGAGTTTACGGTTTTTTCTAAGTACATACAATGAGTTTTGTAAGCATATTTATTGAGATGGTATCTCCTTCCAACAAGATTGTATAAATGTAGAGGTTAAAGAGCTGATTTCTTCTGTAATACATTCATTTTCCATATAACATTTTCTCCATATTGCATTAATTCCATATGTTAAAAAAAGAATGGTAGCTTCTAAAACGTCCTTATCATAAGTGCCTTGGGAGGATATTTTTTCAAAGAGATATTCAGAAATTCTTTTTTGAATTTTATCAAAAACCATATAATAGCTTTCTGTGCAAAATAGTCGTTTATGTAATTTTGGATTTGCCGTATGAATGGCTACATAAGATTTCATCAGTGATTCAAAGTCAATGCATTTTGGATTAGGACTTGAAACATTTATAAGTTCAATAATGTCAAAAGAGATATCATTGGCAAGTTCATCAAATATTTCAGAAAGTGACTCATAATGTAAATAAAATGTTTTTCGGTCAATTTCAGTACGTCTGGTAAGTTCGCTTACAGTGATTTTATGAAAATCCATTTCTAAAATCATTTCTTCTAATGTTTTTCGTATGTTTTCTTTTGTACGGATGGTTCGTGTATCAATTCGTGTTTTATGTTCCATGGTCTTTTTCTCCTTTAAGATAAAACAATCAACAAACCCTATTTAGTTGGGCATTGAAGCAGGTTGATATAAAAATTATAATAAAAAAGAGGAAAACAATCAACATGTGTGGAGAAAGAGGGGGAAGAAATGAGTAGTCAGATATCAATGAAATTACCAGCTCCTCAGTTTTATCATTTATTTGACTTAAAAAGACCAGTAAATCAAGAGATAGAACTTGGGAAAAACAAAAAGGTGTTGCCAGTAAAAGAAGGAAGCGTTTATGGTCCTGCTTTAAATGGAAGCCTTGTCGATGGTGGTGGAGAATGGACTGAGATACATACAGAAAAGGTAAAAATCAGTGCAAAGTATAACTTGAAAACAGATGATGGTAAGCGAATCATAATGGAGACAGACGGATGGAAAAACACTTTTGGCACTAATGTAAAAGTCAAATTTCAAGCGGGTGCACGAAAATACCGATATTTAAATGATGTAATTGCAGTAGGAAAATATAGTAATCAAAGTGGAAAAGAAATACTTTCTGTTTACGGTATGCTTCCTTACGTATCTACAACGTTCCCGAAAGCTGATTTGAAATTACAGCATTTATATTATGTGGAAGTAAGCTGTGATATGCCAAGTTTCTTAGGAAAAGTGGATGAAGGAGTAGAAGCTATTATTCCAATTTCAGGTGGACGTTTTGAGGGAAAAAAACTAAGAGGTAATATTTTACCTGTGGGATCAGATTGGAATATTGTCAAAATTGGAACAAAAATAAGAAGCCATGTAAGCACTAGATATATGTTATCTACAGATGATAATGAGAATATCTCATTATTCACGGATGGAAGACTTGTAATGCCGTATGGCTCTCTGTTTAAAGTGCTTTCAAATAATAAAGATGCTGCAAATGCTTATTATTTTAGACAGCATCTATCTTTTACCGCAGAAAGCGAAACCTATGATTGGTTAAATGATAAAATAGGATTTGCGGTAATTGGTGCAAGCATGAAGCAGGGGATTAAGGTGTGCTATAATGCTTATGTATTAGAGTAATTCAAAATTGTTTACTGATAAATAGATGTAAGTGAAAAAGGAGATAAGAAATGAGTCTTGTAAGAAATACAGAATACGGAAAAGTAGAAGGTTTTGAAGAAAATGGTATTTATAAATGGTTGAATATTCCATTTGCAAAACCACCAGTAGGAGAATTGCGATTCAAGAGGGCACAAAAGGCAGAGTGTTGGAAT
>JAZUST010000105.1:0-18071 GCA_045606865.1 Bacteroidales bacterium
TCCTCACACAGGTTTCTTCGCAACAACAGACGCTTACAAACGCGAGATGCCAGGTCGTATCATCGGTATATCAAAAGACGCTCTCGGCAATCCAGCTTATCGTCTCGCTCTCCAAACTCGTGAGCAACATATCAAACGCGAAAAAGCTACATCAAACATCTGTACAGCTCAGGCTCTCCTTGGTATCATGTCAGGATTCTACGCAATCTATCACGGACCAGAAGGCATCAAAGAAATAGCTCGTCATATCAATATCCTCACTTGCGTTCTCGATAAAGAAATGCAGAAATATGGCGTTAAACAACTTAACGATCATTACTTCGATACATTGCATTTCGAATTGCCAGAAGGCTTCTGCACATGCAAAGTCAATGAAGTAGCTCTTCAACATCAGATGAACTTCCGTATCATCGACAAACAACATTTCGCTATCAGCTTAGACGAAACAACATCATTGGCTGACGTAAACGAAATCGTAGCTGTCGTTTGTGAAGCTCTCGGCAAACAACACGAAGACTTCGTATGCGACCCTTCAGTATGTGGAACATACAATGGCGTTCAAGAAGATATGCAACGTACATCAGCTTACTTGCAAGAACCAGTGTTCTTCAAATATCGCAGTGAGACCGACATGATGCGCTATATGAAACAACTTGAAGACCGTGACTTGAGTTTGAACCGCGCTATGATTCCACTCGGATCATGTACAATGAAACTCAACTCAGCAACTTCAATGTTCGCTTTGAGCTGGCCAGAATTTGCTAACATACACCCATTCGTACCACAAGATCAAGCTGAAGGTTACTTAGAATTAATTAATGAATTAGGTAAAGACCTCTGCGAAATCACAGGCTTCGCTGGTATGTCGTTCATGCCTAACTCAGGTGCAAGTGGCGAATACGCTGGTCTCTTGACAATCCGTCGTTATCAAGAAGCTAACGGTCAAGGTCACCGTGACATCTGCTTGATTCCAGCTTCAGCACACGGAACAAACCCTGCATCAGCAGCTATGGCTGGCATGAAAGTCGTTGTGGTTAAATGTGATGCTAACGGTAACATCGACATGGAAGACGCTAAGGCTAAGGCAGAAGAATACAAAGACAGCCTCTCAGCTTTCATGGTAACATATCCTTCAACACACGGTATCTACGAAGACGGCATCCGCGACCTCATGAAGATCGTTCACGACAATGGCGGTCAGGTTTATATGGACGGTGCTAACATGAATGCACAAGTCGGTTTGACATGTCCTGGATTCATCGGTGCAGACGTATGTCACCTTAACTTACACAAGACATTCGCTATCCCTCACGGCGGTGGCGGTCCTGGTGTCGGTCCTATCGGCGTTGCAGCTCACTTGGTACCATTCTTGCCAAGTCATCTCAACCTCGCAACATACAACGAAAAACTTGGTGCTGTTTCAGCAGCTCCATTCGGTAGCGCACAAATCCTCACAATCTCTTACGCTTACATCAAGATGTTAGGCGGCGAAGGTTTGAGAGAAGCAACAAAGATGGCTATCTTGAATGCAAACTACTTAAAAGACAGATTGAAAGATTATTATCCAATCCTTTATACAGGAAACAACGGTCACGTAGCACACGAAATGATCCTCGACATCAACGGTATCAACAAGGCTACAGGCGTTGCAGCTATCGACATCGCTAAACGTTTGATGGACTACGGATTCCACGCTCCAACAGTTGCTTTCCCGGTTCACGAAACATTGATGGTTGAACCAACAGAAAGTGAACCATTGGCAGAATTAGATCGTTTTGTCGACGCTATGATCAAGATCCGTCAGGAAATCGCTGACATCGAAAGCGGCAAGGCAGAAAAAGGTAACAATGTTATCTCACATGCACCTTACACAGCAGAGATGTTGATGAGCGACAACTGGGAATTCCCATTCACACGTCAAGAAGCAGGTTTCCCTAACAAGAGCGATGTTCAAGACAAATACTTCCCACACGTAACACGTATCGACGACGCATTCGGCGACAGAAACCTCTGCTGCAGAATTGATTGATTTGATAACAGATATTAATAAAGTAGAGACGTCATTTGAATGGCGTCTCTACTTTTTTTCTACATTAAATATTTTTTATTCTGTAAATTCTACAACATATCCTGAAACTATTACTTTTACGTTTGTATAAATTCCAGCTATTGTGGTCGTACTATATTCAACGTTTTCGTTGATGACTGCTCTTGATGAACCGATCAAGTTGGCGTTTTCTAACATTTCTGCTCTTGCCGCTTCAATCAAACCGTCTTTACGGAAACCGCCAAAATATAAAATGTAATCAGCCTGAGCTTCGCCACTGACTTTCTGAACTATTTTGTAGTTGTTGTCTTGCAAAACGACGTTTGTTGAATTCTGGTTGATGTTTGATGTCATTGGACTGTGTAATTGGCAGCTTGACATTCCGAATAACATCGCTACAAATGATAATGCTAATAATACTTTTTTCATAATTTATTTAAATATTTAAATGATTTTACTTAGTTTGCACATTACGTTTGTTTATACATCTCTTGCGGCAAAGATAGAGAAATAATTTGAATTATTTGAATGAAAAAAGAATTAATCGATATATATCGATAATTCTCACGAATGAGAAATATAAAAGTTCAAAACGAGACATCAATGATTAAATGAAAAATATTTGAGCGTAAATTAGTGTTGTTACTTTATTTCATCAAAATAATCTTCTTATCTTTGCAACAAAACAATTGTTGATTGTACATTGTAAATTGTTAATTGAAAATGCCGTTCATCAGCGAACTCTTGAAATATAAAAGTTGCTCTATCGTGGGATTGGAGAAGAACACGGGCAAGACGGAGTGTTTTAACTATGTCTTGCAACGTCTTATGCCTCACGAAAAACGCATCGCTGTGAGTTCTATCGGTATCGACGGCGAAACCACTGACCAAGTGACCAAAACCGCAAAACCTGAGATATTTCTCAGAGAAGGTATGTATTTCGGAACATCGGAGAAACATTATCTTATGAAACAACTCAGTTCCGAACTTCTTGAGATTACCGACGAAACAACTTCTCTGGGTAACATAGTGATAGGGAAGACTTTGACGCCAGGAAATATATTGTTGTCGGGACCGTCGTCAAGCAACGGAATCCGTCGCTGGATGGACGCGATGAAGAAGTATGAAGTAGATCTGATCCTCGTTGACGGAGCCTTGTCGAGAATGAGTCTGGCTTCGCCTACAGTGAGCGAGTCGATGATACTTGCTACCGGAGCTGCTTATTCCGCAAACATCAACACACTTGTACAGAAGACTGCTTTCGTAGTGCAGATGATAAACCTAGACTTTACTTCAGAAGATAATTGTCGTAATTTCATTGATATAAGAAACGGCGTTTGGGCGATTGATGAAAATGATAATCTCGTTGACATGAAAGTTGCGTCCTCGTTGTCAACAAACATTAATACTGATGGCATTAAAAAATGCAAGACTCTTTATGTGAGTGGCGCGTTGACGGATAATTTCATCAATCATATCAGACAGAACAGGATTTTCAACGAGACAGAAGTCGTGGTACGGGATTTCACGAAGATATTCTTGACACCGATGACTTATAACGCATTCTTAAACGGAAAGCGTAAGATTGCTGTCTTGCAGAAAAGCAAACTGATAGCAGTGTGTGTGAATCCTACTTCCCCGAACGGAATAATCCTTGATTCTGAAAAATTGTGCAAGACATTATCCGATGCCATTGAGTTGCCTGTTTATGATTTAAAGAAAAATAGATAAATTATTTAATACATAAATTAATGACGGATAATATAAACTTAAACAGGTACACTCATTCAGAAGAGATTGCCAATAGTGTTTCTCATATTTTAGGCGTAATTATGAGCATATCAGTGTGTTCGATATTCTTGTTTAAAGCATATCAATCGTCTGATATGTTGTCAATAATAAGTCTGTGGATTTACTTATTCGGCGTTGTAAGTTCTTATTTGACATCATCAATCTATCATGCATGTTCTTATAGAAGAGAAAAATCAAAATTATTATTAAGAAAATTCGATCATGCAGCAATATATTGGCACATTGCGGGAAGTTATACTCCAATTACTTTGATAGCGATGTATAAATATGGTGCAACAGAATGGGCGTTGGCAATATTTATTCTTGTATGGTTATGCGCAATTGTTGGTACATTTCTAACATTTAGAAAAATTAAGTCGCATAGTTATTTCAAAACAATATGTTACGTTCTGATGGGATTGCTAATTTTTATCGCATTTAAGCCTTTTTATGATAGTGTTGGTGCGAAAAT
The DNA here is from genome assembly GCA_045606865.1 of Bacteroidales bacterium. Lineage (GTDB taxonomy): Bacteria > Bacteroidota > Bacteroidia > Bacteroidales > F082 > Limimorpha. The sequence continues at coordinate 4,311 of JAZUST010000105.1, forward strand.
AGTTATGTTTGTTATATTAGAGGGTGTTAGTTATATAATAGGTGCTGTTTTGTATAGTTTTAAGAAAATCAAATATATACATTCTGTATTTCATATATTTGTTCTATTGGGTGATGTTTTTCATATGTTGGCTGTTTGGAAAATATTGCTGATCTATTGTTGAGTTAAATATCTGTCAATCAATTATATTAAAATATAAAGTATATAGTAATATTTTAAAAAAAAATATTTTTATTCTGTTGTTTTTTCGAATCAAAAAAGTTGTATCTTTGCAGCGGAGAAATGGCAGAGTGGTCGATCGCGGCGGTCTTGAAAACCGTTGTACAGCAATGTACCGGGGGTTCGAATCCCTCTTTCTCCGCCACAAAAAACGAAGCAAGTTAAAAATGCTTCGTTTTTTTATTATCACACCAAATCAATGAAAGAAAATGAAACCAATATATGCTCTCGGACCTGTTGGCAGGAAAAGGTCTTTACTGCCAAAACCAAATAAAAAATCCAGTTTCAATGTAAGATGTACTGCATCTGTTAGGCAATAATCACATCCAACAATGGGATCAACGGCGATGAACGGATTCTTGTTGATAACAACATTGTTTTCAGAAATCCAATCGTGGTTGTTACCTTCAAAGATGAAGCAATCTGTCAAAGTGCCACCGCCTATAGTTATTCCCACATAAGGCATAAATTTGCCACATTGCCAATAAAAGTCGTTTATCAATCCAGCCCAGAAAGTCTTCATATAACTGCCATTGTCCATTAATTTCAATGTAGACACATAACCTTCTGTGCCAATACGATAATGTTCTCCAAAATGAAATCTTATAGCTCCGCCAATTCCTTTGGTAATACCATCAACCTTATAATCTAGAGGTTTTACTTTGGTCTTGACATATCCTGCATGAAGCATCATGCCACCATCATATCCATTAAATTTTTTATTGTTATGCTCTGTTTCCTGAGAAAAAGCGTTAAAAGATATTGAGATTAATATTAAAAGTATGAGTCTTTTCACGGTTTGAAATTAGTTTATTGTTGTTTGAATGTCAGCATTGGAATATTAAGATTCAAGAATGTGTCTTTGTCAATATTATTCTTAAAGATAAAATCAAAGAATCCTTTGCGATAGGCGATGAACGAACTGAGACTTATATCGTTACGTTCGCAGAAGATTTTAAGAGCTTGAGGTGCATTGTTAGTATGAACAAGTTGGAAATGTATCTCGCCTTCGAATTTTTTTTCAAGATAAATATGTTCCAGTTTTTCCATTTTTATCGATTCTTTATGGTTTTCGGCATCTTCAAGGAAATGAATTACATGGATATGAGGTTTGTATGGTTTCAGAATTTCAAAAATCCTATCAATAGTCACAACATCATTGTCGCTGAAATCGGTCGCATAAACAACCTCTTTGCTTTCTCTCCAGTTGTAACCTTCTGGTATGAAAAGCATTGGGACATCACATTTTGTCATCACACTCTTCACCAAACTGCCTTCCAAAAAACGTTTGCCGCCTTTTCCACGAGTACCCATTAATATTAGGTCGGGATTTTCTTTCTTTGATAGTTCTATTAATTCCTCTTCAGGATCACCGCTAACCAAGATAGGACGTACATTAATATTGTTTACACCTTCTTCATTGATCAAATCGATGAGATATCGTGTCTTTTCTTCCATTAGTTGTAATGAGTTTTTCTCGAGTTCGACTAATAATTCTGTCGTGAAATAATTGTCGGTATCCATATTTCCAGGATAACTATTGCTTCCTACAAAAACGTTATCCATATATGCGTGGAATATAATTATCTCTCCGCCAGCATCTTTCAAAAAGTCAATAGCATATGGTAGTAACACTTTGTTTTCTTCGCTAAAATCAGTTGATAGTATTATTTTCATATAATTCAAAATTTGTTTACAAATATAACAAATTATCGAAGAAAATTATTGTAAAATAAATGAATATTTCAATAGTTATTTGTAGATGTCATCTTTGAAAAAAATCGTATTTTTACGACCGAAAAAATTAGATATGAAAACAAGAATTATTGGTTTCTTTTTATTGTTTGAAGCTGCTTTTATGTTGATTACTTCATTGGTAGCGTTGTTTTATTTCTACCGATGTGGTGATGGTGATGTCTTGGCATTGACTGTATCTACAATTATAACTGCTATTTCTGGTTTTATATTGATTTCGGCAGGAAGAACTTCCAGAAATAAAAACCAACAGAATATAGAGAATTTTGAGGTTAAAGATTCATTTTTTATAGTTACGATTACTTGGTTTCTGTTTGCTTTGTTCGGAATGCTGCCTTTCCTTTTAAATGGAACTGTCTCAACTGTTACCGATGCTTTTTTTGAGGCGATGTCAGGATTTACTACAACAGGATCGACACTATTAAATAATATTGATGAACAACCGCATGGAATATTGTTTTGGCGAAGTATTATGCAATGGTTAGGTGGATTAGGAATTATCGTCTTGTTCCTTGCCGTTATGCCTGCCTTGAATCGTAGTTCCAACAAAGTTATGATGTTTTCTGCTGAAATGTCTGGTATTGGTGTGAAAAAACTTCATCCTAAAATGATGATGACAGCACGTAAACTTTTAGGTATTTATGTTATACTCACGATATTGTGTGCGTTTATGTATTGGCTCGGACCAATGAACACATTCGATGCCATATGTCATGCCATGACAACATTATCCAGTGGTGGTTTTAGTACGCATCAAGCTAGTATAAGTTATTTCAATTCATCTTATATTGAATATGTTGCTTCGTTTTTTATGTTCGCTTCCGGTATCAACTTCTCGCTTTATTATCTGCTTGTGACGGGAGAAGGTAAGTTGTTTAGAGAAAACGAAGAACTTCGCTGGTATATTGGAGCAGTAATTTTATTGACAACAATAATTATGGCGTTATTTTATATAGCACCAAAGTTGGATACTGTTCTTACTAATGCAGATTCTTATCCTGAAGGTTTTGAAGATAGATTCAGAACCGCTTTGTTTCATGTAACTTCAATAATAACATCAACTTGTTTTCAAGCAACTAATTTCGATTATGACTTGTGGGGAGGACTTTTCCTAATACCTACTTTCATTATGATGGCAAGTGGAGCATGCGCCGGTTCCACAAGTGGTGGTATTAAAATTATTAGAGAAGTTATTTCAATTAAGTCAATAAATAATATCTTTAGACATTTGATTCACCCTAATGCTATGTTTAGTGTTAAGGTGTCTAATGAAGTGATCGATGATGACAAAACAAGGAGAGTAGTAAACTTTTTGTTGATATTTTTACATCTTTATGTGGTTGGTGTGCTGTTGTTTGTTATCAGTGGGTGTAATTTGGAAGAAAGTATGTTTAATTGTATTTCTGCTTTGGGAAATAGTGGTCCCGGTGTTGGAAGTACAGGTCCATCACTATCATTTTCAGAACTGTCTGATATGGGAAAATGGACAATGTCAATTCTGATGCTTGTAGGACGTCTTGAAATTTACACTGTTTTGGTTACATTCTTGGCGTTATTTAGAGGTCGTAAATATTAGTTGCTGTATGTAAACTTTTAAATAAAGAAGTTTATAAATTGAAATATTTATTTCCTTCATTGATTTTATTTCGATACAGAAATAAGTTGTTATATTTTTGTAAAAAATTATATTCTGTTATATGAAAGAGCAACTCCGTCTAACCGAATTACTAAAGTCTAAATCAAGAGTTATAATAGCTTGGTTTGCAGTGTTTCTGTTTTTCTTCCTTTCATTTTGGTCTAGTTGGAAAGTGTCGTTTCTTCATGCTCTTCTTTTAACGACTTGTCTTATGTTTGCCAGCGATATTGAATCGAAATATATCATAAAACTATTACAAAAAGGATACTTCTTTCCTTTTTATATAATAAGTTTTCTGCTCATTGTCGCAATGTCTTCATTAACAACATATATAGAATCTTATATGTTGATGATTATGAGCAAACATATTTCTATTTCAATTCCGCAACTCAATGGTTTCAAGACGTTTTTCATACCTTTTTTAATACGTGTAGTTCTTTTCACAGCAGCTGTCGGTATTTCTGTAATTACAATATTACAACGTGCCGAGAAAGATAGTCAGAAAATAAAAGATGATCTCAAAAGCGAAAAACTTGATATGGAATTACGTTTCTTAAAGTCGCAGATTACGCCTCATTTTTTGTTTAACGCTTTGAATAACATTTATTCATTGGTTTATACGAAAGATGAAAAAGCACCTCAAAGTGTATTGAAACTATCGGATATGTTGCGCTATGTTATTGTTGATTGTCAGGTCGATCTTATATCTTTGGATAAAGAGGTTAAATATATTGATGCTTTTATCGATTTTCAACAAATGAGTATGGAATGTAAATCCAATGTTATTTTTGAAAAAATGATTCGAAATAATAATTTTAAAATACCGCCAATGATACTTCAACCTTTGGTGGAGAATAGTTTCAAACATAGCAGATTGGTCAATGATTCTGATGGATTCGTACACTTCTATTTGATTCAAGATGATAACAGTCTGATATTCATTGCTCGTAACTCCATTAAAAGTATGTCGGTTTCTATTGCTGATTCAAATAAAAAAACGCAATCAGGTATCGGTTTAGAAAATGTTAAGAAAAGACTTGATTTGTATTATGGCAATAATTATTCTTTTGAGATAAAACAAGAAGCAGAATGTTATGTGGCTACAATAAAAATAGGAGATAAATATAATGAAAAGAAAGTATAATGTACTAATCGTTGATGACGAATTCTTGGCAAGAAAACTTCTGACCGAATATGTTTCTAAGGTCGATTTTCTTCATCTCGTCGACACTTGTCCTGATGCAACAAAGGCGATGGAAATACTTAACAACGAAAATATAGATATTCTGTTGCTTGACATACAGATGCCAGACCTCTCAGGTATGGAAATGTTAAAATTAATTAATAACAGACCTGCGGTGATTCTTACTACAGCATATTCTGAATACGCAGTTGACGCCTTCTCGCTCGGCGTTGTCGATTATCTGCTGAAACCTTTTGATTATGCCCGCTTTATCCAGGCAATTAACAAAGCTGTGAGTTTAAAGACTAATATTCAAGAATATACTTCAGATTCGTCTAACGATTATATGATGATTAAGGCGGATTACAAATTGTATAAGGTGAATTATGATGACTTGCTTTTCATTGAAGGACAGCATGAGTATGTAACATTTCATACCACCACGAAACGCATCACTGCTTTATATTCTTTAAGAAATCTTGAAGAGACACTGCCAAAAGACAAATTCGTCCGCACACATAAATCTTTTATAGTATCTATAAAAAATATTGAAGATATCGACAAAACAAACGTTACCGTGGCAGGAAACAAAATTCCTATTGGTGCTAGTTATAGAGACGCATTGATTGAAAGGATGTATAATATGCAATAATCACAAACATATAATTATGGGAGGCAAACGTAATTACCTCCCATTTTTATTTCTGATTATTGATTAATAATATTCTTCAATTTCCTTAACAAGGTTATGTATCAAAGTGTATTTTAAATCGTAAAGAGCGTCTGATATGTCGCACTTGTAATAGTGAGGATTGATGAGACGTTTTTGGGTGTCATCGAGATGTGCGAGATTGTCTTTGTAATATGCTTGTTTTTCCTGAATGGTTTTATCTTGATAAATTATTTCCCCATCTTTAACGATTTGTTGTTGTAGTGTACGGAATTCGTATTTACCTTCTTCAAAAGTCATAGATTTGAATCTGTCGCGTTCGTCACGAACCGTTATTGTTTTGTTTGCTTCAATAGCAAGAGACAACTCATCGCCGCGTAAACATGTGACATCAACTTTGAATTTTCCGTTTTGAATTATTCTGTATGTAATTTGGAATCCGGGATTGATAAGTTTTATGGTGTCTTCAGAACGTTTCAAAACAGGCATATCTTCAACTTGTACGAGTTTGAAAACATTTCCGAAACATGGATTGTGTTTGCTTGTTGCTATAGCATCACCAACGCCGTATGAGTCAACCATACAACCTTGACGTTCCAATTCTGTGATGATATATTCGTCTAATGCATTTGTTGCAAATATCTTGCATTTTTTTAAACCGGCTTCATCAAGAGTTTCGCGACACTTCTTTGAGAGATATGTCAAGTCGCCACTGTCGAGACGTATTCCATATCCATATGGGTAATTATCATCGATACCATTATCTTTAAATGCTTTGATAGCATTCTTAATGCCGCATCTCAATGTGTCGTATGTGTCTATTAAGAGTATGAGTACTTCCGATTTATGAGTGTTTATATATGTGTCAAATGCCTGATATTCACCTTTAATGCTACATCCGAATGAAGTTACATAACTATGTGCCATGGTGCCTGTTGACTGCATTCCGAAGTTGATTCCTGAAATAATATTGGATGTGTTTGCGCACCCACCGATGAAAGCGGCTTTTCCTCCGTGTATTGCAGCCCATGGTCCATGAGCACGACGACTTCCGAATTCGCTGACTGGTTTTGTGGTGCTTCTTGTTACGCGAGATGCTTTCGTGGCAACGGCCATCTGGTGGTTCATAATAGAGAGTAGGGGGGTCTCTAGTACTTGACCTTCAATTATTGGTGCTTCAATTGTTATGATTGGTTGTGTCGGGAATGCTATTTCGCCTTCTCGCATTGCATAAACGTTACCGGTAAATTTCATCTTGGCGAAATACTGACGAACCTCTTTATAGTCATCGCCAGGAAGGAATTTTTCGAAGAACTTTTCGTCACCGCAATTAAGTCCTTTAATAACTTCCAATACTTCTGTTATTCCGCTCACCACAGCCCAGTTATTAGTGTCTGGTGCTTTTCTGTAAAATAGATTAAAGATGGCGCGTTTGTCTTTCATTCCACTTTCGTAGAACGACTTTCCCATTGTATATTGGTACTTGTCGGAGCAATAAGAGATATTAAGATCCATAACAAAGAATGTTTTAATAAAAACGTGACTTTTTGTTAAAAATAATTGTTTTCTTTATTCCTATCAAATACTTATCTGGATTTAGAAAATATGGACAAAAGTACGAATAAAAAACGAGGTGTTAACTAAAAATAATACAGAAAATGTCATAACTTTACATATTCTCATAGAGAAAGTATTTTCCCCCTTAAGTCAATAAATTTTCAAATTTTATATTTCTCATATTCTGCTAAACTTCTGTCGATTTTTCGTAATTTTGTAACAAAATAAAAGGTATACACAAAGTCCGTTATTGTATTAAAAATGATCAACAAACGTTACTACAAAGAAAACCTTCGCATCGCCTTTCCAGTGATATTGTCGTTAGCAGGACAGCAGCTCGTGCAGGTCGTCGACACCATTATGGTGGGCAGGTTAGGAGCGGTTGAACTATCTGCCGTCTCTCTCTCAAGCGCCATCATCGTCAATGTTATGATGATAGGTCTCGGCATCGCAATGGCACTGACTCCGCTTACAGGAATACATTACGCTCGTGGCGAGAAAGAACAATGTAACATACTATTCAAAAATTCACTTCTTCTTAACATTATGATGAGCATCGTGCTATGCGGTTTGCTGTGTGTCATAAATCCATGCCTGCAATATTTCGGTCAACCGCAGTCAGTGCTCGACACCCTTAACGGTTACTATTATACAGTCACATTCTCGCTCATACCGTATCTCATCTTTATGACTTTCAAGCAATATCTGGAAGGTCTCGGCAATACTTTCTACGCTATGCTTATAACGATAGGTTGTAACATCTTGAACGTAATTCTTAACTTCGGCTTTATCTACGGTTATATGGGTTTCCCGGAACTAGGCGTGACAGGCGCCGGCGTCGCGACACTCATATCACGCCTCGTAATGCCGATAGCAATTTTTATCGTAGTATATTTTAAAAAAGAATATAAATCCTACTTCGTAAGTCAACAGACAACGGACAATAGTCAACAATCATTGACCAAATTTCCAGAATTACAGAGTTCCAGAATTCCAGAATTATTTAAAGTGGGTTATCCTATCGCCACTCAGATGACAGTCGAACTTTTCTCTCTTACTTTTATGACGATAATGATGGGATGGTTAGGGGAGAAGACTTTAGCCGCAAACCAGATAGCGCAGACTATGATAGGGTTATCTTTTATGATTGCCAACGGCGTGGCTGCTGCATCTACAATTCTCGTCTCTCATGACCTCGGAAGAAAAGACGTCGTCTCAATAAAGTATCATGCTTATTCTGCCATACATCTCGGTATCGCGATAATGCTGTTCTTCGCCTTGTTATATGCATTTGGCGGAGAGTTCTTGTCTCGTATCTTTAGCACTGACGATGAAGTAATCGCTATTGCAACGAAGTTGTTCCTTGTTGTCGCTGTCTTCGAGATTTTCGACGGAACTCAGGTCACGGCTCTCGGTGCTTTGCGTGGTCTTACTGACGTGAAACGCCCAATGTATTATGCATTAGTGTGTTATCTATTGGTGGAGATACCTGTTGGTTATATCCTTGGATTTAAAATAGGTCTCGGTGCAATAGGTATCGTCGGAGGTTTTATGGCGGGACTTATCCTCGCGGCGATATTGTTCCTGATGAGATTTAGGAAACTCACAGTCAAATTGAAAGTTGAAAATTGAAATTTGGAAATATTCTAGCTAAAATCATTCTCATCCAATTCGCTGTATAACTTTTTCTTTTCTAGAAAATGTTTGAATACGATATTTTTCTGGTATATTTGTGATACTTTCTTTTGTGTGTATTTTTTTCTTTTTTTTCTTAGAACACGAATATGTCTTAAGAAACTGAGATGAGCACGCGACACTGCCACGAAGTCGGCGAAACTGCCGTCGCATAAGAATTTGAATGCGGCAATCCAGTCGAGGAAGAATCTGTAGGCAATAGTCCAGAACACTGTTCCGTCGGGGAGGTTCTTCATCAGCAAAGAGAGGTTGTTTCTGAAATTGAGGTAAGTTTTTCTCGCTGATGATTTTGGTAGTGTGCCGCCTCCGATATGATAAATCTTTGAGTCGGGGCAGTACATTATCTTATAATCCAGATTCTTTAATCGCCAGCAGAAATCAATTTCTTCCATGTGAGCGAAGAAGTCATCGTCCAGCCCGCCGTATTTGTGATATAGTGAAGCTCTTACAAACATACAAGCACCTGTGGCCCAGAACACTTCCTTGACATCGTCATATTGTCCGTTATCAGTTTCTAGTTCTTGGAATACTCTTCCGCGGCAGAAAGGATAACCATATTTATCTATATAACCACCAGATGCTCCCGCATATTCAAATTTCGTCTTGTCGTGATATGACAAGATTTTAGGTTGACAAGCGGCGATTGTTTCATCTCTCTCCATGAGTTCAACAACAGGTTCAATCCAATGTGGCGTTACTTCGATATCAGAATTTAGAAGGATGTAATAATCCGCTTCCACTTGGCGTAGAGCTACATTATAACCGGTGGCGAATCCTCCGTTAAAGTCGTTGATGATCAGTCTTATGTTGGGGAAATTCTTTTGTATGAAATCTACCGAGTCATCAGTAGATTTATTATCGGCAACAATAATCTCGGCAACATTTGAACTATACTCAATCACATTTGGAAGGAACTTCTCCAAGAATGCTTTCCCATTATAATTCAATATGACTACCGCTATTTTTTTCATAGCGCAAAGATAATAAGAAACACAGAACGAAGAACGAAGAACAATGAACTTTTTTATAATTTTTTGTGATTAGTATATAGTCTATACTCATTGTATAAAAAAGACGAGACTCCCATTACTGAGAGTCTCTAAAGTATAATATAAAATATGTGGTGTTAAGAAAAATTACTTTCGTTTTTATCTAGGATTGTCGAAATAATCCTGAGCATCATCGCCGTATGTATCTGGTTTGTATGGGTCGTCGACACCTTGGTCGAAATACATTGTAGAAGTTCTTGAGTAGATTTCTGTTGTCCAGCGTGAGTTGTTGAGTTCACCTACGGCGTCAGAGTGGATGAGTTGGAAGTCGTTGGTAACGATGTCTTTTGTCATAAAGACAAACTTCTTGTTTCTTTGGTTTGCCAATGTGTAGTAATGCCATATTTCATAAGGATAGGCGTCTGGTTCAAAGTAGTTTTGGACTATTCTGTCAGGAGCGCCATATTTCAAGAATATTCGACCTCTGTCTGTTTGATAACCTTTTACTCTTTGTGCAGTGAATGAAGCATTTACACGTTTAACTTGTACGTAGTAGTTCTCCCATTCAACTTGAGGTGACAATGGGTTTCGACTTGCCCAGAAGCTGTAGAAGTATTGTTGTAATGTTTGGAGGTCGTCAGTTTTTAATAAATTGTTTGCATAATCGTTTTCAACTTGAGATGATATAGGACTTAAAGTTCTTATATATTCTTTAATTGTATCTATGTTATCGATGTTTCCTGAGAATACATTTTCTGGGTTGATGGTTGCCAAAGCGGAATTGTCTATCTGATAATTTGAGTTGCTTCTTTGGAAGAAAAATTGGTTGTAACCAACAATTTCGTTGTTTCTGTTGCGTGCTTCAAGTACCAGATAATAGTTTCCGGAAGGAAGGTTGCTAATGTCCATTGTGTTGATAACAACTTCAGTGTCTTTTACATTCATTCTTTTTGTGAAATAGAAGTTGTTTATTATTGTATTGCTTTCGAAAGTTTTGAGGTAGGTGTTGAGAAGATATTTCTCATTTTCACCAAGAACTTTCTTTGTATTATAAATTTCTGCGTAGAATGTCAATCTGTTTGTTGATTCAGGATAATATGGCATAACCATAGGTATGATGTCGTAACCATTTTTTGAGTTCGCTGATTCTGTGGTGCTTGGTTTATAGTCTTCAAGAGCGATAATGCTTGAGAAACATATATCTTCTGGATAATCAACAACTATAGTTTCAGTTACTTTATATGGGAGTGATTTGTTATTGGCGTCTTCAATGGTGATTTCCATCTGATATTCGCCATTTGCCAAAGAATAACGTTGTACATCCATAAAGAAACCATCTATGTTTGTGGTGTCGCTCACTTTCGGACTATTAATGGTATATTTGTCATAATTTTTTATTGACTCACCTTGTTTAAATATAATTGTCAGATTAACGGATGCCTCATATTGTCCGCCTGGTTCTTTTACGTATACGAGACTGTTGCAGTCGAAGGTAATGTATGTTTCCAAATAAGGTTTGGCGCTTTCAGATGTAATATTAAATGTGCCGTAAGAAATAAATGAGTTGATATTTTTTTCTTGTGCAACAATCTGTGTTGCGATAAAACTGAGTAATAAAATTGTTAATAATTTTTTCATCATTCTTAAAATTTATTTGCAATGCAAAGATATGCATACTTTATGAAATGTCAATAAATTTTAAGTAATTATTTTATAGAAATGTATCGAAATATTTTTTGTAAATAAATGATAATAAATTAAATATGAAAAATATTTCTCTAGAAATTCGACTTGATATATGAAGATAAAAATTGATTTAAATCTTCTTTGATGCTAAAGATATTTTTGATTTTATTGCTTCTTTTGTTTGTGGCACTATAGGTGAGACCTAAAAGAACTGCTATTTCAACGTTGTTAAAATTCATGAAAGTAAGGATTATGAATTTAATGTCGTTCGGAGTCAGTCCTTCAAAATCATTCTTCATCGAAGTTATTGCTTTGGGAAAACAAGTGTTGAAAGTTTTGACTAAAACAACGGTGTCCTTACTTGATAATTCCAGTTTGTTATATGTTTGAATGTTTTTCGTCATAATGTTAACTCCGTCGAAAGATGATTTTATCTTATTGTAGATGTGACTTTCAACAAAACGCTTATGGGCATCTTCATAGTTTTCGTTAGTTTCCAGGTTGTTAAGTTTCTTTGAGATGTCGTTTATGATTTTGTCTTTCGATTCAATCAACTCTTTGTTTACGTCGATGGTTTTTTGTGCTGTGTCTATTTTTTCGAGATCTTTTTTCTTGCTTTTTGTGAAAGTTATGGTTATCAATGTGATAATTGCAAGGGATATGCTCAAGATAATTATTATTGTGCCAATGTTATAGTTGGTTTCGATGTTTTGTTTGTTTATGATTGTATTATGATATGTATCGAACAATTTTTCCAAATCGAGTTTCAGAGGTGTTTTTCTAATTTCTATGGAATTGTTTTTTGCCTGATGCTGAATGTAAATCATCTCGTTCACATGGTCGTTGAGATTGAAATATGCTTCAGCGAGTTTTTCTGAAATAACAAGTCTTTCTTGTTGACTTCCGTTTTCGAAACAGTATTTGAGATGGGGGAGGGCTTGTTCGTAATTTCTTTCGTAGAAGAGTTTTGTTCCTATTGCTGAATGGAAATCGTAGTCTTGAATCTTTACGTTGAAGTGATTGTGGAAAATAGAATCGGCGTTTTTATAATCATTTAATTCATATAATGTTACGATTTTATTGTCGATAATTTTTCTATAAATGTTATTAGGGATATTCTCTGTTTCTTCAGCCATTTCAAAATAAATCATTGCGATATTTGGAATCTGGTTATATTGATAAAGCTTGCCTATCTTGATTAATGTGTTAAGATATTTCTCGTTATTCCCGGATGATTGATAGTCCGAGAGAGCATTGTCGTAAAGTTCTGTGGCAGGTTTAAGTGAGTTTATGTCTTTGTAAATGTCGCCTAGTATTTCGTATATCTCGCCTCTGAATGCATAATCGTATGGTTTTATCTCGTCAATTTTTGAAAAATATGTGTTGATATTCTCTAGTGCTAAATATAATTTCTTTGTGGATGATTGAATATTGATGACGGATTCTTCTTCTGATGTATAATTATTTATTGCATCATAGTAGTAAATTTGTGATTTTTTTTGCAAAAATTCCGGTCGTTTGTGATATTTTTGAGAGCATTTTTCAGCTATATCTATGTTTTGCTTCACTATAGAGTCATTTTCTGTATAGGAAAAATTAAGAATCTCGTCACAACATGACTTGGATATATCACTACATGATGTGATATTAAATGCAGTGATTATCAATGATAATATTATAATATTTCTAAAAAATGTTCTCATTTTCGAATACAAAAATACTGCTTTTCTTTGGTGTTTTAACGAAAAAAAATATTTTTTTTATAAAATACTTGCGTGAATCAAAAAAATTGTATCTTTGCAGCGGAGAAATGGCAGAGTGGTCGATCGCGGCGGTCTTGAAAACCGTTGTACAGCAATGTACCGGGGGTTCGAATCCCTCTTTCTCCGCGGAGATAAGCGACTGCAAAGGTCGCTTTTATTCTTTTTAACATATAACGGAAAAGGAGAGATGCCAGAGTGGTCGAATGGGGCGGTCTCGAAAACCGTTGACCGCATCAGCGGTCCGAGGGTTCGAATCCCTCTCTCTCCGCAGCAAAGGGTGTAAATCAAGTAGTTACGAGATTTACACCCTTTTTTACACCCAAAAAACAAGGTTGGGTGTATTTTTTTTGAATTTTTAAGATAAATGCTGGCGAAAAAAGAAGAATGAGTATCTTTCTCTTTTCGTCAGCATCTTTTTTGGCTACCGTCAAAGCAAAAAACAAGTTTAGTCCGTTTTGGGTATATATCCAATGGAATAAACTAAACCTTGCCATGTTACTTTCTATGCTTTTTCTCACACCCTTCTAATGTTAATATTTCAACATCATATTTTATCCCATAATTTTTTACTTGGTTTAGATATTCTATTGCATTTGCAATTGTCACAT
>JAZUST010000106.1:0-2761 GCA_045606865.1 Bacteroidales bacterium
TGAGGAGCTCAGTTGTCTTCCTAAGCCCGCTTGGCCTCCGACTTCCAAAAGATTTGATGTGCTATGTAGTCGGACTCACCGATATCAAATGGACCACTTGGTTATTCATTAACTTTGTTGGACGTTTTCCAGCGATTTTACTATCTGCTCTAGGCGGTAGTGCATTAGGTGAACAAAAATATGGCATTTTTATTGCTGCTTTTGCCGTGATTATCCTCCTATATTTCTTAGGTTCTTATTTATATAAAAAATTTAATCATAATCATTCCTAACACATATATGCCAAAAAGGGGCTGTCGGTTAATAACAGTCTAAGAAAATGGGACGATGTGATTCGGATGAATCGCATCGTCCCAAAATTTTTCCTAAAAAAGAAAAAAGATGGCTAACGACAACCATCTTTCCTCCGTTACATTGTATAATGTAACTATGCTAAACAATAGATATTATAACGAATTTTTTGAATTAGGACAACAGAAAATTAACTTCAACTTCTTAGAATTGAGTTTGCCTGACAACGATCCAGTCTATACCCTGAAAAAAGTGATGGAGGAACTAGATTTTACGAACCTTTTGGCTCAGTATTCAAACAAGGGAAGAAACGGGTTTAATCCAATTATGAAGTATGCAGTTCTCACTTATGCAAATATGCGTGGAGTACGTTCTGTTGACAGAATTGTAGAATTATGTGAAAGAGACCTCGCATTCATCTGGCTGACGCAGGGAGAAAAACCACAGAGAGATGCGTTTTATGATTTTATAAATCATAAACTTACAGGTGAAATACTGGATGACCTTAATTACCAGTTTCTCCGCAGGCTGAAAAAAGAAGGTCTTATTACACTTGAAGCACTTTACATTGATGGAACAAAGATTGAAGCAAATGCGAATCGTTACACATTTGTATGGCGTGGTACTCTTAATTACCATCTTGCAGGACTTCTCGATACGATTGATGCCCTTTATACCAAATACAACGAACTTCTGAACGAAAATGAGTATGGTCAGAAATACGACCTTGGAAATATGCAGATGTTTATCATTGAAGGTCTGGATAAAGTACGTGATGTTATTGAAAAGAACCGTAAGCGAAAACTTACAAAACATAAAAAACTCTCCAATAACACAATCATCGAAATTGATAACTGCTCACCATTGGAATTATTAAAACTTCAGAAAAACCTGGTTAAAATTGCAGATGGAGAAGGTATTGCGTTTGTTTACGAAAAACGTCAGAAAAAATCCGAACTACAGAAACTTTATGAAGAACTTGAAGAATGCGGACAGCGTCTTATGAAGTACAAAGAATGTTTTGAAATTATGGGAAGTGACCGTAACAGTTATTCCAAAACGGATCTGGAAGCAACTTTTATGAGAATGAAGGAAGACCATATGCTTAACGGTCAGTTAAAGCCGGCATATAATGTTCAGATAGCAGTAGAAAACTATTTTATCATTCATGGATATGTCAGTAACGACAGAACAGATTATAATACTTTAGTTCCGGTAGTAGAAAAGCACATAGCTGCATTTGGTGAAATTTTAAAAGAAGTGACGGCTGACAGTGGATACTGCAGTGAAAAGAATTTGCTGTTTTTGAAAGAACATGATATTGCAAGTTATATCAAGCTGCAGGATCATGAAAAACGAAAAACACGTGCTTACAAAGAGGATATTGGAAAGCATTACAACATGCAGAATCAGATTTTTGAAGATGAGCACTACTATATCTGTCATGATGGGCGGGAACTGCGCCATATCCAGACCGAAACGAAACAACAGAATGGTTATACACAAACCTATGAAGTTTATGGGTGTGCAGATTGCAGCGGCTGTGAGCATAAAGAAAAATGTCTTTATAAATATAATCCTGAAAAAGATGCTGATAAGAATAAAATCATGAAGATTAATGAGCAGTGGGAAGAATTAAAAGCTGCATCTCATGCAAATATTGAAAGCGAAAAAGGTATTTTAAACCGTCAGATTCGCTCCATTCAGACAGAGGGACATTTTGGAGATATCAAAGAAAATGAAAACTTTCGCAGATTCAACCATCGTTCTTCAGACAAGGTATATAAGGAATTCATGCTGTTTGCAATTGGACGAAACATAAATAAATACCATCGTTTTCTTCACAAAGAAATCCAACAATTCGAAGGGAAACAGGCAGAAAACGCAGCATAATCAAACAAGCGGTTTGGGCAAACACAAACCTTTCTTTTGTGTACCCAAAAATAAATATACATTTTAGAAACAAGAATACCCCAACAGAAGTACTACTGCTAGAAAGCCAGTATTTCTGTGGGGTATTGCTATTTCATTATAATTCGGTCGGAAATCGATATTAACCGATTCCTCCTTTTATTTCACATATTCTATTACTCGAGGTGCAGCAATTAAAAACCACGTAGAAAAGGTTTGTGGTGCTGTTTCCATTTCCACTTTTAAATCCTCTAAGGATATCCAACGAGATTCCATGATTTCGTCAGGATCCACATGGATATCTCCGTGATAATCCGTTAAAAATACATGGTCAATTTCATATTCACTTAAACCCTCGTATTGGCTGAAGTAGTTAAATGAAAATAATTCTTTGGGCTGACAACTGCCTTGTGGAATACCAAGTTCCTCTTCTAATCGTTTCTGTACGGCATCTGCTAAGCTTTCGCCCCATCTTGGGTGGGAACAGCAGGCATTTGCCCATAAACCACCAGAATGGTATTTTTCCAATGCACGTCTTTGAATCAACATTTTTCCATCA
>JAZUST010000107.1:0-4880 GCA_045606865.1 Bacteroidales bacterium
GGCGAAAACAATCACGACATTGCAGGTACGACTGCCGTTAAACAACGAAGTCATATCAAAAGTAATGATCATGAAACGACACAAGGCTATCGAAAAATTATTCGATGAAGAATTTTGGGGTACGCAATGACGAAGTCAGGAGGATTCATCGTAGGATTTATTGTCGTTTGTGTATTATATAGTTTTATAATGTAAAATAAGTTTAATAAGTCTTTATATAAAACAAAAAAGGATGGCATTTCTACCATCCTTTTTCTTTGTAGCGGGGACAGGATTTGAACCTGCGACCTCCGGGTTATGAGCCCGACGAGCTACCAGACTGCTCTACCCCGCATCGTGAGTACACAAAAAAAACAAATTTTTTTTCGTTTTGTTTGCGAGTGCAAAGATATATTTTGTTTCTTTGCAAGTCAAGTATTTTTTAAAAAAAAATTTCACTATGAATCATAAAGCAGGTTATGTCAATATTATAGGTAAGCCAAATGTCGGAAAATCAACGCTTATGAACGAATTTGTAGGCGAAAAAATCTCCATTGTTACGTCAAAAGCACAGACCACAAGGCACCGAATTTTGGGTATTGTGAACGGAGATGACTTCCAAATCGTGTTCTCAGATACGCCTGGAATCATAAAAAATCCGGCTTACAAGATGCATGAGGTCATGAATCAGTTCGTAAATGTCGCCTTCATTGATGCCGATTTGATACTTTACGTAGTCGATATTACCGACAAAAAAATCGACGAAAAAACAGTGGAACGTCTTCAGAAAACCGACATTCCAATTTTCGTACTTTTAAATAAAATAGATTTGTCGGACCAAGACGGCGTAGTCAATGCAGTCAACTTCTGGCAGAACACACTTCCAAAATCCACAATTTTCCCTATCTCGGCACTTCATCGCGCCAACATCACACACATCTTCAACAGCATTCTGGAAATGCTCCCTGAATGTCCGCCTTATTTTCCGAAAGACGAACTCACCGACCGCTCGATGCGTTTCTTCATCTCTGAAATAATAAGAGAGAAAATATTGCTTTTATATAAACAAGAGATTCCTTATTCGGTGGAAGTTGTTGTTGAAGCTTACGAAGAAAGCAAGAAACTCATCAACATAAGAGCATCTATATACGTAGCACGCGACTCCCAGAAAGCAATCATTATCGGTAAGGGCGGCTCGGCAATCAAGAAACTCGGCATAATGTCACGCTCCGGAATAGAAGAGTTCACAGGAAAGAAAATTTTCCTCGACCTCAATGTCAAAGTAAGCAAAGACTGGCGCGACAATGAAGAAGAGTTGAGGAACTTCAGTTATGATTTTTAATTTTGGTTTAAGGTTTAATGCTTAAAGTTTAAGGTCAGATGATCTTTACTTTAAGCTTTGAACTTTGAACGTTGAACGTTGAACGTTGAGCTTTGAACCTTAGTTCAACAGCTTTATTTCAAAAGCCTTAGTTCCAGAATTATAGAATTCGTCATCTGTAGAGACGTACCAATTACACCATAGAAAATCAAGAAGGCGTAATTGATGCGTCTTTTTTTTGAATCTGAAAACCTGAGAATCTGAGAATCTGTGAAAAGTTTTGAGCCTTGAACGTTGAACTTTGAGCCTTGAGCTTTGAACCTTAGTTCAACAGCTTTAGTTCAACAGCCTTAGTTTAAAAATTCAATTACTTAACAATCAACGATTTATCCCCCCCCGATTTTATAAAAAAATATTTAAAAAAGTTTGGATTATTGAAATAAAATTATAAACTTTGCAGAACGGAAAATGAAAGGAAACAATATGGAAAATAACATACAAATATTAGGCAAAAACAAGTTCATAGAACGTGTGTCTCGGTAAATGACATTTATCGGGAACGTTTTTTAAGAAATATATCAAACTACTGACGTGGGAAAATGGGTTCTGCCCATTGATGTAGGAGAATTAATAATAAATAGAACCCGCCATAAACAATATATCGTTGAAGCCTCTCAATTGAATTGAAAAACTAATGTGGACAAAGACTGTTGACAGTTGTCTGTAGCCAGTTGACCTTAAAAGAATAAAAAGCATGAAAAAAGCGATATTGATATTAGCAGCGATAGTTCTCTTTTTTGCGGGATGCAAAGAAGATGATGTTATAGAAGCCTATATGATGGAGATGAAAGATGAGACGATAGAGCGAGGCTGGGATTATATAAAGATAAGTGGTGAGTATGACTATCCCGTTGTGTTGGAAGCCATGACATTATATCTCTCAGAGAAAGAAGACATGAGCGGAGCTGAGACCTACGGATGTGTTATAGACGGAAAGACCTTCTCAGTTGAAGCTGATGATTTGAAAGACGGAACCAAATATCATTACCAATATGAATATGATAACGGATATGTGAAAGAGAAAGGAGAAAAAGGTAACGCTGTTACTATAGACAAGCCAACTGTTATTACCAAAGATGCCGGAGGTGTTACGACTGTTTCTGCTGTTTTGACAGGAGAGGTTACAAACAATGATGCGGCTAACAAGATAGAAGAGAGAGGCTTATGTTGGGGAACGGAGCCGCAGTCGACTATAGCGGGAAACCATCATAACTGCGGAGGTGATACAGGAGTTGGAACATCTACATTTTCATATAATCTCACCAACTTACAAAACAATACAACATATTATTTCAGAGCATATATAAAGACAAACTTCGGAATTGTTTACGGTGAGGAGAAGAGTTTTACTACAATGGAAAAACCTGTAAACCAGACTATCTCTGTTAACGGCGTTAGTTTTACCATGATAGCCGTTGAAGGTGGTACCTTCCAAATGGGAGCTACCTCAGAACAGAGCAGCTGGTCTAATATTAATGAATATCCTGTACACACAGTGACACTTTCCGATTATTACATTGGCGAGACAGAGGTGACACAGGAACTATGGGAGGCTGTTATGGGAAGTAACCCGAGTTTTTTCTCAGGCAATCCCCAAAGACCAGTGGAGATGGTTAGTTGGAACGACTGTAAGGAATTTATAACAAAGTTAAATAATCTTACGGGCAAAAACTTCCGTCTTCCAACGGAGGCGGAGTGGGAGTATGCAGCAAGAGGCGGAAATGAATCGCAAGGCTATAAATACAGCGGAAGCGACACAATAGGCAATGTGGCTTGGTACTATGGTAATAGCAGTTCTACAACTCATAATGTAAAGACCAAATCACCTAATGAGCTTGGCATTTACGACATGAGCGGTAACGTATGGGAATGGTGTGAGGACTGGTATGGAAGCTATAGCAGTAGCTCACAGACCAATCCTACGGGACCTTCGTCGGGCTCTTTTCGCGTTCTTCGTGGCGCTAGTTGGAGACACAGCGCGAGATACTGTCGGGTGTCGGAGCGTCACCGCAACTTTCCCTACTACAGCCGCGACACCTACGGCTTCCGCCTCGCCTTTTTAATGTATAATTAACAATGAACAATGTACAATGAACAATTGTAGAGACGCATTAACAATACCTTTGAAAATAAAAGAATGTTGATACGTCTCACACATCCGATTCATTAATTCATTTGATTTATTTTCGTTGCGCTTTTAAATGACAGACGGAATGAATGCTGCCTAAACAATTAGATATTCATACATTTTTCTATTTCTTCAATGCTTGGAAGTTTGTCTTTAAGCTCTTCTGGTAGTTGTTGCTTAGGAATTATAAATTCGGATATGCCTATCGGAGAGTTAATCCTTGAAAGGGCGTAATGCGCTAAAACACTGTTCTTTTCTTTCAAACGAGAAACCTTTGCCTAATTCAAAGAGAAAGTTTGAAAGTTTATCCATCAATTCGTCTTTTAATTCCTTTTCGGTATATTGTTCATGTAAGGGAATAAAGTTAAAATTGTAAGGCTCTTTCAACATCTGCTGAGCGAGGTCTCCTTCAATAGATGGCATGGTGGTCTTGAAATTTGATATCGCTGAGCCTTGTCTTTCATAAAGATCTGTTTCTAAGAAATTAACTAGTACCCCGCGTCCCCAATTGTTTTCCAATGTCTTGCGTACAAAGAATAAAGCTTTGTTGGAGTCGCCTTTCACTTTGTCAATTATTTTCTGATGATGACTCCAAGGTATTGAAAACAATAGATTAAAATTATCGGCATCTTGCCGACAATTCTCAAACAGCGGAGCATACAAACAATAAAAATACTTTGTGTATCTTAAGGGGACTTCTATAAATTCCCGTTTAGATGAATTTTAAAAATGAAAATTAAAACTTTTGCGTGCTTTATGTTTTGACTTCGTCCAAGTTGCTTGCGCTCGGAATAACTAATGCGAGCATTGTTCTTCACTCGCTTAAACGCAACTTTTTCTTGGAATCTTTTTATCTTTCTCTCAATCACATAGCTCGCTATGTTCTTTCGAGAAAAACAAAAATCTTCTCAAAGAAAAATTCATAAATCACCTGCAAAGCAATTTATAGAAATCCCCTTAATATAAATCTTCAATCATGGGAATAATGCGGTTCTGCCCACGATTAAGGATAAAAAGTTAATAAATAGAACCTGCCTTATCTATTATGTTCTCACTTATATTAATAATATTATCAATAATATCTTTAACAATAGGTTTGTTTTTTGTCAGGCCGGATAGTAACAAAAAAACAAGGTATTTGTTTATCACAGCGTTAATTGTAATGTCTGTCGTATTTATTTTTATATTCAATTATGACAATGATACCATTAGATTAGGAAAAGGTATTTTTTATGATAAGATTAATAAACATATCTTATGCTCTTATGCTACTGATATTCCACCTTACGTTATAGCATACGATTACGACAGAAATTATATAATTGTAAAACAAAGACCTCAATATAAGGAATATGTTATATATGATAGAATCAACTATCCGTTAGGTAAAAA
>JAZUST010000108.1:0-6393 GCA_045606865.1 Bacteroidales bacterium
ACCGTAAGTTCCCGAACAAGACTTTCGGACGCATTGTGGATTATTTCGGGGTGTTTGATGATGCAGCCAAGGCATTGGAATTTGAAGTCGGAGGCCAAGCGGTCTTAGGAAGACAACTGAGCTCCTCAACTCCTTGGCTCACAGAACGACATGGCTACGATCCGACTTGGTTATTACCTTCTTCATCACCTCTTCGTCAAATTCCAATGCCTTGGCTGCATCATCAAACACCCCGAAATAATCCACAATGCGTCCGAAAGTCTTGTTCGGGAACTTACGGTTTGTACGACAGATGGCCTGTAGCAAAGTATGGTCTTTCAGCGACTTGTCCAGATACATGGTTTGCAATATCGGAGCATCGAACCCAGTCAACAATTTAGCCGTCACTATCAAGAACTTCAATTCCGAATCGGGCTTGTTGAACTTCTCTATCAGTTTTTCCTGTTCGTCTTTAGAGAGATTGTACAAGCGCTTCAGCTCATCTTCTCCCTTGCCCGATGTAGAAATGACTACGGCAGAGGCTGAATCCGGGAAATACTTGCCCAACTCTTGTTTGTACAGATGGCACGCTTCCCGGTCGGGAGTGACAATCATTGCTTTGAATCCCTGCGGCTCCACCTTCTCTTGATAGTGCTGTGCAATGTCTTTACACACTATCTCTATACGCTCCGGTGATTTCAGAAACTCCAGCATCTTAGCCGCCTTGTTGCTCAGTGTGATTTTGGCATCCTCATCCAAGGTGTTTGATATGGCGGCAAACTCTTCATCCACCTTGTCACGGTCGATGTGGATATCCAACAGGCGTGGTTCGAAATGCAGAGGAAGGATGGTCTTGTCACGCAAGGCATCTTCGAAGGAGTAACGGCTCATGTATCCGTTTTCGTCCTCCTGGGCACCAAAGGTCCAAAAGGTGTTGTGGTCCGATTTGTTGATAGGCGTACCCGTCAATCCAAAGAAGAAAGCATTGGGCAATGCCAAGCGCATCCGTTGGCCCAAGTCACCCTCCTGAGTACGATGTGCCTCATCCACCATGACAATGATGTTTTCCCGTTGGTTGATGTTCGCTTGGGCATCTTTGAACTTGAAAATGGTAGTGATGATGATATAGCGTGAATCATTAGCCAGATACTTGTTCAAAGTATCGATGTCTTCGGTAGGCATTACATTGGGTGCCTCCTTGAACACATTCTGCGTCTGCGAATCCAGGTCCACACGGTCCACCACAATCATTACGGTCGGACTTTTCAGTTCCTTCATCTTTCGCATCTTCTGGGCAGCAAAGAGCATCAGCAATGATTTACCTGAACCTTGGAAATGCCAGATAAGTCCCCGCTTGATTTTGTTCTCCAACACACGCTGTACTATCAGGTTGGCACCTTCGTATTGCTGATAGCGGCATACCACTTTGATGCGTTGACGCTTTTTGTTGGTGGAATAGGTAGTGAAGTTATAGAGTATATCGAGCAGTGTCTTGGGCGAGAGCAGTTGTTTCATCTCTGCAGCTACGTTGTTCAGTCCCATCAGTCGGGCCACATCATCCCCCTCATTCACTCGCCATGCTGCCCAAAATTCCAGAGGCGTGCGTACTGCACCATAATAAAGTTCCTTACCTTCAGTAGCGAAGCTCAATACGTTGGGCACAAAGAGTTCGGGCACACTGTTTTCATACCCATCGTGAATATCGGATGCGGCATCGAGCCACGAAACAGACGGACGGACAGGTGTTTTGGCCTCTCCCACCACCAATGGAATACCATTGACAAACATCACGATGTCGGGGCGTTTGGTTTCCCGGTTGCGGATGCTGAACTGATTGACCAATTGGAACTTATTGTTCTCGATGGTTTCAAAGTCAATCAACTTCACCGACACATGCGCATAGTTCTTTCCGAAAGGCATGGTCTTGTTCCCTTTCAGCCATTCGGCAAATTCTTCATTGGCACGCACCAATCCCGTACTGTTTACCGACAACAAAATAGACCTCAGTTTATAGATCACTTCGTCGGCCCGTTCGGGCAGTGCTGCAATCTCCGGATTCAGCTTGACAAGAGCTTGCTTCAGCTCTGTTTCTATCAGCACTTCCGTGATTTCACGAGGCAACTCCGAAGCTGGAGTGTATATCCATTGTGCACCGTATGAAGGCATGGGTTCATGCAGTGTACTTGTTTCATTCAAATTTACTCCTGTCATCGTTTTAATGACGAAGTTTTCTACTGAGTTTATTTCGTTGAAGGACATATTATGCTATATATTTTTGGATGTATTCTTTTAATTCTTTTGGAGTAGTTGCAATACAATTAAGTGTCGTCATCATTTTTTTTCGATCTGTATTTATTGCAAGATTTTTTTTAAAGAATTTATGAGGTCCCTTTTTAGATGAATCCATATTGAAGTATATCAATAGTTTTTCAAAAAATTGAAATAAATATTTTCCTCTAATATTATATTCGTTAATAAAGTGACTATTAGCTTCAATATCATGTAATGATATACTTGTATTATAATAGTTATTAATATCATCAAGAGAATAATGAGCATCTATTACTATGTCTTGTTCATCAACAATATAATTTAAGAATTTTGAATCCATATTTTCATCAAGTGCAATATCTAATATAATCTTATTATTGCGCTCAAATTCTTTGTTTGAATAATACCATGTACAGAATAAAGATATAGCACTAATAAATTGATCGTATTTATCTTTAATGTATGAATGGCATTCATCATACTTAGAATCTTCAGGAGACATACAAAACAATTTATCTACAATATTATTAATGCAATAAAGATTCTCAACTGAATAGCAAGGAGTTACATATATTGATTCATTTAATTTGCTATTGTCATCATAATCTTTATCAACCATATATAATGTTTTATATTTGAAATACTCCTCTTTTTCCCTTAAAAAATCATTAATGGCTATTACATTTTTTTTACCACCAGAATCAATGCAATAACAAGACATACTTGCAATTGCTTCAACTCTGACGGAATAATAAGGAAGATCATGTCCCTCTACAAAACAATATAGACAACTTTCACCATACTTACTAGTTAATAATTCAAATTTATGAAATGGTACAGTTGGGACCTCTTTTATTGTTTTTAAGAATTCATCAGGGGTAAATTCATTTATTGTTTCCATCTTTAATAAATTCTTTAAGTCCGACAGTATTATTTTTCAAATCGTTATTAAAGATAAAAGGAGAATGTGTAACAGCTAACATAAACACACATTGACCAGAATCAATCATATCGGGTAGTAATTTTTCTTGCCAAAAAATAGATAATGAAAGCTCTGGCTCATCAAACAATACAATGTGTTTTTTTCAGGTTCTAGATATAATTGTGAAAAGATTGAAACAATCTGTTTCTCTCCAGAACTTAATTGGGTCAACTCTATCTTTTCAGATTTATCAAGTTTATTAGTTCTTTGTAATTTTAATGAAACAGTACTTTCATCATATGTAAATACTTTTTCTGAAAGATATTTATTGCACGTACTGACAAATCGTTTAATAGCTAAATCATATTTTTCTTGTTTTTTATACACGGATAATAGTTGATCCAAGAAATATATTAAATATGGGTTTTGGTCTGACAAGTAGGGATCAGTTGAAATTTGAGACAGAATTCTATCCTTGTCTTCTTTTGACATATTGTCACCAACTCTACTCAATACAATTTTTATTTCATTAATATCAAATGAATGTTTTTCTTTATTATCATAATTAGGTTCAAGTAATTTGCTAATCATATTACCTGAAACAGATGCAAAACCAGAAAGTGATGATTCTGATATTTCATTACATATTTTATCCCTTCTTTTTTCAACATCTTTCATCCCGAATTTTATAATACTATTGCTGTTTAATATTTCTTCTTGTTCGTTTCGTATGTGATGCCTACGATTTTGTAGAGTATTATTTATTATATTATTCAAGTCAACTTCAATTCTTCTATATGTAGGATAAAACAATATTTTATATCCTTTACTGTTAATATATGTGGATAAGTCATTGAATACTTTAGATATAGAATGTCTCTCGAATAAATCTAAAAAAGCTCTGTACACAATAGGTGTGGGAATATCATTTAATGCAATCATTTTCCTTAATGATTGCATTAAATCTTTCTTTATCTGTATTAACCAATTTGATAAGTCTTGATAATAAAGATGGTTCTATCCTATTGTTGATGTAAGAGATAATTCCATCTTCACTATTTCTTTGTTTTTCCATATATGTGTTATATGACTTAAGATCATTAATAGAAAACTCATATATATGTGTATCATCAAATTCAATTCTAATTCTTTCAAACTTAATTTGGGCTAAATTATAGTATTCTCCTTTGAGCAAATAGGCTAAAGAATTAAGAATAGTTGTTTTTCCATATCCATTCTCTCCAATTAATATTTTAATTGAATCATTAAATGACAATTCTAGATTTTTATATCCGAATAACCCATATATGGCATACTTCTTTATAAAAGCTTTGTCTTTCATATACACTAAAATATTTTATTTATTAATTCTAATTTTACTTCTTGTGATAAAGCTATTTGCTTTTCAATCTGTTCTATATTCTTATTTATCGAGTTTAAATCCTGAGAAATAGATACTTGTTCTTCATTGTTGAACATCGGAATTTGAAAGTCTTCTAAATCTACAGGAGTAATAGCAGGATAATTGGTACCATTCATTCTATTCTCACAAAAAGACATAAATGCTTTTGAAAATAGCAAATGGAAAAGAAAATCTGTATCATTGTTTGGCTTAGCAGAAACAACTGCTGTACCTGTAGAAGCGATAAGATTGTCTATATTATTTTTTATCTGAACGAACGATTTTAGATAAGGTCTAACCAATGACATGACAATATCATTATAATTGACAATTCTGCGTGCTCTTGACGGGGCTTCTGAAAAAGCATATTCAGTTAATGGACCCAAATGTTTAGGCGAAACTATGCTTGCAATATCTATATAATGAAATTTGTATTCGCTTGAGGTTTTTGCACTCAAACTCTTTTCATTTATATTGGCACATTCTCCGAATGAGATTTTCTTTTTATTCGAGAACAAAGAATCTACTAGATGCTCGTACAATTCCGTAATTTTCTCCAACTCCTTCTTCTCCTTCTCAATCATCTCATCCGCAGCCCATAGCAATTCTGCCAAACGTTTTTGTTCGGATTTGGGTGGGAGGAGGAATTCATAATCAGCCAATTCCTTGAATTTCGTTCTTGGAGACAAAGAACCAGCAGAAGTGGCTAATGCTTTCTCGAAGAAACCATCACTTTGAATCAAGAAAGGAAGCAACTCTGGAAGCAAATTTTCTTCTATTGCTTCGAAAACAAGAATATCTCCTGAACAGATTCCGTCAAACTCTGCATAAGCAACTTTACGTTGGTAAGCACGACGACGCCCAAAGAGTACTTGCCCCTTTACAAATTTACGTGTAAAAGTTGTTTCTTTTTCTAAGGTGTCCCATTTTGTAATATGCAAGTTGCCGGGCTCAATGTGTTCAAGTCCTATTACATGGTCTAACCCATCTGCTACAGGGTCTTTTGACGAAGTATTAACCTGTCTGCAAACTTCATCAAACCTCCACTTCTTCCACCCTGTCTTATCTATTGTAATATCATTCATTGTTCTTATCCTTTCCTCTTCTTTGGCGTTTTACGGTCTTGGCAGTTGTTTTAATGGTGTCCAAATAGGCCTTTTCTACAGCTGAAAGCGTATTGCTTTGGTACTTGCGATATTCTGTTCTTGCTTTCTCTATGGCTTGGGAGTGACTGATAGAACCAGCACCTTCGAGTAAGGGACGATTACCAGAAGTGAGCACAGCATCCAATTGCTGGATATAATTACTCATATACATGGGCTTGTGCTCGATAGCACTGATTTCTGCCAAATCGAAGTAACCTGAAACGAGATTATTCAGTATCTTCAATTCACTTTCATTCAGGTAGTTCTTAGCGATACCAATGTCCTTCAATGCAGGAAGTTCGCCCGAAAAAGTGGTCAAGCCCATAAATGGCTTTTCGGCATCGGCACGCTCGAAGATGACTTCGGCTGCGGTATGCCCGTGTGCTGCAAAATGGAGTTTGTTCTGTACCATCTTGAAGAACAGAATGGATTCATCACTTCGTGGATTGTAGTCAACACTGGTGGCGTAGAGGTCGAGCACCTGACGATACAACACCTTCTCCGAAGAACGGATGTCGCGGATACGGTCGAGCAATTCTTTCCAATAGTTGCCGCCTCCGTTACCTTTCAGTCGCTCATCGTCCATGGTGAAACCTTTGACAAGATACTCTTTCAAACGTTGGGTAGCCCAAATGCGGAATTGGGTTCCTCGTACAGATTTTACTCTGTATCCT
>JAZUST010000109.1:0-4103 GCA_045606865.1 Bacteroidales bacterium
CGACTTATGCGCAATCCGATCCAGCTCATTATCTCTGATGTACTGATACAACACTGGTTTAGAAATTCCAAGAGCTATTACCTGCGAAGTTTGAATCATTCCATCATTTGCTTGAATTAAATTTTTAATTAGTTCATTCTGCGTCATGTCCCTCAACTCCCTTTCGTGCTAATATTATATTCCAAATTAGTACGAAAGTAAATATGTATTTTATCCCCTTAACTTTTCCTCATTCGCATAACTAAATCTTCAAATTCATCCTATCTGCAACCTTGTTGATATAGCTTTCCGTAATTCCAAATTGTGTATAGATTTTTTTCTGTTTTGCTGTCAAACCATATCTCCTTATATAAACATCTTTGCTATTTTTTACGATGGAGACTTTCTCAAGTTCACCTATTGCTGCCGGAACAGTATAGTTCTTTTTATCTTTTTCTTTTCCTTTGAGTTCTTTTAACCCCTGAAAAATATAGTTTCTTACAATACTCGCTATAGACATCACATACGTTTTACTTTCCAGCGAATTCTGACTATGAACCCTAAATGTATCATATTCCAGTCCTGTCTTAAGCATCCGGAATACTTTTTCCACGCTGTCCCGTTTCCGGTATATATCAAGGGCTTCCGATGCTGTCATTTCTTTTGATGTTACAATTACAAAAAATCCAAGTCGGTCGATTTCTTTCTGGATTTCATTTTCGTTTCTTTTATAAGACTGCAGATATCCATTGCTGTCATATTGCAGTTTGAAATGTTTTTCATATGTTCTTAAATCTTCTTTTCTTCGTATTTTTTCATCAACCTTTTTCTGCAGATGTTCTTCTTTCTTCTGCATCTGCTTTAAATATTCGTTCCTTTCCATGCTTGCCCTTACATTATCATAATAAATATGAAAATATCTGACTGTCATTTCATCTCCAAGAGTTCCGGTCTTTGTCATTGCATATACATCATGCTCCGGCTGATAATATTTTGCCTTTGTAAGAAGAGGAAGCATTGCATCTTTTATCTTCTCTGCAACAAGACCACTATTATTCTTAACCATCATAAGAAAGTCATATCCCATCTGGTCAAAATAACGGATGTTTCCTGCACTGAAATATCCTCGGTCCAGTATCAGGCCGACATTTTTATATCCGTATTCTCTGGCACGATCCACCATATGCGTACATTGTGTATTATCAATTATACTGCCCGGGTACATTTCATAAAATAATGGTGTTGAATCACTATGGTTAACCGCATAGCTTATATTTACCTGTGGAACGCTGCTGTCTTCCTTTGCATGACCATACTCAGCCATTTCCACACCTTCCGCCTTTGTATTCATATTTGTGCTGTCATAACTGATATAAATACCGGAATGCTCCGGCTGGATTTCATTCCATTTCGATACAAATAACTCTGTCTGTGCATAATCAATTTGATTTTTTAAAAATTCGGAGATTTTACTGTCATCCCACATTTTTTCGGATTCCGTCAGATGATTCCATACAAAATTTGAATAATGCTGCATGGTACTGGTTCCTCTAATAATCATGTAACTTACCAGATCCTTGATCAGTGCAGCATCCTGTTCGCCGTGTATCGAATTCAACAGTTCACTGATTTTCAAATCCTCCATTACCTTGAAAATAAGTGCCGGAGCACCAACCTGGACTGCATCCGAAAAACAAGGTGGCTCTTCATCAATCCCACCGTCTAGTTCAAAGTATTGAAAAAAGTTATCATTCGGATTCATATCTTCATCATCAATCATTTTTCCGATGCACACTCTCTTTTCAACTACATACTGCTTATCCTTTTTATACTCACTGTCTGTTACATAATAAACATACACACAGTTTCTTTGTCGGTAAATTTTTGTTCCCTCCGGACGCTTTACAACTATATCTTTTCTTAACACACTCAACACCTCGCATTTAGTTATGTACGTAACTAAATTATATCACA
This sequence comes from Bacteroidales bacterium, assembly GCA_045606865.1. Classification (GTDB taxonomy): domain Bacteria; phylum Bacteroidota; class Bacteroidia; order Bacteroidales; family F082; genus Limimorpha. The sequence goes on from JAZUST010000109.1 coordinate 1,954, forward strand.
ATCCTGATGTTTATGCAACAAAAAAATGCCGATTTCTCGACATTTTCTTAGGTTTTTAAGGAATTCTCAATATTCAGTTATGAATTTCAGGAAAAGTTAAGGAAATAACCTAATATAGCACCGGCTAGAAAATAGCCGGTGTTCCCATGAATAGTTTCTTTATATTTTCTATAATTCCCATTTTTCTCCTCTTTAAAGTTTCGAGGATAGTCAGAATGGAACAATACATTTGATGACCACTTTCTTTTCTGAATCCGCCTGACATCTTTTGGCGATTTTTTGCTTTTCTCAAATCCCGTTCTGAAATATTATTTTCAAAGGGTATGGAAAAGTCATATAGGAAAAGTAAGTGATTATGGCTGTATTTTTCCAATCTGTTTAGCAGTGCCAGTTCATCAGATTTAGCATACTTGTGGGATGTCTTTTTGTTTTCAGCACGCCCCTTTGAGATTAGTCCATGATATCTTTTTTCGTAGTTTCTAATCTCTGCATCTGAAAAGCATGGCATTCCAAGGTCTTTTAGCTTCTTTCTTGCACTGTTCATTTCGCCCAACAAAGAGCTCATTTCCTTTGACCATTTATTTCCGGTTTCTTCTGTGTTTTTGCGAAGATACCGGATGATATGAACATTGCATTCCGCATGTTCCGTCCCGAAACGATATAACGCAGTTTCGTGGTCGTGCAAAAGTGTACCACTATATTTGTTTAAAAATTCCAATTTCTTCAATGCAGCTATGGATTTGCTACTCATGGCATGATATATAACAGTTTTGTCTGTGCTGAAATTTCGTATATAATTCTGTGAACCATTGACTGTTATGGTGGTTGCGTCTGTTGCCACTACCGTCTGATTTAGCAAATCCGTCTCTAATTGTAAGATACTTTTTTCTGAATACTGAGCCATTTTCTTACAAAAACCATAAACGCTTCCGTCTGAAAGTTCAAGGACATCTCCACTTGCCGCATTTAAGAATGCTGCTATTCTGTCATTCGCCATTACACCCTCGCTATATAGAGATACTGCCAGGGCTTTTACATTATCGCCATAAGTTACGTCACTACGGTATTTTGCGGGAATACTGAATTTTCCATTTTCATCCGCATATATACGTAATTCTGTTATATAAGTTTCTGCTTTCAAGTCAACAATATATTTTGTGATATATTTTCCGGAAGAAACTTTTCCTAATGTCCTAATTTCATGTTTGCATTTACCTGCTTGGATTTTTTCTTGTACGTCAGCTTTTGTCAAAGTAGTTCCTTTATGACCTTTTTGTCCGCCTGCCTTACGCTCTGTCTTATTTCGCCCGTTGTATTTATTTGCCGGTTTACCGCCTTTCTGGTCGGAAGAAGGCGGAAGCGAAGAATTCGAACTGTCATTATTTATGATACTTTTTAAACGGGCATTTTCATCACGCAAAAGCTTGTTTTCGTTTTTTAACTGTTCATTTGCTACTTTTAAACCGGTTATTTCTTTTTTCAAGCCTGTAACTTCCTTTTTATGTTCTTTTTCAACGCTATCAAGACGTTCCATAACTTCCATAAGGTGTTTATACATATCTTTTTCGTAATTACCGCCCATTTACTAACGCCTCCTTTCCGATTTCTGATAAATAAATTTTATCAAAAACACAGAAAAAAAGCGAATTTAAGAACAGAAGTCCTTCGTCAAAATGACGGTGGATAACTTTAGAAACAACACAGCATACGTGTATGATTAAAGATAAAATGGGGATTTTTGAGCTATTTAAGAAAAGATATCCACAATTTAGTATTTTTAACTCGAACAATTCACTATTTTCTTTTAAAGCTTCTGCTTTTGTGGATAAACATATAAATTCATGTTAGAAAAAATCAGCATTTTCACAATAACTTTTTTATTTCAGTTCAGCCGAAAGGCTGAACTGTTACCAAGATGATGATAATATGGATGAAACAACTGGACAAGTCGCTCGCAGTAATGCTAAACTAAATGTAGCAGTAGATGATGTAGAATCACCGGAAGCGACAACACCCCCAAAAACACAAAGTATGGTAGCTGATGGAGCAGAACAAAACGAACCAGGTACTTCCACAGGGAAAAAGTCAGGTGTGTATTTGGAGAAGGGGAAGAATGGTAGAAATTCATTATTACTAGGTGAGGAAGGTAA
>JAZUST010000110.1:0-15319 GCA_045606865.1 Bacteroidales bacterium
AAGACTGGGACGAGAAATACGGCGACAGAATGGCGAAAATCGTCTTCATAGGACAACATTTAGATACGGAACAAATAAGCAAGGATTTAGATGAATGTTTGGTGGAGATTTTTTAAATTGAAAATTGAAAATTGAAAACTGAAAATGTAAAAATAACTTTCAATTTTCAACTTTCAATTTTCATTGGTTTCCTAATGGTGCGTCATCGAAATTATGTTTCCAGCGACGATGACTCCAGAGCCAATAAGGAGGATTAGATTTAATAGTGTCTTCCAAGAGTTCTGTGTAGCGTTGCATTATCGCGCCGTCAGGAAGCTCGCTCGGTTTCTCGCAAATCACTTCCACATCGATGCGGTAATGTCCCCATCTTTCTTTTATCACCTTATAATATAATACAGGGAGATCATATTTTCTTGCGAATCCTTCCGAACCTCTGATAAAACCAGTCTTCTGATTTAGGAAATCAGCAACATAACAACGTTTTGGATTACTTGGATTCTGGTCGGCGAGAATCATATATGCAGCAGGAATATGATTGTCTTCATGGTAAGCCATCACCTCACGCACATTATCATGGAAAACGACCTGAGTCCCGTAACGCGTTCTCGCACGATTGATAAGTTTCTCGAACACCTTATTAGTATTATGCGCCCCCACTCCTATTCCGTGATGTTTGAATTGCATATCGAGACTCAATACCATCCATTCCCAATTATTATAATGACTGGAAGTCAGAATCACGCTTTTGCCTTCATCAAAAAATCTATTAACGACTTCCGGATTGGAACAATGATAACGACGCATCACATTTTTACGCGACATCGATATCATCTTCAGCATTTCCATTCCTAACTGCGTAAGGTGCCAATAAAATTGATTCCGTATTTTTCTTATAGATTTAATATCAAGATTATTAAATGAATTCGATAAATTTTTATCAATTATTTTTTTTCTATAAGACAATACAAAACGAAGAATTATGTAAAAAGGGAATGAAATCAGATACAGAAAAAATATCGGTAAAATCGATAGAGGATAGAAAATCAAATAGAAAGCAATTCGTGTCAGCATTTTAACGACAAAAAAAATTTCGTACAAACTTACGATTTAATTTTTAATAAATCAAGATATATTTTTTAAAATATTTTACCTCTACCTCAATAATTTAAGACTCATAATTATCTATGAATCAAAATATATTTCATACTTTTGCCAGACATATCAAACATATATAAAAATACTATTATGGCTCAAATTGAAAACATCAAACAAGCATTGATTTCTTACGGCGTTGAAGGCGTAGAGGAAGTCATTTATAATCCATCTTACGAAGAATTATTTGAAGCTGAGATGAATCCGGAACTTACCGGATACGAAAAAGGAACTCTAACAGAACTCGGTGCTGTCAACGTTATGACAGGCATTTACACAGGACGTTCTCCTAAAGACAAATATTTCGTCATGGACGATGTTAGCCGCGACACTGTGTGGTGGACTTCAGACGAATACAAGAACGACAACAAACCTGTAACTCAAGAGGTTTGGAAAGAATTGAAACAAATAGCATTAAACGAATTATCACACAAGAAACTCTATGTTGTTGACGGCTATGCAGGTGCCAACGAAAACACACGCATCAAGATTCGTTTCATAATGGAAGTGGCATGGCAAGCTCATTTTGTGAAGAACATGTTCATCCGTCCTACAGAAGAAGAACTCGCCAACTTCGGTGAACCAGATTTCGTAGTATATACTGCATCAAAAGGAAAAGTCGAGAACTACAAAGAATTAGGTCTCAACTCAGAGACAGCTGTCGTTTTCAACTTGACAGAAAAAGCACAAATCATTTTGAACACATGGTACGGCGGCGAAATGAAAAAAGGTATGTTCTCAATTATGAACTACTTACTGCCATTGAAAGGCATCGCTGCAATGCACTGCTCAGCAAACACAAACGAAAAAGGCGAGACTGCCATCTTCTTCGGTCTCTCGGGAACAGGTAAGACAACATTATCGACAGATCCTAAGAGAGCCTTGATTGGTGACGACGAACATGGCTGGGACGACGACGGCATCTTCAACTTCGAAGGCGGCTGCTACGCAAAAGTCATCAACCTTGATAAAGAAAGTGAACCAGACATCTACAACGCTATCAGAAGAGATGCTTTGTTAGAAAATGTCACCGTCGATGAAAACGGCAAAATCGACTTCAAAGATAAGAGCGTCACTGAAAACACTCGCGTCTCCTACCCTATCTACCACATCGAAAATATCGTAAAACCTGTATCAAAAGCTCCAGACGCTAAGAAAGTAATCTTCTTGTCAGCCGACGCTTTCGGAGTATTGCCTCCAGTTTCAATCTTGACTCCAGAACAAACAAAATATTACTTCTTGTCGGGTTTCACAGCAAAATTAGCCGGTACAGAACGCGGCATCACAGAACCTACACCAACATTCTCAGCATGTTTCGGCGCAGCATTCCTTTCATTGCACCCGACAAAATACGCAGAAGAATTAGTCAAGAAAATGGAAAAAGTCGGCGCTACCGCTTACTTGGTAAACACTGGTTGGAACGGCACCGGCAAACGTATCTCCATCAAAGACACACGCGCCATCATCGACGCCATCTTGGACGGTTCAATAGAAAAAGCCGAGACAAAGAACATCCCTTACTTCGACTTCAAAGTCCCTACAGCATTGCCTGGCGTAAACCCAGACATCTTGGATCCACGCGACACTTACGCAACAGCTGAAGAATGGAATGTCAAAGCTGAAGACTTGGCAGGTCGTTTCATCAAGAACTTCGAAAAATTCACCTACAACGAAGCAGGCAAGGCTTTGGTTGCAGCAGGACCGAAACTTTGAATAAAAACTGAAAACTTGAGAAATTGAAAACCTGAAAGTAAACCAACTCTCAGATTCTCAAGTTTTAAGTTTCTCAGATTTTAAAATAAAAAAGTCGTTCAGGATTTTCTGAGCGACTTTTTAGTTTTATCACCTTATTTTAAATGATTCTTATAATCTACTAAATCAAAATACATCAACCGAGTAAAAGAATCATCATCATTATTATGTAACGCTACAAAGCCATTCTTCTCATAAAAAGAAACGGCTGACTTGTAAGCATCAACAGTAATAAACCTACAACCCGTTTTATTATTGATTATAAAATAACCTTTAATAAAATCTAATAACATCGATCCAATTCCACTGCCTTGAAACTCATTCCCTATTGCAAACCTTCCTATCTTTACAGCCGGATAGCTTTGAATTCTTTTTCTATTAACAAACTTATGAGACCTAAAACGATTGAAATTTGTTTTATTATCAAATTCATGAATTGAAATCTTATCATTCAACAAACTAAAAAAAGCGACCGGATTATCATATTCTTCCATTATATAGTTTACCGATAATAAAGATTTACTATATAACATAGACTCGTTTATTATAAAATCATCCAAATCAGCATCACCGCAATAAAATGAATTTATTGCCTCATCTTCAGCTAAACGACGAACTATCATTCTCTAAAACTTTGATATACTAATGATATATTCGTAATTTTTCTTTACTCTTTCTATTTCTTCCTTGGGAACAACTCTTGTCTCTCGCATACGTTCCATAAAACGTTTTGCATCTTTACCTGTTAAAATGGGTGTTTCTTTAATCTTTCTTGCCATAGTTTCATTATTTTAGATTTTGCTCACAAAAGTACAACATTATTATATTGTTGTCAAGAAAAATAAAGTTAAAGTTTTTTAACACTATTTTGTTTCAACACATTGATAAAACAACAGACTTTGTCCACATTATACAATATTAAAAAAAGTCGTTCAGGATTTTCTGAGCGACTTTTTTGTACTTGTTTTATGGCGTTAGAAATTTACTTTAATTATCTGGTGTACGAAGAAGCGGGAAATCGACCTTATGCTATAATGTCTTGAAATCTTATATAAAATCTACGGCGATTTCAAATACCTGTTTCTTGACGAGATACAAAATATTGAAAGTTGGCATCTTTTCGTTAATTCGAAGAGATGTCAGAAGTTGATTTTATTCTGAAACAGGACGTACATTCAAACCATAGCTACGAGATATATACCAATTCGCCGCCGCAAACCCATCGCCGCAACATAGGTAAAATGAATCATGATAATCAACATAAGCGTTCTCTCGTGAAGTAGAACTCCAATAACATCCGTGACTTTCATATTCGACATAAGTACTTCTGCAAAATCCAGCAGATGGAAGGAAAATCGCATTTCCGTTTGGTACTATCACCTTTATCCCATCTACGCCGTTATACTGCGTACTTTCAAATTCACAGTTGTCATCCAACTCCTGCATTTCTCCAATTGTTGGCATTCTCCAACTTCCGCCCCAATTCGCAACTGCGGCATTATATTGCGCATTACCTGAAATGTCGTTCATTTGCAGTTCTATTGTCACGCTATTTTCCACAACATATTCTGTCTTAGGACTTATTTCTCCCCATGCGAAGTATTCTCCGTCATCTTCTGGTGATGTTGCACCGACATTACATGCAGCCCATTTCAAACCTGAAGGCAGACCCAAATCCACATATTAGTAACCATTTATATATCCGACCTCAGTCGGGTTCGTAACAAAACTAAATATTTCTCCATAAAATACATCTTCGTCAGTTACAGCATAGGCACGAACATAATATTTTGTGTTAGATTCAAACAAATCAACATCAAAACTAAAGTTACCAGAACCTGGTCCATCACTAATCTTAAGTTGCCATCCAGGCCAAGCAGGACCAACTTGATTTATTTCAGGAGTCTCGCACTGACAATATAAAATACCTTTGTCTTTTATATTATCACCTGTAGCACTACCTTTTAATACAGCGGAATTTGAAGTAATTTGTTCAGGTTCTTCTGTTGTAACTACAACATCACGTGTACATGACACCATCATCACACAGACCAATGTCATCATTAAATAAATCTGTTTCATGATCATTATTTTTAGATTAATATTTTAAAATAGAACGCAAATTTTAAAAAAAAATTGTACAGCACAAACAAATTAATTATTTTTGAAATCTCATGCAGCGAAATCGTAAAGTCTTCGTTTGTTAATTGAGAAATCAAAAGAATATGTCGAGATTTGAAGAGTTATTATCAGGATGCAAAAGACGTAAACAACAGTCGATGATGGAGATGTACAATCTCTGCGCGACACCCGTATACAACGCAAGTCTCCACATCGTGATGAACGAATTCGACGCAGAAGAGATAATGCAGGATTCCATCTTAAAAGCATTCGACAATATCGACAGATTTATAGGAACAGAAAAAGAGTTCGTCAACTTCGTTAAGAAAATAGCGATAAACAAAAGCATCGACCTGTTCCGCAAAAAGAATAAAACACCATTATTTACAGAAGTAGAAGATTTAGCTGACAACTATCAGTCGTCAACCATCTGTGAGGATGAAGAAGATTCTTTTTCCATCGAGATGATAAAAGAAAAGATTGAACTTCTCCCCCGCGGATATAAAATGGTGTTGTTGTTACGTCTCATCGATGAATTAGATTTCGATGAAATTGCAGAGATAATGAATATTAAGCCTTCATCGGTAAGGTCGCAATATGTAAGATCTATCAATAAATTGAAATTTATTTTGGAATCTGAAAAACTGAGAATATGAGAATCTGAAAAAAGTAAGGACTATCATATTACACCTCAAAAAATAAACAATCTGTAATTGATGCGTCTAAATAAAAACGTAATATAATTAAAATAACGATGGAAAACTTAATAAAAAATAATAAAGACAAATTCATGACGGAATTACCTGCCGGACATCAGGAACGTTTTGCGATGAAGATGCAAGGTCGCAAAGTCGCAAAGTCGCAAGGTCACAGGGTCGCAGGGTCGCAGAGAGGGAAATATTTCTGGTTGGGTATTTCTTCAGCAGCGGCAATACTGTTAATCTTAATTTTAATTAACAAACAAGACGCACTGCAACCTTATATATATAGTGAGAATGAAAAGGTAGCCGAGATGCGTATGATTTATGAGACACAACTCAACGAGACGATAGCGTTATTGGAAAATGTCCTGGTTAATGTCGACGACTCAACGAGAAACGAGATAAACAAAGCGATAGAAAATCTCTCGTCAACAACAGAGTTACTCACCGAGATCGCGCCGCTGCCAGAAGAGAAGCAACTCGCAATAACATCGCATGTTTATAATAACAATTTGCAGACATTAAATTCAATATATAGAAAAATTAATAAAAAATAAGGAGGTCTATTATGAGAACTATGACAAAAGCTAAAATGACAATGACATTACTGCTATGTTTCATCTGTTCTATTGCATTTTCAGACGAATTGAAAATCAACGACAATTCGAATGAAAATTATAAATACACAAAAAAGAGAACCATCGATGCCAACTTCGACGCGAGAAGTAATTACAAGTTAAATCTTTATGGCAGTTTCAGCGATTACAAGATTGCCACATGGAACGAAAACTACGTAAGTTTTCATGTTGAGATAACAGCAAAATCAAACAGGGAAAACGCTGCCGAAGAAATGCTCAACAACATTAACGTAGAGTTCGATAATATGAAAAGTACAGAAACAATAGAAGCAAGAACAACAATCAAAACAAAGAAAACAACCAACATAAGTTTTCAGATTGACCATTACATCATGATTCCTGAAAATCTATATCTTACCATTAACAATTCTTACGGCGACATTGAAATCGATAAACTCAGCAAAGACCTTAACTTAGACCTTGACTTCGGAAGTTTCTCAATCGACAGTCTATTATCTAATATCAACAAACTTGACATAAATTATAGTGATGTCAAAATAAAATATTCAAATAAAATTGAAGGCAAAATTGGTTTTAGCGACATACGCATTAACAATAGTAAAAATGTAAACCTCATTATGAAATACGGCAACGGGAAATTCGGCGATATTAAGAAACTCACCGCCACTTGTGAATTTTCAGAAATCAGATGTAACTATGCAGACTTCGTATCGTTGGACATAAAATACACCGATACTTATTTTGAAAAAGTAAATGAAATAACCATTGACGATTCATACAGCGACGTGGAAATTGATTATCTCTTAAAAAAAATTAACTTCACATCAACCTATGGTGACATTGAGATAAACAAAATCGACAATGACTTCAAACTCATAGATATTTCATCAAGATATGGTGACGTAGACCTCATGCTCAACAAAGAACTAAATTTCTCATATTACATTTCTACAGAATACGGACAGATTGACAGCAAGTATCTCAAAGACAATGCAAGAGTTTACATATACGAAATCAACAACAAGGAAAAGATGAGCGGTAACATCGAGATGGTTGAACAAAAAATAAATATTGAAGTGAAGTACGGCGACGTAGACATAGACTTCGAATAAGATCATAATTAGAAATACAAATAAAAAATTTAGCGATATGAAAAGAATAGCATTAATCACATTATTTATGGCGTTGACATTAAACGTAATTTCACAAGAGACAAATAACGACACTATCGTAGTTAACGGCGACAAGGTTGAAATCCTCATCAACAACAACAAGGTAAAAATCATAGATTCTCAAAATGGATTGAAGATTAACGTCTTCAGCATAACAGAAAACGGTGAGGTGGAAAAATATCCATATTATGAAAGTCGATACGAAAACAATATAGGCAGCAACACCGAGAAGAAGAACATCACCATCAATTTCCCTATAAACCCTACATTCATCAAAGATGATAAATACGTCTCTGACAATAAAGGAACAAAAATAAAGTTCCGTAGTTTTGAACCAATATATCCCAATATCTACTATGCCTATTCAGCGATGATTGGTATTCCATTCTCACATTATAGTTTGAACTTTGATTTGCAAAAAGCAAAGTCGTTTGAATGGGGCATGTACCTTTTCCAATATGACATATGTCATAATAAAAGAAAGACAATAGGTCTGACCACAGCATTAGGATTTTCGAACACTTATTTCTACAGTTCATATATTTTAGGCACAACGACTACAGATCACAGCAGCAATTACACATATTTTTATCGTCCTTCCGATTCAAGCGATGAATGGAATCCTATCCCTGATGGTTTGTTGGGCACTAATGCTCCAGAAAAATTTGATGATGGTTACTACCGTTATTGGAGTTTGCGTTTACCAATCAGCGTTCAGTTCCAATGGCGCATCGGGGGCAATAAAATGGCATTTTCATTAGGACCTGAATTTGAATGGCGTTTTGCGATGAAATCATTTACATATTTCCAAAACGACAAATTGACGGTTTCAGATAATTTGGCTTACAATCCATTTGGTGTTAATGCATTGGCAGTGCTAAACTTCAAGAGTTTTGTCATATTTGGAAGGACAGGATTGACACATTTATTCAATCAAGACAATAGTCCCATAAGAGTTACACCTGTCAATTTAGGTATTGGATTCAGTTTTTAAAATTAACAATGAACAATTTACAATTAACAATGTTAGAGACATACGTCCGTATGCCTCTACGTGAGACCAATATTTAATAATCATACCTTGAAATACAAAAGTCGTTCAGGATTCTCTGAGCGACTTTTGTATTACCAATCTCCACGAATCTTTCGTATCTGCGCGAATCTATCAGAACTTTTGTCTCTCTCGCCTTTTCAGATACCTTGCGCAAGTACGTCGGCGATATGAACTACGTTGATATCGAATTTCTGTTTCTTGATACAGCTGTCTAACTGCATCAAACAAGAGACGTCGTTGGTGACTATATATTCCGCACCTACTGCCATTGCGTCTTTTATCTTACGTTCCGCCATGGCAACGGATATCGCCTCGTGCTGTATGGAAAAAAATCCGGAACCGAAACCGCAACAAAACTCCGGATATTTCATTTCAACAAGATCTAAACCCTTTACATTAGATAACAACTTTCGACCTTCGTCTTTAAGACCTAACTCTCTGAGCGAGCAACATGTATCTTGATAAACAACCTTATGATTGAACTCTGCACCGAAGTTCTGTACATCGATCTTATTTACGAGGAAGTCGGTGAGTTCGTAAATATTTGCCACGAGACGTTTATATTCGAGATGAGAACCCGTGTTATAGAACAGTTCTTTGTAGCGTGTCTTTATGTAACCCACGCACGATGCGCTCACGCCCACTATCGGTCTGTCGTTAGGGAAATCGCGGAGGAACTTCTCACCTAACTCTTTTGCTTCTTCCACGAAACCGCTTGTGAAGGCGAATCTTCCACAACATGTCTGCTCCGGATTATATTCCACGTCGACTTCCGCGGCGTTCAACAACTTAACGACGTTTTTAGCCGTCTCCGGATAAAACTGATCCATCACACATGAAATAAAAAGGTCTATCGTCATAAGGCAAATTTTAGCTTTCAGCCATCAGCTGTCAGCGATTAGTAAAGTGTTGCAAATATAATAAAAGACCAAAGACTAATGACTAATGACCAAAGTTTTTTTTGAATCGGGGTAGTGCAAACCACCTCTGTCGCACCTACGGTGCTTCGATTAATCTTGGTGTTTTTTTGAGCAGGGATTCCGCTAACGCTTCATCACCAGCCTATAATCTGACGCCATTAAGGAGGTATTTATCATATCTTCAATTCAAAGACGCCACAGGGGTGACGTCTTTACAATAATTTTCAATTTTCAACTTTCAATTCGAAGACGCCACAGGGGTGACGTCTCTACCATAATTGTCAACTTTCAATTTTCAACTTTCAATTCAAAGACGCCACAGGGGTGACGTCTCTACCATAATTGTCAACTTTCAATTTTCCATTTTCAATTCCAAGACACACGTCTGTGTGCCTCTACGGGAGAGACGCTTCAATGATATATTCACGCAGAGACGCAAAGAACGCAGAATAACTCCGCGATACTCTGCGACTCTGCGTGAGAAAACTACGGGAGAACCATTTCTCAGGTTTTCAGATTTTAAGATTTTAAGATTTTATAATAAATCAAATGCGTCTCTACGTTTTATGATAATTGATAGTTTGTACTTCTTCCTTCTCCTTCATTCTTAATCAGAACGCCTTTATTGATAAGGTCTTGAATATCGCGAAGGGCAGTATCGGAGGAGCATTTGTTTATCTTAGCCCACTTCCCTGTTGTCAGTCTTCCTTCAAAGCCGTCCCAAAGCATATTCACCATTTTTGTCTGACGTGCATTCATCGCGACATGACGGTGCTTCTCCCAGAAAGCAGATTTTTTCAATATGTTATCTGTCAACGACATCGCTCTTTCAATAGCATCATTAAAACGTTCAAGGAACCACAACATCCATTCCGTGATGTCGAGATTTCCTTTCTGTGTCTTTTCCAAGATATCGTAATATTTCTTTTTATCGCGAGCGATAGCCGCCGACATACTATAAAAACGATGAGGTGTTTTATCAGCCTTTGCCAACAACATATCCATTATGGTACGAGACAAACGTCCGTTACCGTCACTGAAAGGATGTATTGTAACAAACCAAAGATGCGCTATCGCAGCCATCAATATGTCGTCCATCTGTTGTTCTTCACGCAACCATTCAAAAAAAACATTCATCATCTGAGGCACTTCCGATGATGGCGGAGCTTCATAATGAATCTTCTCATTACCATATCTTCCGGATACTACCTGCATAGGTGACGAACTTTCGCACCATCGTCCAACTGTAATATGCTGTAACGCATTGGGATGAGGGAACAAGGAAGTATGCCAAGCGAACAAACGCTCTTGTGTCATGATCTCATTGCAGTTATGGACAGCATCGAACATAACTTCAACAACGCCTTCTACATATCTGTCAGATGCCGGAAGTCCCACATTATCAATACCGAGTTGCCAAACCACAGAAGAACGTACATCATCGGCATTTAACGTAATCCCTTCTATCTCTGACGACATCATAATATCAGCAGTCATGGAATCCAATATGGCTGTGTTTTTAACATCAAAACCCAACATACCCATCATGCCGAGCAAACGACCTTGTTCATGTCTTACTTGCGCCAATTTGTTTGCCACTTGGACTTCGTTCCAACGGAACTTAGGCCATTCCTTATTTTGCCAGATATACATACTTTATGACTTTATGCGGAGATTAAAATAATTAATCACCGCAGATTATGCGGCAAATATAACAATTTTTCTCCGCACAAAGATTGTTATAAAGAAATATTTTTATAAAATTTCTAAATGACGCACCAATTACATCGTGTTTATTTTTCATTGGTGTAATATGTCACGTCTCTACAATAATTTTCAATTGTCAATTTTCAACTTTCAATTCCAAGACACACGTCCGTGTGCCTCTACGGGAGTGAGTCTTCGGCTGTCAACAGGCAACAGTCAACAGACTTTGTCCATATTTTTTTTGCTATGAGCATTGAACTGACTGCTGATAGCTGATGGCTGACAGCCAATTCTCAGATTTTCAGGTTTTCAGTTTTTCAGATTCTCAGTTTCTCAGTTTCTCAGATTCTCAGATTTTCAGTTTCTCAGATTTAAAAATCGCTTCGCTTTTATTCTGCGACCGGACGGACTGATAGACCGTTGAGACGGTAGTACCAATTCACGTACTGACGAATGCTATCGAAGTAAAGGTAGCAGGCGCCATAGCTCTCGAAAAGCGAAGAACTCCAATAGTAACCGCCCTCTCCGGCGCTGTCGAGCGACGACCCGTAACGGTAGCCCGCAGCAGGGAGAAAGATACTGTTGCCGTTGGGTCCAGTAACCTTATAACCCTTAACGCCGTTTTGGGTAGTCCACTTCCATATACATTTATTCTCTAATTCTTCTAATTCAGCCCTTGTCGGCAACCGCCATGTTCCTCCCCAATTGGCTCGCGCAGCATCATATTGCGACTGCCCTCCTATATCACTGATGCTCTTACCCCAAGTAACGCTGTTATCATCATAATAAGTAGATTTCGTCTTTGTTTCGCCCCATGCGTAATAGTTGCCGTAGTCTTCTGGTTTACTTGCTCCAACGTTGCAGGTCGCCCATTTTACGCTTAAACCTAAGTCAACGTATTCGTGGCCGTTAATCTCCAGCACAAAAGCCAACTTCACATTATTCTCTCCTCCACTCTGAGAGACAGTTATTGTCTTGGAGACTTCTTTATCATTTCTTACCGCCTTAATGTTGTGAGATCCATACGAGAGATTGGAGGTTATTGGTGAGGTTCCAACATAATTGCCGTCAACAAAAATCTTGTCGCCGGATTGGTCGGTGGAGATTGTTATCTCTTTGCCGGTCTGCAGTTTCTCGTTTATGGTCAGGGTCTCGTTTTCTTTTATCGTTATGGTCTTGGTTATAGGGGCGCAGCCGCTCTTTTCTAATTTAAGAGTATGAGAACCAATTAAGATTTCATTAATATAATTAGGTGTTTGCCCGTAGTGTTTGCCGTCAATGTAAATCTCTGCGCTCATCGGAGAAGTGTTCACGTCAAGGCTGCCGTTTATAGGTTTCGGCGCTTCTAATGTTATGGTTTGCTTTTCTCCGAGTACCAAATCAAGGCTCTTCTTCGTACTTTTGTGGTTTTGTTTTCTCGCCTCAAAATTATGTAGTCCGTCTGAAAGTCTTCCTGTCCATCCGCCTTTTGCCTTATATTCTTCATCAACGTAAATGTCAGAGTCTGCGTCAGTGTTTATAGTCACATTAATAAAGTTGGCAGACATATTGAGAGTTGCGTTTGTCGTTTGTCCATCGTTAACAGTAAAAGATTTCTCTGTCATCTTAAACATATCTTTCATCACCATCACGGTATGAGAACCGCTTTTGAGTTTATCAGATTTTATAGGAGAGAGTCCGAGATATTCTCCATTCACGAAGACTTTCGCTCCTTGTTCAGGAGATGTTGAGACACTGATATAGCCGAAAGCAGGACGCAGTTTCTTTTCCATCGTCATTCTCTCGTTCACTGTCACAGTTCCCGTCTCTGTATGATACAGGTTACATTCTATCTTATAGGTATGAGTACTTCCTATTATCACGCTTTCTGCGTGTTCTCCGGTATTTTTGAGATTGTCATCAATATAAATGCGAGCGTCAGGTTGGTCGGTTTTCACTATGATATAAGTTCTCTGCGAGCTGATGGTCTGCAATGTATCGTTAAGTTTCAAGGTCTCGCCTTTTGTTATCACTATGTTTTTGGTAACTGTCAGATAGCCTTGTTTTTCAAGTTTAAGAGTATGGTTTCCTTCTGCGAGGTCGGTAACAACGGTTGTGGTTTTGCCATAATGTTTTCCGTCAACATAGACATCAGCTTCTGAGGGTTCGCTGCTTACGGCGAGGAAACCGGTTTCCGGTTCAGTATTCGGAACGACATATTGTAACGTCATCTCATAACATTGGTTAGCTTCAATTTCCATAGGAGGATAGAATTCCGTCACTCCGAAGTCGGGATGTTTTATCCTTAAGAATGTAACAGCACGCGCAGTAACATAAACCCAGGTCTCGCCTTCATGTTGCTCCACCTCAATGTCTGTCGCGAGGTTACCTTCAAAAGTGAGACGCATCCTCTGTTGTTCGTTAATATTATCAGGAATAATCTTAATCATACCCATCGGAAGGTCATTAATATCGGTATGAGTTGGTATCGTCACACAACCATCAACTTTATGAAACGATCCTTCCTTAACCTTGAACGAATCGGATTGCGCAAATATATTTAACGAGACGAATGTCAATAAAAAGAGTAATATTTTTTTCATAATCTATACTTTATGTCAAAGGACAACAATCAACAGACAACAGACTTTGTCCATGGTTTTCAGTTTACAAATCTATAAAAAAACTATGAACGATGAACTATGACGATGAACTATTTTTTTGTACTATGACAGAAAATATAGTCGCTAAACCTGTCGAAGTGAATTTTCTCCTACAGAGTTGTTAATTAAAAAAAAGGCGATCATCAAGACCGCCTTTTCCACCACATATTTATTAAAGTTTTTACTTAGACTTCTCTAAAAAACATTAGATAAAAACCATGACTAATATCATTCCATATTGGTATAGACTGACTGTACATCTTCGTCGTCTTCTACCTTTTCGAGGAATTTCTCGATAGCTTCAACGTCTTCTGCCGAGAATGCCACCGGATTGTTAGCGAAACGTTGTAAGTTTGCTTTCTTCACGTTGATGCCAAGTTTCTCTAAAGCAACCTGCATTGTGCCGAATGCTGTCCAGTCCGACAATGCTACAACGCCTTCTTCTGTTGCTTCAATTTCTTCTAAGCCAGCGTCGATGAGTTCGAGTTCGATTTCCTCAACGTCCATGCCTTCCGGTAATTCCAATTCAAAGACAGCTTTACGGCTGAACATGAATTCCAAAGAACCTGTAGGTACCAAAGAACCGCCACATTTGTTGAAATATGAACGCACGTTAGCGACAGTACGTGTTGTGTTGTCGGTTGCACATTCTACTACGACGAGAACGCCAGCAGGACCTTTGCCTTCATAAACGATTTCCACCATGTCGGCAGCGTCTTTCGCTGTAGCTCTCTTGATAGCTGCGTCGATATTATCCTTTGGCATGTTTTCAGCCTTGGCGTTGATGATAGCCTGACGCAATCTTGGATTCATATCTGGATCAGCACCGCCTTCTTTAGCTGCAATAGTGATCATCTTACTCAATTTAGGGAACACTCTCGACATGTGACCCCATCTTTTCATCTTAGCCGCTTTGCGGTATTCAAATGCTCTTCCCATAGTATAAATTTATTTAATGATATATCTTTTTAATTTGAGGTGCAAATTTACAATTTTACTCTTAAATGTAAAAGAGTATTTTGATTTTTTTTGATACAACAAGCCAACTATTAATTGTCAACTATTAATTGTTAATTGTTAACTGTTAATTGTTAATTGTTTTGTCGTTGCAGTATAAAGATTTCCTTTTGTCTCTCAATTTCGCGACGTAGTTCCTCTTCTGTTGGAAGCAGCGGAAGATATTTCGCAGCGAACAATTGTTCATTTCTATCAAGCGTCCTCACACTCCACATCTCCTTAGATGCTGTCTCCAAATACCAACGGATTGCAACCTCATTTCCGACTCGTAATGTTCGATATATATGTGTCCATTGCAAATTTGGAAATCGCGATTTCCAAATCTTTAAGTCTGGTACTACAATATAAAATTTTCGAAATGCTCTGAGATAACGGGGCGAGAAACCAGAGCCGTATTCTATAGTAAGCTGTTTTGACAGACCGTCTATTAGTTGTTCTCCATATTCCGCTCTTACACTCCCTTGCTGTTCTTCTTCCAATAT
>JAZUST010000111.1:0-46692 GCA_045606865.1 Bacteroidales bacterium
ACGCAAGAAATGTCATCCAATGGAATATGAATCTATTCTTGGGTGGTGACAACAATGATGAACAGCCTCAGCTAAGAGATACCCTCACAGAAGGATACAACCCCATACCTAACTTCTTTATTAGTGCAAGAATACCTAATAAAGAATCGGGTGGTCAAAAATTCTTGTCATTTGATGACAAGGAGATAAAAGCACAAGAGAATGGTGTACAATTAAATAGACAGTTCGAGAATCGCCTATTTGACCGAGATACCTTGCTGCTGTGTCACTACGATGTGAATTTTCTATACATTGCATCGCTATACGGCCGAAATAACAAGAGCGCACAATCATCTTGGAGAGAGTATGTTAGAAAAGAGTTCCGCAGTAGAATACAAGACTCACTAAACCGTCTGTATACCTTTAGAGTCTTGCAACCCCGAGAGGGCATGGACTGTTATAGGTTTATACAAGATAATTTCCATTTGCTGAATGGCAAGGTGTATCGTTCCAAAGCCGATGGTAATTACCTTATTTTGGCAGTAATGAATGGTGATGAACCTAAACTTTGGAGAAATTTGGGTGTCGGTATAGAAACGATAAGCAGAGAGATTCAAAGTAGCAACGAACTAATAGACTCTATGCAATCACACTTTATTGTGGGAGATCCATTTAAGCTTGATACAGATTTGCATATAGATAGTGTAGAGAATGTGGGCACACTAAACCAACTACCGCAGCAAGAGGTTAAGAATATCTTAACGGGGTTAGTTAGAAATACGGATAAAGATTTTTCCACATTCTATAATCATGCATCTAAGATATATACCGTGGAGGTCCCTCCAAAATATATTAACTTTATGGATGTGCAATATTTCTTGCCAATGGTCGATGGTAAAATCGATGGCTACTATAAAGTTGAAAAGGTCTATTTTGGAGCGGATGGTGGAAACACGCGTCTCAAACTGAACCTTTCTACATATATTCCTTTGGGAGAAGATTGGATGCATATATACAAGTCAAAGATGCAGCCAGGCGAGTTGATATCCTATGAAACAATGATGAAGTTATACGAAAAATAAATCTATTTCGCTAAAATATTAAATATAAAAATGGTAATAGATACATTACTACCCAAAAAGTTAGGCCATCGCTGTAGCCAATGGTAAAGGCATGAAAATAGCATACCATTTTAACCAATCAATTGAAATGGTTGAGTTAGGTTCTAGCTCCATCTGCAAGGTTGAGAATATGTACTTATAGTTGTCTAACTACTCTATGTAGTTCCTCCGCTACGCTGAAATCGACATCGAACTTTTTGAGCTTATGAAAGATGTGGTCGGAAGGAAGGAGTTGAAACAATGCATAATGCATAATTCATAATGCGTAATTAGAATTTAAAGTCTAAAGATGAGAGTCTATAGTCTAAAGGGTTGTATAAATGCTCACAGCTCATAGCAAAATATCGAACCCAAAGTCTGTTGTCCGTTGTCTGTTGTCTGTTGACTATTCTAGTCCTCCAAATCTAAGGGCAGGATGTTTAGGCTGTCGAATCTGTCAAAGTCGGAACTAAAGAGTTTGTCTTGTATGACGCGATATTTTTCAAATTCAGTTTCGGCAAATTCTTTGGCATATTCTGCCGTAACCTTGCCATTGTCAAGCAATATCGGACGGTCGGTAAGATCCAGGAATTTGTCTATTCGTTTCGCCCAGTCTTCCATAGTCATTGGGATATGACGTTTCGCCATATCTTCCGCAATGTCGAGAAAGGCATCTACAATTCTTCCCATATCGTCTAATTCATTTGCCCGCAGATAATTCTTAGCGACAGCGACATCGGTCTTTACGATCTTACCTTTCGGGGCTTTCTCCCAAGTTGTAAGTCCCATATTTTCGTGCTCCGCATTGGCTCTATCTACAATAAGTTCTGCCGCCGTATGTCCGTGGACAGCATAGTGCATCTTGTTTTGCACTTTCTTAAAGAATGTTCTTGTCGTCGGGGCGTCAAGGTTATAGTCGATACTCGTCGCATATATGTCTGTGAGTTTCTGATAGAAGCGGCGTTCGCTTAACCTTATCTCTCTTATCTCTGCAAGCAGATGTTCGAAATAATCAACACCGATGAACGAACCGTTTTCCATTCTTTTCTTGTCTATAACATAGCCTCGAATGGCAAACTGACGGAGCACGTGGGTACACCATTGACGGAATTGCGTGGCTCGCACTGAATTAACACGATAACCGACAGAGATTATCGCATCGAGGGAATAGAATTGTGTCTGATAGTTTTTGCCATCTGACGCAGTTGCCGAGAATTTCTCGGTAACTGATTCTTTCTGCAACTCTCCGCTTGCAAAAATATTTTTTAAATGTAACCCGATGTTATCTGTCGTGCAATCAAACAGATTCGCCATGGCTTTCTGCGTCGCCCATATCGTTTCGTCTTTATATACTACCTGTATTCCGTCTTCCTTGCCATCTATAACAAATGTCAGGAATTCTGCCGTGCTATTTCTGATCTCCAATTGCTTCGCCATCACTCTACTCCTTAATTTTATAAACAAACTTTTAGATTGTAAAGATAGTGCTTTTTTTAGAATCTGAGAATTCTAAAATCTGAAAATCTGAGAAATTATTGGCTAAAGACGAATTGAAAATTTAAGGTCGCAAAGTCGCAAAGTCACAAAGTCATAAGGTGACGGTCTTTATGAATCTGAGGAACTTTTATTTCTAAACTTTAAACAAATAATGTGAACGAAGTCAATTTCTCAGATTTTTAATTTTTCAGATTCTCAGTTTTAAAATTCAAACTTTGTTTTGCAAGAATCTCTTCAACAGGAATGTGAGACAATATGGAATAGTGTAAAACTGTCCGTTGAAACCGATGTTTCTATAACCAAATTTGATTCCGTATTTTATGTCCGGGATTCCATAAGATATTTATCTATCTTTCTTTTAAGTAGTTGTGTCATATCTTTCACACTTTAGGTATTGCAAAGATAGTATTTTTTCACAGAATCGGAGTCGTTTTAGGAATATTTTTCACAGAATAGGATTTTTTTTTAGAATCTGAGAATCTGAAAAATTGAAAATCTGAAAAGTTTGGCTAAAGACGAATTGAAAGTTTAAAGTCGCAAGGTCGCAAAGTCGCAAGGTGATGGTCTTTATGACTTTGGGGAACTTTTATTTCCCAACTTTAAACCTTAAACTTTACAAATAATGTGAACAAAGTCTGTTGTCTGTTGACATAAAAAAAACGTGGACAAAGTCTGTTGACTGTTGACTATTCTAGTTCTCCGTTTCAAGTTCTAAACAAGGGTTCTCTCTCCCACTCTTTGGTGAATCCCATGGCGTTGGTGTCGACATTGGGATATTTTCTTAACAAAGTCTTAAAATCTGATGTAAAACTGTTATTAGGATTTATGGAATTCAACCAGTAAGCGATACAACATAAAGAGGAATAGAGTTTATTGGAAAGTTGCGGTTTTTCTACAATCCATTTATTCTTTAACGTCTTTGGCAATTGGGGCATCACAGGTATAATCCTATTCCACATTCTTCCGTGATGAGCACAGATATTCCTTATGACATTAACAGATATGAGGCAAAACGGAAATAACTGACATGCTCGAGATAACGGCATGCTTTTTCTTCGTCTTCAATAGACAATCCTCTTTCTTTCAATACATCAATAATCTGAGATGTAGTCAATGGTTCTTTTAAGTATTTCATAATTTTGGTATATAAAAAAAGTTCCGCCCTGGTACGCTGGTCATCGGGAAGCGTGGCGGATTCTAATGGTGCAAAGATACAATTTTTTTTTTAAATCTGAGAATCTCCTTTCTCTTTTTTACCGCAAAAAAGAGAAACAGAAAAAGCTTTTTGTTCTTAACGCTCCATCATCATAATTTCTTAACGCTATTTATCCGAGGCGGCAGGGTGACGGCATGGACTTAAGATTTCGGGGAATATAAAAATGTAATTATTTGACTAAAGACGAATTTAAAGTTTAAGGTCACAAAGTCGCAAAGTCGCAAGGTGACGGTCTTTATGACTCTGAGGACTTGCGACTTTTATTTTCTAACCTTAAACTTTAAATAAAAAAAACGTGAACGAAGTCTGTTGTCTGTTGTCTGTTGACATAAAAAAACGTGGACGAAGTCTGTTGACCGTTGTCTGTTGTCTGTTGACATTAATTAAACTTCATCGCACCGGGAACAATGCCTGCTTCAAATGATGTCACAAACTCGCCGTTGGATGTGTATCTCACGACCTCGCCGTTTTGTACGTAATTCTTGACATCAGTCAAGTAAATATCTCCATCTTCTGAAACAACTACATTAGAAAAAACTCTTTGCTGACCGCTGACTGCTGACTGCTGACTGCTTATAAAAGGAACTGTCGGTAAAGTCTCGTCATCAATCGACATCTTGTACAAATCCAATGTGCCGAAACCGCCGTTCAAAATATAGAGGTTCTCGCCTTCTTTGTCGATGGTCATCGATGATGGATAGTCGCCTTCCGCAAAGTCGTAGCGTTTGATAATCTCACGTTTCGACGGATTGATGCAGAATAATGCCGGCTCGCATGGTGGCATGTAACCTCCGCTGCATAACACCCAGATATTGTCGTTCTTATCTTTCACGATGGCATTTGGCTCAGCAGCGACCGCCATCTCATCGACGAGTTCGTCAGTCTCGACATTCACAAATTGTATTGTCGAATTGGATGTTCCCGGCTGATAATAATTCGACCAGTTTGTCACAACGACTTCATATCCGACGCGCACCATCTTCTCTGTGGTGTTGCCTAATTCTATGAAACCTGTATTCTGCATCGTAGCAGGATTGATGATCCAAAGTCCCGTCGATTCTTGGTCAGAGACGTAAGCCTTGTTTTTGTTGATGGAAATGATATGTCGCGGCATTGTAAATCCGTCTAACTTAGCCTGATATTTCATTGTCTTAGGATCGACTTTGTAGATGTATTTGCTGTTATTCACAACGATATACATTCCTGTCTCGTCCATCATCATGGAGTTGGCGACATCGCCGAGCGGAGCGAGATTGACTCTGTAGAAAAGATTATTCTCTACCGTATCAGCCTCTGGATCATAAAACGTAAGAGATGAATTGGCGTAAGTGAAAGTTCCTTCGTTCAAGACAAATAATCCTTTAGCGATGTTGTAAGTAGCAGTCTCATTATCATTACCTGATGATGGCATAGGAGGTTCAGGTTCGCTACATGATACGAATGATAATAATATTCCTAAAATAAAGATGTTAAATAATGTTTTTTTCATAGTTTATAATTTAAATTCTAAATAAATCTCATAACTGCGTCCGGGCATTGCGCGCCAGAGTATAGTCTGATAAAATTTGTTTGTTAAATTGTTAATTTTAAATTCTATTCTAAATCTGTTTAATTGCTTACCAAATGAAACATGATGCAGCATATAAGCCGGCAACTGATAAGCAAAGAAGTCGTCGTCATTCATGCTTGTCTTTCTCTCGCCCGTGAATTCGAAGGTGTAGTTAAGATTCCATGTCTTCCATTTCACTTCAGCAAAGGCGTTGGCATGATGTTTAGGGATGTAAATCAATTGTTTTCCATCGGCATCGTATTGTTGCGCATATTCGCTCTCGTCGGTGGTGTGACTATAGACATAATTACCTGAAATTGAGAATGTCCATAAGGCGTAACGGTAATTCATCTTGATATGCGCCTCAAGTCCACGTGCCAAGACTTCCGACACGTTTCTCGGCATCCAGTAACGATAGTTCGTCGGCACCCATTGAATCCAGTCGTTGACTTTTGAATAATAAAGTCCCGTCCTGAAATCTAAATTAAAATTAACATTCTCGTAAAGATAATTGATGTCGAAATCGACGGTCTTGCCGTCTTCGCCTTTGAGATTCTCGTTGCCGCCAGGATTCCAATACAAATCGTTCAAAGTCGGATTTCTATAGTTATGACTATAACCGGCGTTTAAACTCAATCCTTTGACGAAAGGCATTCTGTAAACCAATGTCGCCGTCGGGAAGAAACCTGCTGATTTGAAACCATTTGACTGCACTGCGATT
This sequence comes from Bacteroidales bacterium, assembly GCA_045606865.1. Lineage (GTDB taxonomy): Bacteria > Bacteroidota > Bacteroidia > Bacteroidales > F082 > Limimorpha. The sequence continues at coordinate 6,063 of JAZUST010000111.1, forward strand.
TCATTTCTTTGAGACGCCACAGGGATGACGTCTCTACTGACGATGTCGTTACGTAATGTCAAACGTAAATCCAAATCATCATAAATCTTTCCATCGACAGCCGCATAGAATGAAAGTATGTTTCTTTTCTTACGTCCCAAGTCATAGTCATTGTCATAGTCATTGTCATAATCCGTCGATGTCACATTCTCCGAATCCCATTGAATCTTGGCGTATAATTTCCATGATTTATACAAATCCTGTTGTAAGTCAGCAAGCTGACGAAAGACATCTGATTTATTCAGAGTGTTCATCTGCGAGACGGGATTGCCGTTTGAAGTATAAGATTCAAGGAAATAATTCTGTCGTTCGTGGAAATAAGCCGACTTCACCTCTACCCTACCCGAGTTCCAATAATATTTGTAAGAGATGAAGTTACGCGAGAAATCGTTGTCGGTAAATTCCTTTACATTATTGAAAGCGTTAGGCATGATCTGCGGATAGTTTCTGTGGCTCCACTGATTCCAGGATACGACAGTCAGCAGCGAGTTTTTCATTCTTACCTGCACTTCCGGCATTACGCCATAATCGATGAAATCGGCGTTTTTCTGTTGCATCACCTGATGAGGTATCGTAGCGATATTGGTGTAAGCAAAGTCATTATCACTGGAATTACGATAAGCCTTAACTCTGGCAATCACGTTCTTAGCGGAATATCCGAGAGTGAGATACGAACCCCAGGTGTTGAAACTTCCGTAAGTCTGTTTCACATCTAAAATAAGACCTTCGTTGAATTTCTGATTGTTAGCGATATTGACCACTCCACCGAGACCTCCGCTGTTGGCAGAAGTCTTGCTTCCCCATTGAAGAGAGACTTCATCTGTGAAGAAGACAGGTATCGTACTGAAATCGACTTCACCGAGCGATGGCGAGTTGAGCTGCAGTCCGTTCCATAAGACGAGAGTATGACTCGATGTAGTTCCGCGGAAAGATGCCGATGCCGTTCCTCCGGGACCGTAAGTCTTGATGAAGACTGGCGAATGTTGGATGAGCAGCTGCGAGAGCGATGCCGTTTGTAAGCGTTGCATTATCGTAGTGTCGATCTTACGTTCCATAGCTTTCTCCTGCACATTATTATTAATAGCCGATGCGCTAATCTCCACATAATCGAGGAGAATAGTGTCGTTCTGCGCTAAAGATGTAAGAGTTAGCGTAAAGAGAATCGATAATATCAACAACAAACGGCGAATCATATCAGCATTGAGCTATGGGCGATGATCCTTTTGTAACTAACAAAGTCTGTTGTCCGTTGTCTGTTGTCCGTTGACCTAATTTTTCCTGCATAATTTTAAGTTTTAGTTAATAAATAAGTTAATTAACGTAAAACTTTCAGTAAGATTTTTGTCGATTTCTTTTTATGAAGATTGTTCGACCGACTCTTATCCCGAAAGTCTTAATTGTCTGATAAGTGGCAGGTCTTCTGACTTACTCCTTACGCCTGACGTCTTCCCATCTTTTGGAGAAAAGAAAGTGACATTATGTCGGGCGCTGCGAGAGATCACAGCAGCGGGAACTGTCCGGGATTCGCACCCGGTTCCCTATTGAGTCCTTACGGACACCATTTATCGTTTGCAAATATAGTAAAAAGTCTAAAGTCGTAAGACTATAGACTAAAGATTTTTTTTAAGGATTACATCAACGAAGCATTAAGATGCCGAATAATACATTAGGTTAAAGATCAGAGACTTCTCAAAGTGATTATCTTTCAATTTTGAATCCTATCGAAATTATAAGTTTAAGAGTCTCCAATGCGGTATTTCTGTCGTAGTCTTTTTCAACTTCAGGAAGTTCCTCATATGGGACCAGGCAAGGATGTTGTTTCAGTTCATCGTTGCGTTCTGAGCCGTAAGACCAGCCCTGGGAGATACGGCTTTGTGCCCACACCTCATGAACGTTTTTCGCCAAAGCCTCCACGAGAGGATTCAGTGTTTCAGGCAGTTCTACCTTTGAAGTGTCGATTGGCTGCGGGATGTAGTTGTCTTTATTCATGATTTTTTTATTTAATAACAAAGTTAAGAGTTATATGTTGAGTAGAATCTATCATTTAATTAAGGAAATATTTCTCTTTTTCTTCTTCAGTAAGCTCAGCATTAGGACCGAGTATTTCGGACCATTTGTCGAGGATTTCGGTGAGAGATAACAACATATTTTCCATCTTGCCTATAGAAATAAGTACAAACTGTCGATCATAATTTCTTTATCCAATCCTGATTCTTTATACATAACATTCTCCTTTCCTCACTCAGTCAAACTGACAAAACCTACGACATCAACGTCTTTGATCTTGGGAATTATTACTTCTTTCAAGCTGCCTTCATCAAGACGCAGTATCTTCACAGAAGCTTTGTCGTTTGCTTTATATGCTGTTGAGAAATCTTTTAAATCCTTAATCTTCTTGCCGTCATATTCTCTGATGATGTCTCCTATCTTAAATATGGAATGTTCCGTAACATCTTGAAAAGCAAAGATGAGAACTCCGGCATAATCTAATTTCCCTTTTGCCATATCTTTATAAAAAACTTTGGCAGATGCCACATAATCTTTGCTCTCGGGATGATATTTCTGATAAAGAGACAACTGCGAGATTATATCATCGCAAACTAATTCAGGAGTTATCCCTGATTTAAAGTCGATACCTTGTTCCATATTTTCTCTTTTGTTCTTTACGGTGAGCGACAGATAATTTCCCCAATGGGCAATCTTTCCCCACTGATACCATTGGTCGTCAGTTTCTAATATTGTGTTTTTTTGTTTAAACTCATTGTAAATGTCATTCTCCATCTGCGCAAATCTGCTATCCATATCATTTTGCATATCATCGAGTTTACTCTCAAGGTCATCCAATTCCGCTTCCTGTTTTTCCAAGAAACTTTCAAAACGCGACAGTTTCTCTTCCGTCAATGCCGTTTCAGTATTGATCATCTCTTCATAGTATTCCTTGCTCTCTCCCAACTTATGCTGTTTAGGATAGTGATGCCAATGCGGCGACATCTGATGATACGTTACCAAAGCACTTTCAGGGAAAGCCGACAATTCTGCCAATACAGCGAGATAATACGAATTTGTAGTATGGACGAATATATCAACCATCACAGTACCGATGCGTATGTTCAATGTTGTCGGATCCATTACGGCATTTCTCATCACGCCAATCTGGTCTATATAGTCATTGTAAATCATAGCAGAATAAGCTGGAGAAATCGCGATTTCCTCAGAACTTATGCCATTCAACGAAAGCAGCAGACTATGATAATTGCTGATATTCATCTCAGATGAATCTATCTTGCAAGTCGTCTTAGCATTCTTTTCCGCCAAGTCGAGGCGAGCCAGCATATCCTCTTGAAGGTATTGTTTCTTGTAATCTTTCTTTTCATATTTCATCTCCGTCACGAAAGTATTCCAGTCTTCTTTCAGTGACACATTTTCATCGGCGAGCATATAGATCGCATTCGCATTGTTAATCAACTTCACAGCATACATACGACAGACGTCTTTGGAGAGTATCATGAAGACTGCATACAATAACGCAAATATAACAGCTAATGCAATCGCCAATATTCCAGTTTTCTTTGCCAAGATTTTCGTCGCGACATGAGGTTTGCATGTGAGATATTTTTTTTGGAGGCTTTCCATTGCCATATCGAAATGTTCCACCGAACTTGCAGTAAGGGCATGATAATTACACAACTCATCCATTCCTTGAGGCATCGGGTCTGGCCAGGAAAAACCATTAAGCATCACAGGAATAATATTCTTATTATGTTTCATGGCATGGCAAATCTCGAGTCTTACCCAGTCGTCCTCGTTGACGCATCTGTCGAGAGCATTGGGAGGCAGCACCGATATAAAGTCCTTACAGTTCTCTATCACATTGTAGAGTTGTTCATTAAACTTACCTGCGCGCAGACTTTCGAGGTCGAAAAAGACAGAATATCCAGCGGCTTTAAGACGAGTCGCAATTAGATTAGCAGTGTCGTAAGAAGCACGACGATAGCTGATAAAGATGTCGTATTTTGTATTGTTATTTTTCATGATGATAATTTATTATTATTCAAACTTATTCCTCTTGAAAATATCGCTTTTATCTCTTTCTATATGTTCTTTGATTTTCCTATGTGCCGACTTCCACATCTTGATGCAGAAGTAGATGAATATCATCATTAGGATAAGCCCTATTATAACAGCAGCGTCTTCACTTTCAATTGATATATACACTGTTAAAGCAGTAGTTGCAAACAAGATTGAATCATAGATCCCGTGCGCCACTACAGGTGCGATGAAAGTCATGATGCTGTTTACCAATCTTCTTCTACGTTCAAACTTGGCGAGCGAATAATAATATCCCATGATGATGCCGAAGCATAGATGAGCAGGCAATGAGGTCATAGCTCTGGAGATGCCTACTGACATATAATTATCCACGTCGCCGAAAAGATACAGCACATTCTCAAAAGCCGCGAAGCCCATCGAGACGCAAACCGCATAGACGATGCCGTCCATCTTCTCGTCGAAGTATTTGTTTTTTCTTAAGACGAGCCATAAGATGAAAAGCTTGGCAGCCTCTTCCGGTATGGCAGCACCAAAGAAAGAGATTCGTATCGCATCAGCAACGGTAACTACATCATGAGAATACAAGCCTAATATTTCTGATGGCACTGAGACTGCAAACGACAAAGGCGCCGACAGCAATCCGAGCAGGAAGGCTCTGATCAATTGCCCTACAGGTTCTGGCGACATCTTATCCTTACGGTTGATATATATAATGAGAAGAAGCACTGGTATAAGTGCCATACTGAATATCGAGATTGTTTGTGAGGACATGGTTTTATGTTTTAAATTAAAAAGTTATATCAGATTTTAGAAATTTTCTCTCACCTCAAATTCAAACTGTTCAATATTTACAAGTATTAATCGGTGCGAAGATAGTTAATTACTTTGAATTATCGGCTCATAAAACAACTATAGGTAATATGCGATTAGGAAGGTATATTTATTTACTCTTTATACCTAAAGCCTCTTTAATCCAAGTGGAATAAGGTGTAATTCTTTTCTTCTCGGGAGGAATAGACTCACCTCCATTTAACTCAGGGTAATCTGACAATATTAAATCATATAGTTCTTTTGCGGGTTGATAACCTTTATCTATAGCTATCTTTAAAATTTTAAGCGTAGATTCTCGCATACCGCTCATATTAAGTTCATCAAATCTATCATCATTATAATAAAAATGATGTGCCAACCAATATAATGATGCGGGATCTTCTTTGCTCACTCCTTCATTAATTCTTTCTCTCATAAATTCCCAGTAGAATTTACCCTTGTCAATAAAACTCTCTACGCCAGTGATATTACATATAAATTCTTTATGTATATTGTAGTTCTCAAATGGAGGGCGTTCAACACGTTCATCTCTTAAGAAAATTATATTTTGAGAAATCTGATTATTAAGTACATATCTCAGCTCTCCAAGACAATATGGTGACTTTAGATAATTATCTGTGATTATAAAAATGACATAACCATTTATTAAACTTTTATCTATCATTTCTTTTATCTTTTCTTCATATACACCACCTGATATAAGATCATTTTTTAGATCAAACACACGTAAGTCCAAATCATCATGGAGCATTGTTTTTAATTGTTCATATAATACTTCATCATTGCGGCTATATGATATAAATACTGTTGATTCTCCAGTAAATTGCAAAATATCTTGAGCTATTTTCTCGGAGGAATCATTAAGATTAAGAGTATAATAATATCGTTGTTTACTCTTTATATAATCCACTTCCTTTTGTACCCATTTAGATGATTGAGCATTGGGACTATCGCACAAAATGAATCTCTTTCTCGAATCAATCTCTCTCTTTATTAGGCTGTCTATTTCTTCATCATCATTCAGACAATTTAAAAAAAACATTAATGGTCTGAAATTTTGCTCTTCTAATAAATTACGGACTTCTCGTACTTTATCATAATCTTTGTTTGAATGAGATAGGAATACCCATATTTCGTTGTTATTATTAGTCATGCCATTATGTTATATAAAAATACAGTTTTTTAATAGTCACTTATGTACAGCTCTAATATTATGCCCAGTGTTTCTTTCGCTACTATACCAATAATTATTTAAGTGGCTCATTGCGAATTCATATGTCTTCCGATTATCTGCGTGTAAATTAGCTGTCCAAAAGATTACATATGCATCTTTACCTTGTATATTTGTATTATTATCTGATATATCACCTGCTAAAGGTAAAAATAGAGTTTTTCCATTAGGTCCCGTAGGTCCAGCCTTCGTTCTTACGAGATAATGCCCAGATATCGTGTGCATTTTCAGCGATAGCTTCTCTCAATTCTGTCAGATTGTCGGGCAATTCAACTTCCGACAAGTCAATAGGTTTTGGATTATATTCTTTCATATTTCTCGTATTTTTTATTTAACAATTTCTATCTATATCAACATTGTGAGCATTGTGTTTTTCTACAAGATGCAAAATTCTCGGAATGGCGCCGTTAAGAGTCTCGTCACAACTCTTAGCTCCTGAATCTACTTCATCGAGATGTTCATACTCGCAGATATTTGGGTGGATACGACATTCTGTTTCTTTAACATCATCTTTTATCTTATCATAAGAACTGATATTTAGGTTATTATTTCTTTTCCAAGATGCATAATCATTTCTTATGGATTCAATATTTTTTCCTTTATTATTTCTCTTGAAAATATCATCAAGTTCTTCATCACAAGGAGAGTAGCCAAACAGCAACTGCTCTATATCCCATCTGTTATGCTCTGATATATTGAGATTAGTATTTCCCAACAATGGTTTCAACTTATTGATGAAATCATTATCATTTCTCAATAATTCAATAATATTTGTATATGTAAGACATTGTGAACTATCTTTCATGACACTTCTAATCTTGAGATAAATAGAATCGACAAAATATCTGTTGGAGCATTGCTTAAACAGTTTTAATTCTCTCCAACTTCCCCTAACATTTTTCATAACTGTATCATCATCGCCGATACTTTTCGGCCAGCCTTTTTTTTCACGTTCAGCACTGTAAGCCCAATTCACTAACATCGGCATAAGATATTCATGTTTCCTGTCGCTCATATATTCGCCGTATAACATTCCGAACGGACGTAACTTTTTGTAGCGTCTGTCTTTTATGCCAGTATCTATAAGATTTCTGACCAAGTCGGAAGACTCTCTCTGATAGACCCAGATCTCCTGCGCCTTCTTGTATATCTCAAGCGGCATGTACAAACTCGCTGCTATAGCCTGGTGCGTCTGCGTAAGACATATCGCAACAGTGAGCTTGGATTCTTTAACATAATCCTTATTTTCATCGGATATATTCCTCAGATACTGACGTACGCCCTTCGATTCCAATTCGCCTTTAACGAACTCTATCTCCACGTCGATGAAGTTTTGTCCGCCGCGACTGAGATGTCTCCATTTACAATGTGCCGACTGCATGGGATCCTCCCATTTGTATTCAGGATTTAAATACAACTTATCTTGATTTGCGTCAAAATAACGATGACGGGTAAGGGAGAACAGGTTGGAGTATCGTCCCATGAAGAAATCTTTTTCCTTATCGGCATTGGTGTCGATAAAGGTTATCCTCGTACGTCTCTTGTTTTTCAAGTCCTCACGTTCCTTGTCATTTACTACACTCTCCGCAGCGGAGTAATTCAAATAATGACATTGCAACAAGGCTTGCACTCCCATCGCGACGCCCATCTTCGACATGCCTACTATAACAAAATGTACGTGCTCATCGCTATCCGCTTTTATTCCTTTTCCATCTAATGGAGTATAGTTGATAAGACTTCCGTCGCTATAATTTGAGAACGACTCAACCATGACCTTTCTCGCCCACGACTCGTATCTGTTGAAAGGAATGAAGACTAAGTTAGTCTTAATCTTCTTCGAGACATCAGAAAATTGAAATATAGAATACGTGGTCTGATATTCAAACATCACCTTGCAGACTTTTCTTTTAAACTTCTTATTTTCATTTTTATCTTTAAGACATTCTGCTATCAGGTTCACACATTTCATATTCAAGGCATCGTGATAAGTCTCTCCTCCATCGAGCAATGTCGATTCTCCGAGTATATAAATTTCGGTTGCATATTTGAGATTTAATTTCTCTATCTCTTCTTCTGAATCTCTTAACGCCTTATATATAACGACCTTCTTCAACTCTTCTTCTGTCAAACGAGATGCAAGTTCTTCTCTCACAGCATCAGCGTCTCTGCATGTCTGAAGTATTATGTATTTATTATCGCCTTCACATTTGAAATTGATTTCGTTGTTCATTCTATTCGAAAGAAGATTCTTTATCACAGAAGACGCCACTTCATTGGAGCCGATTACAACAGCATACCTGTTTAAGCCAAAGGTTCTTTTCTTATACCTCACCTCGCCTTTTATCCATTCATCACGACGTCGATCAAACCAACCAATCAATACGGCTACAAACAGACCATTCAGAAATATGTATCCCATAATAGCTATTGAAGCACCCCATTTTCTTCCTCTTTCCGTACTTGCAATATGCTGGTTGCCTGGATCTATATAATGATAATAGACGCTCCAAAATAATGATGGTTCCTCATTCTTATTGTCAATGATATTTTGCGGCATAACATCCATCTCACGAAGAAGGATATATTTATTCTTAACCGTGTCCCACTCCATTTCCCAGCCAGTCATCTCGGCAAAAGTTTTGGTTAGATTTATATCAGCAGTGTCCGTTACTACTATGGTATCTATCATTCTTGCATATAGATTCTCACTGAAAACCAACTTCTTAGCCAATTGTGATTGAAATGTATTTTTATCTGTATTGTCCCATATATCCCTTAACTCCTTCACTTCTATCTTCTTATCTGCGTTCAGACTGTCCGTAGCTTTTATAGCGATATTGATCTGGGAATATTTGTCATACACAACATTATTAGTTTCAACTGATATAAATAGGAATGTGAGAGCGAAAGGTATCAATAGTGTCAGATTTATTACTTTATGAATAAAATTCCCTTTAACTAACATCAGGTCAAATTCTATCTTGCATAAAATAAATCTGTATAATGCATAGCATGTATAAATAATTCCTATCAGACCCAAAACAACATAAACCCAATTAATCAAAATAGAATATTTATGTTCTGACAATGTGAACGAAAACAATAATCCCAAAAACAATAATAAGGATACTATCCAATCAAATATTTTATATATCTTTCTCATATTGACATATTAAGAATTGTTTATATCTATTCACTTTACACATCATTTTTTCTCTTTCGCAAATATAGATATTTATTATTAATTTCTGATAATTATTTTTTAAAAATAAGGGCTAATTCCACTTGCAGGAATCAGCCCTTTTAGTTATATTTGTTCTGCTACAAAAAAGATAACTATATGCCTAGTACATATTTTTTATCGAACAGTTTCTCAACCCAATTGAATTTCCAAATGCCATTGATACATTAGTAATAAGGCAACTGTCTGTACTCAAGTTTGTTAACACCATTTTCATCTTGATAAGAAATCACATTGGTACGAAGTTCCACTTTATTAACCTCACAGACCGACACGACGTTACACCAACCTGCGATTTCCTGTACCATGACATTTGTAGTTAGTGCCATCACAATTAACAAAATAATCGATTAAATTCTCATAATTTATTAGATTAAGTTTATATATTGCTGACACGACTTTATTATATATGAATTGATTTAAATCTGTTTCATAAGATTAATCATCTCGATAGCGGTAGTGACAGCTTCGAATCCTTTGTTACCTGCTTTTGAACCTGCTCTCTCAACGGCTTGCTCAATATTGTCGGTTGTGAGAACGCCGAAGATGACAGGAACGCCTGTTTGTAAACTTGCAGCAGCGATGCCTTTTGTTGTCTCGTTAGCGACCATCTCAAAGTGAGCGGTAGCTCCACGGATGACAGCACCTAAACAAATGACGGCGTCATATTTTTTAGATTCAGCCATTTTCTTCGCTACCAACGGAATCTCGAAAGAACCTGGTACCCAAGCAAGGTCGATGTTGTTTTCATCGCCACCATGACGTTTGAAAGCGTCGATGGCTCCACCTAATAATTTATTTGTAATGATTTCGTTGAAACGTCCGGCCACGATAGCAATCTTATGACCTTCAGCAAGTAATTTACCTTCTATTATATTCATATTTTTATCTTTTTGGTCAACGGTCAACAGACAACGGTCAACAGTCAACGAGTTATTATCATATCTAATTTTTAATTTTCAAGTTTTCAGATTTTCAGATTCTCAATTTTTAAAATCTTTAACGTGAAGCATATGTCCCATCTTTTTATATTTGGTATAAAGATAGAACGCGTCTTTTTCGTTGCATGTCATCTCGATAGGTTCACGACCTACGATTTCAATTCCGTAAGCATTCAAACCTGTTATCTTGGTTGGATTGTTTGTCATTACGGTAATCTTGCTGATACCGAGGTCCGACAGGATTGATGCTCCGGTGCCGTAATCTCTTAAGTCGGCGGCGAAACCAAGTGCGAGGTTTGCCTCAACAGTATCCATTCCTTGATCTTGAAGTTTGTATGCTTTCAACTTATTTATCAAGCCGATACCTCTGCCTTCTTGTTTGAGATAAAGTATGACTCCCCTGCCCTTCGCTTCAATTCTGCGCATAGCTTCCTGAAGCTGTTCTCCGCAGTCGCAACGTAATGAACCGAAGGCATCGCCGGTGAGACATTCCGAATGGACACGACATAAAACCGGTTCTTCACCTGAGATGTCGCCTTTAACCAAAGCGATATGATGGTCACCTGTCACCTTGTCGATGTAACCGTGTGCCACGAAGTTACCATATTTTGTAGGGAGTTCTGCTTCTGTGACTTTCTCAACCAACGACTCAGTTCTTCTTCTGTATCTAATTAAATCGGCGATAGAAGTTATTGTAAGTTTATGTTCTTTTGCAAATTCCAACAATTCTGTGGTTCTCATCATGGTGCCGTCTTCGCGCATTATCTCGCAGCAGAGACCACATTCCTTAAGACCAGCTATCTTCATAAAGTCGACTGTAGCTTCGGTGTGACCGTCGCGTTTGAAGACACCGCCTTCACGAGCTTCTAAAGGGAACATGTGACCAGGACGACGGAAGTCTTCCGGTTTAGCATCGTCTTCAACGAGTTTCATCGCGGTGATGGAACGTTCAACCGCAGAGATACCTGTCGATGTATCGACATGGTCTATCGAGACTGTAAATGCTGTACAATGGTTGTCGGTATTTTCTGTAACCATCTGATTGAGTTTCAACTTGCGTGTCAATTCTTTACTCATTGGCATACAGATGAGACCTTTGGCGTAAGAAGCCATGAAGTTGACATTTTCTGTAGTCGCAAATTCAGCGGCACAAATCAAATCGCCTTCGTTTTCCCTGTCGGGATCGTCGACAACGATAATCATTTTACCGTTTCTCAAATCTTCGATAGCTTCTTCAATTGTGTTAAATCTGTTTTCCATTTTATGATGTTTTTGTTTATTACTGATTAAAATCCATTCGATTCCAATAAATCGAGAATACTATTATTTGATGATGCGGAAGTTTTTCCCGCAAGCATTTTCTGTACGTATTTTCCAATGACGTCATTTTCGAGATTCACGGTGTCGCCGATCTTCTTCGATGTCAATGTCGTTTCTCCCTGTGTATGTTCTATTATAGAAACAGAGAATGATGTAGAATCGACATCGGTCACTGTCAATGAGATTCCGTCGATGGCGATGGAACCTTTCTTTACTATGAGTTCCAAAATCTCTGGTTTTGTAGCGAACGACATTCTTATCGCTTTGTCGTCGTTATATTTTTTTATTATTGTTCCAACTCCGTCGATATGACCTGAAACGATATGACCTCCGAGACGACCATTAGCGGCGAGAGCACGTTCTAAATTAACAGCGTCGTTAACCTTAAGATTCTTGAAGTTAGTCATCATCATCGTTTCCGGCATAACATCAACAGTGAAGGAATTACTGTCGAAAGTCGTTACCGTCAGACAGATTCCATTAGTGGAGATGCTGTCGCCAATATGCATATCCGACATTATCTTATTCGCCGTGACAGTCAGTTTTATGCTGCTGGCATTTCTCACTATTGACTTAATCTTTCCTATTTCTTCTATTATTCCTGTGAACATATTTTTTTGTTTAAGGTTTAAGGCTTAAAGTTTAAAGTTAATTCCCAATACTCTCAACTATAAACTATTAACTTACAACTACTCTACACCCTACACTTTACACTCTACACTTTATCAATATATCGTTATCAAATTGTTCTATCTTAATATCTTTTAACATTATTGCGTCTTTCATCATATCGATGCCTTTGCCAGCTATCGGCGATTTTGAGTTGGTTCCGCCTATAATTTTAGGAGCGATGAAAGCGTAAACTTCATCAACGCAACCAGCTTCCAGGAATGCAGCGTTTAATGTTGCGCCGCCTTCCAATAATAACGAATCGATGCCCATCTCACCTAATTTATTCATCAAATCGTTAATGTCGACATGACCGTCTTTTTCCTCACAACATAAAATCTCGACGTTAAAAGATTTTAACATATCAAATTTGCTGATGGCTGACTGCTGACCGCTGACCGCTAAAATAGTTCTATAATCTTTTGCGGTCTTAACGATTTGAGAATCCAATGAAATGGACGCCTTTGTATCAACAATGATTCTTATCGGCTGATGACATCTGTGCACAGAAGACACACGGACGTGTGTCTCTACAGATGTGGACAAATCCTGTTGTCCGTTGTCTGTTGTCTGTTGACCCTCGTAACGGCAATTCAACATCGGGTCGTCGGCTTTTACAGTGCCGATTCCAGCCACTATTCCCATCAGTTCGGAACGCAGCTTATGAACCAACTGCCTCGACTTCTCGTTTGTTATCCATTTGGAATCTCCCGTATGAGAAGCAATCTTACCGTCTAATGTCATCGCTGTTTTTAACAAGACGTAAGGACGTTTTGTCTTAATATATTTTAAGAACACCTTATTAAGTTCTTTTATCTTATCCTCTTCCACGCCTGTTATGACTTCAATTCCAGCATTCTGTAATATGGAAATACCTATACCAGCCACGAGAGGATTAGGATCGAGGAGACCGACAACGACTTTCTTTATACCTTTTTCAATAATAATATCTGTGCAAGGAGGAGTTTTTCCATGATGGCAGCAAGGTTCTAAAGTAACATATAAAGTAGCGTCTTTAAAATCAACTACGTTCTTTGTCAGTGCGTTACGTTCGGCATGGAATCCGCCGTAATATTCATGATAACCCTCACCTATTATTATGTCATCTTTTACAATGACGCAGCCCACCATCGGATTAGGATTCACGAAACCGGCACCTTTCTTTGCCAGTTCGATGGCGCGTCGCATATATTCGATATCTTGTTTTGAGTATGACATAAAAAAAATCCCTAAAATTAATTAATAATTTCAGGGCAAAACAAAACACTTTAGCACATCTTCTACCATCCGGACTATCACCGTCGGTTTCGGAATTTCACCGAATCAGTTCCTGAAAAGGAAGTCGCGGACTGTCACCGCCGGAAAGGAATTTCACCTTGCCCTGAAGATTACTTTGCAAAGGTAATAATTTTTATCAGATAATGACAAACAAAAATCAACAATTTTTAAAGTTCATAGCTCATAGTTCACAGTTCATAGTTCATAGTTTATAGTTTATAGAAGTTTTAAAGTTGTGAGTTTTAAGTTATAAAGTTTATTATCTGTATCAACAGATTTTATGTATAGTTTTATATTTACACAATAATTGAACAATTTCACCAAATCCCCGTTTATCCTTAAAAACAACAATTATGAAAACAACAATCTCTATCCTCATGTTTTTAGGGTTCTTCGGTTCCGACAAAATCGACAACGAACCTGTACCAATCGAATTAAGCAAATTTCTCGGCAAATGGTACGAGATAGCTCGCTTCGACCATAGTTTCGAACGCGACATGCAACGTGTCACCGCCGACTACAAACTCCTCCCCGACGGCAAGATACAAGTCGTCAACTCCGGATATAAAGACGGTAAATTCAAGGAAACAATAGGAAAGGCTAAAACGACAGATACTTCCGGTTTGTTACGCGTATCTTTCTTCCTTAACTTCTATTCTGACTATCGCGTGCTGATGATCGACAAGGATTATCAATATGTTTTAGTTGGCGGCAACTCTCCTAAATATCTCTGGATCTTATCGAGAACGCCGCAGATAAGCAACGACGTCTTACAAAATATTATCGGCGTCGCAAAAGAAAAAGGCTACGACACCGAAAAACTTATTTTTGTTGAGCAATGAAAAAACAAAATGTTAATAAAATATCGGTGCCGCACAAACATTTACGACACCGATATTTTTAAGTGGACATCTATAAATTCCCCGTTTGAACAAATATTGATAATAACAATTAAAACTTTTGCATGCTTTATGTTTTTTATCGGAATCTTTTCGTCTTTCTTTCAATCACATAGCTCGCTATGCTCTTTCATGAAAAACAAAAATCTTCTCAATAAAAATTCATAAATCATTTGCAAAGTAATTTATAGAAGCCCCCTTAATTATATATTCTCAATTTTCAGTTCCCAAAAGGATGCCCGACACCATCCAATGATTGAAACTGCTTCCTTCATCATCGCCTTGTGGTATCGCTATGGTGATTGTATGCTTGCCTGGTTTCAAGAAACTCAAATCGAAATATACAGGTTGGGTTGCTGTTCCCGGGCACCATCCCGAGCGTGACAGGTCTGAAGAAGACTGTCCGTTCCAGAAGTTACCGGAAACCGGATTCATCTCTCTGTAAGTAGCGCAGTCGCAACGCCAAGGTGTATGAACGAATCTCTTTTCGCCATCAATGATGATAGTGTTTTCTTTGGGGTTGAATTCATCGCCTCCGCCCCATCCGCCGTGACCTGTGCTGATGTATCTTAGACGAAGATTTTCAATATTTTCCGGAACTTCAAATTCCACTGTCAGACTATCGGTCTTGAACATACGTCCATAATGTTGACCTGCCATTTCCATTACATTACAAGTGTTGAATAGTGGTAGTGTCCAATCATTATTTTGAGATAAATCCCAAGAATAACTGCCAGGATAAGCCAAAATATCTAGACTGATTTTATGTCCGCCACCATCATAGTTGCCAATGAACGCACCAATCAAAACGTCGCCGCGAAGGTGTTTGCTGAGTTCTGTAACGTCTTGTTTGTAATATGCGACGTCACTCCATTCTAACCCTTCAATTTGTACTCGATCGTTAAAATGGTTGACACCGAATGGAGTAAAAAATCTCATCAGTTCCACAACAGGAAGAAAGTCATCTTCCAATTTAATGGCTCTATATGTGATATCTCTTCTGTCGGTATAAGAATGAAGAAGTTGAATGCTGTCTATTAAAGCATCTTTCAAACTCAATTCTCTTTCAGTTGGGATCACGAATACAGAACCAGAACGGTCGTACGCGTCGCCATTAGATTGTTCTTCCACTTCAATAAAAATAGTATAATGTTCCGGTAATGTATCTAAGTTAATTCTTTTTAAGATAAGTGTTCCATAAGCGAAATGTATCACAGAGTCGAAAGGAATCTCGCCTTTAAACTTTTCAATCTCTGCGAAATGTATTTGTTCTTTGTCAAATACAGGAGTCTTAATTATTAATTTTTCTTTAGAAATCTTGTCAAGGTCTCTTGATGACACGCGTTTTCCTAAATCTGAAGGTATGGTTTGATTCTTTAGTTTTTTATCTTTCTTAATATTTTTTAACTCAAATATTCTGTTACCATTTATCGCCTGACGAATCATCACGCCTTTCAAGACTCCTCTGCTAATACTTGGTGTTGCGTCATAACCAAGTGTTTCTGTCATCCACACTTCAATGGTGTTGGAGTTAATACTGGTACGATACTTCTTACATTCATAACCATTCATCATTTCAGTTCCTTCTTCTGTGAAGATGACGTTATTGTTTTTCAATGGAAAAGATGAATAGTAAGCATCGCCATCAGTAAACGTCATCTGGAAATAAGCACTATCCTTTTCATAATCCACGTATGTTATATCTGTAGAAATTCCGGGAATCAATTCTCCTTGAAAATCGTTGATGTCTTGTATCATCAGTTGTTTTCCATTACGTTTTAGTTCTAAGAAAGTTGTATCGCCATCGTTAGAACCCAACGAGTACATCTGATATGTAAGACGTTGTTGTGCTCCAGATGTTAATAAAATTGTGATAAATGCTAATGTAAAATAAAATTTCTTCATAATTTTTAATTTTGTCAACAGACAACGGTCAACAGTCTTTGTCCAATATATTTATTTTCAAATATTAAAATCTTCTGGTTTAAATCCGTTGAAATCGCCGGAACTCATAAAACCGCCGACCAGGTTTTCTTTAGTCACATTATTCAATTCTTCAAGTAATTCGTCTTTCGAATGAACTACTTTTATATCCTCACGGCCGAATCCTTCGATGATTCTTTCGTCTGTCATCATCTCTAACTTTTTGATTGCCACTGCGTGTGGGTCGTAAAATACTATAGCCTTGTCGCAGTTGTCCAAGCAGTTTTTATAATGGTCGATGAACACCTCACTCAAACTGCTATATGTATGTAATTCAAAAACTATGAGTAAGAATCTGTCTTTATATTGTTCGCGTAATGCTTTCACTGTTGCGACTACTTTTGAAGGAGCGTGAGCGAAGTCGCGGAACAGCATTACATTCTTTTCTTTATTTTCACACATGAGTTCAAGTCGGCGAGATGCGCCTTTAAATGAAGATATTGCATCGTAGAATATTTCATCGCTGACACCTATTTGTTTACATACGTTATATGCAGCGTTGATGTTCTTCATATTATGTTCGCCAAAGACCTGAACTTGGATTTTCTTTCCATTATTGATAAGGTATGTGTTTTCTTCTTCTGAGACATAAGGATGTATTTCATAACCACATGTCGGCACTGCTGCATCCTGAGCGATTTTTCTTGCTTCGATATCGTTATTGTCGAAAATCAAGCAACCGCCTTTTTCTATTGTGTTTACATAAATTCTGAATTGTTCAAGATAACTATCGAATGTAGGGAAAACGTTAACATGATCCCAGCCTATTCCGCTTATGACCGCTATATGAGGATGATATTTATGGAATTTCGGCACTCTGTCGATTGGTGAAGTAAGATATTCGTCACCTTCAATCACCATATATTTTGCTGATTCGCTAAGGCGCACCATCACATCGAAACCTTCAAGTTGCGCTCCGACCATAAAATCTGTCTCTATTCCGGCATATTTCATCACATGAAGTATCATCGATGTTATGGTTGTCTTTCCATGACTGCCTCCTATTACGATGCGAGTTTTGTCTTTGCTTTGTTCATAAAGGTATTCAGGATATGAATAAACTTTAAGTCCAAGTTCCTGAGCACGAATCAGCTCTGGATTGTCGATACGAGCATGCATACCAAGTATGACAGATTCGTAAGTCTCATCGAGTTTTTCGGGATGCCAACCTAATTCATCCGGCAAGATACCTTCGTTTTTAAGTCGTGTTCTTGATGGTTCAAAAATCTCATCGTCAGAACCTGTAACTTCATATCCTTTTCTATGCAGTGCTATAGCAAGATTATGCATTGCACTTCCACCTATTGCTATAAAATGTACTTTCTTCATGTTTCCTTTTATTTAAAACTGAAAATCTAAAAATTGAAAACCTGAGAATTATTATCAGTTTCCCAGGTTTTCAGATTATCAGTCATTAAGATTTTATTTATTAACGATTACTTTTTGTGATACATTGTTACCATCGGCTGTTTCAACTGTAACATAATAGAAACCATTAGTCCAGTTTTGAGTGTCGATTCTAACATTGTCAGATGTTGCATCTTCAGCATATATTAATTGTCCAACAGCATTATAAATCTTAATATTTGTTAAGTTTTGTGCGGAGACATTAATTGATGATGAAGCAGGATTTGGATAAATGTTAATATTATTTAAGGATTCTACTTCATTTACGCTAACAGCATTATTTGTAAATTCAAAAGAGAATTCATATCTGAAATTGTTGCTATTAGAACTACCGGTGATGATTGTCTTATTGTCGCTATCTTTAACACCCCAGAATCCTCCGCCGAAACCGTTACCTGCTGTATTTTTGATTGTCATACGGAAACAACCCACTGCTGGCAAATAGATATCTTCTTGGAATGTTTTATTAGCTTCTTCATAAGCAAATGTATGAGTAACTTCTCCGTTATCCATATTCATGATTTCAATTGTCATGTTTTCAGGGTCGCTGCCTGTTTTAAGTTGTAGTTTCATATAACCGTCTTCAATTGCTAATGGTTCTGTCACTTCCACATTATAAATGTTATCAACAGGATAACCATCACTATTTCCATTGACTTCAGTTGCTTCAATTACAAAATTTGATGCGTCGTTAAAGTTAAATTCAGGAAGAATAATCTCCACGCTTTCCCCAGCAGGTACATTGCCGTTCCATTGGTATGATGAAACAACTTCGACATCGCTGGAGGTTTTTACGTTAAACACTGCTGATGTCAATGTTTCAGTTCCCGAATTCTTGAATGTAACGCGTGGTGATGACTTTCCTGAACATGAACCAAGACTTACCTCTTCAACATTATCAATAACCAAGTCATCTGTAAATGTCATTTCAGACAAAGGCAATTTAACAGCCTGATACACTTCCTTTGTTCCAGAATAATTTTGTACCCATGCAATAATTTCACAATTTTCTCTTGGGAAACCGGCCATATCGATTGTTGCCTCTAATGTTTGTGAATCTGATGTTAATGGAGTTCCGTTTTGGTTTGGAATCATATCTCTCGTAACAAAATTAACTTCAGACATTCCTTGCCATGTGCGTTGAATATGCGATTCTGTCATAACGACAAATAATCTCACGTCATTACCATCGCAATCTCCTACTTTTTCAACATTTACCTTAACTATACAATTTGTACCTTCACTATATTCAAACGATAAATCAATAGTAAATGGACTTGTGACATTGATACGTTGGTTATATGCACTCATACCTTGATTATAAGCCTGCTGTGTGTGTTGTTCGTTACCACCATTTCCACTCATTGAAGGAGAAAGCTTACCATCAACTTTCACAGTAGGATAACTCATGATGTAGTAATAATTTGCACGTGCATTTGTTTCATTAGTATATAACTCAGGGATGGAGAAAGCATTTGTATGATAAGCTACTGGAGCTACTGATTTTCCCTCTTCCAACATTCTTCCTATTGCCGATGCCGCACCTGGACACCAAGGGCAGTTGACGCCTGTAAACACTTCAAATAAAACGCATTCACGTGCTACGTTTTGTGCAAATGCTGAACCTGATAAAATTATCGAGGCTACGATTGTGAGTAATATTTTTTTCATTTTTTTAAAGAATTTGTAATAAAAAAGGAAACCTGAAACAGAGTTATTTTCTCTTTTTTCAGATTCCCTAATTTTAAGATTATTTATTTACGATTATTTTTTGTGATGATTTAAATCCGTCTTTTGTTTCTACGTTGATGTAGTACAAACCATTGGTCCAAGAGTCTGTGCTGACTTTTACCTCATTAGCATTTACTTCTTGTGAATAAACCAATTGACCGATGCTGTTATAAATATTAATTTTTGTTAAGTTTTCAGCTGTTACATTGATTAAATCTGATGCAGGATTTGGATAAATGTTAACATTATTTAAGATTTCAACACTTTCAACACCTTCTCCAGAATATGTAACTTCAAATGGGAATTCATATCTAAATGTATTATCGGAAGGAGTTCCTGAGATGATTGTTGTGTTATTCTTGTCTTTAACGCCCCAGAATCCACCGTCTCCAATACCATTACCAGCTTCGTTGTACAGAGTTACACGATAACAGCCATATTCTGGCAGGTTGATAATTTCTTGATATATAGTGTTTGGTTCTTCATATGTAAATGTGTGAAGAACGTCTCCGGTATTCATATTCACGACCTTAACACTGAAGTTTTCAGGATCCTTACCTGTTCTAAGTTGGAATTTCATATAACCTTCTGGCAGTAATTGTGGCTGAGTAACAATATATTTATACATATTATCATAATTGTACTCATCTGCGTTGGAACCATTAATATTTAACGCTTCGATAGAGAACTCAGAACCATCGAATGTAAATTCATCGAATTCTATTTCTTTTTCTTGACCTTTAATAAGATTACCTGTCCATTCGTATGTGTCTATTATTTCACCATCATTCATGATATTGAATGTAACGGATGTAAGTGCTTGAGTTCCATAGTTTCTAAATGTCATACGAGGAGCGATTTTTCCAGAACACATTTCTGCTGGCACTTCTTCAACGAGTGAGATTCCCATATCATATTGAGGCGTTGCTTCTCCGAGTGCTATTTTTACTGCTTGGAACACTTCCTTATTGCCATTATATTTTTGGACCCATGCAATGAGATGTAAATTCTCTTTAGGATAACCAGCAACACTAAATAAACCTTCAACTTCTTGGGTGTCGGCTGTCAACTCAACACCTGCCGATGGCGTAACGATGTCACGTACAACAGCATTTAATTCTTGAAGTCCTTGCCATGATTGATGGATGTTTGATTCTGTCAATGCGATGAACACTCTAATATCTCCTTCACATTCAGCGACCTTGTTTACAAGTGCCTTTGCGACACACTCTGTTCCTGAGTGATATTCGAAAGAAAGATCGATTGAGAATGGACTTGGAACATTAATGCGTTGATCGTAATATGGCTTATAGTAACTATATGATGATTGTGAAGCCGTTCCACCACCTTCAATTCTGTTCATACCATCAATAAGTACTGTTGGGAAACTGTTTACGTTATAGTATGTAGCTCTACCATTGGTTTCTGTTGTAGCGTATTGTGGTGGTGAGTAATATGAATTGTGAAATGCCAAAGGAGCAATCGACAAGCCTTCCTCTAACATCTGTGCGATTCCGTTTGCTGCTGCCGGACAATATGGACAGCCGATACCAGTGAATGCTTCAATTAAAACGCATTCACGTGCTACGCCTTGCGCGATAACTGAACTCGATAAAACTATCGATGCAATGATTGTGAGTAATAATTTTTTCATTTTTAATATTTTTAATAAATTTTTGGATGATTTTTCAATTTTATAATATTTTGGCAAATTTACGTTTTTTTCTTCAAAAAATTACCGCTTATTTTCATAATATTTCTCATTTTTGCAAAAAAAATTATGCTTGACGATTTTCTAATAAAACGCTTCTTGATGTATGTCAGATTAGAGCAGTCTCTTTCCGACAATAGTGTAGCTGCATATCAACACGATATTGAGTTATTTATGCAATATTTAGAAAGCATTAATAATTCTAAATCATTGAAAGACATACATCAAGAAGAAATTGAGAGTTTTCTGGCATATTTATATGAGTTGGGGTTCTCTGCTAGTTCTCAAGCGAGAATCTTATCCGGCATCAAGAAGTTTTACAAGTATGTAATTCAGGAGAAATTGGTGTCGGAAAATCCTACGGAACTTATCTCCTCCCCTAACTTGGGTCGTCATCTTCCAGATGTGCTTTCTTACGAAGAGATATGCGCCATGATAGACTGCATCGATTTGAGTCAACAATTTGGTCATAGAAACAAGGCGATAATAGAAGTACTCTATGGATGCGGTTTACGTGTCTCTGAACTTGTGACATTGAAAATAAGCAACATATACGTAAAAGATGAGTTTATAAGGGTTTTTGGAAAAGGCAACAAAGAGCGTTTGATTCCTATCAGCAAATCAACGCTGAAAACCATCGAACTTTATGTTAAAGGTGAGAGAGTGCATCAACCAATAAACGTAAAATTCACCGACACGGTCTTCATCAACAGAAGAGGCAACGGTTTAAGCAGACAAATGATTTTTCTCATAATAAAAGAACTCGCAGATAAAGCAGGAATAAAAAAGAATATCGGACCACATACTCTCCGACATTCTTTTGCTACTCATTTATTAGAAGGCGGTGCCGACTTGCGAGCCGTACAACAAATGCTTGGCCATGCCAGCATCAACACCACCGAAATATATACTCACATATCAGACCAATATCTCAGAGAAGTGATTGCTATGTATCATCCGAGATATTCTTAAAGATAATAGTTTATTATAGGTCAACTGACTTTGTCTGCGTTTTTTTGCTATTAGCTGACAGCTAATTTTCAATTTTCAATTCGTTTGAGACGCACCAATTACACCGTGTTTATTTTTTATTGGTGTAATATGTCACGTCTCTACTTAATTTTCAATTCGATAGTATGTTTCCTTGCTGGTCGACGATAACACCCCAAACCACGTCGATGAGTTCGCCTTCGTTGAAGTAGAAGTCAAGCATCAACTCATCGTATATCAGGCAGGTGTCGCCTTCTTGTTCTTCTTCGTCATAGTTTTTATAACCGTTTCTTTTCATTAAATCTATAATCTGATTACGGTCCATATCATAGACGCGTTCTCCGAACAATGTAGCATCTTCATTGAATGTTGAAATGCTTGCCACTATGGTTTTTGTCACACCTTCGAAACATACAGAAAAACCTTCTTCGTCATATTCATAAAGAAGAGAATAATTCTCGTATTCTTCGATAATTGGTTCCATTTGTTCGTTATTAGATGGTTCTCCGTAAATTTCGACAATCTCTTCAACCGACATTCCGAATTTAATGTCGCCAAATCCTTTGAAAGGTTCTATTGTTAAATTTCTCATATTATATAAGTTATTCAAAACGTATAGACTTAGATGGATTTATATTATTTATCATCATAGTAGGAATAAGCATCATCATAACCCAAAGCAAAAAGGTTCCTACATTTAACAATACTATATGTGTCAGGTTCAATTCAATCGGCACCGAAGATAAATAATACGATTCGGGCGATAATTGGATTATCTCCGTATATTTTTGTATCATACACAATCCTATCCCAATGATATTTCCTATCAGCATACCTATAAACAATATCCTTTTGGAACGTTGCAAGAACACTTGTCTGACAAATCTGTTATTGGCACCCAATGCTTTAAGTACTCCGATAGTAGATGTTCTTTCCAAAACAATTATCAGCAACATACTTATTATGGTGATACCCGCCACCAGAAGCATAAGCACTATGATTATCACGACATTCATATCTTGAAGGTCAAGCCAGTCGAAGATGTGAGGATATAATTCTCTTGCCGTATATGAAATAAGATATGTTGGGATACTATAATATATATAATTATTCGCTTCCAAGACATCCACATCTTCATTCAGCTGTATTTCCAGATGACCAACGTAATCGTTTTCCCAACCATTTAATCTTCTAATCTGATTTAAGTCGCAATAGATAAAACGCTCGTCACATTCTGTAAGACCGGTTTCATAAATTCCTTTTACTGAGAATTTTCTTCCCCGCGTTTTCATATCTTCACCAACGAACCATATTCTCACGTCGTCACCAACATTCAAAAGCAGCTTATCTGCTATTATCTTGGAGATGACAACGTCGTTAGAACGTTCTTCTTCAGTATAGTGCGGCACTTCTCCTGACGTAAGATTCGAATTAATATAATACCAATCATAATCTTTATCGACGCCTTTCAAGATAATTCCATGAATCTCTGTATCCGTCTTAATTAGTCCCGCTTTGTTTGCTGTTGGATAGACTGACTTTATAAATGGGACCGTCAACTTCGATTGCAAAGTCGTGTCATATACAAATGGAGTCTCTTCTATCGATTCATTCTGATTTAATGCCTGTATCTGAATCGGCGATACAAAACCTACTACTTTATCTTTAATCTGGTTTTTAAATCCGACAACGACAGCGATAGATATCAACATGATAGAAATACCTAAAGCGATGCTTATTATGGCAATCTTCATCACGACAGACGAAAGATTTCCTTTCTCCATCGAAAAAATTCTTGATGATATAAATCGTGTCGCTTTCATTTTTTTCTTATCATTGCAAAAATAATCATTTATTTAGTATGAAGAAGATTTTTTTATTTTTATTAGCATTTATATTCGGACTTTACGATACAACAAATGCTCAACAAATCAACAAGAATGTCTTGAAAGCAGAAGATGCTATTGTAGGTGCATCACGTATGGGATTATATCTCAACAAATTAAAAGAAAAGAATATTGGTGTAATAGGTAATCAGACAAGTATATTCAACAACACACATCTCATAGATACACTTTTAAGCGAAGGTGTCAACGTAGTAAAGATCTTCACTCCCGAACATGGTTTCAGAGGCACAGCTGACGAAGGCGCATTAATTAATAATAGTATAGATGAGAAGACGCAACTTCCAATAATATCTTTATATGGAAATAACAAGAAACCTAACGAATCTCAACTTAAAGACATCGACATTCTGATTTTCGACTTGCAAGATGTCGGCACACGTTTCTATACTTATATCTCAACGATGACTTATATCATGGAAGCGGCGGCAGAAAACAATATTCCTCTAATCGTACTCGACCGCCCCAATCCTAATGGTTTTTATGTTGACGGACCAGTCTTGGAACCAGAAAACAAATCTTTTGTAGGATTACATCAAGTACCAATAGTTTACGGACTTACCATAGGAGAATACGCCCTGATGGTCAATGGCGAATATTGGCTGAGCGATAGTCTGCAATGCGACCTGACAGTTATCCCGATGGGTAATTATAAAAGAAACGCCATTTACGAACTCCCTGTGAAACCTTCTCCGAATCTTCCGAATTGGGAATCGGTCTACCTCTACCCTTCTCTTTGTTTCTTTGAAGGAACTATAGTCAGCGTAGGTCGTGGAACAGAGTTTCCGTTTCAGGTTTACGGACATCCAAAGATGAATGATGAGTTCGTATTTACTCCACGACAAGCAGAAGGAAGAAGAGCACCGATGTTATGCGATGAAGAATGTCATGGCGAATATCTGACAGATTATGCTCATAACTACAGACGTAACACTAACCAAATCAAACTCGACTGGATTATCAACGCTTATAATCAACTAAAGGGAGAGAAGTTCTTTAACAATTTCTTTGTGAAGTTATCTGGAACTAAGGAATTGCAACAACAAATTGAACAAGGCATGACGGAATCGGAAATACGTGCCACCTGGCAAGACGACCTCGATAATTACAAGAAGATTAGAGAGAAATATCTGATGTATTAATATGGTTACATAAAAACCGCTTCGAAGAATCTATTCCTCAAAGCGGTTTCTTTATATATAAACTCTTCTAAAATTTCAGAGTTCAAAAAATCATGCCTTGTCTAATGCGTTTTCTAAGTCGGCGATGATGTCTTCAACATTTTCGATACCTACAGCGAAACGAATCAAACCGTCGGTGATGCCTGCGCTTTCGCGTGCTTCCTTGCTGAGTTTGGAGTGTGTCATGCTTGCAGGATGTTGAATCAATGTCTCGATACCTCCCAACGATACTGCCAACATTGCGAGATGTACGTTGTTCATCATTCTCTTGCCTGCTTCCAAACCGCCTTTCAAGCAGAAAGTTATCATCGCGCCAGGTCCTTTCATCTGGCGTTGAGCCAATTCATATTGTGGGTGTGATTTCAAACCAGGATAAAGTACCCATTCTACCTTAGGATGTTTTTCAAGGAACTCAGCGACTTTCATCGCGTTTTCTTGCGCTCTCTCGATACGAATCGGCAAAGTCTTCAAACCACGACGTGTCAACCATGCTTGATGCGGATCCATATTGAATCCCATGTTAACCATGATAGAACGTAACTTGGTGTAGTTCTCTTTTTCCTTAGCGATGACGATACCGCCGACAATGTCAGCATGACCGTTGATGAATTTTGTCATTGAATGCAAGATTACGTCTGCACCTAATGCGAATGGCTGTTGTAAATAAGGACTACAGAATGTGTTGTCGACACAAACAGGGATGTTACGTTCGTGAGCGATCTTACAGATTGCCTCGATGTCCATGATACCCATTGTTGGGTTAGCAGGTGTTTCAAGGTAAATCAACGCTGTGTTTTCTTTGATTGCGTTCTTGACGTTCTCTACATCTGTTGCGTCAACGAATGTAGATTCAACACCGTATTTAGGATATATGGTTTCCATCACACCTCTTGAAGGTCCGTATAATGAGTTATGTGCAACCAAATGTTTACCTTGTGAGAGGAATGCCATATAAACAGTGTTGACGGCTGCCATGCCTGAGCTTACTGCCACGCTGCCGAAGCCGCCTTCTAATGCTGCTACAGCTTCTTCTAATTCTGTGATAGAAGGATTACCGATACGAGTGTAGATATATCCGTCTTCTTCTCCCGAGAAACAACGTGCTCCATGGTCGACGTCTCTGAAACGGAATGTTGATGTCTGGAATATTGGTGTCACTGCGCTGCCAAAGCAATCTATTGCGCCTGAGTGAACTGCTTTTGAGCTAAAGCCCATATTTTCGTCGTTATGCATAATTTCTTTTTTTAGCGATTAGCTATCAGCCATCAGTTATCAGTTACTGACCACTGACAGCTGACTGCTGAAAACTTTTGATTTATTTTCTTGCGATAGCTCTTTTAGCAGCTTCGACGATGTCTTCTGTATCTAAATGATAGTGTTTCAAGAGTTCGTCTGGTGTGCCGCTTTGTCCGTATTGATCGAATACTGCTACTGCTTCCATTGGAGTCGGGCAGTTTCTTGAAAGTACTTGTGAGATGCTGTCGAACAGACCACCGTTGAGTTGGTGTTCTTCTGCTGTGACAACGCAACCTGTCTTCTTGGCTGATGCTATGACTGCTTCAACATCGAGAGGCTTAATTGTGTGGATATTGATAAGTTCAGCGTTGATACCCATTTCTTTCAAGATTGGAAGTGCCTGAACAGCTTTCCATACCAAATGACCGCAAGCGAAGATTGTTACGTCTGTACCTTCTTGCATCATCTGAGCCTTACCTATTACGAATGGCTCATCGGCTAGAGTGAAGTTAGCTACTTTCGGACGACCGAAACGTAAGTAAACAGGACCGTCGTGTTCTGCTACAGCGATAGTTGCAGCTTTTGTCTGGTTGAAGTCGCAAGGGACGATGACTGTCATGTTAGGTAACATCTTCATCATGCCGATGTCTTCTAAAGTCTGGTGAGTAGCACCGTCTTCGCCGAGAGTGAGACCAGCGTGTGAAGCGCAAATCTTGACGTTTTTATTTGAATAAGAAACCACTTGACGAATTTGGTCATAGACGCGAGCTGTTGAGAAGTTGGCGAAAGTACCAGTAAAAGGAACCATGCCGCCGATGCTCAAACCTGCAGCGATGCCGATCATATTAGCTTCTGCGATACCCACTTGGAAAAATCTTTCCGGGAATTCTTTTGCGAAAGCGTCCATCTTGAGAGAACCGATTAAGTCGGCGCAGAGACCAACGACTTTAGGATTGCGTTTTGCTGCTTCTAAGAGACCTTCACCAAATCCTGATCTTGTATCTTTATAATTTTGTACTGTGAAATCCATGATAATGTGTTTTTGAAATTAATAATCTCCTAAAGTTTCTTTAAGTTGTGATAAAGCGTTAGCAGCTTGTTCGTCGTTAGGTGCGACGCCGTGCCATTTATGAGTTCCCATCATGAAGTCAACGCCCATACCCATTTCTGTGTGTGCGAGAAGGATTTGTGCCTGACCTTTGTGAGTGTTTTCGCGCATTTTTGTCAATGTGTCAACGACTTCCTGCATGTCATTGCCGTTGCATTCCCAGACTTTCCATCCGAAAGATTCGTATTTAGCTCTGAGGTCGCCGAGGTTCATGACATCGTCTGTTGAGCCGTCGATTTGTTTTTTGTTGTAGTCAACGATGGCGATGAGGTTATCGACCTTTTTAGCCGGAGCATACATTGCTGCTTCCCAGATCTGACCTTCTTCTTGTTCGCCGTCGCCCATCAAGACGTAAACGATATGGTCATCTTTCATGAGTTTCTTGGCTTCAGCGACGCCTATTGCCACCGACATGCCTTGTCCTAAAGAACCGCTGGCTACTCTTACGCCCGGGAGGTTTTCTGCCGTTGTAGGGTGACCTTGGAGGCGAGTGCCGAGGCGACGGAATGTTGCCAATTCTGAGACAGGGAAATATCCGCGACGTGCCAAGACGCTATAGAACATTGGGCTGATGTGACCGTTAGAAAGGAAGAAGACGTCCTCTCCTGCTCCATCCATCGCAAATTTCTCAGGATTGATTTGCATTTGATCGAAATAAAGAGCCGTGACGATGTCGGTAGCTCCCAATGAACCGCCTGGGTGTCCTGATTGACAAGCATGAACCATTCTGATGATATCACGTCTTACCTGTGATGCTACATCTTTTAACTGATTGATTTCCATATATAGCTATTTTAAAAAAATTAATAATTCAAGATTTTTGCATTAAGCTGCGAGCTGTTATTCCTAAGCTTAATGTCCTTTGCAAATGTAAGGAATTTTGTGATAGTTTTACCTTTTTTGAAAATTAATTATCTTGAGATAAATCATCAAATTTCTTGTCGGAATTTGAGGTCATCTGATGCAGATGATAGGAGATTTTTTGCTAATTGGTCGCAAGGTCTCAAAGTTGGAGGTTTTGACTTCTCAGGTATTCAGATTTTCAGTTTCTCAGGTTTAAAATGATTAGGAACTTGGTAGGAAGATGATAGGAAGATGGTTATATTCTAAAAGCATTCTAAAATGTTAAAAAATAATAATAAGTTTTTTCAAACCACCTTATTTATTATGGTATATTTTCTTATTTTTGTGGTTGAATGGTTTATGTAGAGAGTGATTGTAAATGAATAATATTACCATACATCAGGCTAAATATATGGCAAACTATCTTACGAGACGTTTGCCAGCTAACGACATAAATAAACTTACGGCTTCATTACAAGATGCGCAGGTCGATTTGACTCCGCATCAGGTGGAGGCTGCTTTGTTTGCCTTTAAGTCTCCTTTGTCAAAGGGTGCAATTTTGGCTGATGAAGTAGGCTTGGGTAAAACCATCGAGGCGGGTATAATTCTATCGCAGCATTGGGCGGAGCACAAGCGTAAGTTGCTTATTATTTGTCCTGCCAATCTTCGCAAGCAGTGGTCAAGTGAGTTGCAAGAAAAGTTTTCGTTGGAGTCTGTAATTCTCGAAAAACGCAGCTTTGATGCTATTCTCGATACGGGTAATCTCAATCCATTTACAACCGACAGGATTGTCATCTGCTCATATCAGTTTGCCAAGACCAAGGCTCCTTACATCAAACATACAGATTGGGATTTGGTTATCATTGATGAGGCGCACCGTCTCCGCAATGTGTACAAGCCCACAAACAAAATATCGAATATTATTAAGTCGGCTATTGAGTCGCATAAGAAAATCCTACTTACTGCCACACCGCTTCAGAATTCAATCCTGGAGTTGTATGGACTTGTTTCGATTATCGACGACTATGTATTTGGCGACCTAAAGAGTTTTAAGACCCAGTTTGGTCGTATGCTCGACGAGGAAGATTACAATTCTCTCCGCGAAAGATTACAACCTATATGCAAGCGTACACTTCGTCGTCAGGTGCTGGAATATATCAAGTACACGAAGCGTATTGCTATCCTGCAGGAGTTCTTCCCGTCAAAGGATGAGCAGGCTTTGTATGATCTGGTGTCAGACTATCTTGCCCGTCCAACATTATACGCGTTGCCTAACAGCCAGCGACAGCTGATGACGCTTATTCTTCGTAAGTTGTTGGCTTCATCGACCTACGCCATCCACGATACTTTCTGCTCACTCATTGCCCGTTTAGAGGCTAAACTCCAACGCCAGGAAGCCACATCGTTAGAAGAGGTTTATCTCGACTTCGATGGTAGCGATGAAGAGTGGATCGATGAAGAGGAAGTAGAGGAAGAGGAGCAGCAGGAGATACTCCACCCGTCAGACATTGAGGGAATAAAGCGCGAGATTCAAGACTTGTATATCTTCCGCGACCTGGCTGCCAAGATTAAGAAGAATAGTAAAGCAGAGCAATTGTTTACAGCTCTCAACAAGGGTTTCGAGCAGCTGGACTCTCTTGGCGCAAGCAAGAAGGCTCTTATCTTTACCGAGTCGCGTCGTACACAAGAGTTCCTTTATGAACTTTTGGAGAAGCGTGGCTATAAGGGTAAGGTTGTGCGTTTCAATGGTACAAACACTGATCGCCAATCAACAGAGATATACAAGGCTTGGATGGAGAAGCACAAGGGAAGCCACAAGATTACGGGCTCACCAACCGCTGACCGTCGTGCTGCCATTGTTGACTACTTCCGCGAGGAGGCTACCATTATGATTGCAACTGAGGCTGCTGCCGAGGGTATCAACCTCCAGTTCTGTTCGCTGATAGTGAACTATGACATGCCTTGGAATCCACAACGCATAGAGCAGCGTATTGGTCGTTGCCACCGCTACGGACAGAAATTCGATGTTGTGGTCATCAACTTCCTCAATAAGGCAAACGCTGCTGACATTCGCGTTTATGAACTGCTCGACCAGAAGTTCCAGTTGTTTAGCGGAGTCTTTGGCGCAAGCGATGAAGTGCTGGGTAGCATAGGCAATGGTCTGGACTTCGAGAAACGCATTGCTCAGATATACAACGAGTGCCGTACCACTGCCGAAATTGAGGAGGCATTTGATGCACTCCAGGCAGAGTTGCAGGCGGAGATCTCGGATAAGATGTTGAAAGCTCGTAGCACCCTTCTTGAGAACTTTGACGAGTCAGTCCAGGAGAAGTTGCGCTTCAACCTTGCGCAGAGTCTTAACAACCTCGATCTTTTCGAGAAACGATTGTGGATGCTGGTGTCGCACGCGCTATGTGGCGATGCGGAATTTGACAACGAGCACTACCGCTTTACACTTAACAACGCCTCTCTGTTCGATGGTCACTATTTTATGACCTCCGAGCGCGAAACAAAGAGCAGCGCAAAACTCCCAGATAATGCACAACCTTTCCGCGTAGGCTGCCCGCTGGCACAAGCCATCATTGGGGATTATATCAATGCAGAGACTCCATGTTCGGAGGTTGTGTTCAACTACTCTGGTAGTGAGGGTAAGACTGCGTTGCTGGAAGAGTTGATTGGCAAGAGTGGCTGGATGCGCGTGGAAAAAGTTTCTATTGATTCGTTTGAGCAGGAAGACCACCTACTGCTATCGTGTTTTACGGAAGACGGCAAAGAGGTCTATTCCGATGTTGTCGAGCGAATGCTGTTACAACCTGCCGAGACCTTGGACGCAGTATCCATCCCAGCATCAGAGCATACTCGTTTAGCCGAGAGTGTAGCAACACTGCGTGGTTCTGTTATGGAGCAGAGCGCACTTCGCAATGAGGTGTTCTTTGAGGAGGAGATGGATAAGCTCGATACATGGGCTGGCGATATGAAGGTCGCCTTAGAACGAGAGATTAAAGACCTCGATGCTGAGATTAAATTGCGTAAGAGCAACGCCAAGAAACTTGCACACCTGGCAGATAAGGTTGCCGAGCACCGTATCATTAAGGAGTTAGAGAGTAAGCGTGCCGAGAAACGCCAGAACTTGTACGAGGCACAAGACGAGGTGGATGCCCGCAAGGAGACCCTACTTACCAAGGTAGAGCGTATGCTCGAACAGAAGATTGAGCAAACCGAATTGTTTACAATTAAATGGAGGGTGAAATGAGAGATTGGATAAAAAGAAATTGGGGGATTCTATCAATAATCGTTATTTTACTATTTCTCCCATTATTAATAAACCTATGTTATTTATGCAAAACTTGTTATCCAATCTTGCACGCACCATCTGCATGGACAACATTTTGGGCAACATATCTTGCAGCAATAGCATCTTTTTTGATGATTTATTTTACTTGGAAAACATTAAAAGAAATGCAAAGACAATGGAACGAAACCAATCGTGCTAGATTAAACTTTGCTATTGTTGCATATAATGGTTTATTCCTACTTAAAGTTACAAATTGTGGAACGGCAACTGCTTATAACATAACAATAGAATTCAACAAGGATTTTATTGACAATCATTTTTCAAATAGAATTAAGGAAACTTTAAGAGAATTAGGAGAAAAACCATTTTGTATTGAAGCAGGGACTAGCAGACACTATCATATTTCCCCCATATATGGTAGCGGTCCGTGGAAAATTGGAGAAGAATCCTTCTCATATGAACAGATTAATGAATGGCTTGACAAACACAAATCAGATAAAATTCATATTACTGGATGTTATTGCGACATATACGAAATAAATGTTATTTTTAGCATTGAAGATTTTATCAATGATGCCATTGTAGTCAGAGATGAACTATATATGGATATTGAACGGATTATGAAAGGTATGGTTGTTCAAAATAATCTATACTATCCCATTCAAAAGAGTTTAGATATAATTGCAAAAAACGTTGTACAAATAAGAACTGAATACGAAAAAAAAGATAATAACACCTCCGATTCAAAATAATATATGAAAGGAAATAATAAACTAAAAAATAGCATACTAATTTTTTCAGGAATATTGGTTATAGCAGTCATTCCCGCTTTAATCAACTTCCTAATCTTACAACCCAGTATATTTGAATTTGTCGGAAAAGGAACAGATTGGCTGATGTTTTGGGGTAGTTATCTCGGTGCTGTCATTAGCGCTGGCGTTGCTTTTATAATCTTATATATACAACGTAGAGACAATGAAAAACAAAACAATAATAACAAAGAACTAAACGAACGAAACAGAATTAATAACGAAAAACAAAATAACCTTAACCGTCAATTACAAATTAAAGTTATAGAATTTCAACAGAAACGACAATGGTTAATAGAATTAAAGTCCATATGTGTTGATTATTATAATATATTTAATCAAAACGACATCATTGATCTTTGTAATTTAGTTGTTAAAAAAAATAATGAATCTTTAGAAAGAGCAGAAAATCTTTTAACCACTTTTATTGATAGAAATAATAAAGTTGTTTTTGCTCTGGAATTCCATTTTACAAAAGAAAAAGATGAAACAGAGACGAAGTTACTGTCCGAGTTAAACAAATACAATCTTGTTTATAAAGCACTAATACATGATGTGCAATTTCTTGTTAAAAACATCAAATTTAATAATGACATCAACCCAAACAATCTTTTCACAGAAATAGAGTCATATAAAAAAATATACAGAATACCAGAAGTAACAGAAAATCGTATTTGGGATATTTTGAGCAAATATGATACTTTTTATGTAAAAGATTATTATAATTTTGTAATCAAATTATTTGATACTCGTAAGAATTTTCATTCAACACTAATTCAAAATACATTGGCGGGATTGATTTCTTACGAAGAAACGAAAATAAATAAGATATTAGATTTAGAATAATTATGTCACAAAATAAAAACATACAAAAGTTGGAGCTTACCTGGGTGGGTAAGTATGATGAGCAGCAGCCGTTAGAGCCGAGGATTTTGATTGAGAATCCTGAATACTCGTATGGCGAGGTGGAAACGGGTGTGTTGCCTAATGGCAAACCTTGGAAGGGAAATATGCTTATCCATGGAGATAATCTGCTTGCTCTGAAAGCTCTCGAACAAGACTATGCTGGTTGTGTCAAGTGTATCTATATAGACCCTCCGTACAATACGGGTAATGCCTTTGAGCACTATGATGATGGCATACAACATTCTATTTGGCTATCATTAATGCGTGAGCGTTTAGTGCTACTTAGAAGTTTATTATCAGAAGATGGTTCTATATGGATTTCAATAGATGATGATGAGCAAGCATATTTAAAAGTACTAATGGATGAGGTATTTGGCCGTCAAAACTTTGTCAACAATGTGATTTGGGAGAAAAAATATTCTCCGGCCAATGATGCAAAATGGTTATCAGACAGTCATGATTTCATAATTGTATATGCCAAAAACAAAGAAACATGGCGTCCGAATCTGCTTCCACGTTCAGACGAGATGAATAGCAGATACAAAAATCCAGACAACGACCCTAGGGGTCCATGGAAGACTGCTGATTTCTCTGTAAGAACATACAATGCAAATTGCGATTATCCAATCACATTACCAAGTGGAAGGGTTGTAACACCTCCTGAAAGTCGAGCATGGGTATCAAACAAAGAGCGATTTGAAGAACTTGTAGCTGATAACAGAATATGGTTTGGAAAAGACGGAAATAATGTACCAGCCGTAAAAAAATTCTTATCAGAAGTCAAGCAAGGTATGACAGCGATGACCATTTGGAAATTCACGGAGGTTGGTCATAATCAGGATGCAAAAAAAGAGGTAAAACAATTTAACTCTGAATCTGTATTTGCAACTCCTAAACCCGAACGCCTAATTGAACGTGTACTTACTCTTGGCAGCAATAAAGGCGACCTTGTTCTCGATAGCTTTCTTGGCTCTGGTACAACAGCGGCAGTGGCTCAAAAGATGGGTCGCAGATATATTGGTGTGGAGATGGGTAATCATGCCTATACGCATTGTGCTGTGCGCCTAAAGAAAGTGATTGACGGTACAGACCAGGGTGGCATTAGCAAAGCTCAGAACTGGAAAGGTGGTGGTGGCTTCCGTTTCTATGAGTTGGCACCGAGTCTCTTGAAGGAGGATAAGTTTGGCAATCTTGTAATCAACAAGGAGTACAATGCTGATATGTTGGCTGCTGCAATGGCAAAGCAGGAGGGCTTCACCTACGCGCCGTCAGAAGAACATTACTGGAAACATGGTTATTCTTCGGAAAACGATTACATCTACACAACAACGCAATTTATGACAGTGGAAGGTCTCGCATCAATAAAAGAACAGATGAAAGCAGAAGAATCGCTGCTCGTATGCTGTACGGCATTTCAGCCAGAATGCAAGAGGGCTTTTACAAACATCACCATCAAGAAGATACCACAGATGTTGCTCGATCGTTGCGAGTTCAACAAAGACGACTATTCTCTCAATATTGTTGAGATGCCAGTGGTTGAGGAAGAATTTGAGGAGGAAAATTGTGAGGAAGATGAAATTATATCACAAGATGATAATCAACAAATGAGATTGTTTTAAAATCAAAATATAATTATGAAACAACTATTCAATATTTATTGTGACGAAAGTTGCCATTTGGAAAATGATGGTGAAAAAGTCATGGCAATTGGTGGCGTTTGGTGTCCCGCAAATAAAAAAGATGAGATATTTCATCGTTTGCGAGAGATAAAAGAAGAACATGGACTAAACAAACGCTTTGAAATCAAGTGGAACAAAGTGTCGAAAGGACAATTGGACTTCTACATGGATATTGTCAACTATTTTTTTGACAACAGCGACATTCATTTTAGGGTTCTAATCATACCAAACAAAGAAGAACTTAAGCATGAGTTGTTCAGACAGACCCATGATGACTTTTACTATAAAATGTATTTCAATATGCTCAAGACGTTATTTGAACCAGATTGTGCATACAACATATACATAGATATTAAGGACACTCGAGGTCAGAAGAAAGTAGAAAAATTACACGAGGTGCTGTGTAATAATCATTATGATTTCAACAGAGAATTGATAAAGAGAGTTCAACAGGTCCGTTCAGAAGAGGTGGAGTTGATAGCGTTGGCAGATTTGCTTATAGGAGCTATGTCGTATGAGCATCGAGGCTTGACTACGAGCGAAGCGAAGTTGAAACTTATTGAGCGTATAAAATCCAGGAGTGGATACAGTTTGAAAAACAGTACACTATACAGAGAAAACAAATTCAATATATTTATATGGAAAGGCAATATGTATGGAAAATGAAGAATATTTTGAATTACCAGGACTTATAGAATTATCTGATTTTGGAGGTGATTTTAATTCCTATCTTGAAGCCGTTTATGAATGTTTTAAAAACGATTTCATAATAAATCGTCCTCAATTCAGAGGAATTAGATTAGGATTAAAAAAGCACCCGCTCCTTAATTGCAAAGAAGCAACTTTTTGGCACATGACATCGGAAGGTGATGATGAATCAACACGAGTACCAGATTTAAGAAGAATGGAAAGAATCAAATGGCCATCACCTATGATTGCGCAATCTGAACATCCTTATCTGAAAGTTTGGGAAAATACTAGAGGAAACAAAACAAATATACTTATATTCCATGAAGACGAAGATTATTTGGTTGTAATGAGGAAAGCAAGAGACTATATATTACCATGGACAGCTTATTTAGTTGAAGATAATGCACGTAAGAGAAAATTGCTTAAGGAATATGATGAGTATATAAAAAGCAAGGAGCGATAAGATTATCGCCCCCGTTCCTCTTTCAACGCGTGGTTGCTGAGATGGTGCAAAGATAAAACTTTTTGAATAATAAATTGCAAAATAATTATAAAAAAATTTCATTTAACATTTCTATATAGAATATTTTTCATATATATATAATGAACGCCGTAGTAAATAACATTAAGCAACGCTTATCACTACGAGAACCATTAGCAGAAGCACTTGAAATTGTCGCGAAACTAACCGACAAACTTGCGCTGAAGAAACCAACAAATGAAGAAGACTATGAGACCTACCTTAAAGAGCAACTGAAATTGGCTCAGGAAGTGTCGCCATTCTGCAAAGACTTTGAGCGGGACTTTCCTTCGTTTGCCTTCTCCATCGCCACTGGCATAGGAAAGACACGACTGATGGGAGCTTGTATAGCTTATCTATATCTGAAGAAAGGAATCAGACATTTCTTTATCCTCGCCCCTAACCTAACCTTATATGAAAAACTTATCCGAGACTTTGGAGATACTTCATACGAAAAATACGTCTTCAAGGGACTGTCGGAATTTGTCCATAACCCACCTACTATAATCACTGGCGATAATTACAACTCAGCTCATAGTTTGTTTTCTCACAAGGAGATACAGATAAACATATTCAATATTGCAAAGTTCAACACAGAAAGTAAAGAAGGTGGGAAGAAAGGTGCGCCCCGTATGCGTCGTCTTGCCGAATGTATCGGTCAGTCTTATTTCGATTATCTTTCATCACTTGACGACCTTGTTATCTTAATGGACGAAGCACATCGTTATCATGCTGATGCATCTAAAAAGGCAATCAACGAACTGCGTCCTATACTCGGCTTAGAAATGACAGCAACACCAACTGACGAAAAAGGCAAGTCGTTTAAGAACATTGTTTATGAATACAATCTTGCGCAAGCTTTGTCAGATGGGAAATATGTCAAGATTCCAACAGTTGCTACGCGTAAGAATTTCACCAAAGGAAATCTCTCTGATGAAGAATTAGATGCTATCAAAATAGAAGACGCTATCAGTGTACACGAGAAAACAAAGGTTTATTTGGAATTATATTCGAGAAACAACAATCTGCCTTTAGTTAAGCCTTTCATCTTGATAATATGCCGTAACATTGAACATGCAAAAAGGACTCTCAATCTTATAGAAAACGACTTGTTCGACGGACGTTATGCGGGCAAGGTACTTCAGATAGACAGTTCCACAAAAAAAGACGAGGAAGTCGATCGTCTTTTCGTGTCATTGGAAAAGCCGGAAAATAATATTGAAATTGTCATTCATGTCAATATGTTAAAAGAAGGCTGGGATGTAACGAACTTATACACAATCGTTCCTCTCAGAGCTGCCGACGCTCCAATCTTGGTTGAGCAATCTATCGGTCGTGGTTTACGTCTTCCTTATGGAGGCAAACGCACTGGCGACCCCAATGTCGATAAACTGACAGTGCTTGCTCATGAAAATTTTGAAGCTGTTATAAGTAAGGCCAACGACCCTAATTCTGTTTTAAGTAAATATTCATATATTGAATTAGAGGACGAAGATCTTGAACATGAAACATACAAAGTCTCAACAGTTCAAACGATAATTGAGTTTCAAGAGCAGAAAGCAATATATGAAGCAAAGACTGCTATAGAGAAACAAGAAGCGAAGAAAACGAGTGATGCCATCCGAGCTGTGTTTAAAGTGATACCATTGCTTAGCAGTCAAGTAAAAAGCAAGGCTGATCTTGCAAAACCTGAAGCCAAAGCGTTGATAAGAAACAAGGCTATACAGAAAATACGCGAAAGTGCCAATGAAGTAGAGCCTTTATTTGCTAAAGAAATTATTGCCGAACAGATAAAAGACATTGATAATGTTATAGATATTGCCGTTGAAAAATTTATCGAGAACACTATTGCAATTCCACGCATGACTGTTCAAAAAGAAATTTTCCAAGCAGAATATCATTGGTTTGACTTAGACACATCTCTCGGATTTGATTTACCAGCACTCAGCAACGAGATTATAAGAATAAGCGTTGGAGCAGGTGAAAAAACAGTTGACATCATACAATCTGAAATAGGCAGAAAATTTGACAAACCAATAAATCAGATTGTTAATGCATTGATAGATTATGATGATATAGATTATGATCAGAACTCAGAATTATTGTACCACTTGGCACAACAAGCCATTGACGCTATCTCATCAAATCTGAAGGATAAGGATGATTTGTCAAAAATTGTATATGAATATAGGAAGGCCATTGCAAACATGATTTATAATCAGATGAAACGACATTTCATTATGAAATCAACAGGTTATGTAAAGCCCAAAGTTCTTCCATTTGGAGGAATAATAGACCAACATATTAAAGAAGTTGAAGGTTATGGTCGCATTGATTACCGTAATGTTGTTCAGCCTGCTCATATACGTAAATTCATATATACCGGTTACATAAAGTCATATTATACAGAATATAAATTTGACAGCAAGACAGAACATGATTTTTCTTTTGTTTTGGAAAGCGATGGCAAAGTCTTTAAGTGGCTACGTCCGGCAAAGGAACAGTTCAACATATACTGGTCGAATGGTTCTAGAAGATACGAGCCTGACTTTATAGCAGAAACGGAACACTGCATCTATATGATTGAGACGAAAGCTGCAAAAGAAATGACCGACGAAGAAGTATTGATGAAGAAACATGCGGCTGAAGAATTTTGTCGTAATGCTTCAGAATACACATCTGAAAATGGTGGTAAACCTTGGAAATATGTTATGATAGCACATGATAAAATTGAACGCACCTCAAGTCTTGAA
The DNA here is from genome assembly GCA_045606865.1 of Bacteroidales bacterium. Lineage (GTDB taxonomy): Bacteria > Bacteroidota > Bacteroidia > Bacteroidales > F082 > Limimorpha. The sequence continues at coordinate 45,308 of JAZUST010000111.1, forward strand.
TATTTGATAGCGACAAGCTGAAATCGGAAACTGCATCATGTAAAAGGTGCAGTTTTTTTGTATATAAATCAATTGTCAAAGCCACCGCTCATAACTCAAAGCCTATTTGCCTTCTTAACAAAAATTAACACAACATTCCTACTTTCATTAACATTTACGTTAAAAATTGTTAATGGCTTAATTTTTCCTTTTAAAAGTCTTGACAAAAGGATGATGAGATTGTAGTTTTGCAGATGAGAATATATATTAATACCAAAATATTATGAAAAAAATCACAAATCACAATGGTGAATTATCAGAGAATTACAAGGAAGAGGATTATCAGGATTTATTGCATGAGACTATCGCAGTTATAGAATCTTCAAGAGTGCAGATTGCCAAGCAGATTAATACAACGATAATATCTTCTCATTGGGAGATCGGCAGATTGTTGGAAGAACGCAAACTGGACAGCAAACATGGTGATAGCGTCGTAAAAAGATTGTCCGCCGATTTGAAAGCAAAATATCCTAATATGGGATTGTCTCCAAGAAATCTATGGAACATGAAACGTTTCTATCTTCGCTATTATCAAGAAGATATAAAAGTGCAACGGAGCGTTGCACTTTTGCCATGGAGACATAATCTCCTATTATTAGGACATGATTTATCATCTGAACATGTAATATTTTACGCCAATGAAATATTAAATAAAGGATGGTCAAAAGACATGTTATACCTCGCTTTGAAATCCGAGTACCATCTTTCATTACAAGCAAGCGAGAGGTCTAACAACTTCGCTCTTACCATGTCTAATGGAAATGCAGAATATGCAAATGAGATTTTCAGAAGTCGTTATCATCTTGGTTTCATCGATGCTGTCGAGCCTTTGAAAGAGTTGGATTTAGAACGTCACTTAGTCAATAAAATCACATCTTTCATCATGGAGTTGGGTAACGGATTTAGCTTTATCGGCAACCAGTGCGCGTCAGAAGGCAGTGAGAAGCGTAGATTTCTGTCGTGTGAGAATGTATTGGGATATCGGAAAACGTATTTTCGAAGAGGAACAGGAAGGGAAAGACAGAGCTGATTATGGTTCTTACCTGATAAAGAATCTTGCCAACAAATTGATTCCTGAATATGGCAGCGGTTTTTCTGTCAGGCAATTGGAACGCAGTCGGCAGTTTTATAGACTTTACCCAATTGCGTCCGCACTGCGGACGCAATTGAACTGGAACCAATATAAACAACTTATTTCTATATCTGATCCTGACAAACGTGAATATTACGAATTGGAGTCTGTCAATAATGGTTGGAATGGCAGGGAGACTGAAAGACAAATCAATTCTCAACTTTATGAGAGATTGTTACTTAGCAATGACAAGGAAAGTGTTTTGGCTGTCGCT
>JAZUST010000112.1:0-26835 GCA_045606865.1 Bacteroidales bacterium
AAAGAAGTAAATGGTAAAGGTTACAATTACGCTTATATGGCGGAACCTGACAAATGTATTGGTTGTGCATCATGCGGCATGGTATGTCCTGATGGCGTCATCACAGTTTATAAGGTTAAGTTGTAATCTAAATTAACTCAATGTCTAACATTTAAAATTAACACATAATGGGAGAATTAAAACTGATGAAGGGAAATGAAGCATTGGCCGAAGCAGCTATCCGCTACGGTTGTGATGCTTATTACGGATATCCTATCACTCCACAATCAGAAGTGATTGAATATCTTATGGAACAAAACCCTTATGAACGTACTGGTATGGTCGTTCTTCAAGCAGAAAGTGAAATAGCAGCTATTAACATGGTTTATGCAGCCGGAGCATCTGGCAAACGCGTGATGACATCATCATCAAGTCCTGGTGTAAGTTTGAAACAAGAAGGTATCGCTTACATCGCTGGTGCAGAAGTACCTTGCGTTTATGCAGACGTCGTTCGTGGCGGCCCGGGTTTGGGAACAATCCAACCATCACAAGCTGACTACTTCCAAGCATGTAAAGGCGGTGGTAACGGTGACTATAAAAACATCGTTTTAGCACCAGCTTCAGTACAAGAGATGGCAGACTTCGTAGCTTTAGGCTTCGAATTGGCATTCAAATATCGTATGGCATGCTGTATTTTGTCAGACGGTGCTATCGGTCAAATGATGGAAAAAGTTGTTCTCCCAGAACAAAGACCACGTATGACAGAAGAAGAAATCAAAGCTAACTATCCATGGGCAACAACAGGTCGTAAGAGAGGTACACAACACCGTGTTATCACATCATTAGACTTAGACTCAGTGAAGATGGAAGCTCACAACCGTCACCTCCAAGAAAAATACAGAATGGTTGAAGAAAACGAAGTACGTTTCGAAGAAATCGAATGCAAAGATGCAGAATATGTATTCGTAGCTTACGGTTCAAGTGCTCGTATCGCTCAAAAATCTGTACAATTGGCTCGCGCTGAAGGTTTGAAAGTCGGTTTGTTACGTCCTATCACATTGTTCCCATTCCCAACAAAAGCTATCCAAAACCTCATCGACAAAGGTGTTAAAGGTTTCTTAGCAGTTGAGTTGAGCTGTGGTCAAATGATTGAAGACGTTAAATTGGCAGTCAATGGTCGCGTTAAAGCAGAACACTTCGGTCGCGTAGGTGGTATCATCCACACACCAGAAGAAGTTCTCGAAGCAATGAAAAAACAAATTATAGGAGAATAATAAGATGACAATAGAAGATATCATTAAACCTGAAAACTTAGTCTATCAAAAATCTAAGTTATTGACCGAAAAACCATTCCACTATTGTCCTGGTTGCGGTCATGGTACAACACACCGTATCATCGCTGAAGTTTTAGAAGAACTCGGCGTTGATGAAGACACAATCGGCGTAGCTCCTGTAGGTTGTTCAGTTATGGCATACGACTACTTCGATGTTGACTTCCAAGAAGCAGCTCACGGCCGTGCTCCAGCGTTGGCAACAGGTCTCAAACGCGTATGGCCTAACAAAGTTATCTTCACTTATCAAGGTGACGGCGACTTGGCAGCTATCGGTACAGCAGAAACAATCCACGCTTGTAACCGCGGTGAAAACATCACTATGATTTTCGTTAACAACGGTATCTATGGTATGACAGGTGGTCAAATGGCTCCAACAACATTGGAAGGCATGAAGACAGCTACAACACCTTACGGACGTAAAGCTACTTTACCAGCAGGCGCAGGATTCGACGGTATACCATGCAATGGTTATCCATTAAGAATCACTGAACTCATAGCTCAACTTCCAGGTACAAAATACGTGACACGTCAAGCTGTTTACAATCCTGCTTGCGTACGTAAAGCTAAAGCTGCTATCAAGAAAGCTTTTGAAAATCAAATCAACGGTAAGAGCGGTGTCAATTTCGTTGAAATCGTTTCTAACTGTAACTCTAACTGGAAGATGGAACCAGTTGCAGCTAACAAATGGTTAGTCGAAAACATGCTCCCATTCTATCCTCTCGGTGACATTAAAGTTGACGGAAAGCTTGTTGAAAAATAAAAAAATTAAAGCAATGACAGAAGAAATTATTATTGCCGGTTTCGGCGGACAAGGTGTCTTGTCAATGGGTAAGATCCTTGCATATAGTGGTATTATGGAAGGTAAAGAAGTCAGCTGGATGCCATCTTACGGTCCTGAAATGCGTGGCGGTACCGCTAACGTGACTGTCATCATCAGCGATGATCGCGTTTGCTCACCAATCCTCAACGCTTTCGACACAGCTGTGATTCTTAACCAACAATCACTCGATAAATTTGAAGCAAAAGTAAAACCAGGCGGCGTTCTCCTTTACGACCCCAATGGTATTACTCATAAACCAACACGTACTGACATTAAGATTTACACCATTGAAGGCGCACAATTAGCATCTGACATGGGTAATGCAAAAGTGTTCAATATGATTATCCTCGGTGCTTATCTTAAATTGAAACCAATCATTTCAATGGATAAGGTTAAAGAAGGTCTCGAACACTCACTTCCAGAACGTGCTCACAAACTTATCCCATTAAACATGCAGGCTGTTGAAGTCGGTATGAATAATGTGAAAGAACAATAATTGTATTGTTTAAAAGTTTAAGGTTTAAAGTCTAAGGTAGAGATGCCTTAGCTTTAAACCTTTTATGTTTATCAAATAGCTATGCCTATGATGAGATAAGCGTTTTATTACGCACACTTTAAAGACATATTGAAAAAAGCGTTTTATGCTATAATCTTGTATCATTAAACCTTCGACAAGTTTAAATCCACCAAGAGTAAAGCAGAGAACGCCCATGCATTATGCGTGGGCTTTACTCGTGTAATTTGGTGGATAGGTAAGTCGAAGGACCTAATGATACAAATTAGCGGTAAGCACCACGCTTTTTTTGTGTGCGTAAAATTGATTAATGATGGTGCTTTTATAATTAACAATTTACAATTAACAATGTAGAGATGCGGCAATTACACCATTAAAAATAAACAAGATGTAATTGACACGTCTAAAACAATCAAAACATTAAAAAAATGAAAACATTAAAAGTAACCTTATTATTAGCAGTAGCTATTTTGATGACATCATGTTCACAACCATCTTATCTTACATATTATAAATATGACGAAAGTACAGCACGTTATATGAATCCTGCGATGTTGCCAGGATATATCACGCCGACAATTGCTGATTTAGAAGTCTCCAAAACAAAAATTTCAGAGACTGAAACATACAAGAACACACTTACTTCAGGAGATATGAATAGTACAGAAAACTCCCCTACCATTGAATATCTCAAAAACTACACCGTATCACAAGCCGTAAAGAAACACAATGCTGATGTTATTGTAGCCCCAATCTTCGACATCAAAACAAGTGATGATTATGAAACAATTGAAGTTACAATTAGCGGTTATCCTGCCAATTATGTCAATTTCAGAAATGTAAAGGCAACAGACACAATAACACTGAGAATGTATGAAATAGAAGTAGCACAACCAAAACAATAAGATGATGAGAATAAAAATACTGACATTATTAACCGGACTATTTCTTTTCAGCAATCTTACATTCGCCCAATCTGTTGGAGAATATCGTGTAAGAAAAACAGAAACTGTTACTAAGAAAATTGAAAAAGAAAAGAAACCTAAAGTGGTAAGAGAAAATAATCTACAAGGAGAAGGATTCTTTGTAGTACCAGAAGTTGGAATATTTGGTGGTAGTCTTTATAGTGGTAAGTTAGCATTCGGTTTACAAGGTGTTTGTGGATATGACATCAATAATCATCTTGCATTAGGTATTGGAACAGGATTAAAAACAGTAGTTAATGAAGGTTTATTCTTACCTTTATATGTCAACTTTAGAGGAGACATTACAAAAAAACAAATAGCCAAAGTCCTGACCCCTTATTACAGCATTAATTTTGGATATAACATATGTGTTAAAGAACATGTAAGTAATTATTACAGAGAATACATCGATGGATTATTATTTACACCAGAATTGGGCATTAGGATAAATAATTTCCATATTGGAACTGAGTTTATGATAACAGAATACCATCACAAAAAATATAAATATCCTTTTTTGGGTTATGGTTATAGCTCTGTCATTGGAGTTTTATCATTAAAACTTGGATATAAAATTCCGTTAAATTTATAACATTCAGATTCTATTCAGAAATATCTTTCAGACACAGTCCGTGTGACTCTACGGGAGATAATATCGCCTCTTGTAGAAGCGCATGGACGAAGTCATGAATGTTCATTCTCAAAAACTTCAAATAAAATCTATTATTCTATTTAATTAACTGCAAATAGTCCCAAAGGGACGACAGATAACAGGCTGGTGTGGAGTGAAACGAAACGCCTGCCAAACAATAACAGGCCATCACACAAGTCATATAAGGACGACAGAATTTAATTGAAAGTTCTGTCGCGCCTACAGCGCTTTTATCGGTTAGAGTTCATCTTATGCAGAGATTACGCTGATGCTTCATCGTCTGCCTGCTGTCTGCAACCCTTACAGGGTTTAAATCGCATCAAGGTTATAAAAGTCAACCATCTCAGAGACTTCTCCTCTAAATCCTCTATTCACGACTGTTTCCATTTTGGAAATAACCACTGATTCTTCAAGTTCACCTTCTTCAAAAATATTTTTCAGATGCTTACTAATTGCAGGTACTTTTACTCCAAATAACTCTGCCATGGCTTTCTGTGTAAGCCACAAAGTCTCATCTTTTACAACAGCTTCTATTTTAACGTCCTCCTTCGGTGTGCTGTAAATCAAAAATTGAATTTCTTTCATAAGATTACTTTTTACGATTTATAAATTTTGGTTCCATATCTCAAAATCTCACACATCCATATTTTTAAGTATATCAGTTTCCATATTTTGATTATTTGGTAATTACATATTTATTTTTACCTACAAAAATACAATAGAATGGAACATTATGCAAGAGAAAAAATCATAAAAATCATTAACATTTAACATAAAAAAAGCGTTCATTTATACAATCACTTCTTTCATTGAATCGCTCACAATAAAACCATTATGTTCTTGTTATCAAGAAAAAAGTTTAAACTAAAACAACCAACATGAGTGCAATGGATTTAAAAAATCGTGGCGACAGAAAAAAGATGATAAGTCATGTACGCAACCTAGTAGCTTTAGCTTATGCTGATGGCAAATTCTCCGATGAAGAGAGACAGTATGTCGCTAACGTTGCGATTGAAGTCGGGATGACTTCCGATGAAATGAAACAGATTATCAACAATCCGGAAAGTATTGGATTTATCATACCGGAAAACGACATCGAAAAAATTGAGCAACTTTACGACCTTATCCTACTTATGATGATCGACGGAAATCTCAACGAAAACGAGATGATTTTCTGTCGCGCTATGGCAATTAAGATGAAGATTCCATATCAGGTTGTTGATGAGATGGTGGCAAAAGTTATTAATTTCATTACTGATAACTTCTACGTAGAGGATGTTATTGATGAACTTACAGGTATGATGGAAGAGAAAGATTAAAGTTTTATCTTTCAAAAAGAAAAGCACTCAGCTGAGAACTTGAGTGCTTTTCGATCATTTGAGAAAATTGAAATGTATAACCAAAACCATACATTATACAATCTTATACATACTTTTGTTCAAATAATTTTACTTAAAATTATATAAACTCGATATTATTTTCAGTTGTGTATTTTTCGCAATAATGACATCTGAGTTTTACCTTGCCGTCTTCGTCTTTTAATACTGTGAATTTTGTTGGAACACTTTCTTTGTTTGTCACGCAGTTAGGATTGAAGCACTTGACGATAGTGTCGATATGATCTGGTGCTTCGATGCTGTGTTTTGTCACGACTTCATAATTTTTAATCTCGATGAGAGATGCTTTTGGGGCAACTAAGGCTATCTTATTGATGTCTTCAGGAGCAAAATATTTGTCGCTAATCTTGATGATACCTTTTTTGCCGTATTTTTTGCTGTCTAAGTTGGTGCCGAAATATACAGAATTCTTTGAATGTTCAAGGTCTAAAATCTTAATTACCTCAAATACCTTATCTGCTGGAATATGGTCGATAACAGTTCCGTTTTCAATTGCCGATACTATAAGTTCTTTTCTTTTATCCATGATTATTAAAGTCTTAAAATGTTAAAATAAATAATTTTTATAAAGACGTTTTCTTAATTCTGCGTCAGTGTTAATGTCAGCATCTTATTTTAAACCAAGTATTGCTGCAATTAAAGCTTGACGTACGAATAATCCGTTTTGTGCTTGTTGGAAATAATAAGCCTTTGGATTAGCATCAACGTCAGTGTGAATTTCATTGACGCGTGGTAGTGGGTGGAGTATACGGCAGTTTGGTTTGGAATTATCCAACATGTCGTTACGTAGGATATAAGAGTTCTTTACCTTTTCGTATTCCAATGGATCAGGGAAACGTTCGCGTTGAACTCTAGTCATATAAATAATGTCGGAATGAGGGATTACTTCTTCAAGTTCTGTATATTCATGATATTCAAGACCTGCATTTTTAATGTATTGAATTATGGTTGAAGGCATTTTTAATTCTGCAGGTGATACGAAATTGAATTTAGCGTTGAAGTTGCACATAGCTTGGACAAGACTGTGAACAGTACGTCCGTATTTTAAGTCGCCAACCATTGTGATTTCAAGGTTTTCTAAAGTGCCTTGAGTCTTCCTGATAGAATAAAGGTCGAGTAGGCACTGTGTTGGGTGTTGGTTTGAACCATCACCGGCGTTGATGATTGGCACATTTGAAACTTCTGAAGCATAACGTGCTGAACCGTCAACAGGGTTACGCATAACGATGAGGTCAGCATAACTTGCAACCATCATAATGGTGTCTTTCAAAGATTCACCTTTTTGAAGACTTGTGCCAGCTGTGCTACTGAATCCGATGACGTTTCCACCTAAAAGTTGGATGGCGGTCTCGAAACTAAGTCTTGTTCTTGTTGATGGTTCAAAGAACAAAGAAGCGATGACTCTGCCGTTTAACAAATTTTGAAGACGATTCTTTTCGAAGTCTTCTGCTATGTCAAGAATATGACAAATTTCTTCCGGAGTGTAGTCGTAAATAGAAATCAGGCTACGGTTTTTAAGTGAAATAGACATTGTTGTTTATGATTTAGAGTTAAATAATAATTAATATTTCTTAATAAAATGCACAAAAAAAGACGATTTATAAAAACCGTCCGCAAATAAAATGAAACATAAATCAGATTTACTACTTTGTAAACCCTTGTCTTTTAAGTTCCATGATAATGTTTTCCTATATGTCATCATATTGCAAATATATGAATTTTTTTTAAGAAACGACAAAAAAATAAAAAAAAAATTTTCAAAAAATACTTGACAAAAGGACTTTTTGATATTATATTTGCAATACTGAAACCTTAATAAAATAAAGAGGAAAGGGGGTGTTGTGTATGTTGGTAATATAATCGAGTAAACTAAGTTGTTTTTAGAAAAATTTAACCTTAATTAACCAAAATTTATTATTATGAAACGTCAATTTTTTAATCAATTAATTTTATTTGTCGTAGGTGTCATATTGACGGTAATTTGTCTTGTGTCTTGCAAAAAAGACAATTTGACGGCCCCGCCTATTAATAATAAGGTGGAACATTACGACTCGAAAACAAATCTCGTGGTGCAAAGAATAAAGAGATTTGACAATCAATTAAAAGAAATTAAGAATGGAACCTGTAGGTCGGAGTCATATATCGATATTGATAGTGCGATGTGGAATATAGAATCGCTCTTTAATACTACTTATGCATTCCCTGAGAAAAAATATGTTGAAAAAACAATACAGGAACTGACTTTTAGTATTGATACATATAATGATATGTTGTCTATGAATGATGTAGCTTTGCTGTATGATAATATCATTTCATCAGTCAGGGATGCATATCGTAATGATGGTTTTACTACAAACAAAGGTCTTATGTCTATCTTTCTAGAACCAGAGGAAAAACGTTCTGGAGACTTAAGTGTTAAAGCGGTTGTTGTTACAGGAAAAACAGCAGATTATCAAGAAAATCACGAGTTTATTTTATTCGGTCCTTTTGATAAAAATGCATGTTGGTATTATGGTGAATACGGAGGTTCTTGTGATGATCCAACTATTATAACGGACGCTGCCGAACTGTTAGAGGATACCATTAATTATATTCATGGATATAAGCCAGAGGAAAAATTAAATCATAGAAATATTTATGTTAACTTACTGAGTGTTTATCTTAAAGGTGATGAATATAAGAATCCATCTGGTACAGATTACTATCTTTTTTACAAGGAGAATTGTGCAACTGAAGATTTATATCTAGATGCTAACGAACTTAATGAATACTATTACGCAGAAGTTGATGTGATACAGAATATCGTTCCTAATGACCCGAAATATTCTTCGACTATGCCTGATGATTGGGTGTTTATGGAAGTTAATATTGACGGGGTAAGTGCATATCTTGATAACGGTAATCAAGCATATATGCATAATAATTATATTTTCTATGGATCTAAATATTCCGTGAATAAAGATGAATTTGGAACCCAGAAAGATCTATTGTATAACTAAAATATGAGTGCTATGAGATGTATTATTGCTTTGTTGTTTTTTATAGTGGTGAATGTTGTCCATGCTCAGAAATGGATTGTCGAATATGCCCCAGATGATTATGTCGGATATCTCTTCAAATCTGGAGATAGTTCAGGTGATTATGATTACTATGCGGGACATTGTAAAGATGTCTTGACAGATTCGTTCGTTGGTGCCGTCATTTGCATCGATGAAAATGGTAACTATAAAGACAGAGTGTTTTGGCAAAATCATGGGAAGTCTAATTTTTCAGATGTGATAAGTATGGAAAATGGTAATGTTTTCGTGTCGGGTTACTGTAGTGAAAATATGTCGACAGAACTATATGAGAAATTATGGGTCGCAGTTCTGAATCCAGAACTTGAAGTCGTAAGTGAAAACTATATAGATATAGAAAATCCATACATTACATATTGTGGCAATACTTACACTTTAAGAAATGATAACAATGAAATAGTACTTCTTACGCGAGTATCAGATTACGAATCGTATGAAAATGAATGTTTCGATTACGTATTTTACACTTTCGATGATTCTTGTAATATGATACAAATGTCTTATCTCGAAAATGAAACGCACAGAAGCGATATTACAGATTTTACTAAGATGCCTGATATAGGACGATATGCTATTTTTGGTAATGGTATGCACTCTTCAGGTATGAGCAATGTGATTTATGTTGATAACGACTTCAATTATTTATCGATGGAGTTCTTTGATGACATGACTGATTATCCCGATTTAATGCTTCCTATCTGGATGCGAGCCGGACATTGGTATGATGAGAGACATTTTCTTATGTCAGCACAAACAACAATGACTTCTGGCATTAATGACTGGTGTCCTTTTGTTGTGAAGATGGATACGGAAATGAACGTGCTGAAGACTTTGGAACTGGAAAGAGTCGATACGACGGATTACGTCTTTCAGTTTAATAGTATGTCTTATGTTAATCCTGATATTGTGTATGTGGCAACTTTCAGAGAACGAAGAAAACAGCCTAATGAATTGAATGTTTATCTTATAAACGACAGATTGGAGTTGTTGGGAAGGAAGAATATTGCTACAGAAAATTGTTTCTTCGGTTTACATATCCATTGTACTAAAGATAACGGATGTATCATCTTAGGTAAGGAGACTATACCTGATTCAGAACCGACAATATTTTATAAGTTAGGTGCTGATGAGTTTTGTATAGAGATAGAAGTAATGGAAAATACGTGTGATTCTGATGTGTGTTGTTACCCTAATCCTGTATCTTCTGTTCTGAATATTAATGTCGGTAATTGTATATATGAAAAGATACGATTGACCATCACTGATATTTTAGGCAGAAGGTATGTGGATAGGGAAATCTTGTTAGATGGAAACGTGTTGAGATTAGATGTTTCCTCTATGGAGGTAGGAACTTATTTTTATGAGATAATCAAAAATAAAGAGAGTATATTAAAAGAAAAATTTATAAAACAATAAAACCTTAAAAATTAAATTTATGAAACCAAAAAATAATTTATTTATAATGATGTTTTCGATGTTGATAAGCATCAATGTGTCCATAGTAAACGCACAAGAAAGAGGTGGCTGTGATTTATGTGGACCAGCATCTGGCAGTACTCAAAATACTGCGACAGGAAACTATTCTGCAACAATAGGCGTGGCTTGTGAAGCTACGGGGACGTATTCGTTTGCAAGCGGATTCTATGCTAAGGCAAATTCGTCGTCAACATTAGCGTTAGGCAAATTCGTGAGAGCACGAGCTACTAATGCCATGGTTATAGGGACAGGGTCAAGTAATGTGGATTCCAAAACCTTGACTAATAATATTCCTAATAGTTTGATGATAGGATTCAGCAGCAGTGTACCAACATTGTTCGTGAGCAACTCATCCGGATTTAACACAACTGGAAAAATCGGTATTGGTTGTGTGACATCACCGCAGTCGAAATTGCATATAAGGTCAGATGCTAATGAAGATGCTGGTGTGATATTGGAACCTACGAATAAAACCAATAAGGCTTATTTCCAAATTTACGATGCTGATCATAAGATAAGTGTAGAGAAAGACAAAGGTATGTCGCTTATTTCACATAATGATAAAATCTCATTGGATGCAAACAGTATCGCTATGAATGCGAAGGTGTCGATAAACACCTCTTATAGATTCGCCGATGGTTATGAATATGCCTTGGCGGTCTCAGGAGGAATATTGACTACTGGAGTCCTAGTGAAAGAGGTGACTGAATGGTACGACTTTGTATTTGATGATAATTATAGACTTCAATCAATAAATGATTTAGAAACGTTTATTGAATCAAACGGACATCTTCCGGATATGCCTTCAGAAAATGAAGTCTTGGAGAAGGGTTATGATATGGTCGAAATGGACGGTCTTCTTTTGAAAAAAATAGAAGAACTTACCTTGTACACAATAGAACTAAATAAGCTTATTGCTGAACAACAAAAAATCATAGAGAATCTGCAGTCAAAATAATAACGTTTAAATCTTAATACTATGGAATGGAAATATAAATTGATATTTCTACTGGTATTATTATGTCTTGCCCGTATGGAAAAATTATATTCACAAAATTGTATTACAATGCAATATGACAAGAATGGAAATAGGATATCAATGCTGGTGCATGAATGCGGTAGTGAATATAAATCACGTGGAGTTTACAACATAATAAACAATGAAATATTTAAAGATGAAGATAACCGTGAATTGTTGATATATCCTAATCCTAATGAAGGAAAATTTAAAATAATGATTGAGAATGGTGAAGAACCAATCGTATTTCAGATATATAACATAAATGGTGTGATGGTTAAGAATGAATGTCTTTCTGACGATTACGAGATAGATATAACAGACAATCCGTCAGGTGTATACCTGTTGAGAGTGATTAAAGGTGACAGTGTGTATAGTAGAATTATAGTTAAACTTTAATTTATGGATTATGAAAAAAATATTTTTTCTGATAATAATGCTGATGATAAAATATGGTCTTATTTCTCAAGATGTATATCAGCAGACATATTTGGAGTTGAATGATAAAATGACTTCTGATGATTCCTTTCAATGTTTAGCAACAACATCTATAAAATTACTTCCCGGATTTAGTTATGTGCCGGAGAAGGGTAATGATATGTCGCTGGAAATAGATAGATATTCCGTTTTTCCACCTGTGGAAGGCGAGTATGGAGGAATTGATGCAGCGGATAATGGTGTTGTTGGAACTTTGTCGGGAACCTTTAATATGAGTAACACTGGTGCAGCGGTATATTCTGTAAAGATAGAGGCACCTGATGCAATAGGAGGTTTGAAACCCAATCTTTCTTTGGTTTATAATAACCAGATGTCTAATGGTATAATGGGGTGGTCATGGGAATTGTCTGGTTTGTCATCAATAGTTAGAACAGGTCAAACTGAATATCATGACAATGATGTCACTGATGTGGATTTTGTTAACGACAGATATTTGATGGACGGACAGCGACTAATGCTGGTGAAAGGTTCTTGTTACGGAGGAAATAATTCTGAATATAAGACAGAAATAGATCGGATGGACAGGATTGTTTCTTATTCGAATAATGACAAAAGTCCAGAATATTTTGTAGTTTGGAGAAGTGACGGAACTATTTGGGAATATGGCGTTACGTCAGATTCTAGAGTGGAAACCAAAGATGATAATAAAATAATTCTTAAATGGATGCTGAATAAAATCTCAGATAGAAATGGCAATGCTGTTGTTTTTTCTTACGATAAAAATATAGACCATGGAGAGGCGTATATTAATAATATTCAGTATACTTCAAATGAAGATGCAGGAATAGATGCTGCCTACAAGGTTTCGTTCGTGTATGATAAAAAACTTAATGACGAATTTTTCGGATATGTGAACGGAAATATGATTATCAATGATAGGTTATTAAAACACATATTGATATATAATAATCGTACAGGTAAAAAACTCTTCGATTATTCTTTGGAATATTATAATCCTGGAACCTATGATGAAAATGATTTTATATATCATAGATTAAAATCAATTGGACTTACCGCTGGCGAAGATAAGATAAATCCAACTCGTATTCTTTGGAATGATAAGAAAAAACATTACGATAATAAATATAAAATCTATCAACTCGATAGGTCTACGTTTTGTGATAATGTACCTTTTGTTGGTGACTTTAATGGTGATGGTTATTCGGATGTTTTTTTGATTCCATATAAAATACAGAATACATATCCTAGTAATATTGAAGGTAATGTGTATCTCAATAATTGTGAAGGTGGATTTTATACTACACCTGCAAAATCAATAAATCTTTCTAGAAATATTGAATGGGTTTATGTTGCTGACATAAATGGAGATGATGTGGATGACATTGTGTTATATGAATTAAATAATGAGTTTAAAAACTCAGATGATAATCTGGTTACACTTCATTTTTATGTAACAAAAAAAAGTGAGTTTGTGAAAATAGCAACTTATTCTTATAATCATAATGTTGCCTTGCTGCCAGGAAAATTTATGGTAAAAGATAATAGTGGATTTCTTGTTGTTGTGAGTGGAGACGGAAATGATGATTATGGGAGTGTTGAATATATTCGTATGAATAATAATATTTTGGAGAGGTATGGCGTGTCTGGTATGGGCTTGTTTACAAACGAAACAGATTATGCTGTTTTTGATATTACAGGTGACGGACTTAGTGAATTGATGGTTTTGTTTGATAATGGATATAAAATATTGAAGTTGAATAATGATGACAATTATGGATTTGAAGTCTATTCTCAAGGCACTTCTGTCGTTAAAGATGATTTTTTATTTCCTAATGATTATAATGGTGATGGTAAAACAGACTTGCTTTATTATAAGACATCTCGTCAATGGAAAATCGCTTTTTCAAAAGGAAATGCTTTCGATAATCCATTGTCGTGTACTGATACGTATTTGTTGAGACATGTGGTGTTGAGTACTAAGGATAAGTATAAATATTCTCTCAGGGAAATGCAGAGTCCATCTGTTGCTATTCGTACTGGTGACTTTGATGGTGATGGTGTTGCTGATGTCGCTGTATTTAATAATAAGGCTGGTAATATTTATTTAGAAATAGGGTTTAAAACATATATTAAATCAGATAATAAGTGCGATTTTGCAAATAATGAAAGATATTATATGCCAATTAATTACACTCATCAGACTATTTATATAGGTAGATTTTTGCCACAAGAAAATGTATCGATATTATCATCATTGCCTCGTAACCCATTAAATACCCAGAAAGCGAATATAGTCTCTTTGTATCCGCAATCCGCATATTATAGCGTTGAGCGAGTTGTGGACGGATTGGGTAATGCGAGGGGGTTCTCGTATGATTATCTTATGCAAAATAATCGAGAGAAATTCTATATTTGTTCTAATGATATTGTAAACAAAGATGTAAAAAGAATATCTATTCCAGTTTTGGCATTGAGGTCAGATACGTTGTTTAGTATAAATGAATCCCCAATTGTGACAAATTATGAATATTATAACGCATTAATCCATTCTAAAGGTCATGGTTTTATGGGATTTGAACGGATACTTACACGTACTTATGTTCGCGGAGAATTGTTGAGAAAAAAAATACAAGGATACGATAATAATATATTTAAAGACAATGCTATTGTCGTACCTTCCTATATGCGAGAATTTAATGGAGAAAACCAATTGGTTAAAGATCAGTTAATGTTATTTACGAAGTATTCTTGTAAAACGAATAATAAAGTTATTATGCCATTGCAGACATATGGATATGAGTCTATTCTAAATCCTGATAAACCAGGTGAGGTCTTGAAATTTAATGTAATAGAAAATAATTACGAATCAGATGTTTCTTCAAATGATTTGTATGATGATGTTGTTAGGCAGACTTCTGTTGTAAGAGGATTCTCGAACAAAATTAATATGGAAGATGTTGATAATTGTCTATATAAGGAAAAGGAGGTATATACTTATAAAGATGATATAGTAAACTGGATTGTAAATAGACCTATAGAGATATTTAAGTATAGGCGAGATGATGATTCGGAAATGTTTGGAGGAATTAAGAAATATGTTTACGATGATAAAGTGCCAAACCAAATCGTTGAAGAGATAAATATTCCTAATTGTAAGAATGATATTACTGATTCTTTGACAACAATTATTGTATATGAATATGATAAAGTCGGTAATATTGTGCAGAAGTCAATATCGTCAGCATCAGCCAGATATAAGAAAGTTGTTAAAAGTGAATATGATGAGTCATATGGTTGTATGTATAAAACTAAATCAATTGATGAACTCGGGCGTGAGACAAGATGTACTTATGATAATGATTACGGATATCTTTTTTCCACTACAGACCATAATGGTTTTGTAACATTAAATGAAAAAGACCCATTGGGAATCAATGATGTTGTTGTCTTGCCTGATGGAATGATAAAAACACGTGTTTTGCGATGGGCGAAAAATAATCAGCATGCTCCATTGGGGTCAACATATTATACATGGGAGAAAAGTACTGGTATGGCTGAGACTATGGTGTTTTATCATAAAATAGGAGTTGAATTGCGACGCGTGTCTTTTGATATTAATGGTAAAGCGATATATGTGGATAAAAAATATGATGACTGTGGAAATCTGATATGTGAAAGTTTACCTTATTATGTGGAAGATGATAAGTATTGTATATCATATGTATTTGATAGATTCAATAGACTTGTTGAGAAGCGACTGCCTAATAGTGTTGTTTATGAGATTCATTATGATGGTAATGATGTCACTACCGAATGTATATCTACGGATGGTAAAAGGCGAATCACCAAGGATAAATATAATTTTATGGGTTGGATGATAGGAGTAGAGGATGCAGGTGGTAATGAAATTATCTATGATTATTATAGTGATGGTTTGGTGAAGTCAGCGGCAATTGCGAATAATCCTAAAATGAAACTGACGGTCACATATGACAATTTAAGAAATAAAAAGACTTTGTATGATCCTAATTACGGATTGGTTTCGTATCGTTATGATGCCTTTGGAAATTTGCTAAAAGTTGTTGATCCAAATGGTGGAACAATTGAGTTCGTTTATGATGCATTAGGGAGAAAGATGAGTAGAAGTGAGAACACCCCCGTGAATGCTAAGAATAAATTTACTCGTTGGATATATGATGAGGAAAAAGGTAAAGATGGAATGTTGAAAAGTGTGGTTTCGGACAATCATCAAGTAGATTATGTATATGATTCTCAATTAAGATTGGTGAGTACTATTGAAATTATTAAGGGTAATGAATATAAAACAACGTATAATTACGACCCTGCTAATAGAGTTTCATGTGTTATTTATCCATCTGGACTTTGTCTGTCAAAAGTGTATTCAAATTCTGGTTATGAGAAAGAGATTTATGATGGTGATGTCTTGTTGTGGAAGACAAAAAAGACGCAGGCAGATGGTTCTGTAACGGAATATCAGTTTGGTAATGGAACTATGACAAAAATGCTATATAATCCTCAAACATCTCTGATTCAAAGTATAGTCGCATATAATGAAAAGGAATGTATCCAGAACTTAAATTATGATTATGATGATCTGGGAAATATGCTACGCAGAATTCGGTTTACTGATACTAAAATGTATGAGGATTTTGAATATGATGAATTTGATAGATTGGTTTCTGTTAAATTAAATGGTAAAAATTACTCCAATATGGATTATGATTATCTGGGTAATATCATTGGGAAAGAAGAAGGTGGTGTAAATGTTTTGTATTCTACTGTTTATGATACAACCAAACCTAATGCGATATTGAAAGCTAAGACTGACGAAAAGAAAATGGTTGTGGGTTTTAATAGGGATATGAAATTTTCGACATTCGATAATATGATATCGGTATCGCAAGGTGATGATTTGCTAGAAATAGAATATGGTAATGATAATCAGAGAGTATATATGCATTCGCTTGTAAATGGAAAGATAAAGTCTAAAACTTATGCTGGTGATTGTGAATTGGTAGAGGTCGATGGGCATAGTGTTATGCTGACGTATGTTGATGGTCCTATCGGAGTTTTTGCGGTTTGTGTTATTGATGACAAGGGTAATAAGACAATTAATTATGTGCATAAGGATAATCTTGGCTCATGGAATGTCATAACTGATGAAAATTCAAATGTGATTCAAGATGTTGCCTATGATGCATGGGGTAATGTGCGAAATGGTAAAGACTGGTCAGAAGTATATGGACAATACTTAATGTATGATAGAGGTTTTACGGGTCATGAGCATATTGCTGATTTTGGATTGATTAATATGAATGGAAGGATGTATGATCCTATGATGTCGATGATGTTAAGTCCAGATAATAATATTCAACTACCTCAGATGTCACAGAATTATAATCGTTATAGTTATTGCTTAAATAATCCGTTAAAATATGCTGACCCTACAGGTGAGTTTGTTGAAAGTTTGGTGATGGGATTTGGGGGAGGCTTGGTAAATGTTGCTATGAATGCAACAAATATAGATGGCTTCGGAGAATTTGCTTTGGCATTTGGTGCCGGTTTTGTTAAAGGTTTTCTGACAGAATATACGTTGGGACAATCGTGGTTTTTGCAGGTTGGTGTTCGTACTTTAACAGCAAGCATAACTTCAGGCTTTAATAAGATGATAGCTATAGGTGATGGGTCGTTTAAATTTAGTGGAAATGACTGGAATAGTATTAAAACGTCAGCACATTATGCATTAGGTAGAGCTTTGGTAAATAATATTATGTTCACATATACAACACAACCTACTGCTGATCAATATGCATTAAGTTTATTTGAGTCTTGTTGTAATCAGGAAATCATGTATTCTGTTACTTCTGTTGTCGCACATAGGATGGGTTGCTGGTTTAGCGGTCAACCTTTTTTGCAAACAATGAAATTTAAAGATGTAGGATTTGATTTGAAAATGTTAGGTATCATTGCGAGGAGAATGTTTGTTTCATATGTGTCGGATTCAGAATTCGCAGATCAGGCAATCCGTCAGAGAGCACAAGAAATCAAAGAGTCAATGTTGGAAGAACTTCGTGCGGAAGATCCTGATCACCCATATTTTTATTATACATATGAGGTTAAAGGCGCATGTGTTGATAAAATGAGACTATATATCGTTGGAGACATATTTCAAATGCTACCAGTAGAGATGTTTGAATTATGTCCACGACCTTGTTTGCATGAGATAGTGTCTTTCCCGTTTAGTTTTAGCTTGTTCAAATCATTATTTTTTAATGGAGATGAATAAAATATAAAGCGTTTTTTTTGTTATCTTTGTGCCTTAAAATAAAATTAGATAAATATGTTAGAAGAAATCTTGAGACAACTTTTTGTAAATGCCTTTACAAAACTTTACGGACAGGAACCTCCTGTTCAACAGGTTAATTTTCAGAAGACTCGCCCCGAATTTGAAGGCGATGTCACTATAGTGGTTTTCCCTTTCGTTAAGATTTCAAAAAAATCTCCAGAAGTGATGGCTGATGAGATTGGTCGTGAAATAGTAGCAGAAAGTGAAATAGTATCCAAATATAATGTAGTTAAAGGATTTCTTAACCTGCTTGTGTCTGATAGTTACTGGCTTTCTTTCTTCGCTACGAATCATAAAAACGAATTCTTTGGAAGAAAAGAAGTTGCCGGCAAACCTATAGTTGTTGAATATTCATCCCCTAATACCAATAAACCTTTGCACTTAGGTCATATCCGTAACAACCTCCTGGGTTGGAGCGTTTCTGAGATTCTGAGAGCTAATGGTGAGAATGTGGTGCGTGTAAATCTGGTTAACGATAGGGGAATTCACATCTGTAAAAGTATGATCGCATGGCAGAAGTGGGGCAATGGTTGTACACCAGAGTCTACTGGAAAGAAAGGTGACCATCTCATCGGTGACTTCTATGTTTTATTCGATAAACATTATAAGGAAGAGGTGAAGCAGTTGTTGCCGGCAAATTACGATGAACTCAGTGATGAGGAAAAAGATAAGGCAAAGGCAGTAGCTGAAGAAAACTCGATATTGATGCAAGAAACACGCGAGATGCTTAGAAAATGGGAAGCTGGCGATAAGGACATTCGTCGGTTGTGGGAAACCATGAATCAATGGGTTTACGATGGTTTTGATGTTACATACGAACGTCTTGGCGTATCTTTCGAAAAGATTTATTATGAATCACAAACATATCTTCTAGGTAAAGAGCTCGTTAATGAGGGATTGACTAATGGAGTTTTATACAGAAGAGATGATGGTTCTGTGTGGTGTGACTTGAGAGATGAAGGTCTTGATGAGAAACTGTTGCTTCGTAGAGACGGAACATCGGTCTATATGACTCAAGACCTAGGAACAGCACAACTTCGTTATGAAGAATATCAACCAAAGAAACTGATTTATGTCGTGGGTAATGAACAGAATTATCACTTCGACGTGTTGAAGCGTGTGCTTGTAAGACTCGGTCGTGAATGGGGTAATGATATCGAACATCTTTCATACGGTATGGTGGAGTTACCTAATGGTAAAATGAAATCTCGTGAAGGTACTGTTGTTGATGCCGATGACTTGATGGATGAAATGGTCGCGACAGCAAAAGGTGTTTCTGAGGAGCTCGGAAAAGCTCATGGTCTTAGCGAAGAAGAATCGCAGAGATTGTTCGATATGCTTGGTATTGGCGCTTTGAAATATTTTATCTTAAAAGTGGATCCAAAGAAAACCATGCTGTTTGACCCTAAAGAATCAATAGACTTTAATGGAAATACTGCTTCGTTTATTCAATATACGCATGCTCGTATTTGCTCGGTTATTCGTAAAGCTAATGATAATGGAATTACTTTCGGAGATGAGATACCTGTTGATGATATGCAGCCAAAAGAAAAGATGCTTTTGGTAAATATCTATAATTGGCCATCAGTGTTAGAACAAGCGGCTGTCAATAGAAGTCCTGCAATGATTGCTAACTATATCTATGATTTGGCTAAAGACTTCAATCAATTTTATCAAGAATGTAGTATTATGAAAGAGGATGATGCTAAACGTAGAGAGTTTAGACTTCAGTTGGCTGATATGACAGCAAAATTGTTGCGTAATGCTTCGGCTTTATTAGGTATATCAATGCCAGAAAAAATGTAAAATCTCATTAAGATGAATGTCTTTTATCTGCCAACGGCACAATTAGGAACTATCTCCTTCCCGGAAGAGGAATCGAAACATATTGTGAAAGTTCTTCGTATGAAGGAAGGAGATCGTTTCTGTGTCACGGATGGAAATGGTTTTTTGTATGATGCAGAACTTATAGATGCTCATCCAAAGAGAGCAATGGCTGAATTGTCTAATAAAAGACATGGTTATGATATAAGAGATTTTAGGGTCTCTATAGCTATTGCCCCGACAAAACTCAACGAGAGAACAGAATGGTTTCTTGAAAAAGCAACTGAGATAGGAATCGATGAGGTGAAACTCTTTGCTTCATATCACTCAGAAAGAAGAGTGGCTAATGTGGAAAGATTTAAGAAGATTGTCGTCTCAGCAATGAAACAGTCTGTGAAATCGAAGATGCCTGTAATTGAGGAAATGATACCTTTTGATAAATTGGTAAAACAGGATTTCGACGGACAGAAGTTTATTGCATGGATAGATGATGGTGTTAAGGAACAATTGTGTGACTTATATAAAAAAGGTAATAATGTTCTTGTTTTGATTGGACCTGAGGGCGACTTTAGCAAAGAGGAAGTTGCATTGGCAAAAGAAAATGGTTTCGTGCCAGTTAGTCTTGGCGAAGCACGATTAAGAACAGAGACGGCTGCTATAGTGGCTTGTCATACAATACAATTGATAAACCAAATGAAATAATTGTGAAACTTTAAATTGAACCAAAAGTCATGAGAAAATTTTTTCTTGTTTTGTTTTTAATGCTGTCTTTTAATACGTTCGCTCAAAAGACACAGATAGCATTGCTGAAATATCGTGGAGGCGGTGATTGGTATTCTAATCCAACATCATTGCCGAACCTTGTGAAATTTTGCAATCAATCAATAATGACCGACATCAATACTGATGTTGCAACTGTTGATGCTGCAAGTCCGGATATTTTTAATTACCCTTTTGTTCATGCAACAGGTCATGGTAATATAGTGTTTAATGATTCTGAAGCAGAGAATATCAGAAATTATCTTCTTGCTGGAGGTTTCCTTCACATAGATGATAATTATGGTATTAAGGATTATGCAATGAGTCAGATGCAAAAAGTATTTCCTGAATTGCAATGGACGGAACTGCCGTACTCACATCAGATTTTTAAAGAACCATACCAGTTTCCAGATGGTCTGCCGAAGATACATGAACATGACAATAAACCACCACAGGCATTTGCATTGATTTATGAAGGAAGAATGGTGTGTTTGCTTACTTATGAGTGTGACCTCGGTGATGGATGGGAAGATCAGCGAGTCCATTATGATTCGGAAGAAACAAGACTAAAAGCACTTAAGATGGGAGCTAATATAATACAATATGTCTTCACGAACTAGGATTAGAATACATTGCTTATTTTGTGGAGCAGAACTTAGTGGCCGTTCTGATAAGAAGTTTTGTGATGATAATTGCCGTAATAATTATCATTATCACTTGAAAGATAAACCAGATGGTGATTCTGTTATAAAAATGATGAATGCTGCTTTGTTGAATAATAGAGAGGTATTGAAGTCGCTGTGTCATGGACAGAAAACCATAGTTAGAAAGGATGTATTGGATAACAGATGTTTTGATTATGAATTGATAACGAATGTTTATAAAACAAAAACAAAATCAGAATATCATGTCGTGTATGATTATGCATATAAATTTTTGAATGAAGATGAAATACAAATTTTGAAATTTATACGATAATTGTTATCTGAAATGTCTATGTGTTTATGAAAATAATTTTATTATGAAAAAAATAAATGGATACAAATTTTTAAAGTTTGTTCCTTTTGGCGTAACATCGGTGGTTTTTACATCATGTTTGTCGACAACTGCAACGATAACATCTGTTGGTACAGATGCTCATAACCAAGAGATGCGCCCGAATATAATTTTTGTTCTGGCTGATGACTTGGGTTATGCAGATTTGTCATGTATGGGACAGACAAAATTTACAACCCCTAATATAGATAATCTTGCGTCAAAAGGAATAACATTTACACAACATTATTCTGGTTCATCAGTTAGTGCGCCATCAAGAAGTTGCTTGATAACCGGACAGCATACAGGTCATACCATAATACGAGGTAATAAGGAAGTTCCAATTGAAGGTCAACATCCGTTGCCCCAAGATACTTACACCATTTTCAAGATGTTGAAAGATAATGGTTATAAGACGTCCGTATTTGGTAAATGGGGACTCGGTGCACCGCAAACAGAAGGCGCTCCTGAAAATCAAAGTGTTGATGAATTCTATGGATATAATTGTCAACGTCTGGCGCATAGTTATTTCCCGTACCATTTATGGCATAATGGCGAGAAGGTAATGTTGGAAGGTAATGAAGATAAAGAAGAAAATGACTATGCTCCTTATATTATTCATAATGAAGCATTGAATTTTATAAGAGAAAATAAAGATACAACTTTCTTTATGTGGTATACATCAGTTATACCTCATGCGGAGTTGAAGGTTCCTGAAAAAGAGTTGAAACCGTTTTTAGGAAAACCGGAATTTGAAATAGAGAAATCATATCATGGTTGTGACGATGGTGAATATTATAAGAACGGTGGCTATGGATCCCAACAATATACGCATGCAACATTCGCTGCGATGGTGTCGATTCTCGATAGACAAGTCGGTGAAATATGTGATGTTGTTGATAGTTTAGGAATCGCTGATAATACTATAATCATATTTACTTCGGATAATGGACCGCATCTGGAAGGTGGCGCTGATCCGGATTTCTTCAATAGCAATGGTGAGTTACGTGGTTATAAGCGTGACCTTTACGAGGGTGGAATCAGAGTGCCTCTTATAGTTAAATGGAATAAAGTTATTAACGAAAATACTAAATCTAGTCATATCTCCGCTTTTTGGGACTTTATGCCGACAATAGCAGATATAATCGATGCTGAATTGCCGGAAAATATAGACGGAATATCATATCTTCCTGAACTAAAAGGCCTTGATGGTCAAAAGAAGCATGACTATCTATATTGGGAGTTTCATGAAAATAATGGTCGTCAGGCAATAAGAAAAGGTGATTGGAAAGCTGTGAAATACAACGTACATAATAATGTTTCATTGGAATTGTACAATATTACTAATGATATAGAGGAAAAATTTGATGTCTCTAACCTATATCCCGACAAAGTAGCTGAATTTGACTCTTTGATGAAAACATCTCGTACAGAATCTGAATTGTTTGATTTTAAATAGAAATACATTTCTTATATTTTTTTGATAATAATGGATTCTTTATGTCGGTCTTAAAAAATACATTGACATTAAATGATGCTCTGAGAATCAATGCACCGTTGAGGTTTAATTTGATGTTTAAACCTTTAGGTCCTGTATGTAATCTTAATTGTACCTATTGTTATTATCTCGATAAGGCAAAGATGTACTCGGATAATTCTGTGATGTCTTTGGATTTGATGGAAAAAATATTTAAAGAATATATTGAAATTAATGATAATGAACAAATTGTGTTCGATTGGCATGGAGGGGAACCTTTGCTTTTAAAGTTGGATTTTTTTAAACGTATTGTTGATTTACAGAATAGATATAAAGGCAATAAGATAATCTTTAATACAATCCAAACAAATGCAACACTTTTAAATGCAGATTTTGCTAAGTTCTTTAAAGATAATAATTTCCTTGTAGGTGTTTCGATAGACGGACCTTGTGATATTCATGATAAGTATAGAAAAGATAAAGGCGAACATCCTACTTTTATGCGTGTTATGACGGGAATAGAATTACTGCATCGTTATGCTGTGGAATTTAACACACTAACAACAATCAGTAAGGTAGGAGAGGGAAGAGGACTGGAGGTTTATCATTTTATGAAAAGTATAGGAAGTCGCTATATGCAGTTTATGCCAGTGTTGGAATATGTTAACCCGTTGAGCAATAAAATCGTATCACCTGGTGCTGCAAACTCTGTGAAAACATCTTGGTCTGTTAATTCATTGGAGTATGGAAAGTTTATGTGCGATATTTTCGATTATTGGGTCAGATATGATGTCGGGAATTATTTTGTAAATCTGTTTGATTCAACACTTGCAAATTATTGTGGCGTTAATCCAGGAACCTGTGTTTATTCTGAGACTTGTGGCGTAAATGCCGTTGTTGAGCATAATGGTGATGTGTACCCTTGCGATCATTTTGTGTATGAGCAATATAAGCTGGGAAATCTGAATGATTCTTCATTAGAAGAAATAATGTCGTCGAATAATGTCGTTAAATTTGGTATAGATAAAAGGAATTCACTTCCTTCGAAATGTATCAGGTGTAAGTATTTTTTTACATGTCATGGAGAGTGTCCAAAACATAGATTCGGAAAGTCGGGATTGAATTCATTGTGCGACGGACTGTATTATTTTTATTCTCATGTAGAACCTTATATGTTAAAAATGAGGGACTTAATTTTAGAAGGAAAAGAAGCTCGAGTTATACTGGAATAATGTATCTTTGTATTCGTTTTATAAATAATTTTTTAATAGAAATATATGATGAAAATAGCAGTTCCAACAAGAGATGAACGAGTTGATGATCATTTCGGACATTGTGATCATTACACAATTTTTACTATTGAAGATAATCATATGATAAATCGCGAAACATTAGCTTCTCCGCAAGGTTGTGGATGCAAGTCTGGCATCGCTGCTGATTTGCAGGAAATGGGCGTGGTAATGATGCTGGCCGGTAATATGGGTGAAGGCGCAAAGAATAAACTAAACGAGCATAATATCAATGTTATTCGTGGATGTTCAGGAAACGTTGATGAACTCGTGAAATCTTATTTGGAGGGTAAGATTGTTGATTCAGGATTAGGATGTTCAGAGCATGAATGTGGCGACCATCATAATCATGAAGGTATAAAGTTGTTCCATAAGGATTGATTATTAAAGGCTAAGGACTAATAAAAGTCATTAGCCTTTAACTATTTTAATACGACAATCTTCGAATTCAATAATATCGCCTGATATTAATTTGGCACGTTTGCGTAATTCAATATCACCGTTGCGGCGGACTAATCCAGCGGTGACGACTTCTTGTGCCATACTGCCAGACTCAACGACGCCGACAGCTTTTAATAAGGCAATCAATGGGATAAACTCCTCGCCTTCTCTTAATTCAAACGTTATCTGTTGCATAATCTTTCATTGTTATATGTAAATTGTTAATTGTAAATCAAATGATTATTTCTAACCCGTCGTAAGCCAGCATCATGTTTTCTGGAAGTGTTGGGTTGATGTCGGCATATTTCCCCATATCGTGACTTATATGCGTGAACCACACTTTCTTGGCACCTATTCGTTGAGCGATGTCAATTGCTTCGGATAGACATATGTGAGAATAATGTGGTTTATGCCTTAATGCTTCAATGATGAGATATTCAACACCTTTTAGTTTGCTGTAACCTTTTTTAGGTAGTTCGCTCAAATCCGTAATATAAGCAAAGTTGCCGATTCTGAATCCGTAAGATGTCAGAGTGAAATGTTTTAGTTTGATGGGTTCTATAATTAATTCGTTGATTTCAATAGGGTGACTATTTATGGTCTTGAGTTCGAATGCGGGCGCACCCGGATATCTTTCATCCTGTTTTACAAAGGCATAGGAATATTCTCTTCTAATTTCCTTTTGAGCAGAACTAGAAGCGTAAACAATCATTGGTTTTTGTTGTCTGAAAATGAATGGTCTAACATCGTCTAAACCTCCGATATGGTCTTTGTGCTCATGACTAATTAAAATAGCATCCAACTTTTTGACATTGGTGCGTAACATCTGATGACGGAAGTCGGGACCTGCGTCAATACATAGTGTGGTGTTCTCAGTTTCAATTAGAATGGATGTCCGTAAACGCTTGTCTCTAGGGTCGTTGGAATGACATACTTCACAGTCGCAGGTGATGATGGGAATGCCTTGTGAGGTGCCGCTACCTAATATTGTAATTTTCATATGTGACAATCTAAATTCGTCACAAATATAAAAATTATTGGTAAAAAATCTTAAAATATTTGATATTAATAATGTATATTTGCAAGTTAAATGCAGACAAATGTTAAAATCGATAATTATATTTTTTAGGAATAAAAGAATAGGAAAGAATCTTATGCAAATAAGAGAACTGCAATTTCCTGATTTGCAAAAATATCCTACAGTTACGATAATGATTGATGACAATCAAAAGAAAGTTATTAAGGATATGGATGCATTTCTAATGGGAACCATGAAACCTAAACGAATTCGTTTTATCGTTTTAACAGAATCTTTGCAAGATGATTTCCTTCAAAGTGACACGATGTTTTTTATAGAAAGTAAAGACTTTAATAAATTTGGTGTCCTTAAAAAAGAAAAAGAATTATCGTTGAAATCATATCATGATGAAATCTTTGTCAATTTGTCTGATAATAACGAAAATCTTTTGAACGATTATCTCGTATCTTGCATAAATTCAACGTTCAAAATTGGTCATACAAATGCAGATATGAATCTTCATGATCTCATCATAGATTGTGGAATCGAAAAAAATGATGTTGAACGTTTGAAAATTATATGTAAATATTTAATGATGTTATCAGGAAATAAAAATGAAAACTAATCCTTTTATCGGTAGCGGAGTCGCTCTCATAACTCCCTTTAATGAAGATTTTTCTGTTGATTACAAATCACTTGAGAATATAGTAGAATTTACTTTGTCTAACGGCGCTGACTTCTTGGTCGCTCTCGGAACAACTTCAGAGGCGCCAACTCTTACTCAGGAAGAGAAAAACGAAGTCCTTAAAACAATAATTAAAGTTGCTGATAAACGCTGCCCTATAATGCTCGGTATGGGCGGCAATAATACACAGTCTTTAATTCAAACGATAAAGGGCCAGGACTTTACAGGCATTGATGGAATTTTAAGCGT
>JAZUST010000113.1:0-3053 GCA_045606865.1 Bacteroidales bacterium
ATAACAGTGGTGCAAAAGAAGTTCTCTGCATCAGAGTTTTAGGCGGTACAAAGAAACGTTATGCCAGCATAGGCGACGTGATAGTAGTGACAGTAAAAGACGCTACCCCAGGTGGTAACGTAAAAAAAGGTGCTGTTGTTAAAGCTGTCGTAGTTCGTACTAAAAAAGAAATTCGCCGCGCTGATGGCTCATACATTCGCTTCGACGATAACGCTTGCGTGTTGCTTAACAATGCAGGTGAAATGATGGGAACTCGTATCTTTGGTCCTGTTGCCAGAGAGTTGCGTGAGAAACAATATATGAAGATCGTATCTCTTGCACCTGAGGTACTTTAATTAAAGAAAGGGACAAGTTATGAGTAAATTACATTTGAAAAAAGGCGATAACGTAGTAGTTATAGCCGGAACCCAAAAAGGAAAGAAAGGCACAGTTCTTAGCGTTGACGTTGAGAAAGAAAGAGCAATCGTAGAAGGTGTCAATTTAGTCTCTAAGCATGCTCGTCCAAGCACAGAGAATCCTAAAGGTGGTATAGTAAAGAAAGAGGCTGGCGTTCATATTTCAAATCTTATGGTTTGTGATAAAAATGGTAAGCCAGGCCGTATAGGTCGTAAAAAAGACGCAGAAGGCAAATCAATCCGTTATTCTAAAAAAACAGGTGAGGAGATAAAATAATGAATTATCAACCTAAACTCAGAGAACAGTATAAGAGTGAAATCGTGCCTGCATTAATGAAGGAATTCCAATACAAAACTGTGATGCAGGTTCCACGGCTTTTGAAAATTTCACTCAATCAGGGTATCGGCGCAGCATTGACCGACAAGAAACTGATTGACCATGGTGTAGAAGAAATGACAGCTATCACCGGACAAAAAGCCGTTCCGACTATTTCTAAATGTGACGTTTCTAACTTTAAGTTACGTCGCGGAAACCCAATCGGTGTACGTGTAACATTACGCGGTGACAGAATGTACGAATTTCTTGAACGCCTCGTAGCTGTTGCTTTACCACGTGTACGCGACTTTAGAGGTATCAATGACAAAGGTTTTGACGGACGCGGAAACTATAGCTTCGGCGTTACAGAACAAATCATTTTCCCAGAAATTGATATGGACAAAATCGCTCGTCTCAATGGTATGGATATAACCTTTGTAACTTCAGCTAAAACCGACAAGGAAGCAATGGCCTTGTTGAAACAATTTGGTCTTCCATTTAAAAATCAGAAAAAACAGTAAGGTATGGCAAAAGAGTCAATGAAAGCTCGCGAACGTAAAAGAGCACAAATGGTTGAAAAATATGCAGCAAAACGCGCTGCATTAAAGGAAGCTGGCGACTATATCGGTCTTCAAAAACTTCCTAAGAACTCTTCTCCTATTCGTTTACACAATCGCTGTCAACTTACCGGACGTCCAAAAGGTTACATGCGTCAGTTCGGCATTTCACGTATCAACTTCCGTGAAATGGCACTGAAAGGTTTAATTCCAGGTGTTAAAAAAGCAAGTTGGTAATTTAAAAATATTTGACAATGATTACAGATCCTATAGCAGATTTCTTGACACGCGTTCGCAATGCTGTCAATGCTAAACATAGAATAGTAGAAGTTCCTGCTTCAAATGTTAAGAAAGCTATAACCCAAATTCTTTTCGAAAAAGGTTATATCCTTAACTATAAATTTGAAGAAGAAGGTCCTCAAGGCACAATTAAAATTGCTTTGAAATATCACCCTGTAACAAAACAACCAGCTATTACAACAATCACAAGAGTATCAACTCCAGGTTTACGTAAATATGCTGATTCTGAAAACTTACCAAGAGTGATGAACGGCTTAGGTATAGCAATCATCTCTACATCACAAGGTATTATGACTGATAAAGAAGCTCGCAAGCTTCACATCGGTGGCGAAGTTTTATGTTATGTAAGTTAATGAAAGGAGAATAGCAATGTCATTATCAAGAATAGGTAAGATGCCAATCGCTATCCCAGCAGGTGTCGAAGTATCAGTAAAAGATAACGTTTTTACAGCAAAAGGAAAATTGGGTCAATTAACACAAGATTTCCACGGCGACGTTAATGTAAAAATTGAAGACGGTTTTGTTATTGTTGAACCAGCTAACATAGAAAAAGCAGGTGCTAAACATGGTCTCTACCGCGCATTGTTCTTCAACATGGTTAAAGGCGTATCAGAAGGCTTTGAACTCGTACAAGAACTTGTAGGTGTTGGTTATAAAGCAGAAGCTAAAGGTCAACAATTAGAATTATCACTTGGTTTCTCACACAATATCGTAATGGTATTTCCAGAAGAGATCAAAGTTGAAACAGTAAACGAAAGAGGTAAGAACCCTATCATCAAGTTGCGTTCTTACGATAAACAGTTGCTTGGTCAAGTTGCAGCAAAGATTCGTTCATTCCGTAAACCAGAACCTTACAAGGGTAAAGGTATCAAGTTCGTGGGTGAAGTCTTGAGACGTAAACAAGGTAAAGCAGCAGGTAAATAATGTTTGAATCGATAACTGAAAAACGCAATTAAGATGGTTAAACTTAAAAAGATAAGAAGAAGATTGAATATCAAGAGACGCGTCAGAAAAATCGTCAACGGTACTGCTGAACGTCCAAGAATGTCTGTCTTCAGAAGCAACAAACAAATTTACGTTCAATTAATCGATGACCTTGCAGGCAAGACTTTACTTGCTGCAAGTTCACGCGAGAACGGAATCGAAGAAGAAAAAATTACAAAGATTGAAAAAGCAGCTAAAGTTGGTGCTTTGATCGCTGAAAAAGCAAAAGCAGCAGGTATTGAAACAGTTGTATTCGATCGTAATGGTTATTTGTATCATGGTAGAGTTAAGTCTTTGGCAGACGGCGCTCGTAATGGTGGATTAAAATTCTAAAGCTATGTCAGAAGTCAACGTAAAAAAAGTAAAAACTTCGGAAATCGAGTTTAAAGAACGTTTGGTTAGCGTTCAACGCGTCACCAAAGTTACCAAAGGTGGACGTACATTCAGCTTCTCAGCTATTGTAGTCGTCGGCAACGAAAATGGCGTGGTAGGTTACGGACT
>JAZUST010000114.1:0-5718 GCA_045606865.1 Bacteroidales bacterium
TCAGCGTCAACGATATACCACTTCTTGTTGGCATTCTCTTTGCTGACGCTAATTGTTTTGTAACTTAATGTATCCATTTGATTAATAATAAATTATGCTGTTTGTTCAACATTTGTTTTCTATACGTATAAAACGGGTGCAAAATTAAATTTTTTTTTCTTATAAAACAATATGTTATAAAATTATTTTTTAAAAAATATTGTCTCACTTCGTCAACCTTTGGAAACTTTCTTCAATACTCATTTCCTCTCTCTGCATACTTTTAATGATAACATTATTGTTAATAGCCCAACGCATCAGATCTTGCCTTATGTCTAAATCGCCTTTAGGCTCCAAAATCCAATGGTTGTCTTTTATCGACTTGGCTTGCTTTAATCCTACGATGTTTCTTAACATCTCCATCGTGACAGTGCCGTCAAACTCAACGATCAAAACATTGTCAGATTCCTTAGTTAAGTTCTCAATATTGTCGTTGGCAACGACTACACCTTTATTAATAATAATAACCCTGTCGCAAAGCGCCTCGACTTCCTGCATGATGTGCGTCGATAATAAAACCGTCTTTTCTTTTCCTAAATTCTTTATTAAATTTCTTATGTCAATAAGTTGGTTCGGATCAAGACCTGATGTCGGTTCGTCTAAAATCAATACTGATGGATTATGTATCATTGCTTGCGCTAAGCCTACACGTTGCCTATAACCTTTCGATAATGCACCGATTTTCTTGTGTTTCTCAACGCCTAAGCCTGTCATCTCTATCATCTTATCGATGCGTTTTGTGGCTTCCTGCCCAGTGATGTGATGTATGCCGGCAATAAATTCTAAATATTCTTTGACATACATGTCTAAATATAAAGGATTATGCTCCGGCAAATATCCGACGCGTTTCCTGACTTCCATCGATTGTTCCCAGATGTCAAAGCCTTCAACAGTGACAGTGCCTTCGGTCGGAGGAATGAAACAGGTTATTATCTTCATCAATGTGGATTTTCCTGCTCCGTTGGGACCTAATAATCCAACAATCTCTCCCTTGCCAATCTCTAATGAAACATTATTGAGTGCTAACTGCGTATCGTATTGTTTTGTAACGTTTTGAACTATTATCGACATACTGATTTTTTTGTTTTGCAAAAATAATATTTTTCTACTAAAAATGTTACTCTATTTGAAAAAACTATCGTATCTTTGCAAACATAAACGTGGAAAGATTTGATTGATTGCAACCACAAGAAAAAAATGCTAAAACAATGTTTTTTTCCTAACATTTTACAATCACAAACTCTCCGCAAATTTATTTAAATAATTTGCTAACTAATTAAATTAATTTGTATGGGTTATTACTTCACATCAGAATCAGTTTCTGAAGGTCATCCAGATAAAGTGGCTGACCAAATCTCCGATGCTGTCTTAGACGAAATGCTTCGTCAAGATCCTGAATCAAAAGTCGCTTGCGAAACTTTAGTCACGACAGGTCTCGCTGTCATCGCAGGAGAGGTGAAATCTTCCGGTTATGTTGATATTCAAAAGACAGCTCGTCGCGTCATCGAACGTATAGGTTACAATAAAGCAGAATATCAATTCGACGGGAAGTCATGCGGTATCATTTCAGCTATTCATGAGCAATCTCAAGATATTAACCGCGGCGTTGAACGTAAGAAAGATGAAGAACAAGGTGCTGGCGACCAAGGTATGATGTTCGGTTTTGCATGTAAGGAAACTGACGACTATATGCCTCTTTCAATAGAGTTGTCTCACATATTGTTACACGAACTTTCGCAGATTCGTCGCGAAGGTAAGAAAATGAAATATCTTCGTCCTGACGCTAAGTCGCAAGTTACAGTAGAATATGGCCCTAACTGGAAACCTCTTCGCATCGACACTATCGTCATCTCAACACAACATGATGAATTTCTTGATGACGACGAGGCTATGATAAAGGCTATCGAACATGACGTGAGAACTATCCTCATTCCAAGAGTCAAGAAGCTTTTGCCTCAACGCGTGAAACTTCTTTTCAAACCTGATATGAAGCTCTTTGTCAATCCAACAGGCAAGTTTGTTATCGGCGGTCCTCATGGCGACACAGGTCTCACAGGAAGAAAGATTATCGTTGATACTTACGGCGGTCGTGGCGCTCATGGCGGCGGCGCGTTCTCTGGAAAAGACTCTTCAAAGGTCGATCGTTCAGCAGCTTACGCAGCACGTCATATCGCCAAGAACTTAGTCGCTTCTGGTGCTTGCGACGAGGCTTTGGTTCAAATAGCTTACGCTATCGGCGTAGCGCAACCTGTAGGTTTCTACGTAAATACAAACGGTACTTCTCATGTTAAAGACGCTAACGGTAAGAAAGTCAGCGATGCTGTGATAGCAGAGAAACTTAAAGAACTATTCGACTTACGTCCTTACGCTATAGTAAAACGCTTCGGTTTGAAGAATCCTATCTTCGAAGCAACAGCATCTTACGGTCACTTCGGTCGCGACCCAAGAGTTGAGAAAGTAGAAGTCTTTTACGAAGATAAAGACACTTTCAAAGAAGACGGTAGGATTTATAAAAACGTCGAGTTCTTCGCTTGGGAAAAATTAGACGCAGTGGAAGATATTAAGAATACTCTTGGAATATGATAGTCTAAAGTCTAAAGACTAAAGTTTTTAGGTTCATAAAAGAATCCTGGGGAATGATGTTTTCCTCAGGATTTTTTTTATTGTAGTTTTCATTGCTCTATTCTGTATATATCATAATCTTCGCTATCATATATTCGTGGCAAATCTAACTTCATATCAGAACCGAATGCTTTTTTTAAGATAATAATGTATTCGGCACCTCTTTCATGAAGAGAAGTGACAAATGTTTTGTCTAATAGGTCGTTATTATGACAAACCCATCCTTTGCGATGTGCAAAATACATTGCTGTTGGGTCAGCTCCGCTGTTAATCACGATGAGTTCTTCTAAAGTAATGATTTTGTCGCAAACAGATTCTAATTCTAATAATGATTTACGATTGTCTTTTACGATATAGTCAGAAGTATGACTTGAGAAATTTTCTACTGCAATGGCAAGAAGTAATATAACTCTTAAATATTTTTTTTCTATGGAAGCTATAGCGAAACCTGCAACCAATGACATTATTGGGACAAAAGGTATTATGTAATACTCATGGTGTGCGAAAGTCCATCCAGACTTGAATATAATTACGCAGAATGCTAAAAATGAAAGTGATAAAATTTTTAATATCAGTTTTTCCTTTTTTATGAAACAAATGACGAGCCCTATGATAAAAGTGACAAATCCTATGTACATCAAAGCGTGTTGATAAAAATGTTTTAGTGTGTCGCTTATGTTGATGATTATTTCAGATATTCCTTCAGAAAAAGATTTTCCCATAAAGAAATGCCATAAACCATATTCATCGACCAAATAAGGGACCCAGTAAAAGTACCAAAATATAATAGGAATTAACATTAACAATGATGATAGGCAGAAACTTATCTTTCGATTTAGTGGTATTCTATTGTCAAGTAAATGTATTGTAAAGATTATCAATATATAACCTGATGGAAGTTTTGAAAGTATTCCTAATGTACAGAATATGACGTACAAAGTTATGTTCTTGATAGATTTACTTTTTTGCTCCAAATAATTTGTTCCGTAATATAATCCTATTATTACCAACGACATTGAGAAAGTGTCTGGCATGATTTTGCGTGAATACTGAAGCCATATAGATGTCAGAAGAATTATGGTTGAACAAAAAGAGATTCTTTCGGAGAAATACTTTTTGATTAATCTGTAGAAATAATAACATCCGATACTTGTGATTATAAGATTGATGACTCTGCCGTACCAATGTGTGTATCCAAATATCAGTGAGATTATATAAATCAAATAGTTAAAGATAGGAAATTCCATTCCTGTTATTCCACTTAGATCTTCGCTGATGTCAATTCTTGGATATAGTATATTATTGTCGATTTCATAAAAGTTACGTGCAGCCATTGCTACTGTGGTTTGGCGCCATGAATGAGATACTTCAATTGGAGGTAGAGTTATAGCATACAAGCGGATTACTAATAATAGTATAATCCAAAAACGAATATCTTTTGTAATATTACTAATGTATTCTTTTATAGTTTTTTTATCCATTATCAGCATTGATTTCTAAAATCTTAATATAAACTCAAAGATACCACTCCTCAGTCACGCCTCCGTATGTTATTTTGACAACGTATTCTGTGCTTTTACGAAGGAATTCGGCTCTTGTTGAGGATGTTTCTTCTTCTCTGTTCTGAACTGCTATATTAACAATCCCTTTGCTCCAATATTCAGACGTTCTTTGAAGATTGGCTTCTGTTTCAAAACTGAGATTGACGATTCCATCATATGTATAATAATCTGGTCCAGAATGTCTGTTGTCAGAATAATCTGATTTTCCTGCCTCATAATTATAATGATTATCATTTATACATAAATTACCTTTTCCTGCAAATGTATAAGGATAGACGTACAAGGTGCTCGGTGTGCTTTTATACGATATGTTTATATCGAAGAAGTATTCTGGCATGTCATTATTTATAGAGTATATATTCCAACTATTTGTATCTATGCATGTTATGATACAGTTAACAGTGCCGTCATCTTGACGTAGTCCGAGATCGTTATAATAATCTGTGAAAGATGTTAACTCCCATATTGAACCGACACTGTCTAAAGCTTGTCCGTTAGTATTTATCATATAAGCAATACCTTCTTCTCCGTATTGGTAAACTTCCCAAATGTTTTCCTCTACAGATTGTATGAAAGTTTCGTACACTCCATGATTATATTGTCCTGTTTTTATGTAATAATTTAACTTAAACGTAATGTCAGCGTATCTTCTGAGAACAGCATTAGTGATACTGTTCCATTCGTCTGTCATGGTCAATCCTCGTGATGTAAGACGGTCTGGATTGTCACCTTCATCTGTTGTGCAGGAAGTGAATAAAGAAGCTGAGAAAAATATAACTGAGATATAAAATATTAGCTTTTTCATAATTATATGGATTTTAAGATTATTAGATTATTTCCCGAAACGATATTGAACGCCACAGTTGAATACGCCACGAGGTCCGCAGCCTATTTCAGCGAAACCACGCCATTTCTTACCAACAGAAGCTCCTATTCCTGTAAACTGAACAACAGGATGTGAAACGAAATCAACAGTATCCGTCTCGTTATTATCAAATAATCCGACAGAAATGCCGATTCCAAAAGCTGAGTAAAGATTGAAGTTTTCCTTGTTGATGTACATGAAACGTATCGTAGGTATGATTGCCATCTTATGTCCGGAGTTGGTCGCGACCTTTTGGTGTGAGAAATCATAAACTTTTTGATAAAACGAGGTGTATGTCGCTGAAACTCCTAACCATAACCGTTTCTTTATTTCATACATATATGATAAAGAAAATGCACCTGGCGATACCTCATCTCCGTGATATGTATTGGGAGCAAACCAGTCATAATTAGGGTAGTCGGAGGTTCCCCAAGTATCATAAATTGGACTGAAAGCTAAAAGCACATCACCGTAACTGATTGAAATTTCCTGACGAGGGTAGTTTTGAGTGGGTTTCTGCTCATTTTGCCCGATGAGCGTCGTGCTGAATAAGATACTTATAAATAAGCACGCAAAAATTTTTCTACTCATTTTATCTGTTTTTTAATTAATAACAATAACTTAACGAAG
>JAZUST010000115.1:0-15814 GCA_045606865.1 Bacteroidales bacterium
TCTTGACTCGTACCTAAGGTCATGATATATCTTTGCACCGAAATCCAAAGCGCAGCGGATATGGTTAAAATAATTAAGTACAAAATCGGAGAGATAAGCAAACTCGCAAGGGTGACGGTGAGGACTCTAAGACACTATGAAGAAATCGGTTTGTTAGAACCAGATATTATCGACAGATGGACGGGATATCGTTATTATAGTACGGCAAATCTGCAGAAACTGATAGCGATACTGAAACTTAAAGATCTTGGTTTTACCTTGACTGAGATTCGGGAATTGTATGACGACGAAAATCCTATTCCTGCTATTGAGGCAATTAAGATTAAGATTGATGAGTGCAAGCAACAAATCGCGTATCTGAAACAGCGTCAACTTCATCTGAAGAATTATCTTTCCGAGCAAAAGAAAATTAAAAAAATTAAAACTATGGAAAACATTTTTTTCGATTCATTGCCTGAAATTATTGTGGCATACAACAGAACGACTCTTAAGAGTTATGACGAATTGGGAACATATCTTGTGAACATTGTCGGTCCTGAAATGGCGCGACTCGCTTGCAAATGTCCTGAACCTGGTTATTGCTTCACTACCGAACTATCCGGAGAATATAAGGAAACAGATTTTGAAATCGAGTATTGTGAAAGAGTGACCGAGATGGGAACTGATTCTGACATAGTGAAATTCAAGAAACTTCCTGAGGTACAGACCGCAATCTGTAAGAAAGTCTACGGACCTTATTCTTTACTTCGCGAAAGTTATTTGGAACTTTTTG
This sequence comes from Bacteroidales bacterium, assembly GCA_045606865.1. Classification (GTDB taxonomy): domain Bacteria; phylum Bacteroidota; class Bacteroidia; order Bacteroidales; family F082; genus Limimorpha. The sequence goes on from JAZUST010000115.1 coordinate 773, forward strand.
AAGAAATTGCAAAACTCGGTTATGAGATTGCTGGAGAACCAAGAGCCAACTATATAGATGGTATCTGGAATCAAGACGACACGAGCAAATGGCTTACCATTATTCAAGTTCCTGTAACTAAACCGTAATTCGTTTTATAGATAAGTTTTTGGTCATTGATCAGAAACTTATCTTTAAATTACAAACTTTAGTTGGAAAAACACTTGATTTATAACTCATTATAAAGATATTTTTAAAATTGTAAGATACAAATCGCATTTTTTTAAAAAATTGTAAGATGCAAGTTGCAAATTTTATTATCTTTGCGCTTATAAATTAAAAATCATTGTGTTATGAATGCTTTGAAAAATGTGTTTTTGAAGGAAATAAAATTGGTTTCAACAAAATATGTAAGATATTTGCATGATGAAATTGAATGGAAGTCAAGGTTGATAGCGATTCTTGGTGCTCGTGGTGTCGGAAAATCAACACTTGTTTTACAGCATATCAAATTGCATGAAGACATTGACACGACATTATATGTTTCTGCCGATAACATTTATTTTTCAGTTCACTCCTTGTTGGATTTAGCAAATGAATTTTACAATTTAGGAGGCAAAGCATTGTATATTGATGAGATTCACAAGTATAAGAATTGGTCTCAGGAAATAAAAAACATCTATGATTCCTTCCCTGACTTGAAAATCGTATATACAGGTTCTTCGATTCTCAAACTCGAAAAAGGCGGGGCGGATTTGTCACGTCGTAAATTAGAGTACAGATTACCAGGTCTTTCGTTTAGGGAATATCTTATGATTTCACGTGACATCAATGTGAGAACTCATTCTTTACAAGATTTATTGACACACAAAGTCGAGTTCCCTTATACTGAATATAAGCCCTTAGCTTTATTTAAAGAATATATGAAAGAAGGATATTATCCTTTCTTTGATGATTATGGATATTATATGAGATTATCTTCGATTGTAAATCAGATACTTGAAAATGATATAAAAGATTTTGCGGAGATGACAGTCTCAACAGCTCGTGCGTTGAAGAAATTGATGTATATAATAGCTCAATCTGTTCCGTTTAAACCTAATTATAGTAAGATTTCCAAAGATATAGATGTCAATAGAAAATTAGTTTCCGACCTAATGATATATCTTGAAAAGGCTCAGCTTATCAATATTTTACGTGACAATTCATTTGGAATAAGTTCTCTCGGTAAAGTCGAGAAGATCTATCTCAACAATACAAACTTGTCGTACGCTTTGGTTGGAGATATGACAGATATTGGCAATGCGAGAGAGATAGTGTTTTTATCATTGTTAAATCCAATATACGATATAACATCTTCTCCATACTCTGATTTTATAGTGGATAAAAAATATACTTTTGAATTGGGAGGTAAAAACAAGAAACATAAACAGATAAAGGATGTTAAAGATTCATATCTCGTAAAAGACGACATCGAATACGGTTCTGCTAATATCGTCCCATTATGGGCTTTCGGTCTGCTTTATTAGCTTTGACTTTTGAGGGGACATCTATAAATTCCCCGTTTTGAATAATTTTGTCTAACACATGTTGAACTTTTTCAAGATTTATGTTTCTCTTTGGAATCTTTTCGTCTTTCTTTCAATCACATAGCTCGCTATGCTCTTTCAAGAAATACAAAAATCTTCTCAAAGATAAATACATAAATCTTTTGAAAAGCAATTTATAGGAGTCCCCTTGAATAGCGGGAGGAAAAATGTATTTTTTTCTCAGATTCTTAGGTTCTCAAATTCTCAGTTTCTAAAAAAAATGCTTCCCACATCAATCAATTCTCCGTCGTATAACTCGATGAGATTGAAATTATTATCTTTTAAGAATTTATCTAATTCGTCTTTCTCTTTTAGATTTTTTGTGCTACCGCAAACGATAAGATTGTTTCTCCAAACGCCGCAACAGCCAGGGAAAAATCCGTTTTTCTGTCCTTCTAATCTAATCTGTTTCGGATCGATATACAATACAGACGTACGTCCGTACGTCTCTGCTAAAGATTCATGAGGACAAAGTCTGTTGTCCGTTGTCTGTTGTCCGTTGACGGCATTGAAAATGCCAATATCAGAAGTTATGAAACAATTTTCGTTCAAAGCCAAAAGGTTACATCGCGTATAACCTTGATTTACATGAATATGATTCTCGTATGACGATAAAATCTTAGGGTCGGTATATTTCAGATTATGTATCAACAAATTCCCAATTCCGACTGCGTTATAAGGAACCGTCTCCGGATATTTCTTCCCGACTTCCTTCTTGCCTTCGATAAGTTTTATCTTTCTCTTCTTCAATTCCTTGACAATCTTTTTCGGAGCATTAGGCGCATAAATCAAAGTGTCGTCTTTTTGGAAAAAGAAAATATCAGGATGTGAAGATATTGAATTATAAGTAATTGAAGTAGGATTGATGAAAAGAACGTTTCCTAATTTTTTGAGATTTTTCTTCGCTTCCTCTGGCATTTTCGAATCAGCGATAATTGTCGGAAGCTCGTCTTTGTAACTGACTGTAAAATCAAACTCTTTTTGTGGACAAAGACTGTTGTCTGTTGACTGTTGTCTGTTGACCTTAAAAACCACATTATCAAACTTCTCCAACAACATCTTCTTATTTTCGCCTTTCCATCCAATGGCATGATTAATCTGCGATTCAGGCACATTGATTATTATGTCTTTTTTCAGGTTTTCAGATTCTGAGATTTTCAGATTCTCAAATTTCTCTTTCCAGATACGAGAGAAAACCATCTCAGCGAAATTCTTATGATAAGGACCTGCCACGTAGGCTTCGTTATCTAATTCATCGGAAGCGTGAAGCCCGATTCTTAATACTTTGACTTGATTTTCAGTAAAATAAGAATATAATTTTGAAGAACGTTCAACAGCTTCCTCAATAGAAAGTGCTTGATATTCTCCTGAAAGATACATTGCTTCTAGTTCAGTGTCTTTCACTACGATGCAAGGATATATGCGAGTCTCTTTCGCTCCGAGATTCACTATATCTTTTGCTGTCTGAAAATCTTTCTCCTCCGAATCGTAAGGCAGACCTATCATCATCTGAAGTCCCAACGTAATTCCTTCAGAAAGAATAATCTGCGATGCTTCGACAATATCGTCGTAAGTATGTCCACGTTTGCAATGTTTCAAGACATCGTCGTTGGTGCTTTGTGCTCCGAGTTCTATATTACGCATTCCGTAATGTTTAATTTCTTTGACGCGTTTAAGGTCGATATAATCGGGGCGAGTGCTGCAACGGATTCCATGAATGAGATTCATATCTAAATAAGGTTGAACGACTTCAAGATAATCGTTCTGCATTTTGACAGGAAGACCTGTGAAATTACCTCCGAAGAACGCTACTTCAACAAATCTGTTTTCTTCCTTGAAAGAAGATAAATGACTGTCGATTATATGTTTAACATCTTCTGGCTTAACAATATCGTTATTTCCTGTAATGTGAAATTGATTACAATAGACGCATCGGTAAGGGCAAGCGAGTTCTGGTAAGAATATCGGTATGTTGTAATGTTTTATCATACTGCAAAAATCATAAAAATTTCATTTCAAAAATAATTTACATACGAATAAGTTTTAACATCCGTTTTATTTTTAAAATGTTGATAACTTACGTAAAAAGTCAGGAAAAATTGATTAAAAATCATTATATTTGCGAAACTAATTTAAAATAATACAACTATGAAATTATCTATTAAAAGTATTTTTGTAATTATACTGATGGCATTAGTAACCATTGGTGGTACAACGAGTTGTGGAAGTAAAAAGAAGATGGCCAAGAAAGAGTATGAAGAAAGACTTGCACAGACCAAGAATGATTTAAATGCAATTATTGAAGGTTCGGCACAATGGACTTTAGAGGAACAAATTGCTCGTCTTGACGAGATTGATAAGATGGATTTACAGAGTGAAGAGATTGATGGATTGATGGTTAAGGCAAGAGAAGTTGTTGAAGATAGGAGAGTTGAGGCAGAATCTGAAAAACAGCGTCTTGCGGAAGAGGAACGATTGAGAAGACTTGAAGAACAAAACAAGGTTAAATCTGAACCGACGTTAGAAGAGTTTTTCTCAATTATAGCTGCTGCTCCAGATGCAGACGCAGCCAACGAAAAAATAGCAGAGGCTTTGAAATTATTCGCTTCTCCTGATGTTCCGGTTCTCATTGTCATCTATCATGTTGGTGATATCATTGATTATGATGCACCTACAACAGCGGAGAGGTATCTTAACTATATCAAAGACCAAAAAGAAGTCGCTGTCGGTATAAGTAATGTTAAATACGATAGCAATAATAAAATCACTGAATTAGAATTAATTAAAAAATAACAGCCATGAAAAAATTATTGATAGCAGTAATATGGGGTTTATTTGTAGGAAATACAGCATTATTTGCCCAAGATTTAAGTCCGGAACGTAAACAAGTTATTGACAGTCTTGCGCTTGAAAAAGTACGCGACCTTAGTAAATATATTAAGATAGTGGGTTCTAAAGAAACTCCATGGAGCGAGGCAAACAGAGTTATAGACCGTGCCGAAGAACTTTTCGCACCTGATGCGGAAATAAGTGTTTCAACTTTGGCATCAAAAGAAATAAAAAATTATAAGGTACGTCAATATCTTGAAAGATTGATGCGTCTTAACTACGACAGAGTGGAAATAGATTGGTATAAAATAGAGTATGTCAGTGACTTGCAACGTCAACCTGATGGAACATACGTAGGCGTTATCACTATTTTTCAGGCATTTAAAGGATTTAACAAAGAAGGACTTCTTGAATATCAAGATGTAACCAAGAAAGATATTACAGTTTATGTGAAACGTAAAGAAACTCAGATTGGTGGACGAGTAGTCGGTTTCTGGGACGTATTACTTGGTGATATGAGAGTTAAAGAAACCGCTAGATAATTCATTGTAATAAATTCATACTGATGAGAAATATATTGCGTTTTCTGACTTTATTAGTTCTTCTGTTTGGTGCTAAATGTATTGATGCTCAAACTTATAGTAATCTTGGTGATGTGGAGATGGATGAGACGGCATTATATACTATGACGAAACAGATGAGTCAGTTTATGAGTCGTTTCAATTATGAGGAGAATCAATATGGGAAAAAAATCCACCCGGATTCATCTGACTATCGCAGCAAGGAAAAACGTAAGAAAACATTACCTCTGCTCTTTGATATGGAAAACCCAAGAACAAATGGCTCATTACGCGATTTCTTTATTGACGACTTAACAAAAGATGACGCAAATTATTTTGAGTTTCTTGGCGGTGAATGGTATTCAGAAGTATCGGCAACCTTTAAATGGAAAGGTAACCCGGTGGATATCAGTATGATATTTACATTGGAGAAAGAAAATCTAGGTTCAAAGTGGGTGTTGACAAATGTTTTCTTTTCAGAATTTAGCAAATTATTCCCTAATGGCGATATCGCAGAACAACAGAAACATTTTCTACATCCTATGAGTCATGAACTAGATTTCATGAATATTTATAAAATCTTCAAGACTCCTGAATGTATTGAATATTATGCATCTGATTCGTATGCAACAGATTATCTTTCTATATTTTTCTATGAGATAAAACAAGGTAATCTGATATTTGAAAAAGTTAATAGTGAGAAATTCCATGTGTTTCAAATAGATAACTGGTATTTTGAAGTGTCATGGTTTAATAGATCCGGATATAATACGGGATGGTTAATATCTAATCTCGTATATCTCAAAGATGAAGAAAAAAATGAATTGTTAAAATTCTATCAACCAAATATAAATCAATAAAATGAAGCGTTTAATATTATTAGTATTGTTATTCTCAGTTATAGTAGTAAAATCACAACCGCATCTGAGCGAGAAAAGTATCAAAGAATATAAGTCTCAAGTAGAACAGATGGTTGGATTTTTACAGTCAACATTGAATTTCATTGGAGATCCTGAAAATTCTGCTCACGATAAGGATATAATTTTTAAAGAAAGTTACACGAAAATATTCAGGGATGCGAATGTTCAGATTGAGGACGACCTCGATGAATCAAGAGGAGTTTCAATAAATAAGGATGTTCAAGCTTATCTTAAAGATATAGACTTCTTCTTCGATAAAGTGAATTTTACCTTCGACATTCAGGATATTACAAATCATGTGAATGACAAAGGTGACGTGTTTTTAAAAGTAGCGATGGTTAGAACTTTAACAGGTCGAACAATAACAGGCGATAGTATCTGTAACTCAAAAAATCGTTTCCTGGAAATAAATCTGGATATTGATAATAAAGAACTTAAAATCGTTAGTTTTTATACAACAAAACCTACGGCAAAAGATGAACTATACACTTGGTGGAATTCAATGAGTAAACCATGGAAAGATTATTTTGGCAAAGAGAGATTCATTTATGATAGCATTGAGTTGTCACAAGTTAGTTTAATACTTGAAGATTCCTACACTCGTCTCTCAAAGAAAGAATTTATCTTGCAAGATTCTTTTATGATTGTAGGTAACGACACAATGTCTATGGACAGAATAGGTGAATTGCATGGACATCGTCCTGATACCGTGGTGTTTATTAATGATACAATATCTCGTTTTGTTAATGATACCATCAAAACAGACCTGACTCCAATATACGAGGTGCTTAAGCAATTAACAAAGATTACGGAGGTTAATGTCTCTGATAATAAATGTATTACCAATCTTGATCCTTTGTCAGAGTTGTCAGAACTTAGTGTGTTAAATTGTTCAGGTACAAATGTGTCCGATATAACTCCTATCCGTAATTTGAATGGTATCATAGAATTAAATATTAGTGGCACTAAGATTACTGATATCTCTAATCTTAAATATGCAAATGTGGTGCAGAATTTCAATGCTGATAGTACTCAAATTAAGGATATCTCTATTATTGGATATTATGAAGACTTGATAAATCTATCTGTTTCTAATACAAATGTTTCTGATATTTCATCATTATCAGGATGTGAAAATCTTACTACTTTGAATCTCTCTAAAACATTGGTGAATGAGATTGCTTCTATATCCAATTTGTCTAAACTCCACGATTTGGATATAAGTAATACTTATGTTGGTAATTTAGATTCCATCAAGAATTTAGAGAATTTGCAATTCCTGAATCTTGAGAATACCCCAGTTGCAGATTTGAAGGAGATTAGTAATCTAAAAAAACTTAACGAGATAAACCTTTCAAACACTGAAGTTACAAGTTTAGAACCATTGAATGGATTGCCGCAATTATCAATAATATATTGTGATAATTCATTGGTAACAAGAACCGAAGCAGATAAATATAGAGCAGATAATCCTGATAAGTTGGTAATCAATGAAACTGAAGCATTGAGAGAGTGGTGGAATAAACTTCCGACTTTCTGGAAACCGCTTCTCCTTCAACAGACTAATATAGAAAATATAAACCCAACAAAAGAAGAACTTCATTCTATTATAAATGTGCGCTCTTTGAAAGTAAGTAATGTTATTCTTGATGGTGCACCAATTAGCAGATTGACGAATCTTGAATATCTAGATTTGTCTGGTTCTAAAATTGATGATTTGTCACCGCTTTCTACATTGCATAATCTTAAGGTATTAAATATCAACAATACTACAATTAGTGATATAACTCCGTTGACTAATAATAATAGTCTTAAGGAATTATATATTGAAAATACAGGTGTTCAATCACTTAAACCTCTTCATGGATTAGATAATCTCACGAAGATTTATGCCGATGGAATTAATTTGTCAACTAAGGAAGTGTATGAACTTAATTTGATGCAGCGTCAGGTTGTTGTTATTTATCAAACGGATAAACTTCGACTTTGGTGGGGAAATCTGGATGATGCTTGGCGCGATATATTTACATCACACACTTTGTGCAACACTAATCCAACGGCAGAACAACTTCATGCAATGATAAATTTGGAGGAAATAGTTATAGAACCGACAAATGAAGTGTCCACTCTGGAACCTCTATCTCAGTTGTTATTCCTCAGAAAGTTAGTCGTGAATAATAATCAGATAAAAGACCTGTCGCCTTTGTCAGACAAATTTTTCTTAGAAACTTTGTCGGTGGGAGGAAATCCTGTAGATAATATTATCCCGCTTTCTGATTTGTTGGAAATTAAAGAGTTAAATATAGAGAATACTCCAGTAAGTGACATAACACCTTTGGAAAAGTTAGATAAAATAAAGATGTTGAATATAGGAGGAACATATGTAACTAACTTGAAACCTCTAGAGGGTAAGACGTCTTTGATAGATCTTTCAATAGTTAATACTAGTATCAAGAATGTTGAATATGTTCTGACATTGACTTCATTGAGATATTTTAAGGCTTACAAGACAAAGATTAAAAAGAAGAATATAGACCTTTTGAATGAAATAAGACCTGATTTGAATGTAACTTATTATTAAAATTGATAAAGTCATACGTTATAATTAAAAATGGTCGCCGGAAATTTCTAGCGACCATTTTTTTAGTTCCTAAAATAAATCAATCATCGTAAGAGATTAATTTACCTTTATTATTAAATTCTATCTCAATGTTGTCGTTAAGTTCAATGGTAATACGATTGAATTCTCTTTCGATGTCGGTGATACACATATCTTTGTGATAAGTTGCGACGTAATCTGTAATTTCTTTCAAAATAAATCCAGTTGGAATGCATTTTTGTTTGCTGCTAACATCGGTCCATTCACCTTTGGCATTGAACTCTATCTCGGTGCCGTCTTCAAAACGAATCTTATAGTCAACGTCAGCAAATTCTTTGTCACTGATGATGTATTGGATTTTGTAATCGTTGAAATAAGTTTTTACGAATTCTTGTGCTGTTGCAGGAAGTTGTTCCAATTTTGTCATTTTGTTTTGACCAAAAGCAGAAAAACTTAGTACTAGGATGACTGCTAAAGTTAAGATGTGTCTTTTCATTGTTAATTTGTTAGTTTAGTTAATATTAGATTTATTAATTCATATTATATAACGGATAATTCAATATAATGTTGACTATTTTATCCATATAATTTTATATCCAAAATTATTCCAAAAATCATTGGTTTTATCAACATTTTTACAGAAACCTAGCAGATAACCACCACCTCCTGCACCACATAATTTTACTTGAAATCCTTCTTTATTAATATCTGTTAAGAAATATTTCATAAAGCTATCTGGAATTGTGTGTGTCAGTAACTCAGTTTGTAATCCCGACAGATAGAGTAGATTGCTGAAGAACTCGTTGTCATTTTTGTCAATAAGTGAAGTGATGCATTTTTCTACGAGAGGAACATATTCATTATCAAACTTGTTAAGGTAATTGCTTTCATTTCTTAATTCCTTGAAATGTTCCACCAATGGTGCTGTAGGACTTTTTATCAAGGTGTCAATCAAAAAAATATGAATATCTTCTGAGATAAAGTCATCATTAAACTTCGTGAACAAAGTCTGCTGGCCGTTGTCTGTTGACTGTTGTCTTATAATGAATGGTTTTCCGTAATAACACTGAAGAGGATCGTTGCCGGAACTGCTGCCATGAAAGCAATTCTCCATTGATGCTAAAAAATCTTTTAGTCTTGAAAAGTTTTCTATTTCAACTAATTTATATCTGTCGTAAGTGGCGGCGACCAATGCTCCTGAACTTCCGACCCCATAACCTGAAGGTATGTTCGAATCGAAATATAAACCGGCATTGAGTTCCATTTCAAATCTTCTTAAATCTAAGATTCTGAACTTGTCATCTTTACATAGATATTCATAAAAACTAAAGAGACTTTGGTTTGAATCGAAACCTCTTTCAGATGGTCTGTTGATGACTGAAGTCCATTCTCCGTAGGCAGAATAATATGGAATAAGCAATGCTTTATAACCGAATATCATAGAATATTCGCCAAACAATATTATCTTGCCGTGATATTTTCTGTTTTCCATAATTTACCTATATTGAGACAATATCATCAATAAATATGTTGTTGAAACAATATTTTTTCAGAACATCCTCAATAAAAACATGAACTTTATCTGAACAGAAGTCAGGGTATAGTAAATGTACGTTAGGACCTGCATCTAATGTGTAACAGATTGGTAATGAGGTTTCTTTTCTGAAATTTAATACTTCATTAATTATGTTGATGGTATTAGGTTCTTTAAGAGTGTATGATGGAGTGGAGGTCGCCATCAAATCGTGAAGTTGATTTGCTTCCGACTCGGCTATGTTTATAAAACCTTCTAAATCACCTTGTTTTAGAATCGCTAATAAATCTTCAGTGTTTTTTCTTGCAGTTGAATAACGGTTTTCTGCCATTGGATGTGTATTCATCAAAGAATGACCGGCGCGACTAGAGACACTTTTTTCTTTAGAACTAACAATCAATATACTGTCGTGATATGTTTTGAATATTGGGTCAATAATGTCACCGATAGGAATAGCAAATTCATCGGAACTCTCTGGTAATGATGGCGTTTTACCCCATAAAGCCATAGTTGGATAAACGGAACGCGCTGCGCTTCCTGATGCCAATCTCGATAGCATTGATGCCTCTCTTAAATCAATTTCTTTTTCTTTATATTTTATTGACAACAAACACATTACCAATGTACTCATAGAAGATGCACTTGATGCTATTCCTGATGAATGTGGAAAAGAGTTGATGCTTTCTATCGTAAGTTGTAATCCTTTTAAGAATTGAAAATGCTCTTCGTTGTCGTTGAGATACTTCTCTATTTTTGCCTTGAAAGCAGGATTCTCTTTACCTTCAAAATAGAAGTCAAGAGAAGTTGTTTTGTCGGATGTTTCTTGATATCTTATTTTTGTCTCAGTGAAACAATTGCTTAGAGTAAAACTGATAGATGGATTTTTAGGTAATTGATTACCATACTTCCCCCAATATTTCACTATTGCAATATTGGAAGGGCAACGTTTTGTTATTTGATTGTTATTCTCCATAATTGATTAAGTATCAACGAATGGTCATTTATGCAAAACTTCAAGTCCTGCGTTACGTAATGCTTCTTCAGCTTCTTGAAAACATAAAGTTAACTCACTATAATGATGTGCGTCGGAACTTATGATAACAGGAATTTTCATCTCCTTCATGATAGGGAAAACCCATGTCGATGGATAAAAGTCGTCGCTGCGTTTTTTGTAAATACCTCTGCTGTTGACTTCTACAATGAGTGACTTCTCTTTTATCAATGTCAGAGTCTCCATCAGATAGTCGCGATACCATTTGTCATCTTCACTGAAATATCTGCCACGATTGTGCATCTTTATCTTGTCGAAATGTCCAACAATGTCAAATTCTTCCGTCTCTATCATCTCATTATATTGATGGAAAAACGCTCTCACACCTTTTTTTATATCACCCTCGTAATAGTTGAAAAGTCCTTCATCGTAGGTCTCGTATTTTGAACCATCAATGAACCATAATCTGTTTATGTCGTTCCCAACGAGATGTACGGAACCAATAAGATAATCCAAACCGAGCGACTCTTTCGTTTCTTTAAAATTTTTAACAATACCAGGAATGAAGTCCATCTCCATCGAACATAAAATCTCAATCTGGTCTTTGTATTTTTCCTTTAAAGATTTTATTGTAGCGACATAGTTATTAACTTCATCATTCTTTATTGCGAAAGAATTTTCAAAAGGAACAGGGGAATGGTCTGAAAATCCTAATACTTTCAATCCTTGATTGATGGCTTCGATAACGACTTCCTCCGGTGTCGATTTACCGTCTGAGAAGATGCTGTGTGTATGTAAATTATAAAGTTGCATTATCTATAGATTAAATTTCAGCATCGATGACCTTATAAACTTTATCGCCACGACGTATCACATCTTTCACTGGAATAGAACATAGTTCGCCTTTTACTGTTGCCTCAACCGGTTTGAGGTCGACACGAATCTCAGAGAGTTTATCTTCATAAACGCCTGTCGTCGGTCCGATAATCATGATGTCGTCACCAACTTTAAGGTCTTGTGTCTCCATCCTGATTTCCGCGACATTAATCTTAGCGAAGAAATTGGTGACTGTTCCTACAAAAATCTTAGTCTTTGTAGCCTGCGAACCATAACGTTGCGTCCATTCGCCTGTCTTTCTTCCGAGATAATATCCGTCCCAGAAGTCGCGGTTGTAGACGCTGCGCAGACGTTCGGTCCATTCCGCAACTTTCTCTTCTGTGAATTCGCCGTTTTGTAATGCCTTGACAGCCTCGCTATAAACGCCGACAGTTACCTTTGTATATTCAGGTGAACGTCCGCGACCTTCAATCTTCAGGATTTTTACGCCGGCATCAAGAACCTTGTCTAAGAAAGGAAGTGTGCACAAATCTTTTGGCGACATAATATATTCGTTCTCAATGGCGAGTGTAATTTCCTGATCGCGGTCTTGTACGGTGTAACCTCTGCGACACGGTTGTACGCATGCTCCTCTGTTGGCGGAAGTGTTGAAGTTATCAAGACTGAGATAACATTTTCCGGAGACTGCCATACACAATGCGCCGTGACAAAATACCTCTATTCTGATGAGTTCGCCTTTAGGACCTCTGATGTTTTGTTCTTCAATTTTTCTTGTGATATTCTTCACTTGGTTAACAGAAACCTCTCGTGCTGTAACCATAACATCAGCGAATTGTGAATAATATTTTATCGCTTCAATGTTAGTGATGTTACATTGTGTCGACATATGAACTTCAACGCCAATCTGACGTGCATATTGAATCACGCTTTGGTCTGATGCTATGATAGCTGATATTCCGTTAGTCTTCACAGCGTCGATGAGTTGTCGCATTTCATCAAGTTCTTCATCGAAGACGACGGTGTTGACAGTTACGTAACTTTTCACATTATGTTCGTTACAAATTGTCGCGATGTTGTGGAGGTCGTCTAATGTAAAGTTTTTGGTTGATTTGGAGCGCATGTTAAGTCTGCCTATTCCGAAATATACGGAGCCTGCGCCTGCTTGAATGGCTGCCGATAGAGCCTCGTAAGAACCTACCGGCGCCATTATTTCGATGTCGTTATATTTTCTTTCCAACTTTAATTTATTAAGAAATGTTATTCAATTCTTTTTTTAAGATCTTCAGCTCTTTCTTCGAAACCTCTTTTGCCGAGAAGAGCGAACATGTTTTTCTTGTAGGCTTCAACACCTGGCTGGTCGAAAGGATTCACTTCCAACATATAGCCGCTCAATGCGCAACCCATTTCGAAGAAATAGATAAGTTCGCCTATTGTTCGTGCCGAGATTTCAGGAATCTGAATTATGATGTTAGGAACGCCGCCGTCGACGTGAGCAAGTATCGTTGCTGTTTCTGCTGTATGATTTACTTCTGAGAGACGTTTGCCTGCGATATAATTCAGTTGGTCGAGGTCGTTGTCTGCCAAAGGTATTCTGATTTCTTTAGTAGGTCTTTCAACAGAGATTATGGTTTCGAATAAGTTACGTAAACCTTCTTGTATATATTGTCCCATCGAGTGAAGGTCGGTAGTGAAAGTCACCGAAGCCGGGAAGATGCCCTTGCCTTCTTTGCCTTCGCTTTCGCCGTAGAGTTGTTTCCACCATTCGGCGATGTACTGCATACGAGGTTCGTAGCTTACTAATATCTCGTTTGTCTTACCGTCGTGATATAGAGCTTGACGAGCGACGGCATATTGTGCAACGACGTTATCGCTGTTCTGATTTTCCTTGCAATAAGTTTCCATTGCGAGTGCGCCGTTGATGAGTTCTTCGATGTCGATGCCAGCCACAGCTATAGGCAGGAGACCGACAGGAGTCAATACCGAGTAGCGACCGCCGACGTTATCAGGTACGATATAAGTTTTGTAACCTTCTTCGTTGGCCAAGGTCTTGAGAGCGCCTTTTGCCTTGTCGGTGATAGCGACGATACGAGTTCTCGCTTCTTCTTTACCGTATTTATTTTCAAGATGATTCTTCAGGATTCTGAAGGCTACAGCTGGTTCTGTCGTGGTTCCGGATTTGGATATTACTGCCATTGAGTAATCTTTTTGGTCGAGGAGTTCCAAGAGTTCGACCATATATTCTTCACTCATATTATGACCGGCATAGACGATTTGCGTGTCGTTGTTTTTTATCAAAGAACCAAACTGATGAGATAAAGCTTCGATGACAGCTCTTGCTCCGAGATAAGAACCTCCGATGCCTACTACTACAAAGACTTGAGATTTCTTACGTAACAATTCAGCTTGATCCTTAATATCTTTTATGAATTCTTTTGTCATTTCGGAGGGAAGTGTTGTCCATCCTAAGAAATCGTTGCCGGCACCACGTTTCTCATATATAGTTGTGAAAGTCTCTTTTATCTTATTTTTGTAAATAAGAAGTTGATCTTCAGAGATGAAATTCTTAATGTGCTTTAGGTTTGTGCTTGTTTGTATCATGATATTATGTTTTTATAATTTCTACAAAGATAGAAAGAATTCGCAATATAAAGGCAGGATTTAGTGAAATAATGCAATCTGTTGGAGAAATGAACGATAGGTCACGAAATTCCATGTATGTAACATGGCTGCGAATAGCCGTATATGGAGGTGTTAGGAATAGGATACGCTACTAATCCGTTGCCTTTTTATATGACCAAAACGGTATGATACATACATCCGAAACTGCCTCAAAGGGGCATGCGTTTTCTTATCATTGCGGATGCAAATGCAAGCATTTTTCGCCTAAGAAAAAAATATAGACCTGTATTTAGTCCTGCGGAATCTTATACCATATTCCGCCATATAATTCATGTTTTCCATCTGCTCATGCTAATTTAATTTTGTAATGAAAGTGAAAAGTCATGAAACAGTTTGATGTAAAGGTGTCGTTCTACCTCAAAAAGAGCGAAGCTGATGAAAAAGGCTCAAGGCGAACGGCATGTTCAAACGCTTCAGGCTCAAAGGCCTTTCTGGAACCAATGTCGAGTTCGGTCTGAAAGCTATTGCACACAACCTGATGAAACTCTCGAACAAGGTGGCATTTTCGGATCTTTTTGCTAAAAT
>JAZUST010000116.1:0-2277 GCA_045606865.1 Bacteroidales bacterium
GAATAACACTGATGTATTATATGGATTTCTACAGCTTGTTTAACAATCCGGAGAAAGACTGGGAGAATATGGCTGTTTTTGATGAAATTTCGCCACATCAATTAACCCTTTTCTGAATTGGGGGGGCTTGGAATTTGAAAATAGAAATCTCAACCGCATAAATACTGTGTTTGAGACACGCTTTTATACACTTTTAAACTTTTATCGGACAGCAATATAAAAAAATGTGTACCATTTTGGATACCAAATAGAACAAAAAACTGTATATTTGCATTGATGTTATAAAAAGAATTAAGTTATGTTGATAATAAGCAGTGGAGAATTTCGTGCAAACATTATTCAGAGGAAACTTGGTCAAGGCGCATAACTAAGGAACACAGATTGGTGTATCGTATTTATGATGATTTTGTAGAAGTATTGGTTTTGTCAACTTTTGGACATTATAAATCATAATTAACAATTAACAAAAGGAGATGTGTCAAAGTTATTTTTGATGCGTCCTTTTTTATTTCTCATATTCTCAGGTTTTCAGGTTCTCAGATTCTCAGATTTAAAAAGTCTGTTGACTAAAAAAAATAATCACATTTTTATAAAATACTTATAATTAATTTTATAATTTTGCGTACTGAAAATCGGGTTGGATTTCCGTCCTGATTTTCTTTGTTTTCGGAAGATAAGTAATTATAAATAAATACAGATATGAAACAAATTATCGAATGTGTTCCTAATATCAGCGAAGGTCGCGATATGAACATCATCAATCAGGTTACAGCTGAGATTGAAAAAGTTGAAGGCGTAAAATTGTTAGACGTCGATCCGGGAGCAACGACTAACAGAACAGTTATCACTTTCGTCGGTGAGCCTAAAAACGTTTGTGAAGC
Organism: Bacteroidales bacterium; assembly: GCA_045606865.1. Classification (GTDB taxonomy): domain Bacteria; phylum Bacteroidota; class Bacteroidia; order Bacteroidales; family F082; genus Limimorpha. The sequence continues at coordinate 882 of JAZUST010000116.1, forward strand.
TGCATTCCGCGTTGTTAAGAAAGCAGCTGAACTCATCGATATGCGTAACCATCATGGTGATCACCCTCGTTTCGGTGCTACCGACGTTTGTCCTTTGGTTCCTGTTGCTGGTATAACAATGGAAGAAGTCGTTGAATACGCACGTCAACTTGGCGAACGTATTGGCAACGAATTGGAAATCCCGGTATTCTGCTACGAAAGTGCAGCTTACACTCCAGAGAGACGTAACCTCGCAGTTTGCCGCGCCGGTGAATATGAGGCATTATCAGAAAGATTCGCTTCTGGTGTGAAACCAGATTTCGGTCCTACAACATTCAACGCTCGCGTCGCTACAACAGGCGCAACAGCAGTAGGAGCCCGTGATTTCTTGGTCGCTATCAACTACAATTTAAACACAACTTCAACACGTCGTGCTAACGCCATCGCTTTCGACGTCAGAGAAAAAGGTCGTCCAATGCGTCAAGGTCCTAAAGTGACCGACAAACCTGTTAAAGACGAAAACGGTAACACTGTGATGATTCCAGGTTCATTGCCAGGAACAAAAGCTATCGGCTGGTTCATTGAAGAATACGGCATCGCTCAAGTTTCAATGAACATCACCAATATCGCTAAGACACCGGTTCACGTCTGCTTCGAAGAAGTATGCGCTAAGGCAGCAGCACGTGGCGTTCGCGTAACAGGTTGCGAAATAGTAGGTCTCGTTCCTAAGAGCGTCCTCATCGACGCTGGTCGTTTCTACCTTGCTAAACAAGAACGTTCGTTAGGTGTCAGCGAAGACGAGATCATGAAGATCGCCATCAAGTCGATGGGTCTCGACGATTTGAAACCTTTCAATCCAAAAGAAAAAGTCATAGAATTCTTGATTGAAGACAACACACAAAAGAAATTGGTTGACATGACATGTGCAGCTTTCGCCGACGAGACAGCAAGCGAAAGTCCAGCTCCAGGAGGTGGTTCTATCTCAGCTTATATGGGAGCTCTCGGCGCATCATTGGCAACGATGGTAGCTAACCTCTCATCACACAAACCAGGCTGGGACGACAGATGGGAATACTTCTCACAATGGGCAGAGAAAGGTCAGTCTATAAAGAATCAACTCATTTACTTAGTCGACGAAGATACCAACGCATTCAATAAGATTATGGATGCACTCGGTTTACCAAAGAAGACCGACGAAGAAAAAGAAATCCGCAAGCAAGCTTTGGAAGACGCTTCAAAATACGCTATCGAAGTTCCATTCAGAACAATGGAAGTGGCATACTCAGCATTTGAAGTCGTGGAAGCTATGGTCAATGACGGTAATCCAGCTTCAGTGTCAGACGCAGGTGTTGGAGCTATGTGCTGCAGAAGCGCCGTTATGGGAGCATATTTGAATGTTAAGATCAATGCTGCTGGT
>JAZUST010000117.1:0-15598 GCA_045606865.1 Bacteroidales bacterium
GAATACATCCTAAGTTCGTGAATCCTACAGAGGGTGCGGGAAAGGATTATTACAATGGTGACTGGAGTTTGCAGGAAGGTTCGGCATTAATTGATAAAGGTGTAATAGAAGGATTACCGATTGCACTTACAGAAACTGATATTGCAGGCAACATCCGTGTTCAGAAAGAGAAAGTCGATATTGGAGCTATAGAGTCCTCATACGAGAGTACGATGGAGATAGCTCCAGATGCTAATAATATAATATATGTTACCGAAAGCGGAGCTGGATCGAAGAACGGTTCTTCATGGGAAAACGCTACACCTTATTTGAGTATGGCGTTGTCGGAAGCGAGTGTGATGAATCCATTGCCAGAAATATGGGTGGCAGCTGGAACATATTACGGCGACGGCACTTCAACAAATGCTTTCAGAATGGTGGAAGGCGTTAACGTTTATGGCGGCTTCGCTGGAATGGAAACATCATTGCAGCAAAGAGATACGGAGACTAATGTCACAATATTGGACGGACAAGGCACACAAAGAGTTTTGTATCAGGATAAAATTTATACAGAATCGACCGCTACGTTATGGGACTGTTTTACAATTCAGAACGGAGGAGGAGCATATAGTGGAGCAGGAGCTTATATTCAGGAATATGGAACCTTAAGAAACTGTGTTATAAAAAATAACGGCAGAGAGTTTACGTCATCGGGACGAGTCTATGGCGGCGGTGTTTACCTCGTTGGCGGAAGATTGGAACAATGTAAGATACACGACAACCTTCTTAAGAATACAAACAGTAATTATATCTACGGAGCCGGTGTCTATATGACAAACGGTTATATAACAGATTGCGAGATTTATAATAACGAAGTTAATAATACATATTCATATTCGTATGCTAACTGCGCCGGCGTTTATGTAAGTAACAATAGTTCTACGAAAAAGTCAGTGATAGAAGACTGTTACATTCACGACAACTACAGTCACAGCAATGCTGGCGGTATGTGTTTAGATGGTTATAATGATAGTAATAATGTGGAAGTCATAAACAGTAGGATAGAGAATAACTATTCGGAACGATATGGAGGAGGTGTATATGTTATTGAAAACGCAACTTTCATAGGATGTAATATTTCTAACAATACGGCTAATGAGAGCGGTGCTGGTATGCATACCTCATATCGTGTAAATATCATCAACTGTAATATTGTAAATAACCATATTAACTCAGACTATCAGTATTATAACGGTTCTGGTATTTATGGTTCTTCATATACAAATGTTTACAACAGCATAATCTGGGGCAATAAGAAAGGTGAATCGACAGCAGATCAGATTTTTTTCAATGGTAATACAGATGTCGTCGTTTCCTATTCCGCTATCGAGGGCGGCTATGCAGGTACGGGCAATATAAGTCTTTCGTCAGAAAATGACGGAGAATCTGCTGATATTATGTATCCTAAGTTCGTGTCGCCAACAGCAGGCGCAGGAAAGGATTATTATAATGGCGACTGGAGTTTACAGGAGGGTTCGGCTTGTATCAACAACGGAACTAACGATGTGACAGTCGTAGAACTTCCGGATACTGACATGGCGGGTAACGAAAGAATCCAGAAAAACACTATCGATGTTGGTGCGTACGAATCTCCTTACGGAGCGACAGTCATCACTCCTGGTGACAATAACGTCATCTATGTCGCGACGGAAGCATCTGGTTTAGAAGACGGAACTTCATGGGAAAACGCTACTTCTAATTTACAGCTCGCCATCAACCGTGCTGCCGCCTACGACTCCAATCCTCAGGTGTGGGTTAAAGCAGGTACTTACACAAGTACTGCGGAATCTAATAACTTCCTGACGATGGCTGAAGGCGTAGAAGTATATGGCGGTTTTGCCGGAACAGAGACGAGTTTAGAACAGAGAGACATCTCCGCAAATAAAACAATTCTTGACGGAGGTAACTCAAAACGCGTCATATATCAGAACGATGATTTCACCTCAGAGACGATAACGATATTCGACGGCTTCGTGATTCAAAACGGTAACATAGATGAAAATGGTGGCGGTGTCTATATGAGAGACTTTTCTACACTTCGTAACTGCGTCATAAGAAATAATACAGGAAGATTAGGATCAGCTATCTATACGTATGGTTATGCAAATATCATCAACTGCTTGATTACCGGTAATAACTCTAATTATAATACATCTAGCACATCATCTGTTTATCTTTTGGATAGTACTTTATTCGTAAACAATACTGTTGTCAATAATACTAGTGTTGCTGGTACCGGCGGCGTCTATGTTGGTGATACGAAGGTAAGAATCTATAATAGTGTCATCTGGGGTAATAAGAAAGGTGAGGAGATCAATAATATTGAAGGACAGGTTCCGGATATGAGATATACAGCTGTTGAAGGCGGCTACGCTGGAATAGGTAATATTCCTCTTGCTTCAGAAAATACAGGTAATGCCGGTTATTATCCTTGTTTTAATGATATAGAAAACGATGACTATTCTTTGACATCTAACTCTATATGTATCAATAAAGGTTCTTCTGCTTTGATGTCATTGTCGTCGATAGATTTGGCGAATGACGAACGTATCAAACAAGGAACTATAGATATTGGAGCTTACGAATCTGATCATACTCCTGTGATAAATATAGTTCCAGGTAATAATAATGTCATTTATGTTGCTACAAACGCTTCCGGTAAGAAAGACGGTTCTTCGTGGTCTGACGCGACATCAGATATTCATCTTGCGGTAAATCTCGCCAATACGTTTAACCCTCCGGCGGATGTATGGGTCAAAGCCGGAACATATTACGGACTTCTTTATACAGAAAACGCCTTCGAGATGATACCAGGTGTTAAGGTATATGGCGGCTTCGCGGGAACAGAGTCATCGTTAGATGAACGCGACTTCAGAAACAACGTCACCATCCTCGATGCTAACAACACACGCCGTGTCTTGAATCAAGCGTATAATTTCACGTCCAAGACTTTAGCGGAATGGAACGGCTTTACTATCAGAAACGGTAATACCGAAGATTATAAGTCGGATTATGAAGGAGCAGGTGTCAGAATGAGAACCTACTCCAATATCAAGAACTCCACTATCATTAATAACAACTCAAAAGGCGACGGAGCTATTTACGTTCAAGGTGAGAATAATAACGCATACGACACCATCGCTAACTGTATAATACAGTTGAACTATTCTCGTTACGCCGGTGGTATTTACGCAAGCTACTATGTTTATATAGTAAATAGTTTGATAACGAATAACAGTTCCACTTATGATGGCGGTGGCTTGTATGTGACGAATAATGTAAAACTTATCAATAACACTATCGCTAATAACGCTTCCGAGAGAGGAACGGGCGGTCTGTATGTATATTCTTCTTCAAACTCTCTTATCAGAAACAATATCATCTGGGGAAATAAGAATAATGGTATCTCTGATCAGATTTATATTTCATACTCTTCCGGTGTGATGGAATATAACGCTATCGAAGGAGGCTATGAAGGAACAGGTAATATCACATTGGAAAGTGCGAACTCTGGTTTGGGATTACATCCTGAGTTCGTCAATCCTACTTCGGGAGCTGGCAGCGAGTATTCGGGAGGCGATTGGTCGTTGTCGCAGAACTCTATATGTATTAATAAAGGTACGACAGATAACATCACGCTTCCGATGACAGACCTCGCGGGTAATGAACGTGTTCAGCATGAGGTAGTCGACATGGGAGCTTATGAGTCGTCGGTGGAGTCATCGTTCGACATTGTTCCTGACGCTAACAATATCATTTATGTTAAAGTAAACGGAACCGGCGATGGTTCTTCATGGGCTGATGCGGCTTCAGACTTACAGTTCGCCATCACAAGGGCGGGAACACTTTCTCCAAAACCAACGATATGGGTCGCTAAAGGAACATATCGTAGTAATGCTGACGGCGTGGCTTTCTGTATGTCGAAAGGCGTTAGTATCTATGGAGGTTTCGCTGGCGATGAGGCTTATAATTACGACTTGAGTCAGAGAGACTTCGTGACGAATGCTACTGTACTTGATGGTATGAATACGAGACGCGTAATCTTGCAAACGGAAAATTATAATGCGGAGACAGCGATAGTTATAGATGGTTTCACCATTAAGAACGGCTATGATGACAGCAGCGACGGTGGTGCGGCGGCGTATCTGAGAAACTATTCTACATTACGTAATTGTCAAATATATGACAACGTGTCGGAGAGATATGCAGGCGCGGTGAGAATAAGCGGTTCTAATTCCCTCATCGAAAACTGTGTCATAAGAAACAACAAACATTTAAGCAGCTCGTATGGTGGCGGTGGTGTCTATCTTTCAAGTGCCAAGATTATAAATTCCAAGATAACGGATAATGAATCCAATGGACAAGGTGGCGGTATCTACGCTTCTGGCGGTTCCGTCATCAACTGTCTCGTCAGTAACAACTGGGCTAAGATGTCGGGCGGTATCTATGGTTCGCCATTGTTGGTGCTGAATACCACAATAGTCAATAATGCTTCAGAACATGAATATGCCAATGACTATGCAGGCTTGATGACATGGTCTTCTGAAATCGTAAACTGTATCGTCTGGGGCAACACTCATCAAGGTGAATATGCCGAGATTATGACGAGCAGCGGCAGCGTAAGTCACTCCGCAATTCATGGTGGTTATGAAGGAACTAATAATATAAACATAGAAATAGATAACGACGGAGATAATGAGATCCTCAACTACATACGTTTCATCGATGCAGAACATGATGTCTATGAACTTACGGATAACTCTGTAGCAGTCGATGCCGGTAATAACGCCAATGTCAATATTCCGGATTTAGATCTTAACGGGAAAGAACGTGTCAAAGACGGAACTGTCGATATGGGAGCATTTGAGCAACATTGTGTTAAATACAGATATATCGCAAAGACGATGGGAATTGGACAGTCGATGTCGTTCTATGGCATGACTATCACGGAACCTGGACGTTATGAGAAACGCTGGTCTTTGGATGCGAGTTGTGATAGCTTGGTGGTTATGGACGTGAGAGTCAACAGCGCGATATTTTATGTGACGACGACGGGTGCCGGCTTGAAAGACGGTTCTTCTTGGGACAACGCCGCTGACAATATCAACACCGCCGTGATGAACGCATATAACTCCACGGGCTTCGATAACAAGCAGGTGTGGGTCGCGGCGGGAACGTATGCCGGTAGCAACAGCGGTGTGACATTCCCGATGGTGGCTGGCGTTGAGGTTTATGGCGGATTTACAGGAACAGAGACTTTGTTCGCTCAACGTGATGTGGAAAACAACAAGACCATACTTACAGGAAATAGCTCGTATGGCGTTTTAGGAGCATCAATTCAATATCCAGCTACGGCGGAGCTTCCTTCAAAATGGGACGGATTCTATATTAACTCTGGTCAGAAGATTGTCATTACAGAAAATAATATATTGCAAAATTCAGTGATAGCGATACTTGCGGAAGTCAACGGAGGACTGCTGCAAGACTGTACTTTCGATAATGTAAAAAACAACAACCCGGCTATCAAGGCAAATTCTTCCACTATAAAAAATTGTAGGTTCATCAATAACGATTTCGGCAATTCATGGCAGTCCCTTATCGTACTTGAGAACAGTACTCTCGATTCGTGTCAGGTCTATGCTAACAGCATGGCTACTTCTATGATCAAGGCGACGAGAAGTAATATCGTCAACTCTAATATTTTTAACAATACGGTTAAACTGCATTCAAGTGATTTTGAAGGTGTCGTCAAGGCTTCAGACAATTCGACGATTTCTCATACTAACCTTTTGAATAATATGGTGACGTTTACGTATACTTCGATAACATCTCATTTTGATGGCGATGAAGATTATTATCATCAATATAAATATGCTGTCGTAGTATTACGTTCGTCAACATTGAAGAACAGTATCTTATGGAATAACGCCATTTCATCTTTCGATAACAACTTCATCTCAAAAGACAAGAACTCGAACGTGGACTATTGCGCCATCGACGGAGCTTTGTATAATGGCGTAGGTAATATCCGTCTTACATCATATAACGAAGGCAACGATGTGTTCTCTCCATGTTTCGTGAATCCTATCTATGATATAGGTAATTTGATTAATCAGGATACTTACGATTGGAGTTTGAAGCAGAACTCCATCTGTTTAGGTCATGATGAAAACGGCGATGCTATAGGAGCGATGTCGTCCAATTATCCTACACAAATAAGTCTCAATCCATCAGACGGAATTATCTTCGTCACGCCGGAAGGCTCCGGATTGAAAGACGGCTCTTCATGGAGCAACGCTACACCTCATTTACAATATGCTGTTGCCCGTGCAAATACTTTCAATCCTATAGCTGAAGTCTGGGTCAAGGCTGGAACTTATTATGGCGATGGCGTAACTGGTAACAATGCTTTCAATATCGTTGAGAATGTGAAGGTCTATGGAGGTTTCGCAGGAACAGAGACGAGTGTAGAAGAAAGAGATTTGGAGAATAACAAGTCAATACTCGACGGACAGAATATGCAACGTGTGTTGTTCCAAGACGAACCTTTCGCTGAAGGAGGAACGACATTATGGGATGGCTTCACTATTGCAAACGGAAGTCTCTCTCAAGCTGACTTTCACAGTCAGAACTCTGTTTATTGCAAGGTCTCTAACAATTGCGGTGGGGTAGGACTTTATCATCTGATAGGAGCGGGAGCAGTGTTGCTCGACAATACTACCATCAGAAACATGATATTTGACAATAACAAGATTGAGATCGATGCTTCCATAGAAAGTCAATATTCCAACTCGATGATGGCCAATACTCTCGCCATGATAGGATCCGTTGCCGACAGTATCACCATCGTCAATGCTACAACGCCTTCATGCAACGCAACGCAATATAAAAACGCTTACCTGTATGCTGTCAGTTCAATGATTACGAATTCAACATTCAAGAATAACGCAGGTAAGATATTCGCATACAACTCTGTTTTGGATCATTGTGAGATAAGTGAAAATCAGTCGTTGCCGGAGATGCCGGAGAAAGAGAACTACACCAATATGAATCTTGAACTCTTCGCTTCAACGGTGAAAAACAGCAGAATCCACAATAACAAAGGCGTAGCAGTTTCGAGATATAAAGTCAATGGAACACAATATGCAAATACTTTCATCAACACCTTCATCAATGACAACGAAGGTCTCGCTATTGTTAATCATGCACTGGAAAGTGGCGACAAGTTCATCAACTGTAACATAGTAGGCAACAGTTCCACAAATACCTCAAGTAGTTATTTCATGATTAGCGGCGGTGATTTCCATAACACCGTAGTCTGGAATAACCGTAATCTCGTTGGGGTCGCATTCGATTTCGACAGAAATAACTTAGAAAAATATACATTCAACAACTGTGCTGTTGAACTTGGATTACAAGATGTTGATGAAGTCATCGCTCTTGCTTCTAACAATACAGGAACAAGTCAGGCATACGGATATCCTGAGTTCATCTCTCCTGAAGGCGGCGACTATGACCTTGCGGAAGGTTCTGCTCTTATCGACGCAGGTGACAACTCTGTAGTTACAGAAGAATACGACATACAAGGCAGAGAACGTATCGGTGAAGACATCGTTGATATAGGTGCCATTGAAAGCGGTTGCGTGCTCAAACGTGAATACGACGCTGTGACGATGTTGAGTCAATATCCATTCTATGACCAATGGATTACCGAACCTGGTACTTACATCTATCGTAAAGAAATCAAGAACAGCGAATGCGATAGTATCATAGTCCTTAACCTTACCTTCAAGAGAATAACATACGTAGATACGAGGGCTAAAGGACTCAACAACGGCAGTTCATGGGAAAATGCGTATACCGACCTTAAGATGGCATGCGACTCCATAAATACCGATGACGGCTATCTGAACGAGATCTGGGTCGCTAAGGGTAACTATAAAGGCGACGGAACTTCTGTCAATGCTTTCGTCTTGCAACCTAACGTACATCTCTATGGCGGTCTCACAGGTACCGAACTCGCAAATTATGATTTGTCGTTACGCGATATTGAGGCAAACGAAACAGTACTCGACGGAGGTTACATCCAACGTGTCGTTTATATGGAAAAAGACGCTACGGAAGAGACTCCGGTAATAATTGACGGCTTCACCATCATGAAAGGTTTCTCTCGTCAAGATGTAAATGACGGAACAGCATTGGAACTCAAGAAATATTTCCATATAAGAAACTGCGTCATCACCGACAACAGAACATTTGGCGGCGTGAATGCGATAAATATCGTATCGGCGGATGTTAATAACTGTAACTTACGTCAATATATCAATACTTTTGAAAATTGTAAGATAACGGGCAACCAAGGCAAGGAGACGATACATTCTGAAAATACGGCTTTCATCAACTGTGAGATTACTGACAATGATGGTGTAGGTGTTGAGATATTGACATATACTAAATTCGAAAATTGTGAAATCTCCAATAACGGCTCACGTGCCTTGAAAGTGTTGTGGAGTGGTAAGAAATTCACCGATGAGATGGGCATCGAAAGATACGCCTTGTCGCATCACGACGTGATAAATACCGTCATCAATAATAACGTCGGTGGCGTTTATCTTGAGAATCCTAAGGAAGTAGGTGGCTTGGGCGATGGATTCTATTATAATACCATCGTATCCAACAACAAACTCAGCAATTCTAATGACCCTGACGGTGCTGCTTTCCGTAAGATATATGGTGACATACGATTATACAACTGTACCGTCATAAACAATACCGCCATGACATCAGGAGGTGCCATGTATGGTATCTATGATGAGATCGTCAATACGATATTCAACGGTAACAAGGCAAACTCTTCAATAGACAATTTCTCTGACTTCTATTATTATTATGAAGAATTTACTGGTGCTCTGTATAAGGATGTCGGATATTCCAACCTCCGTTATTGTGCCGTTGAAGGCGGTTATCCGGGAGAAGGCAACATTAACTTATGTTCCGATTTCCCGTTGGCGATGAACGGAAATATTCTTACCAATAAATCGGTCTGTGTCAATGCTGGTACTTCAGAAGGTATCACCTTGACAGAATACGACGTGAAAGGTAACAGCCGTGTGCGTCAAGGAAGAGTAGATATTGGTGCTGCTGAATCTGATTATACAGGACAGACCATTATCGCTCCTGATGCAAACAACGTGATTTATGTAAGTACGGAGAGCAAGGGCGAGAAGAACGGTTCTTCATGGGACAACGCCACTTCGCAACTTCAGACGGCTATAAACCTCGCCATGACAATGGATCCTCAACCGGAGATATGGATGAAGAAAGGTAGTTATACTTTCACCGACAACAATGCGTGGAGTATGTTGAGCATCATGCCTGGAACCAAACTCTACGGCGGTTTTAACGGAGATGAAAATCCAGCATCCTTCGACAAAGACGACAGGGATCTATTTACAAACAAGACCATCTTAGACGCTAAGGACCAAGCTCGTTTCATAGATCAGATTACAGACTTCGATAATGATAAGAAAGGCGTTATCGATGGATTTACCATCAAGAACGGTAATGCCGAAGCTGTCTATGTCAAACGTATTCCTTCTTCAGTGACTTCGTTCCCAGATGAATATGTCGGAGGCGCGATAAGACTGAAAGATAATGTCACAGTGACAAACTGCGATATATATAATAATGTGGCTACTAAAGGTGGTGCTATTTACGCCAATAACAGAAATAAAAACAAAAATATCAGCATCTCGTATTGTAAGATCCACGATAACTACGCTCACGATATAGGAGGCGCTCTTTCAATACATAGAGATTACATCTGGATGGAAACGCCACAAGATAGTATCATCAACTGTGAGATCAGCAATAACAAGTCGGATCGTTTCGGTGGCATGGACATCAGCATGATGAGGGTCATAGGTTCGACTGTCGTCTCGAATAATTCAGAGATGTATTCATACGATACCTTATATTCAAGCAATAGAAACAACGAATATTACAACAGTATTATCTGGGGTAATGTCGGACGTAATTATCCTAGTCAGATAGAAGGTTATCAAAACAAATATGCGTATTGCGCTATCCATGGCGGATATACTGGCGAAGGCAATATCAATCTCGACAAATATAATACTGGAGAAGATCCTGAAGCTAACTATGTCAACTTCGTCAATCCTGAAAACAGAGCATATCAGCCGATGAACACTTCTGTCGTCATAGATGAAGGTAACAACCAATATGCGGTAGGCGATGAAGACTTAGCCGGTAAAGATCGTTTCCTTAACTCTATTGTAGACATTGGTGCATACGAAGCAGGATGTATCAACTACAAACATCTGAAGATTATCATCAACGAACAATATGTGTTCTATTCTGATACTTTGAGAGAGTCGGGATTCTACAGCAGACAATGGACACCTGACGGACACGACTGTGATAGTCTTGTCACATTGGATTTGGAAGTGCGTAAGATTTGGTATGTGACACCGACAGGTGCAGGTGACAAGAGCGGTTCATCGTGGGACAACGCCATGTCAAATCTCCAGGATGCCATCAATGCCGCTTCCGCTTTCGTGACTGATGCCAAGAAACAGATCTGGGTCAAGAAAGGAACTTATATGGGTAACGGTTCTAGCACACAAGCTTTCCAGATAAAACCAGGCGTGGAGATATATGGAGGTTTCTCCGGAACGGAATTATATGGAATAGAGTTCGACGAGAGAGATTTGGTTGAAAACGAGACAATACTAAGCGGAGCCAACTCTCAGAGGGTAATAGGCAACTATAGCGCATACAGTAATTTCACTGTCAACGACAATGCTGTCATCGACGGTTTCACTATCAAAGATGGATATAACACCAAAGAAGGTGGCGGCGTTTATATCAGAAACTTCGTCAAAATCAGAAACTGTATCATCAAGGACAACCAAGGAGGTAAGGGCGCAGGTATCTATGCCGATAACAAATGTGAGATAACAGATTGTAAGATATTCAGCAATACTGCACTCACACAAGGTGGTGGCGTCTATTGCAAGTCATCGACATTGACATACTGCGAAATCAACAACAACCTTATCGACAATATAGAAAGTTCCGCTAAATATGGTGGCGGTATCTATGGTGAAAACGCTACCATCAACAACTGTCTCATCGCTAACAACAGCGTGCTCACCGACAACTCATACGGTGGAGGTATGTATATAGGTGTTTCCGGACTTCCATCACAACTGCTCAACTGTACTGTAGTAAACAACTTCTCATATTATCTCGGTGGCGGTGTATATAGCAGCAACTATGGAAGCAATAACGAATTTATCAACTGTATAATGTGGGGTAACAAGACAAACCTCAACACACAGCAAGTAGCGGTATCTGCTTCTAATGTTCCTATCTATGTGAGATACTGCGCTATCCAAGGCGGTGCTGCCGGTATCGGTACTATCAACCTCACTGCTGAAAATGGCGACGATATGTTCTCGCCTCGCTTCGTAAATCCTACTGAACAGGTAGGTGCCAACTACTGGGGCGGCGACTGGCGTATCAAGGAAGGTTCCATCTGTGTCAATATGGGTGAACGCCTTGAATATATGATAGAACAAGACTTAGACGATGCAGTACGTGTGAGACAAGACAGAATAGACATCGGAGCATACGAGACGGATTATACCAACGATTTCGCTATCTATCCTGATGAGAACAATATCATCTATGTCAAGAAAGACAATGCAGGTAGCGATATGACTGGTTCTTCATGGAACAATGCTATCGACGACTTACAACTCGCTCTTAACTTTGCAGCCGATGATGACAATCATCCAAAGGTATGGATTGCCAAAGGTACTTATACCGGTAACGGCTGGCCATACGTAGATGCTTTCATCGGTCTCAACGGCATCGACATCTATGGCGGTTTCGCTGGTAACGAAGCTCACGACTACAACATTTCACAACGTGACCTCGTTAACAACGCAACAATCTTAGATGGTCAGAATATCCAAAGAACATTACATCAGGCTCATAACACTCATTTCAAATATTCGTTAGATCCAATGCATTACGCTATATATGACGGTCTCACCATAAGAAACGGCTTCGTATATATCAATGGCGGCGGTAACGTTTATATGCGCAAAGGTGAACTCAGAAACGTAATAATAGAAAACGGTACAGCCATCATAGGAGATAACAACGGAGTATTCTTCAATATGGGTGGTGCCGGTATTTTGTCTGATGATAGTGATGTTATAGTGATGAACGCCATCATCAGAAACAACAAGGCTATCAACGCATACGGTGGCGGTTATTACGGAGGATTGACATTCAAGAATACATTGTTCAATAATAACAGTGCTGTTGAAGATGCCGAATATAAACCCATTGGAGGCTCTGAAGGTGGAGCAGGATATAGCAACGCATATTCCAAGGCTAAACATTATAATTCTACCATCGTAAATAACTTCGCGACGAATAAATGCGGTGGTGTCATGAATTATAGTATAGTGAGAAACTCCATCATCTGGGGAAATAAGATAGAAGGTAATGTAAGCGCAAACATAGAAATCAAAGCTCCAGAATATTATTATGATGACGACATTCGTTATTCTGCAGTTGAAGGCGGTATCTTAGGTGAAGGTAATATAACATTGAACGTAAGCAACAGCGGAAGTGATGATGTCAATCATCCTATGTTCGTCAGTCCGACACCTGTTGCAGGTAGCGGCAATTATGGTGCAGGCGACTGGAGACTGCAAGACGGGTCTGTCTGTGTCAACCGCGGTACTATAACAACGCTGATGACAGACTTTGACCTCAACGGAAATATTCGTATCGTTAATGATTCTATAGATATGGGAGCTTACGAAAGTAACTATGATATAAATTATGAGATAATACCAGACGCTAACAATATTATCTATGTGACTACAGATGGCGCGGGAACAAAAGACGGTTCTTCATGGGCTAACTCCACTCCATATCTACAATTCGCTATGGATAACGTATATAGATATGAAGGACAGGTGAAGATATGGATAGCCAAGGGTACATACAGAGGCAACGGCGTAGCGACTAATCCCGCTTTCCTCATGTCTGATAGAATAGAAATGTATGGCGGTTTTGCAGGTAATGAAACTGCTAACTATGATTTGTCGTTACGTGACTTAGAGGCTAACGCTACTATTTTTGATGGTCAGGATTTACAGCAGATCTTAAGAAGAGATTATCCTTCAGGTAAGACTGTCTCGCGTAACAGAATCGACGGTATCACTTTCAAGAACGCCCGTTCATCAAGAGATGGTGCGGCATTATATGCCAAGAAGGTTGATGTTGTTAATTCAATATTTACGGACAATACGCATCTCGGTACTAACGGAGGCGGTGGTGCGATATATATGGCAGAATCGACAGTGCGTCGTTCACAGTTATTGAATAATCACACATTCAGTAATGGTGGTGCTATATATTCAGAATCATATACAGACACCATATCACACTGTCTTATCAGAAACAATACGGCAGAGATAAATGGCGGCGGTATATACTCTACATCTGTCAAAATCTATAATACTGAGTTAAGTTATAATACTGCTAAAATAGGCGGTGCTGTCTATGGTACTCCTATGATTGTAAACAGCACCATAGTCAATAATAATGCTGATAATTACAGGGAAGGTGATTATGGAGGCGGACTCTATCTCACCAACAGAAACTGCAAGATATATAACACAATAGTATGGGGTAACAGAGGCGGCTCGTATGTAAGTAATGTGAGAGGCAATACGACACAAGACTTCCAATATTCTGCTTGCGAGCGTGATGAGTTCGTGCCGTCACTCGCTACGAATATCATTTTGGAAACCTCCAACACTGGTGACGACATCTCGCTTAACTATGTGGCTTTCACCAACCCTGACGAAGGCGAGTTCCAACTCATGGAAAATTCAGACTGTATCGACAGAGGTAACAACGAATTTGCTCCTAAAGAGACATACGACCTCGCAGGCAATGAACGTCTCAGAGGAACAATAATCGACATGGGTGCATACGAACAGTATCCAGCTTCTTGTCAGATGGTCTCCAACCTTAGCGTGCCGGAAGAGATGATAACATTCACTACCGCAGATGTTACATGGACACCAGGCGGAGAAGAGTCGGAATGGATAGTTTATTACGATAGGGTAGGAGCCAACTCTCCAAAACTTATGACTGTCGACAGCAATTATATCACCTTGGAAAATCTCTCGCCTAATATCGAGTATTGCGTTAAGGTAAGAGCTAAGTGCAGCGAGAACGATCATAGCTCTTATTCTAATCTCATCAACTTCACGACAGTATGTCACCCTGACTCAGTGGTGTGGGTAAATCGTTTTGAGACAGCAAATCTTCTTCCTGAGAATGATCAGGCATTACAATCCAACAGCGAGGTGCTGTTCTCATGGGATCATATAGAAGGTGCAGAGTCATACGAGTTGTGGCTATGGCGTGCCGACGACGGTCACGGTCTTGCGATACCTGATTTCCCTGTGGCTTATAATATTACAAATAATTATTATACTGTCGATTTGAGAAGATCGGTTTATCAAGGATTCGGTAAATATCCGAGATCTCTCAGTAAACCTGAACCTCCAGGATATCTCGAACAGACTCCGGAAGAAGACATAGCTTATTACGCATGGAAAGTCGTGGCTTACAGAGAATGTGCTGCCATAGAGACAGACACCATGTATTTCAACACGGCATTACCTGACTTGCATGTCACATCTATGGAATGCTCATACGCTCAGACAGGTCAGCCTATGACAGTGGAATGGACGGTGCGCAACGACGGTCACGGTCCGACACCTGTAGGAGAGATATGGCACGACTATATCGTACTTTCTTATCCTATCAACTGGACAGAAGAGAGTTTTACTCAGGTTCCTTACGAATCGTTCATAATGGAAGCAGTGCCTAACCTTACGGCTTTGGATGTAGGCGAGAGCTATACTAACAGTACCACAATCTTCGTCCCTGACGATATGTATGGAGCGGTCTTCTTGTTCGTGATATCTAACTGGAGACCAGGAACAGAGCTACAACTCGATTTCGCACAATACGGAGGAGTATTCCCTAATCCTTATACTCCTAACCTTAACGGAATTCCTTATTACTATATGTCGGGTAACAATGATAAATGCGGCAACGCATCGTTTGAAGAGATCAACGGTCAGGACGCATTCTTCTATGAAGCCATTGAAGTTGATATTCCTCCAATCCCTGACTTGATAGCTACTAATGTGATTCCGCCTTACGAACATTTCGCCGGTGACACTATAACGATTACATGGGAACTCACCAACCAAGGTGGTGCTGCTTTTGAAGATATCCCTGTGACAGACAATGTCTATATGTCAACAGAGAATGTGTTTAACTCCAACGCCCGCATGATAGGAGCATATCGCGATACCATCAGCCTTGGACGTGATGAGACCATTACACGTGTAGCTTACTTCCCGACAAACGAAAAAGACTTAGGCATATTCTACTTCTTTGTGGAGACCGATGTACGTAATCAGGT
>JAZUST010000118.1:0-15047 GCA_045606865.1 Bacteroidales bacterium
CGTAAGAAACCAGGTCAGCCAAAAGCTCGTAAGAAATTCCAATTCAGCAAACGTTAGTCTATCAAAAGGCAAGCATTTGTGTTTAGCATCCAAATCGTTGAGATCTATTAAGCTACTCAGCGATTGCATCAGTGAAAGTAAACATTTTAAACAATTAACTCATGACACAAGTAACATTCGAACAATTATTAGATGCTGGTTGTCACTTTGGACACTTAAGAAGAAAGTGGAATCCAAATATGGCTCCTTACATCTTCATGGAACGTAATGGTATCCATATTATAGACTTGTATAAAACACAAGCCAAAATTGACGAAGCAGCTAACGCAGTACGTCAATTAGCAAGATCAGGAAAGAAAATCCTCTTCGTCGCTACAAAAAAACAAGCTAAAGACATCGTTGCTGAACTCGTAAAGAAAGTCAACATGCCTTACGTAACAGAACGTTGGCCAGGCGGTATGCTCACCAACTTCTCTACAATCCGCAAAGCTGTTCGCAAAATGGTTAGCATCGACAAGATGATGGCAAGCAGCACATACAACAACCTTTCAAAACGTGAAAGATTACAAATTGAACGTGAACGCGAAAAATTAAACAAAAACTTAGGTAGTATCGCTGACCTCAGCCGTCTCCCAAGCGCAGTTTTCGTTGTTGACGTTATCAAAGAACATATCGCTATAGCAGAAGCTAGAAAACTTAACATCCCTACTTTCGCTATCGTCGATACAAACTCAAACCCTAACCTCATCGACTTCCCAATCCCAGCTAACGATGACGCTTCAAAATCAATAGAACTCATCATCGGCAAAATGGTTGAAGCTATCGAAGAAGGTTTGGCAGAACGCAAAAACTCACGCGATAAAGAAGACATCGTCGAAGATGAAATGATGGACGATGAAAACGTAATGGAAAACAAAGGTGAGGACGAAGAAAAAGAAGAAAGACGTCCTAGAAGACCTCGTAAAGCCGTTAACAAAAAATAAATAAATCTTAAACACAATTTATTATGAACATTACAGCTGCTCAAGTTAACGAACTTAGACAAATGACAGGCGCCGGCATGATGGACTGCAAAAAAGCTCTCGTAGAATGCAACGGCGACAAACAAGCTGCTATCGACTATCTTCGTAAAAAAGGTCAAAAAATCGCTTTGAAAAGAGCTGACCGTGAAGCTACAGAAGGTTGCGTAATCTCTAAAGCTACTGAAGATCACAAATTCGCTGCTGTCATTATGTTAAACTGTGAAACAGACTTCGTTGGTGCTAACGCTGACTTCGTTGGTACAACAAAACAACTCCTCGACTTCGCAGTAGAAAACAGAATAAAAGATATGGAAGCTCTCAATGCTGCTACAATCAACGGCATGACATTAGAAGCTATCGTAACAGACCTCACAGCAAAAACAGGCGAAAAAGTTCAAGTTGGTAAATACTTCGCTGTAGAAGCCGAATACGTTACTAACTACAACCACCAAGGTAACCGCCTAGCTACTATCGTAGGTTTCAACACAACTTTCAACGGAATCGAAGAAATAGCTCACGAAGTTGCTCTTCAATTCGCTGCTATGGACCCAGTCGCTATCGATGAAAACGGCGTCCCTCAAGCAACAAAAGATAACGAATACAATGTCGCTATCGAAAAGACAAAACAAGAACAAATTCAAAAAGCTATCGAAGTCGCTTTGAAAAAAGCAGGTATCAACCCAGCTCACGTCGACACTGATGACCACATCAACTCAAACATGGCTAAAGGTTGGATTACTGAAGAAGACGCTGCTAAGGCTCGCGAAATCAAAGAACAAGTCGCTGCAGAAAAAGCCGGCAACCTCAATATGACAATGTTAGAAAACATCGCTAAAGGTCGTCTCGCTAAATTCTTCAAAGAAAACTGCTTGTTAGATCAAGTATCACTCATCGCTGATCCTAAAACAGTCCGCGAATATATCCAAGCAGGTGATAAAGAAGCTACAGTCACAGCTTTCAACCGCGTAAAATTAGGATAATAGCTATTAGCTTTTAGCTGTCAGCAATCAGCTGTCAGTAAATATAAAGTCCCGATTCAGAAATGAGTCGGGATTTTTTTTGCCTTTTTTTAATATCATTCTGTTGTTCCTTTTTTATATAATATATCTGTAAACGTACATGATTATAAAGGAAAATTCCGCACATTATTAATTATGGATTTTCCGTTAAAAAAGCATACTTGTAAATCATAATGTTAACCTTTTTTATGCATAAAAATGCATAGATTATTTTCTTTAATTTATTATACAAATAATATATTTTTGCGACAGAAAAGTTTTTACATTTTAGCTTTTGTAATAATGTTTAATTATTGTATGAAAAAAATATTTTTCTTTTTTGTCGTGATACTACTTCTGTCGTCGTGTAATGATGATAAGAATCATGATATTTACTCTCCTTATTTTTTCGAGATAAGAAGTCTTATGACCAGTGACCCGAGGGAAGCTTTGAATAAGATTATGGAAATTGACGAAAGCGAAGATTCGCTAAGATTTAAAGATCCGTATTTCAAAAATGAGTTTAACATACTTTATGCTGAAGCCAGTTTCAAAAGCAGTCGCAAACAACCAAACAAAGCAGAAGTGGCAGAAGCGACGGCTTTCTACGACAGTCTGTTCAATATATATGAAAATGATCTTAATGTCTCGTTTCAGACCGCAAGAGCTCATTATTATAAAGCTGTCGGTGAGACGGAAGTCGACAATATCGTGGAAAGTTGTGAAGATTATCTGACTTCTCTTAAGATTATGAAACATAAATTTAAGAGAAAAAATCTCGATTATGAGAAAAACAGATTCATTGCTCTAATCTATACTCGTCTCGGTACTTTATATTCCGACGAATATTATTTCGACATCGCTCTCGATTATTATCATAATTCCTATCTTTTCTTTAAATATATTAATGATACAACATCATATCTTTATTCTTCGGCGAGAATCGGTAAGTCATATCAATCTATCAACGAGATTGAAAACGCTAAGTTCTGGTATAAGAATACAATTTCGGAAGCTTCAGAAAAAAATCATGTATATTCCGATTACGCAAAAAGAGGTCTCGCTCAGATTTGTTTTGATGGAGGAGAAACAGACACTTCCGTCAATATAATAAAAGAACTGATAAATATGTCGGACGATAACGACAAATATGCATACGAATATACGATGGCTGAGATGTATCTCGACTTGTGTCAATACGACTCGGCATTATTTTACGCCAAAGAATCGTTCCTGCACGGCAATAAATCTACTAAATTAATTTCAGCTAATATGATTTATGAGATTTATAAGTCGTTGGCAGAAGCAGATATGGACGAATCAGACTTCATGAACAACAAGAAACACCCCGCTAACAGAGACAATACCGACATTAAAATACAGATTGCATCGCTGTACGATGAATACAAATCAGATGAAGACAAAAACGCTAGATATCTTACGGCAATTGTATCAATTGTTATAGCTCTCCTTGTCATTACTTTCTCGTTTATCAGAACAATGAATGTCACGAAGAAAAGTCATCAGGAAACTTTAGATAAGAAAGACGAGATTATTAAGAATAATGAGTGGCGAATCTCTCTGATAGAAGGTAAGATAAGAAGTTCCAATGAAGAACTGCGTCAGAAAGAGGAAATCATTAAGAAACAAAAGAGTGAGATTGACGACATCAAGAGCCGTATTAATAGTGGGAATTCCGCTGATTTGGAAAAATATTATAACTCAGACATCTGTATTGAAGTGATAAGAAGAGTCCAGGAACTTAATAACAAAAATCTTAAAGCCACAGAATTAGAGCCGTTAAGCAATAATGAATTAATCTTGGTTCTGCAGTCGGCAAATCTTTATCTAGATAATTATATCAACAGATTGGGAAACAAATATCCAGATTTGAAAAAAGACGACTTCTATTGCATATGTCTATTGCTTTTGAATATCGATAAGTCTTATCTGCAATATTTCCTTGGCAAAAATCAAAGCAGCATCTGGCGTCGACTCGATAAGATACGCAAGATTATGAATATCGATATCAATGAGAGTTTCACGATTAATTTCATAAAGGAGATATGAGGAACGGGAGCGGGGACGGGAACGGGAACGGGAACGGGAGTTTTAAATATAATCGTAAATGTTTACTTAATCGTGGAATTTATATATGTCACCTGCAATTTTTTCATTACATTTGCTGCATGATAATAGTAGATAATGTAATAGTTTCAGACGAGTTTATTAATGCTCGTTTTTGTTGTCACTTAGCACGTTGCAAAGGTGAATGTTGTGTTGCCGGTGATGCCGGTGCTCCTTTAGAACCCGACGAAGTGGGTCTTATTGAAGAATATATCGAAGAGATAAAACCTTATATGCGTCCCGAAGGAATCGAAGTCATCGAGAAAAACGATGTTTATGACTACGATGATAGAGGCTCTCTCGTGACTCCGTTGGTCAACGATGAGGAATGCGCTTTCGTATATTTTCATGAAAACGGTACTGCATTATGCGCCATTGAGAAAGCTTATCTCGAAGGAAAAATCGACTTTTGGAAACCGATAAGTTGTCACCTCTACCCTATCCGTCTCATCGAAAAAGACGGCTTTATTCATGTAACATACCACGAATGGAGCGTATGTGTTCCTGCAAAAAGAAAAGGCGAAAAAGAAGGAATACCTTTGTACAAATTCCTGAAAGGTCCTATGATAAGACGCTTCGGCGAAGACTGGTATGAGAGATTCGTTAAGCAGATTGTTAGATGATAAAAGACTAAAAGCAAAAGACTAAAGTTTTTTTTGATTTTAAATAAAAAACTTTTGATAATAAAAAAATAAATGTAAATTTGTAGGCATATAAAACTTTAACAGAAAGTATTGTATTAATGAAATATTAACCTTAAAAAATAATCAAATTATGGCAAAAATTAAAGTTGGTATTAACGGTTTCGGTCGTATCGGTCGTTTCGTTTTCAGAGCTGCACAAACTCGTAATGATATTGAAATAGTAGGTATCAATGACTTATGTCCAGTTGACTACTTGGCATATATGTTGAAATATGACACAATGCACGGTCAATTTGACGGCACAATAGCATACGATGAAGAAAAGAACCTTCTTATCGTTAACGGTCAAAACATCCGCATCACAGCAGAAAAAGATCCAGCTAACTTGAAATGGGACGAAGTAGGCGCTGAATACGTTGTTGAATCAACAGGTTTGTTCCTCTCAAAAGACAAGGCAGAAGCTCACATCAAAGCCGGCGCTAAATATGTCGTTATGTCAGCTCCTTCAAAAGACGACACCCCAATGTTCGTCTGCGGCGTTAACGAAAAGACATACGTCAAAGGAACACAATTCGTTTCAAATGCTTCATGTACAACAAACTGCTTGGCTCCAATAGCTAAGGTCTTGCACGACAACTTCGGTATCGTAAACGGTTTGATGACAACAGTTCACTCAACAACAGCAACACAAAAGACAGTTGACGGTCCATCATTGAAAGACTGGCGTGGCGGACGCGCTGCTTCTGGCAACATCATCCCTTCATCAACAGGTGCCGCTAAAGCTGTAGGTAAAGTCATCCCTGAATTGAACGGCAAACTCACAGGTATCTCAATGCGTGTTCCAACATTAGACGTCTCTGTCGTCGACCTCACAGTCAACCTCGCAAAACCTGCTTCAAAAGAAGCTATCTGCAAAGCTATGAAAGAAGCTGCTGAAGGTGAACTCAAAGGCGTTCTCGGCTACACAGAAGACGCTGTCGTTTCATCAGACTTCTTAGGATGCACATTGACATCAATCTTCGACGCTAACGCTGGCGTATATCTCACAGACACATTCGTAAAAGTCGTTTCATGGTACGATAACGAAATCGGTTATTCAAACAAAGTATTAGACTTGATTGCTCATATGGCAACAGTTAATGGCTAATGGCAAAAGTCTAAAGTCTAAAGATAAGGGAACTGCTATGAAAAATGGCGGTTCTCTTTTTTTATAAAAAAAATATTTGGAATTATGAAATTAAATTACGATTTTCGCAATTTATAGAATTCCCCTTAAAATAATCAAACCATATGAAGAAGTTGCTGTTCATCAATGCCTGCATACGTGGTGAAGAATCCAAAACATTACAACTAGCGAATGTAATGTTGGAAACATTGAAAAAGAGATACGATATCACAACAATAGATTTGACTACACAAAACCTACAATGTATCTCTCCTGACGCATACCATGAACGTAAAAGTCAAGGACCATCATCAGAAGATATCAAAAACAGCAAAATGGTTGCTACAGCTGATCGTATTGTAGTGGCAGCCCCATTTTGGGATATGAGTTTTCCTTCTCTTCTTAAAGTATTTATTGAACGCGTATCGTTGTTTGACATAACATTCGGCAATAACGAAGACGGAAGTACTCACGGAAAATGTATCGCAGAAAAAATGCTGTATATCACAACTAGAGGTATGAATATAGAAACGAAGTCAAAACTCGACCAAGGAACATCATACCTGGAAGCAGTATGCTGGTTATGGGGAATACCTGAAGTAGTCACCGTGTCAGTTTCAGGAACAGATATGTGCGATGAAGCAACATTACTTTCAAAAATGGAATGTGCCAAAACCAAGGGAATTTCAATATGTAATGAATTTTAGGGTATGATTCAATCTGTAACAATGTGGCATATCACGCCTGTAGATTTAGGCGTGGAATTTCTCAATCCGACAGATACCTTGTTGGAAGTGAATCATATATTATACAATCTTGTCAATAGTGACATTGTTATTGATAAGAAAAAATATAGTAAAACAGATTATGCTTCCTTGATGAAAATGAGACTATTTTTATCAGAAATGAAAAGAAGATTGTCAGACACAGAATCATATGCCATTTCGGAATATCCTAATATTTCTGGTTGCTTCGCGAAATTTAAGGTTAAAGATAATCTCTACTGTTATGTGATGATTAGCGGTATTGCCGTGTTTTTCGAACATAGCAACCCTATAGATTACAAAGACGAAAAGTATTTTTCCATAGAAACATTTTGCGAACGTCAACAATATGAATACGATTATTGTGATAACCCCGACAACTCACAACGTAAACAATATATATACAAATTCTTAGACATCTTGAACGATTGTATCAATGTAAAAGAATTTTTATACTCTTCAATAGAACATTTTGGCAATCATGGTGTTCGTTATACACTGTGCATTTGTGTTATCAACGATCCGGAACTGATATCTAATAACATAAATATACAGTACAAAAGAAATATCAGGGCATTACTTGACACTTCTGCTTTTAACAATGTTTTAACTGAATGTAATTTAGAAACAATCAGACAGCGAATTGATAACGACCCGATTGATGATGTCAATTTCTTGGAACTAAGTGAGAATTTGATATTTTCCGACAACTGGTCAGGTATTGTGATTGCAGGAGATATCAAGCACAATGAATTAGTGTTAAAATGGATGATCGAGTTCGAGATATGGTTGCAATCGCATTGGCTTTTATTTGACGCATATTGTGAAAATGTGGTGAGAAAGAAAATGACAGCAGCAGAACTTCAAGGAATACTGAATCGTGTTGAGATGATTAAAGTTCAGTTGGAAAACGACATCTCTTCCAATATGGAACAATGCAGATTGAAAATGCGCCAATCGCTAATCGAAACATCTAATATAATGACAATATATCATCGTATGCATGGACTTGTAAACAACAAATTGAAAATGGTTGTCTTGTATGACGACAAGAATAAAGACAAATACGCAATATTGTCCGACATTTCATTAAGTATTATAGCATTGCTACAAGTATATGATGTCATTAATGATTTTATATATAAAGAAACATTTACGCAAAAAGATTTTACGACAATTTGCGTTATTTTGATGATTACGATTCTTTGTGTATGGACAATAATTAGGAGCAGACGATAATATGAAGAATTTTTTACTTATAATAGATGTTCAGCAAGGCTTTGTTGTTGAAGGAGCAAATGACAACATTATTGAACGCATAGATAATCTTATACGTAATAAAGTTTTTGACTGCGTCATTTCCATGGCGTATAAAAACTCACCCGACAACCATATCGTTAAATTGATGGGTTGGAAAAAGATGATGAACAAAGACGAACAAGAATTGGTAGGTTTAACTGCAACAAATTCAGATTATATAATTAACAAATCTCAATATTCTGCTTATTCTGATGAGTTGTTAAATATAATGCGTAATGAAAACGACGGAATATTGCCTGAATGTGTTTATATAGTCGGATTCGACACAGAATGTTGTGTATTAAAGACAGCTGTCGACTTCTTTGAAGCAGGAATACGACCTATATTATTATCATACTATTGCGGAGCTTCCGGTGGTAATGATTCACATATTGCTGGACTAAAAAGTTTAGAAAGTTTAATAGGTAAAAATAATATCTATGACCAGGAGATTAAAAACGTCTCTGATTTACAGAAAATAATAGAACAAACACAGAAATCTTATTATACAAAATGAAGTTAAATGGATTTTCACAAATATTTATGTAATTGAAAGAAAGACGAAAAGATTAGGATAAACAACATATATTATTTAAACGGAGAATTTATAGGACTCACCTAAACTTACTTATATATCAATAAAAAAATGCGTCACTTCTTAATTGAAATGACGCATTTCTTATTCACGAACCGAAATCATCTGTTATAATGACGGACATCAAACTTAACATTTTTCTTACCTTTCTCTTCCGGTTCAAAAACTATAGTTTGTGTAGCATTTGGAAGTATGCAGAAGAAGTTGTCGGAGAAACTTCCAGGTACAGACGCCGTAATATTAACATCTTTCACAAATACTTTTGAATTGAATGTGAGATGATATTTTCCATCTTTAATCACTATATCAGGATTGAGTTTTGTTTCAACGAGTTTCAAGTCTTTGGGATATGTAAAGTAATGCAGTCTTTCACTCAAAATCGTATCGTCTTCCATAAAAATAATTCGAGCATAACATTCCGTTTTATCTTTACCTAAAACACTAATCTCAACATCTTTTGGTAAACGATAACAGCTATTTGAACCAACATTTACGAATTCGGAGAAAGCAAATATTTGATTTCCATACATATCTTCTATAATGATACGAATACGTCCGTCTATATCGTGTTGTAAATCATTACTAATCCATAATTCATATTTATCTTCACCTCTTTCATTCAATCCTAACAAGATAGGAGAATAAATTTCATCGAGTTTATAGTGAAGTGCTTTTTTATTTCCAAGATAATCTATTGAAGACCATGATATTGAAGTCCATGCGTCGTTGAGTTGCCAATATAAAGACCCCATACTACGAGGACGTGAAGAGCGTTGTGCGGAAATAGCGATGTCCATACCGTATGCCTGAGAAAGTTGACTTAGATATACATAATCTTCAAAGTCTTTAGGTTCGCCAAAATATTTCACCACATGATCCATGATGAGTTTCTCTCCCCTATTATGTTTCTGGTGTGCTTGAATTATTTCATTTCCAAAGTCAGGATTTGGGTCAATCATTCTTAATGTCGCCATTGAAGGATATGACTGATATCCGAATTCGCTATTGAAACGACCTACTTTCTCGATATACATTTCATAAGGAAGTTCGCCCCACCATACGCCCCAATAATGAACGTCGCCTTCTGTAAGACTTGCAGCTCTTCCCCATCCATTTTTAGGAGAACTTGGCCAATAAGGTCTTGATTTATCGTATGTTGCAACGACATCATCCAACATCTCTTCGAAGAGTTTGTCGTAGCCGTCTTTCATTTCCTTATAATCTTCGTCAGACCAGTTCATCGAACTTTGCCAACCCCAGTTATAGTAACCTTCGCTTATTTCGTTGTTGCCGCACCATAATGCCAGTGATGGATGGTTTTTATATCTTATGACCTGTTTCTTAGCTTCTTCTCTTACATTATTGACAAATTCATCGCTATAAGGATATGTTGAACCTGCGAACATAAAGTCTTGCCATACCAAGATACCCAGGCTGTCGCATATTTCATAGAAATAATCTGGCGGATAGATACCGCCGCCCCATATACGAAGCATATTCATGTGAGCGTCACCGACGCATTGTTCAAGGAGTTTCTTGGTTTTCTCTCTCGACATCCAAGAAGTTATCATTTCCTCCGGTATATAGTTAGCTCCTTTCATATATAAAGGAATACCATTGACCTTGAAGTAGAATGCCGTTCCGATGCTATCAGGTTCCTCAACCATTTCAACGGTACGGATTCCCATTGTCAAACTTCTTTCCTCAATAATCTTTTCCTCGTCACTATCAATCATTTTAAGATTGAAAGTATAGAAGTTTTGTTCTCCTAACTCATTAGGATACCACAACTTAGGATCAGAAATTTCAAATGGGAACGAATAATAGTTTTTACCTACTTTAAGATCGATATTTTTATCCAGAATTTTTTCATTTTCCTGGAAAAGTTGCAAAGTAATATCATGTTCAACATCCGCATTGATACATGCTTCAAAGAATAAATCAGCCTTATCATCATGAATTTCATTTGTTATCACAGAGGCAGAACATATTGTTGAGCGAGTCCATGCCTTAAGATAAACAGGTTGCCAGATACCCATATTCATATAACGAGGTGCCCAGTCCCAACCATTTTGATATGCAGCCTTACGCATTACGGCATACTTTTCCGGAAAACGTAAAGGATAAGTTTCAATAAGACTGTCTCTTTCTTTGTCGAAAGGATAGAATTTAATTTTTATGTTATTGGTTTCTTTGATTATGTCTTTAACATCATAACTATATGTTCTGAACATATTGTCAGCATGCAAGATTTTCTTTCCATTCATCCAGACATCAGCATACGTATCAAGACCCTCGAAAACTAATTCAATCACATCTTCTCTTAAAATATAATCTTCAGCTTTAAAGTCGAGAGAATATTCCCATTCATGCTGAGGAATCCAATGCAATTGCGACTCTATATTGCTTTTGTATGGATGTGGAATCAGACCATTTTCATACATATCAGCCTGAATCACAGATGGAACATCGACTTCCATTTTAATGTTAAGAGTGTCGGTAGTAACAATCCAAGACTTATCTAAATTTTGGATTAATGGGTTATTACGTTTTTCAGCGCAAGAAAACAGCATTAAAAAAGCCGCCATCACTAATAAATTACGAATCTTCATAATTATTTCGTATTAAAAATCTGTTGGTTATAAATTGTGTTTTAGTTATTTTTCAATTTGTAAATTTATAGTAAAAATATGTATTATAAACTTATATCAGATGTTTTTGACAATATTTAACATTTCCTTAATAATTGAAGGAGATGATACTTTCCAAACCATTGACGCTCCTGTATTATCTACTTTTTCAGGATATAGTTTTTGGTTATAATTATCTACTTCAACCGTTAAAGATGCATGGCAGTTTGAAACTCCGGTCTCGTTGATTATTGTCGACACATTATTAATATTAACGCCGCCTCCTGCCATGATTTTTATTTTATCGCCAAATTGCTCCTGCATCTGACGAATCATATCAACTCCGTCAATTGCTTTTGGTTTACAACCTGATGTCAATACTTTGTCAAAACCTAATTCAACTAATGTTGACAATGCCTCTAATGGATTGTTACAAGCGTCGATAGCTCTGTGGAAAGTGAATTTCATTCCTTCTCCGGCTTTCATCATGGTTTTGATTTTTGGTACGTCCAAGTCACCGTTTTCATTGAGAGCGCCGATGACGACGCCTTCGTAACCAAGTTCCTTGATAAGTTTGATGTCTATGCACATCATTTCCAATTCAGCCTCGTTATAGATGTAATTTCCCGAGCGTGGACGGATCAAGACTCTTATCGGAATCTTCATGTCGTTGGCAACTTTTTTCAATGTTCCGTATGAAGGTGTAACACCACCAACTTCCAACGATTCACATAACTCAGCGCAATGAGCTCCGTTTTCCTGAGCGTTTATCACTGATTGATAACCATTTGTACAAATTTCTATTCTTGTCATTATTGCTATATATAAATATGTATATTATCATTTAAAATCGGAGCAAAAATAACACTATTTATTCAATTATAACAGAAAAATATCAAGTTATCGGGAATATTTTTTAAGATAACGGAAAAAATATTTTGGTAAGCGGGAGATTATAAAAGATAACGGGAATAAAAAAAAACTTACAGATTTGTCACGACACATCATCACAAATCCATAAGCTTCCGATAGTCGGATCAGGTCATTCTGTGAGAGAGGTACCTTAGTGATAGAATACTCTTCGTCCTCGTAGCGGTAATATTTTCGATCGACCACTATAATAGGTGCATAGTATCCAAGCACTTCAGAGTAACGCATCTCTTGAATGTCGTTCTGCACGGTGCGACGACTGACGCTTCCACCCGTGATTTCCTTAGAAATCTCGTCAGAACAAGCATAAACAAGTTCTTCGAGAGTGGCTTCTTTGCCGTTTCGCAACATCCTGTCGATAACCTTATAACGCAAAAGTGCTTTTCTATTAATTGGCATAACTGGCGTAATTAATTTCATCAAATATAATTTGCAAATATCCAAATTATTATCATAACTCACAAACGTATTAATACATTTTTATAAATTCATTCTCAACAAAAAAAACTCCGTTGTCTGTTGTCTGTTGTCCGTTGTCTTTTATTATCTTTGCAGAAACAAAAAAATAAAGACGTGATTTATCCTAAAGATTTTGAAAATAAGATTGGTTTTAAGTCAGTGAAAGACAGACTTACAGAATTATGTATCAGCGAGATGGGAAAAGAATTTGTTGAGAAGATGCGATTCTGTCCCGACATCAACAAAATCAAGACCCGTCTGTCGCAAATCGAAGACTTCCTTTCGTTATTACAAAACGGTGTCCCCTTCCCTGTCAGAGACTATAACGACCTGCGTGAAGATTTCCATCTCTTAAGCATCGAAGGAACCGTAATCAGTGTGGAAAGTCTGTTCGCCCTGAAACCTACTCTCACCGCATTATCTTACGTCTTGAATTTCTTTAAGTCAGAAGCATCCGATAAAGTCGAATCGCTTAAGGCATTAGCGGAAGGCATTGATATAGATAGACATATTTTCTCTGAGATAACACGTCTCATCGACGACAAGGGCGAGATTCCTGATAGTGCTTCCGCCGATTTGGCAGAGATACGCCGCGAGATACGTCGCAAACAAAGTTCCATCGACCGCCGCATGCGTAAGATTCTCACCGAAGCGAAGGCAGCAGGATGGACCGACAGCAGTGCCGAACTAACAATCCGTGACGGTCGTCCCGTTATTCCGGTAAAAGCCGCTGATAAAAGAGCATTGCGCGGTTTCATTCACGACGAATCCGCCACAGGTCAGACCGTTTATATCGAACCAGCTGAGATATTCGACACCAACAACGAAATCAGAGAGTTGGAATATGCCGAACGCCGCGAGATAAACAAAATCCTCCTCGCTTTCACACAACTCTTACGTCCAGAATTACCCAACCTCATCAAAGCTTGGAACCTGTTAGGTCTCCTCGATTTCATCCGTGCCAAGTCATTGCTCAGCAACGAATATAAATGCGTCGTCCCTGAAATAACCGACGAACCAACGTTCCTCTGGCGTCAGGCACGTCATCCTCTGTTGGAACAGAAACTGAAATCACAAAACAAACATATCACACCTTTAGACTTAAGTCTCGACAAAGACAACAGAATCCTTGTCATCTCCGGACCTAATGCCGGCGGCAAGTCGGTTTGTCTCAAAACAATAGGTCTCGTACAATATATGCTGCAATGCGGTCTCGCCGTACCAATGGAAATCGACTCTCAATGCGGAATATTCCACGATATGTTTATCGACATCGGCGACTCGCAATCGCTCGAAAACGATTTGAGTACATATAGCTCGCATCTTTTAAATATGAAAGAGCTGATACGTCATGGCAACAGTCGCACCTTATTCTTAATCGATGAGTTCGGAACGGGAACGGAACCACAACTCGGTGGCGCGATAGCGGAAGCTATTTTGTTAAAGATGAACGAGAAAAAATCATTCGGAGTCGTAACGACGCACTATGCAAATCTTAAACTTCTCGCCGACAAGCATCAAGGCATCGTCAATGGTGCGATGCTGTTCGACACTCGTTATCTGCAACCTCTTTATGTGATGATGACTGGTAAACCAGGAAGTTCGTTCGCATTTGAAATCGCGAAGAAAATAGGTTTTCCAGAAGAGATTCTTAACGAGGCTGCTGAGATTGGAGGCAAAGAACATCTTAACTTCGATCAACAGCTGCAACAACTTGAGATAGAAAAGAAAGAAGTCCGTAAAAAAGAATACGAATTAAAGGTAGCCGACAATCTTCTTAATGAAGTCGTTACAAAATATAAGAATCTTCTCAGCGATTTAGAGAAGAAGAAAAACACCCTCTTGAAAGAAGCCAACAAAGAAGCTCAATCTTTAATTGACAAAGCAAACGCCAAGATTGAAAGAACGATACGTGAGATTAAAGAAGCTCAGGCTGAGAAAGAACGTACCAAAGAACTGCGTCAGGACTTGAAAGAAATGAAACAACATCTTGAAGAAGACGCTAAGGTCATCTCTAAAAATCTTAAGATTGAAGAGAAAGAGAAGAAAGACGAACAAGACTTACAAGTCGGCAATATGGTTCGCATCAATGAGATGGAGATCGTCGGAGAAGTCATTGCGGTAAGCGACACCGACATCACCATCGAGTTCGGTAGCGTAAAACTCAGGACCACAGCAGATAAAGTCGTTAAGATAAGCAAGAAAGAAGCGAAGAAATCCGCCAATAACCCGACATATCTCCGTAAGGCAATCATGGAAGATCTCAACGAGAAATCAGCTAATTTCAACCTCACCTTAGACGTAAGAGGAATGCGCGGCGAGGAAGCTATAGAAGCCGTAGCGAAATACATCGACGACGCTTCCTTGTTATGTATCAAGAATGTCAGCATCTTACACGGCAAAGGCAACGGAAT
>JAZUST010000119.1:0-14896 GCA_045606865.1 Bacteroidales bacterium
CGCTTGTTACGGTGCTTATCTTCATACTCGGAACATTCTCTCTCGGTATCATTGTGCCAGCAAAGGATATAAGTCTTACGCAGACACTTCTAATAGGTTTCGATAACTACTTCCACTACTTGAAAATGTCGTGGATGGGACCTATTGTCGCCATCGCCTTGGTCTTTGGTGTGCTTGCAGGTGTGCTCACATGGGTCTCGGGACCTTCGAAGGGTATATTTGCTGTGGGGCGCGCAGGATACCTGCCATCATTCTTCCAGAAGACAAATAGCTGAGGTGTGCAGCGTAATATCCTCCTTATTCAGGGTGTCATAGTGACCATCCTCGGTATGCTGTTCGTCGTTATGCCCTCGGTGCAGAGCTTTTACCAGATACTCTCACAGCTGACAGTGTTGCTATACCTTATAATGTATATGCTGATGTTTGCTGCCGCAATCTACCTTCGCTATATTATGAAAGATACTCCTCGTTCATTTAAGATCGGCAAGAAAGGCAACGGACTTATGTGGTTGGTAGGTGGAGTTGGTTTCTTAGGTTCTTTAATTGCTTTTGCATTAAGTTTCATTCCTCCCGGCCAAATTGCCGTCGGCAACAAAACGATATGGTTCAGCGTGATGATAATAGGATGTATAGTCTTTGTGGCAATACCATTCATCATTTACGCTTTACGCAAACCTTCTTGGAAAGATGAAAATGGCGACATCCAACCATTCCATTGGGAAAAGTAATAATGTGAACGTAGCGAAATTTCGCTACGTTCTTGTTTTTCAGTCCAACATACTCTCGAGAAATACAAAAATCTTCTCAATAAAAACTCACAAATCATTTGCAAAGCAATTCATAGAAATCCCCATAAGTCTAGCATCAAAAATATTTTGTCTTTAGTCATCAGACTTTAGACATTTTTTTATCTTTGCATTCTAAACTATTATTCTAATGAAGGTTTGTGTTTTCTGCGGAAGCAGCATGGGTAATGACGTAAGATATCAGGAAGCCGCTGCTCAATTAGGCGAAGTTCTCGCTCAAAACAACTGCACATTATATTATGGTGGTGGCAATGTTGGACTCATGAAAATCATCGCCGACAAGATGATTGAGAAAGGCAAACATGTTGTTGGTGTGATGCCGAATCTCATATTAGATATGGAAATAGGACACGAAGGCATTTCCCAAATGATAAAAACGGAGTCGATGTCGGAACGTAAGACAATATTAATCAACGAAGCTGAGGCATTCATCGCAATGCCGGGTGGTTTCGGAACTCTCGATGAATTTTTCGAAATAATAGTCCTAAACCAATTGCGAATAACCGACAAACCAGTCGCTCTTTACAACACATTAAACTATTACGACAGCATGATTCAATTCATAGACCATGCCGTAAGTCAAGGTTTTATCCGCAAAGAACATCGCGACAACATAATCATCAACGATAATCCGGAAATATTATTTAAAGAATTAAGCAAACATAAATCCATCGACATCAATCAATGGATTAAAGATATTAAACAAGAAACTCGAAACACTGATACATAAGTAAAATATTCATAGTCAAAAAAAATATGAACATCATCGGAATCACAGGAACATTAGGTGCGGGCAAAGGAACCATCGTCGATTATCTCGTAAAAGAAAAAGGTTACGTACATTATTCAGTGCGTTCTTTCCTCGCAGAAGAAGTACAGAGAAGAGGATTGGAAGTAAACCGCGACACACTCACCGAAGTTGGCAACGACTTGAGAGCAAAACATTCTCCAAGTTATATTGCCACACAACTCTATGAACGAGCTTTCGCCACGGGCAAAAACGCTGTCATCGAAAGTCTCAGGGCATTAGGAGAAGTAAATGCATTACGTACAAAGGGCAACTTTTATCTCTTTGCCGTGGATGCCGACCAAAAGACACGTTATCAACGTATCACGGAGAGAAAATCAGAGACAGATTCGGTAAGTTTTGAGACTTTCGTCGCCAATGAAGAACGTGAGATGAACTCCGACGACCCAAACAAACAAAATCTCGCCGCATGCATCAAAGAAGCGAATTACATATTCATGAATGACGGAACGATAGCTGACTTACACAAGAAAGTCGAAGAAGTATTGCAAAAGATTGGAGAACAAGAATACATTCGTCCGTCGTGGGACGAGTATTTTATGAATCTTGCCGACACCGTTGCCACACGCGCCACATGCAACCGTGGACGTAGCGGTTGCGTCATCGTCAAAGACCGTCAGATTTTGGTCACAGGTTATGTAGGAGCTCCTACCGGACTTCCTCATTGCGACGAGGTAGGTCACCTTTTCAAAAAAATGATTCATGAAGACGGACACATCACACAACATTGCGTGAGAACGGTTCACGCCGAACAAAATGCCATCGCACAAGCAGCACGAAGAGGCATCGCCCTAGAAGGAAGCACCTTATATTGCAGAATGACACCTTGCAGAACATGCGCCATGCTGATCATCAACTGCGGTATCGTGAGAGTTGTTTGTCAAAGAAAATATCACGACTGCGCCGAGTCAGAACAAATGTTTAAGATGGCGGGGATACAACTAGAATATATTTACGAAGAAGTACAGCAATACGACAAGCAATAAGATAAAAACACAATAGGGATAAAGAGCAATTCTTCATCCCTATTTCTTTATTTTACAAAAACAAGCAACTGTCGCCGTAACTTAAGAATCTGAAATCATTGTCTAAAGCATATTGATATACGTCTTTCCATTTATCGCCGATGAGTGCCGACACCAATAACAACAATGTACTCTTAGGTTGATGGAAATTTGTTATAAGCGCTTTTGCGATATTAATCTTACACGATGGTGCTATCATCAACGCCGTACTAGCATGCAACTCATTCATATCATGACGATTTAAATATTCAAGTATTGCCGACAACGACTCTTCAGCTGACGCCATGACATCTCTTTCTTTATAAGGGAACCATTGTTGCAGATGCAGTTGACGCTCTTCCATACCTTCTTCAATAAGCATAAGACCGATCCAATAGAGCGATTCGATGGTTCTCATACTCGTTGTTCCGACCGGAATGATGGTCTTGTTACAATTTCTAATCAGGTTCTCGATACAAGATTTCTTGACGACGATGGTTTCGGAATGCATCTCATGCTCCCCTATCGTCTCTGACGAAACCGGGCGGAACGTTCCGGCACCCACATGAAGCGTCACTTCTTCAAAAGAGATTCCTTTATCCTTTAATTCCGTAATCAGATTGTTAGTAAAATGCAGACCTGCTGTCGGGGCAGCTACAGAACCTTCATATTTTGCAAACACCGTCTGATAACGTTCTCTGTCCGACTCTTCCGCCTCGCGATGCAGATACGGCGGCAATGGAATCTCTCCTGCCGACTCAAGAATCTCGGCAAAACTCAACTCCGAAGGTTCCCATGAAAATTCAATAACGGAATAATTATCATTTTTCTCAATACGCTTTGCATATAAAGTGACATTCTGAGACGCCACAGGGGTGACATTCTGAGACGCCACAGGGGTGACATTCTGAGACGCCACAGGGGTGACGTCTCTACATAGTGTTTCGTTTTTCCAACGACGAGAATTGCCGACCAGACATTTCCATCTTGAAGGAGAGGCAGAACCAAATGCCAACTGATAATCGCCATCACAGGTAATAGGTTCAAGACAGAAAATCTCGATGGCGGATCCGCTTTCCTTTGTGAACTGAAGTCGAGCCCTAACGACTTTAGTCTCATTGAAAACCAACAGAGAATCTTTCGGAAGGAAATCACCTATATTTCTAAAATGGGAGGAAGATATTGTGTCATTATTTAAGACCAATAATTTTGAAGCGTCACGTTCGGCAAGAGGATATTTCGCGATACGCTCGTCAGGAAGAGGATAATTATAATCTTCTATAGAAATATTTTGTACGTCTTTAATCATAAATCAGTTTCTGTTAAGTATTACTAATGCGCCAATTACACCTGGAATCCATCCACATAATGTTAAAAGGAATACGATTAATATTGAACCGCAACCATAATCAATGACAGCCAATGGAGGAAAAATAATCGCTAAAATAACTCTAAGTAACGACATAACAATCTATTTTTATTATCTCTGCAAAGATAAAACAAATGACAAATGACTAAGGAGAAAAGACAAAAGTTTTTTTTGATAAAAATCATAAACTTACATTATTAAGTTCAAGATTTTTTTTATAATTTTGTAGCAGTTTTCAAGAAATTTAATGTTTAACTTAATAATTTAAAATCAATGAGAAAAATCTTTACTTTAGCACTTATGTGCATGTTGACTTTCGCAGGATTCGCACAAGACCCTGGAACATATGACGAAAGTTATGGTGTTAATGGCGTGACAAACTTCGCTCCATCATCATCACACGATTTCCTTGAAACAATTTTGGTTCAAGAAGACGGCAAAACAATCACTGTTGGTAGAAGCCGCTATGACGGTGTAAACTATGATGTTTTCGTATCACGTCAAAATACTGACGGTTCATTAGACGCTAATTATGGCATGAACGGTATCATGCATTTACAACCAACTCCAGCCATTTACATCAACGCTGGTAGAGACGCCGCTTTCGGAAAAGACGGTCTCTTATACATCTGCGGTTATACATACGACTACACCAACAACCAAGGTTTCGTTTATTGCGTTGACGAAAACGGTTTCGAATATCCTTTCTTCGGCGATAACGGCGTTGCAGTAAGCGAATATGGCGGCGGCATCGTTTACGAAGCAATAGACGTTGACACATACGGTCGTCCACTCGTTACCGGTTATTTGAACGACACTGTATTCGTAAGACGTTATAACGTAGCAGGTATCGAAGATCCTAACTTCGGCGATAACGGTACAGTTAAAATCGACATCCCTGGTTCTTTGTTCTCATTCGCATACGACATCAAAGTTTTGCCTGACAACAAGATCCTCGTCTCAGGTTTCAGAATCGATTTAGAAACATCAATACAAAAAGCTTTCTTAGTAAGACTTACAGCAAACGGCAGTCTCGACACTTCATTCGGAGACAACGGTACTGTCATCCTCAATGTCGGTCCATTGGCAGACTTCGCAAATGCAATAGCAGTAGCTCCTGACGGAAGTTATATCGTTGCAGGTCATAGCGAAATACCATCAAACGACGAAGTTTATTCAAGATATGAGACTTTCGTAACACGCGTCAAGACAGACGGCAGCATCGACACATCATTCGGAAACAATGGTTTTGCAAGATTCGAATCATTCTCTGGAGAAGGTTGTGTTAACAATAGCGAAGCTGTTACCGTTGCAGAAGACGGACAAATCTTCGGTACATATTATTCATACAACTTCTTCACAGACGAATCACGTGCATATATCTACAACATAGACAGCAACGGTCAACCAAAAGAATCATTCGCAGGTACAGGCATATTGCCAATTACTGAAAACAATCTCGACATCGACGGTGTTGTCGAAATCCGTACATATTCTTCAGCCTTACGTCCTGACGGCAAACTCGTTGTTGGTGGTTATGCATATAACAACGACGGTTATTCATCAGAAGTTTTCGTAGCTTGCGTCAATACAGACATTGAAGGCGGTGACGAACCAGAAGTATTCCCAGCAGACGTAGAAGTTGAAGCAGAAGCTGTTACCCCTTATTCTGTAAAAGCAACATTCACACCTAATGAATATACAACAGAATATCACGCAGGCATCATCGCTGTGGCATTCTTCGAACAAATGGGCGAAGAAGTCATAGTCGAAGCTTTGAAAGCTGACGGCAATCCTCTTACAGGCGTTCAAGAAATAACTTACAACGAACTTACTCCAGAAACAGCATACTATGTAGTTGTAGTCGCTAAGAACGAAGCTGATGAATGGGTAGTAGTTAAAGATGAAACTAAAACTCCTCATTTAGATGGTCTAGAAGATGTTAATTCAACATATTTCAACATCTATCCTAATCCAGCCACATCAACAGTATTCGTTGAAACAAACGGCAATGCTCAAGTAAACATCATCGACATCACAGGTCGTGTTGTTAAAGAAATTGAAACAACAGGAAACGTTACAACAATCAGCGTTGATGATATTAATAAAGGTGTTTACTTCATCATGGTTCAAGATGCCAACAACCGCATCGTTGAAAAATTAATCGTGAAGTAATCATTGATATAAGTCATAAATACAGAAAGACGCAGAGGCATAAAGTCTTTGCGTCTTTTTTATGGAGGGAAAATATAGACTTGTTGTTCATTAAAAAGGAAGGTCGTTATATAAGGAAGTATCTTCAGATAACACAACTGAAGATTGATAAAAATCATAGATCGAAATGTCCTTTAGTTTAGAACGATATTCTATGAATTTATCCACATTGTCCAATTCTATCCTTCTATTACAGCTCATCTCAACAAAATCTTTTTCTCTTTCAATACCTAAGAATCTTCTACTTATTAAATTAGCCGCAATTCCTGTTGTTGATGAACCTGAAAATGGATCGAGAATCCATGAATCAGGTTTTGTTGATGCCATAATAATTCTAGATAAAAGCGACAGGGGCTTTTGAGTTGGATGTTTGCCGCATGATTTTTCCCATTTAGCAATAGCAGGTAGTTTCCAGACATCTGTCATTTGTTTATTATCATTTATCAGTTTCATTAATTCATAGTTGAAATAATGAGTTTTTTTAATATCCTTTCTAGCCCAAATGATAAATTCTGTAGAATAAGTAAAGTATCTACAAGATATGTTTGGTGGCGGGTTAGTTTTTACCCAAGTAATTACATTTAGAATTTTATATCCAAGCTCAATCAATGAGTTAGCGACAGAAAATATATTATGATATGTCCCAGATATCCATATTGTACCATTATCTTTCAGTTTATCTCTGCATAATGAAAGCCACTTTAAATTAAAGTCATCAACTGATTCTAATAAGGTAGGTTTATCCCATTCACCTTTATCAACACATACAACCTTACCACTTTGCACCGATATACCACCGTTAGATAAAAAATAAGGAGGATCGGCAAATATCATATCAAACTTGAAATCAAATTGTGGTAAAATTTCAATACAATTTCCATGAAGAAGAGTGAAATCGTGTGATGATGATTTATAGAAAGGTTTTATCATTTGGTTTTTATAATTTACTTAATTCAGCTTTATCGTTAATTTCATCTACGGAAAGAAATAATTTTTCAACAGAATCCTTTTCTTATTGTCATTTTATCTTTTCTATAAAATTATAAATAGTTGTTAAATTATAAACACTTGGAATTGCATAGAATGCTTCTTCTAATTTATTTTTTGCAGACAGCCATCCTTGCCCGTCTGTTATCCATACAAATTCAAAATTATTTAAAGTATTTATCTTCGGAGCAAGTTCTGTATATGCACGAGCAGTTTCATTTAATTTTGAACCTCCACCACTATAGAAATTAACTTCTATCAAATATGTTTTATCATCAGTTTCTATAACAAAATCAAAACGTTTTTCATCTTCTCCAAGAACTGATAATTCAGGAAAATCTGATGAATAAACCTCTTGTCTATATTTAATATTGCACGAAGAGAAAATTGATGCTACAGAATTTTCCATAATATGTCCGCTTCTGTTCTTTCTTGCATTTGTGTCAAGACCCGTTTCTATTCCAAAAACATAGTCAACAAGATTCTTAATTTTTCTACTTTTGAAAATTTCATCTAAACCTGTTTCGTGTATAAATTTAATTACACCTTCAGCTGAATTGAATAAACTATTGATACAAACCACATCTCCTTCATTCAAAACAACTTTCTTATTATCACTTTTTCTAACTGCAATCAATATTTCTAAAATATCAAATACACTTTTATTTTCCTGCCAAAGCTGTTTAATACAATAATTCAGGTCATC
This sequence comes from Bacteroidales bacterium, assembly GCA_045606865.1. GTDB lineage: Bacteria > Bacteroidota > Bacteroidia > Bacteroidales > F082 > Limimorpha. The sequence continues at coordinate 7,895 of JAZUST010000119.1, forward strand.
TTTCCCAAGAAGGTAATTTAACTGATTTAATTTAAGTTCAATGCTTTTTACACTCTCCGATATTTTGTTAAAATCACAAAAGAAATTAAGAGTTGCATTAGTCTCTTTTAATTGCGATAAAAATGTAAGGAATTCTTTTTCTGTATGATGTTTCATATTTTCGATTTTTGTTACACTAAAACAAGATTATTCTTAATTGTAATATTATTAGTTATCAACAGTTCCGACAATTTTCCTCTTTTTGAGGCGACTGCATTTACCGAACGTGAAGCATAAACTCTCATTATATTAAAATCATTATAAAGATTTTCAAAAAACAAATCATCTGGATTTTTTGCAGAGCAATCTGAATTACTCAACATCCACAAACAATTATTACTTTGAGATAATTTATAACAGAAATCAGCAAGTCGCTTTTGTTCATTATCGTCAAAACTTTCTTTAACGTAGGAATTAAAACTCGATGTTTCACTTAATGGTCTATAAGGTGGATCAAAATAATAAAAAATTAGATTGTTATCGTTAACAGTTATTTCAAAATCGCCATTATAAATTTCAACATCAAACTTATTCAACAATTCACTATCAGCGTATATAACTTCTTCATTACATATTGTAGGATTAGAATATTTTCCAAACGGAACATTGAATTTACCTTGTGCATTTTCTCTGTACAAGCCATTGAAGCAAGTTCGATTGAGGAACAACAACAATATCGTTTTATCAACACTTGTATGATTTTCGTAATTGAACGACATCCTTGTTTTCAGATAAAAATCTTTACGCGCATCTTCACTTAGAATGCTTAGATATTCCCTTTCTATATTTTTTAATTTAAAGACTAATTCGCTTGGGTAATACTTTATATTTCTATATGCTTCTGTTAAATTTGTATTAATATCGTTAATTATAACTCGTTTAATATTTGAAAATTTCTGCAACATGAAAAACAACATAGCTCCGCCACCTACAAATGGCTCTATATATGTAAACTCGTTATCATATAAGGATTTTGGCAATGCCGCTTCTAATTGCGGCAACAATTGACCCTTGCCTCCAACCCATTTCATAAATGGTTTAGCATTCATTTTCATAATATTAAAAATACATTAATCGTAATGTCCGTTCAGTGCAAAAATAAAAATAAATGGTTTAATATACAACACGAAACAGCAAATAATAAAGTTAAAAATTATTAACGATTCCCTCTAAAATACTCCCAAACAACTTTCGCTTTCGCCTTTCCTATAATTTTTTCCAATGTCTCCAAATCTGCTTCTTTGATGTTCTTAACGGATTTCAATTCCAGCATCAGTTTCTCGGCTGTTTGTTTGCCGATTCCCTTTATGTCGTTTAATTCTGAATGTATGAAGCCTTTCTCGAATTTCTTCCTGTGATGTGTGATGCCGAACCTATGTGCTTCGTCTCTGATATGTTGTATCACTTTCAAGGTCTCGGATCTTTTATCTATATATAAAGGTATGCTGTCGCCGGGGAAATATATCTCTTCAAGTTTTTCCGCGATGCCGATGATGCTTATCTTGCCATAAAGTCCTAACTGCTGCAGAATCTTCACCGCCGACGAGAGCTGTCCCTTGCCGCCGTCAACGACAATCAAATCCGGAAGTCGTTGGTTTTCGTTTAACAGTCTGCTGTATCTTCTATACAGAATCTCCTCCATAGAGGCGAAGTCGTTGGGACCTTCGACGGTCTTGATATTGAAATGTCGATAACCGCTCTTGTTGGGTTTCGCATTTACGAACTGCGTCATCGCGGCAACGGCATAGTCGCCCTGGAAGTTGGAGTTGTCGAAACATTCTATCACCTCCGGCAACACCGGCAGCCTCAGATCTTCTTTCATCTGGTTCAGGATTCTCTTCGTATGTCGCTCCGGATCCACAAGTGTCTTCAACTTCTCTGTTTCAAGACGGTATTGCTTTGCGTTACGTCGCGACAGTTCCAAAATCTCGAATCTCTCGCCTCGCTGCGGAACGGTAAACTTCACTCCTTCAATCTTGATGTCAATGTCAATAGGTACGAGAATCTCTTTTATGTTACTATTTTCCATCATCTGATGTATCTCGACGATGGCGATAGAAAGCAGTTCTTCTGCAGTCTCTTCCAACTTGCGTTTTATCTCAAATGAATGCGACTGTATTATCGCACCCTCAACAATCTTCATGTAATTGACATAGAAAGAAGCATCGGCGTCTTCGAAAGAAAAGACTTCCATATCAAAAATGGTGTTGCTGCAAACGACCGACTTAGCATGATAGTTCTCCAACAAATCGTATTTGTCTTTTATCACCTGCGCCTGCTCGAATTCTAACTTCGCCGCGTGAGCCATCATCTGCGACTTCATGTCACGAAGTACCTCGTTGATATTTCCTTTGATGACTTTCTTCACATTATGAATCATCTCGCGATATTCTTCTTCGTCGATGCTTCCGTCGCAAGGTGCCTTGCAGTTACCGATATGATATTCAAGACAAGGACGATAATGTCCGTTTCTGATATTCTCTTCTTTTAAAATCAATTTGCAGTTTCTGATAGGATAAAGTTGACGCAATATCTCCAGCAATGTCTTGGCTGTCATAACCGAAGGATAAGGTCCGAAATACGTAGAGCCGTCGTTGACTTTTTTCCTCGTGAGAAAGACGCGCGGAAATCTCTCGTTCTTGACACAAATCCAAGGATATGTCTTGTCGTCTTTCAATAAGATATTATAACGCGGCTTATATTGCTTGATGAAGTTGTTTTCAAGAAGTAAGGCTTCCATCTCATTGGCGACGACGGTAAACTTAATATCAGCGATGCGACTGACGAGGACGCTTACCTTTCTGCTTTGCTGCTGTTTGTTGAAATAACTCGATACTCTGCGTTTCAGGTTTTTGGCTTTCCCGACGTATATAATCTCTCCTTTCTCATCAAAATACTGATACACTCCCGGATCGGTGGGAATGGTTTTCAAGATGGATTTTATTTTGTCGGAAATCATGTTAAAATCTGAAAATCTGAAAATCTGAAAATCTGAGAATCTGAAAATCTGAGAAGTTAAAAAATGAGAATCTGAAAATTTTTCAGGTTTTCAGGTTCTCAATTTCTCAAGTTTAAAAATGCTTAAACCCTTGTGCTTCTATTGGAATGACGTGTTCGTCGGTTGTTATCAATTCCGCTACGTTTTCTTCTGCTGTCATGAAACCGATGATACGGACGTCTTCCATGTCTTTGACTTTCTCGTAGTCTTCTTGTTTCACGGTGAAGAGGAGTTCGTAGTCTTCGCCTCCGTTGAGTGCCGCCACGCATGGAACAATATCGAATTCCTTAGCGACGTCAATCGCTTTCTGATGCATCGGGATGCGGTCTTCAAAGATACGGCATCCAACTTTAGAGTCTTTGCATAAATGTAATATCTCAGATGCGAGACCGTCGGAGACGTCTATCATGGATGTAGGTTTTATCTCTAACTCTTTGAGTCGTGCGACGATGTCTTTGCGTGCTTCTGGTTTAAGTTGTCTTTCCAAGATATAATCGTAGCCGTAGAGTTCCGGTTGTACGTTAGGGTCTGCCATGAAAGCGGCTTTCTCTCTTTCAAGGATGAGAAGTCCGGTGTAGGCTGCGCCGAGTGTTCCGCTAACGCATAAGAGGTCGTTGGCTTTTGCGCCGTCACGATATACGATGTCGTCTTTCTTCGCTTTACCGATGACAGTCACAGAGATGAAAAGTCCCGATCTGCTTGCAGTGGTGTCGCCTCCAACCAAATCTACTTTATATTGTTCGCATGCCAATCTTATTCCGGAGAAAATCTCTTCAACTGCCTCGACGGAGAACTTGCTTGATATTCCCATTCCTACTACAATCTGCGTCGGTGTTCCGTTCATGGCGTAAATGTCGGAGAAGTTTACGACTGCAGCCTTGTAACCTAAATGTTTGAGCGGCATATAAGTCATATCGAAATGCACACCTTCAATCAAAATGTCGGTAGAGACTAATGTCTGCTCGTTTTTATGGTCGATGACAGCGGCGTCGTCGCCAATGCCTTTTACAGTCGATTTGTTATGAATCTTAATGTCTTTCGTCAGTCTGTCGATGAGACCGAACTCACCGAGTTCCGATAATTCTGTCAATTCTATTTTATTTTCTTCCATATTATTTATGTCAACGGACAACAGTCAACAGACAACAGACTTTGTCCATGATTCTTTAATCTCGATATATTTCTTTTTTTAATATCGTATCAGAAACATTTTTTGTGTATATACACGGTTTTTGCTTGCAAAGATAATATTTTTTATGTCAACGGACAACAGTCAACAGTCAACAGACTTTGTCCATATTATTTATTCATTCCGTTTAAAATGAGAGCGTTTTGATAATCCTCTTCTGTGATGGTATAAAGAACTTCGTAGGAGTTAGATTTATCGTTTGCCTCCAATATTTCCCAACATGATTTTTTAAATATTGACTTGTTGAAATCTGCTACCGAACTAAATCCTAAATCATTAATTGTATAAACTATAGTGTCATCAAAGATAATTAAGGGGGTACGGTGTAAATATTCAGATGTTTTTTCAAATTGAGATATTCCTATTCCTCCCAATTCATCGGCTATCTCTACTTTGCCACTTTGGATAACAATTGTGTCATAGGTGGTATTGTTAACAGCTTTAATGTCTCTGCCAAATTCGTTTCTTACTTTAAAAGTATCGTTAAATACTGGGTCGCATGACGACAATAACACTGCTAATGAAAAGATAACAATTACTGATAATTTTTTTAATGATTTTTTCATGGTTAATGATTTTTTTAATAGTTAATAATTTTTTTAATGTTTTTTTATTTAAATCTGAAAACCTGAGAGAATTTTTCAGTTTCTCAGATTTTCAGATTCTCAGATTCTTATAATTTCTTCATAATCTTCTCGACCGAACTTCTTCCCTCAGAATAAATCTTGACGAAATAGACTCCGCTAGAGAAATTGTTCATGTCGATTCTTACGTTATCTGACTTTTCTTCGGAATATAATTTTCTTCCGTATATGTCGTACAATTCCACCAAGTCGATGTTTTCCGCTTCAACGTTAAGGATGTCTTCTACTGGATTAGGATAGATGTTGGATGCCACGACTTGAGTTTCAACGATGTCAAGCATATCATCGTATTCATATTCATAGACACAATCGACATATAGTTCATTTTCGTTGCCAACATATTCGGTGCGACTTGTAATCATATTGGCGTGAGAAGGTTCTACATAATAATCTTCTTCTGAATCGGTATAATAATAGACATCTGAATAACTTACGTCGAGATTGTGAGTATATTCAATTTTCCAATCCAATTCGCCGCCGTAATATTCCGTCTCGGAAATACAGTTGCCGTGTTCGTCATATTCATATATATAATATCCTTCCTCATAACATTCATTCTCGTAAATATAGAAATACTCTTCTTTTACGAGCAGTCTTTCGTCGTACGTATATTTTGTCATCTCTTCATCGATATAGCCATTGCCATAGTCCGACGAATAAGTCTCTTCAACAATGAGGTCGTCGCCGTTATATACGAAAGATATTTTCTCTCCCCAATCGTCTTCCATATAATCAACTTCCATGTATGAGAGGCGGTCGTTGCCGTCATAGTGATAATGAATTGTGCTCTCATGATATATGAAGTATTGATTTGTATATACGTCGCATTGGGTCTTCTGTCCCTTGTCATTGTATGTATATTCTGCAAAAACATACAAGTCGTAGTTGTAACCGTTTGTCGATTCGTAGCAGTTCTTTTTTACAAGTTGACCTAAATCATTATAGAACAATGAGTCAAGATAATACGACTCATATAGTTCACTTATTCTTTTTACGCACACGGGGTTAGTACTGTTCCCTTCGTAATAAAACAATTCGTCTTCTCCGCAAGCCGCAGAAAAAATCCTGTTGATACGATAGTCTGTTGTGTTTCTCTGAGAGAAAACCGGCAATGCCACGATTGCCACAATCAATAATAAAAATAGCTTTTTCATGATTAATATTTTAAAATTTGAAAATCCAAGGACCTGAGAACCTGAGAGTTTGAGAAACTTTAATCCTTTCACCCTTATTCTTTAGCCTTTTGTCTTTAGCCATTAGCCATTCTCAATTTCTCAGATTTGAATTACATCAACTTCTTATATTTAAACTTCTTAGGCGTTTGTGTTCCAAGTCGTTTAATCTTGTTCTCTTCATATTCCGAATAACTTCCTTCGAAGAAATACACTTGTGAGTCACCTTCGAAAGCGAGTATGTGTGTCGCGATTCTATCCAAGAACCATCTGTCGTGAGAGATGACGACGGCGCATCCCGCGAAGTTTTCCAAGCCTTCTTCTAAAGCACGCAGCGTATTCACGTCGATGTCGTTGGTAGGTTCGTCGAGGAGAAGCACGTTAGCTTCTTGTTTCAAAGTAAGGGCGAGGTGCATTCTGTTACGTTCACCGCCCGACAGTACGCCTGCTTTCTTCTGTTGGTCGTTGCCACCGAAATTGAATCGCGAGACGTAAGCTCTTGAGTTCATGGTACGTTTGCCAAGTTGTATCAATTCGTTGCCACCAGAGATGACTTCCCAAACTGTCTTCTCAGGGTCGATGTCGGCGTGTTGCTGATCGACGTAGCCTGTCTTCACTGTCTCGCCTACTTCAAACTCGCCGGAGTCTGGTTTCTCCAATCCCATGATGAGACGGAACAATGTCGTCTTACCAGCGCCGTTAGGTCCTATGACGCCCACGATGCCTGCTGGCGGAAGACTGAAACTTAGGTTCTCGAATAACAGTTTATCGCCGTATGCTTTCGTTATGTTCTTTGCTTCAATGACTTTATTGCCGAGACGGTCGCCGTTCGGGATATATATTTCTAATTTTTCTTCTTTTTCTTTTACGTCTTCGTTAAGGAGTTTCTCGTAAGAGGCGAGACGAGCCTTGCCTTTGGCGTGACGTGCTTTCGGTGCCATCCTGACCCATTCGAGCTCG
>JAZUST010000120.1:0-26437 GCA_045606865.1 Bacteroidales bacterium
CTGGTATAAACGTCACCCCTGTGGCGTCTGGTATAAACGTCACCCCTGTGGCGTCTGGTATAAACGTCACCCCTGTGGCGTCTGGTATAAACGTCACCCCTGTGGCGTCTGGTATAAACATCACCCATGTGGCGTCTGGTAACAGAACAGTTTTAATGAACGAGACTTTCGATTCGGAGTCATTGCCAGAAGGTTGGACGACATCTGAAGGCGCGGAAGAAAACTGGATCATATCTCAGACTAACAACGCAGGCGGTAGTGCCAACGAACTCCAGCTTTCATGGTGGCCTGTAATTTACGGTTCATCACGCGTCATTACCGCTCCTGTCAATCTCAACGGCATCAACGAAGTCGTGGTGAGTTTCAGTCATTACTTAGACAACCAGATTAACGAATATACCTTAAGCGTAGCCACTTCCACCGATGGAGTCAACTGGAACACAGCATGGTCTCAGACATACGGAGAGACAGGACTTTATGAAGTGGAGCAACTCATCTCTACACCTGATATGGGAAAAGAAAACGTATTGTTCAGCATTTTCTACGAAGGATCTTCATTCACCATGAACGGATGGTATTTCGACAACTTCCAAATATCCACTCAAGACAACCTCAGCATAGAATTGCTCAGCATCGACATGGAAGAGATGTTGAATTACGGTTATCAAGAAGTCAGTTTCACGATACAAAACACAGGCTCAACAACAATAGAATCTGTCGTGGCTACGTATAAAGACTTCTTCAACGACGATGCTATAGTAACAGAGACCTTCGATGTCAACATTGAATCATTGGAAAAACAACAACTTACATTCTCAGAAAATATATTTCTCGCACCTGGAACTTACACTTTCCCTATTGAAATCGTCAGTGTAAACAGTACAGAATGTGACGAACTTTTTTTGGAAAAAGAACTCAATGTAGGAATGGGACTTACACAAAAAATACCTATGATAGAAAGTTTCTCAAGTTCAACATGCGGTTACTGCGTTGAAGGCAACATCCTGATGAATGAAGTGTTGGAAGCAAATCCCGGGAAATACACTTATACCAAATATCCTGTCAACTTCCCAGGCACCGGCGATCCTTATTATTTCAACGAGGTTGCAGGTAGAGCGGGCTACTATCAGGTGAGCGCGGCTCCTGAGTTCTATTTAGACGGTTCGCTCCAGGAATACAACATCGTAACACAAGAAGCCTTAGATGAAAGTTACAACACACCGTCATTCGTCAATATCAGAGGAACTTTCAACGTTGATGACAATACAATCAATATAACCGCCGACTTCATGTCGTACATCAAGATGGAAAACGTGAGAGCCTTCGTTTCGGTAAATGAGAAGACAACCACCGAAAACGCAAGTTCTAACGGAGAGACAGAGTTCCATCACATTATGATGAAGATGTTAGACTCCCCTACCGGAAATGTCGTGAATATCAATGCCGGTGAATATCAAAGACTCGAATTCACTCACGATATGTCGTCAACCAACGTAGAGGAAATGAACGATTTGGAAGTCGCGTTGTGGCTACAGAACTATGAGACGGGAGAAATTTACAACAGCCATTTCGCTTATGAGAATTCTGAACACGCTTATCCTGTTCAAAATTTGAGATCGGCCATCGTCGGTGACTGCATAACTCTTCATATAGATTGGGACGCTCCGGAAGAAGGCACTCCTGTTGGATATAACATCTATGTCAACGGAGAATTGATTGAGGAAAATTTCACAGATAATTCATACACAGATGTAACAATAGCCGGTGATTTATATGATGATAAACATGTCCATGTCGCAGAAGTAGTTGCTGTTTATGAAAACGGAATGACTTCGGTAGCAGCTATAGCGATCATCGATAATGATTGGACAAACGTAGCTGAGACAGAAGATGTAAATGTTATGATTTATCCTAATCCGGCGAAAGACGTTGTTAGATTGTCAACGGACAACAGTCAACAGTCAACAGTCAGGATATATAATGTAATGGGAATGTTAGTAGGGACGCGGCTTGCCACGTCCGAAACAGATGAAATAGAAATCAATGTTTCAGACTACAATCCTGGAGTTTATTTCTTCAATATTCAGACTGAGAACGGAAGTGTGACTAAGAAGATAGTTGTTGAATAATAATTGGTTTAAGGTTTAAGGCTTAAGGTTTAAGGTCGGATGATCTTTACATTAAGCTTTGAACTTTGAGTCAAGACTTATAGTTCGCAGTGTATAAGGTCGCAAGGTCTTAAGCAATTTTCTAATTATTTCTCGCAAAGACGCAAAAGAACGCAGAGTTCAAAAAGCTAACAGTCAAAAGTCTTAGTTCAAAGTTCAACGTTCAAAAAAAATTCCGTTGACTGTTGTCCGTTATTCATTGACTTTTATTATATTTGCGCATAAATAATTTTAAAATCTAGGCCTATGAAAAAAACATTACTTTTTGTATTAGCGTTATTGCTTTCAACAGCGATGTTCGCTCAGAACAGAGCAAGCTTATTACATGAAACATTCGACGGAACAGACATGCCAGAAGGATGGACAATCAACGGTCTTGGTACCAGCAATTGGTCTATCGTACATAGCAACAAGGCTGGCGGCGATGCCAATGAATTAAAAATCAACTACTATCCTTCTTTCGACGGAATAAGTCGTGTCGTAATGACACCTGTTAATCTTACAGATGTAGAAAGTGTCGTAGTATCTTTCAAACATTATTTAGACAATTTTTCAGGTGCACACAATATCGGTATCGCAACATCATCTGACGGATCCACATGGAACACAGGATGGTCGCAGACATACAACTCAACAGGTGGCGGTTCAGTGAGCGAACTAATCTCGACACCGGATATGGGCAAGGAAAATGTCTATTTCTGCATCTACTACGAAGGCTATTCATATAACATCAACGACTGGTATTTCGATGATATTGAAATTTTCACGCAAGAAAACTTAGATCTCAAACTCGTCAGTATCGATGTTCCTAACATCGTCAACGCCGGCGTGACAGAAGTGCCGTTCACTGTACAAAATATGGGTGCAACCACCATAGAATCATTTACCATAGAAACTGTTGACATATCAGCAGATTATTGTGGAACGACAAATCCACAGACTTTTGAGACTAACCTCGCTCCGTTTGAAATAGCACAGTTCACATTGCAGATAAGTTTCGACCTAAACCCTGGAACATATAACATTCCTATCGATATCACTGATGTTAACGGAACAGTAGACGATGACACCAACAACAACGGAATGGACAAAACATTTAACGTTTCAGCTGGTATCGCTCAGAGAATACCTATGATAGAACACTTCTCAAGTTCAACATGTCCTCCATGCGTAAATGTCAATTATGCTATGGCAAACCTCACAGCTGCCAACCCAGGCAAATACACATATACAAAATATCCATGCTACTGGCCAGGTGCAGGCGACCCTTATTGCAATGATGATACAAGAACAAGAGTGGCGTTCTACGCTTGCAACGCAGCACCTCAGACTTTCTTGGATGGTATCGACCAAGGATTTACAAGTGTCACTCAGGGTGCATTAGACGAGCATTACGCAACACCAGCTTTCGCCGACGTGAGAGGCGCTTTCAACGTGCAAGGTAACACCATCAATGTCACCGCCGACTTCATGTCTTATTTCAATATGAGTGGCATCAACGCATACATCTCTATCAATGAAAAGACAACAACAGGTAACGTAGGCACAAACGGCGAGACAGAATTCCACCATATCTTAATGAAGATGTTAGAAGACGGAAACGGAAATCCATTGGAGTTGAATATCGGTGAATATAAACGCTTCGAATATTCTTTCGATATGTCGTCAACATTCGTCGAAGAAATGAACGACCTTGAAGTATCATTGTGGATACAAGACCCCGTCTCGAAAGAAATATTCAACAGCCGTTTCGCTTACGAATATACAGAACATTGCTACCCGGTTCAGAATTTGACAGCAGATTTCAGCGAAGATGGCTCAGCGATAAATGTAGCTTGGGAAGCACCTGAAACTGGCACTCCAACAGGATATAACATCTATATCAACGGAGTTTTGATGGAGGAGAACTATACATCTACTTCATATACAAACAACGAATTGGCAACAGAATTATATAATATGCCTAAAAATCACTATGTTGAAGTCAGGACAATGTATGCCGACGATAAATCATCTGTCAGCCTTATGGATATATTCGCCTCAGGAGTGAATGTGAGTGAGATAAATGAAACTTCTTCATTTAATGTCTATCCTAATCCGGCATCTGACTTTGTTAAAGTGTCAACAGACAATAGTCAACAGACAACAGTAAGAATCTACAACGTCTTAGGTATGTTGGTTGAAGAAATTGAGGTCAACGCTAATGAAACTGAAATCAATGTTTCAGACTACAATCCTGGAATCTATTTCATCAACATCGAAACAGAAAACGGAAGTGTGACTAAGAAATTTATTAAAAACTGAGAATCTGAAAATCTGAGAATCTGAGAAATGGTTCTCCAGTAGTTTTCTCACGCAGAGTCGCAGAGTATCGCGGAGTTATTCTGCGTCCTTTGCGTCTCTGCGAGAATATATCATTGAAGTGTCTCTCCCGTAAAGGTACACGGACGTGTGACTTTGAAATTGAAAATTGTAGTAGAGACGTCACCCCTGTGGCGTCTTTATAATTGAAAATTGTAGTAGAGACGTCACCCCTGTGGCGTCTTTATAATTGAAAATTGTAGTAGAGACGTCACCCCTATGGCGTCTTTGTTATTGAAAATTATAGTAGAGACGTCACCCCTATGGCGTCTTTATAATTGAAAATTGTAGTAGAGACGTCACCCCTGTGGCGTCTTTGAAATCTGAGAACTGAGAAAAGATTCTCAGATTTTTTTATTGTACTACCAATATTTCAGACTAATCTCGGAAAATCAAGTTATTATAATAAAAAAAGAGTCTCAGAAAATTCTGAGACTCCGCTTCAGTACCTGAGGCCGGAATCGAACCGGCACGCCCGAAATGGGCACAGGATTTTAAGTCCGGCGCGTCTACCTATTCCGCCACTCAGGCACTTATCCTGTCTAAAAAAAATCCCGATTTTCTATCGGGACCTCTTTGAGCGGAAAACGAGACTCGAACTCGCGACCCCGACCTTGGCAAGGTCGTGCTCTACCAACTGAGCTATTTCCGCGTTGTTGTTTGATGGTGCAAAGATACGCATTTTCTAATTACGCGCAAGTATTTTCTAAACTTTTTTTTATTTTTTTTAAAATTATTTTTTATATCCTTAAAATCAATAAGTTATATTATGATTTTCGTTAAAAATAGTTTTATTTTTTTAAGAATAAACCTTCTCTACCTATCATTTACATATATTTTTGCACAAAAAAATATCACAAAATCACAAAAACCATATTTTTTTCGACAAAAAATAATCAGAAAAACAATCAGGGGATTTCTCATCATTTATCATATTCCAATAAAAATAAATAATTCATAACTCCCAACTTCTAATTCCTAATTAATTATTAAATTTGTGAAAAAATAATTTTTAGTGTTTATAGTAATATGCAGTCGAAAATTGAGTCGGTTTCCAATAAACTTAAAAACTTTAAACTATCGACCAAAGAACTACTATGAACTATGGATATGAATTGAAAATGTAAAAAGCAATTTTATGGGCAAAACATATTTTTATAATTTCCCGAATAATAGTATAGGGGATAAATTCTATAAAGATAACTATGACAAGGGAATGATGTGTTATAAAAACAAGCAATACGAAGACGCTGTCTTTTATCTACGAAGAGCTAGTTTTTATTATGATTCTGCAAAACACGCTTTGGCTAACTGCTACAAAAATGGAACTGGTGTTGAGAAAAACTTATTTAAAGCATTACGCTTGTATCGTATGTGTATGTCCCGCTATCAAAGAGAATGTAAACTTGATGAAAAGATTAATGCAATATTAAAGATAATAGAAGACAACAATCTGAAAGAGAATGATAACGAAGAATATATATACGACAAAGTATTAGGAAAAATAAAAATTTGTTGGTCTACATACATAAATCACTCCATCGTAAAATTTTGTAAAGACTATATATTAGTAACAACCAGTTATCAAGTCGCTGACATGACTATTGATGATATATACAAAGCTTTAGCTACAAGAGATTACTATCGCAATGATGACAATCTGATGTATATTGACGAAAACTTCAAACGCGACTATCCCCTATTTAAATTAAGGATAGCAAGAAACAATTCAAACGAATGGTCATATAAAAACCAAAATGAAATCTACACTATTCTAGTACCAAAAAACGCCGACTTCAATTTGGTTCAGGTAAGAGAATATATAATCGAATATGCCAACATCTTGATGAAAAAACAAGCCACATCATATATACTAGAACGTCTTAAGATAATATCAAAGAATGTAGGCATAGAATATAGCAAATGCAAAATTCTATCTGAAAGAGGTAGAAATTATATTGGCGGGTTCTATCCTAAAACCAAAGTAATAGAAATATCATACCATTTGATAAAATCCTCGCCTGAATTTATTGATACAATCCTGATTCATGAATTATGCCATACATTTTCAAACTATCATGACGCTTTGTTTTATGCAAAAATGGAAGAAGTTTCATCAAAAGAATATGTAAGAATCGACAAAGAAGATATTGGACATTGTAATGTTTATGACATTTAATACCTATCAATTCGCTGTTCGTTGCATATTCTTAAAGTTTTGTTTAAAAACACTTTGTTATTCAAAAAATCTTTCGTAATTTTGAAGTCCAGATTCAAATCTGAAAATCTGAAAATCCGAGAATCTGAAAAATGTTTTCTATTCTAAGTTTTCAGTTTTTTTAATTGCTTATCTTTCAGATACATAAAATTATTAACAACATAAATCAAAAAATAAAATCATGGAATTACCATTTGCAGAATCATGGAAGATCAAGATGGTCGAACCGATTAAGAAGAGCACTCGCGAACAACGCGAACAATGGATGAAAGAAGCTCACTACAATTTGTTTAACCTCAAAGCTGACCAAGTCTATATCGACTGTTTGACAGACTCAGGTACCGGTGCCATGAGCGACCGTCAATGGGCTGCTATGATGATGGGCGACGAAAGTTATGCTGGTTCATCTTCATTCTTCCGTCTTAAAGAAGTCATCACACGCCTCACAGGTTTCGAATACGTTATTCCAACACACCAAGGTCGTGCTGCTGAAAACGTTCTCTTCAGCCACCTCGTAAAAAATGGCGACATCGTTCCTGGCAACTCACACTTCGACACAACAAAAGGTCATATCGAAAGCCGTAAAGCTTTTGCAGTAGACTGCACAGTTGACGAAGCAAAAGACACCCAATTAGAAGTTCCTTTCAAAGGTAATGTCGACGTTAAGAAACTTGAAAAAGTCCTCGCTGAAAACGCTGAAAAAGTTCCTTTCGTAATCGTTACCGTTACAAATAACACAGCAGGTGGTCAACCTGTATCAATGCAAAACCTCCGCGAAGTTAAAGCCGTTGCTGAAAAATATGGCAAACGCGTTATTTTCGACTCGGCACGTTTCGTTGAAAACGCTTACTTCATCAAGACTCGCGAAGCAGGTTATGCCGACAAGACTATCAAAGAAATCGTTAAGGAAATGTACCAATACGCTGATGGTATGACAATGTCAGCTAAGAAAGACGGTATCGTTAACATGGGTGGTTTCATCGCTACACATCACGAAGACTGGTACGAAGGCGCAAAACGTTTCTGCATCCCATTCGAAGGTTTCCTCACATACGGCGGTATGAACGGTCGTGATATGGACGCTCTCGCTGTTGGTCTCGATGAAAACACTGAATTAGACAACATTGAAACACGTGTTAAACAAGTTCAATATCTCGCAGCAAAATTAGACGAATATGGCATCCCTTACCAACGTCCTGTCGGTGGTCACGCTCTCTTCGTCGATGCTGACCGCGTTCTCACCAACGTTCCTAAAGAAGAATTCCCGGCACAGACACTCGCTATCGAACTTTACTTGGAAGCTGGCGTTCGTGGTTGCGAAATCGGTTACATCCTCGCTGACCGTGACCCTGTTACACGCGAAAACCGTTTCGGTGGATTAGACCTTCTCCGTCTCTGCATCGCTCGCCGCGTCTATACAAACAACCACATGGATGTTATCGCAGCAGCCTTGAAGAACGTTTACGACCGTCGTAACGAAATCAAACACGGTGTACGTATCACATGGGAAACAGAACTCATGCGTCACTTCACAGTACATTTAGAACGTATTGAAGATTGATGATATAGTTTAAAGTTTAAGGTTTAAAGTTTAAGGTGAAATACCCTTCTACTTTAAGCCTTAAACATTAAACCTTAAACCAAAGAAAAATGTTCCTCAATATCCTCTTCATAATAGCACTGACATTTCCAGTCGCGATAGCATCGACGGCATTTGGCAAAATTGATAATGAACAATTAACGATTAACAATGTACAAAGCGTTGGTCGCAACTTGATGTCGGCTCTTATCTTAGCTTTAGGACAAGGCGTGATGTACACTCTCGGCGATTTGCTCGGAAGCACATTCATGCACCTTATGGAGTCGTTCTCAAAATGGATAGTATTTGCTCTTTGTTTCTCGATAGGATTCAGGATGCTTCTCGACACCATGAAAATCAGAAACGGAGGAAACCTCTACTTCATTCAAAATACAAAACATTTATTATTATTATCGATAGCCTTAGGCGTAAACTCATTCATCGCCGGACTTATGAAAGAGTTCTACGAACCATTCCAAAACATCACACCTTATTTATTAATAGGTACAGCCTTTATATGGGCAGTCGTCTCTATGGCAATACCATTTTCCAAAATGAAACTTACCTTAAACAGTTTACTCAATTTAATATTCGCAGCATTCATCGCGGCAAAAGGATTATTGGGATTAGTTTAGTTAGCTGTCAGCTCTCGAATCTCTCGTAGAGACACACGGACGTGTGACTTTCAAATTGAAAACTGAAAATTATTGTGGCAACATTCTCAGGTTTTCAGGTTTTAGAGTTCTCAGATTCAAAAAAAGTTCATCGCTCATAGTTCATAGTTCTCAGGAAATTACTATCTTTGCAATTATGAGACGAATCTGGATTTTCATATTGTTCTTAGCTATCAGCTGTCAGCTATCAGCCGTCAGCGGGCAACAGAGTTTTTCTGAAACTGAAAATCTGAAAACCTTAGAATCTGAAAAAGGCAGCGAGCCACGATCTATGAGCAATGAGCAGAGATTCCGCAAAGCTCAAAGCTCAAAGCTCGAAGCTCAAAGCACCTCTCAGGTTTTCAGTTTCTCAGATTCTCAGATTCAATACTACGAGAACCAAATCCGTCTCGCCGACTCCTTATATAAAAACTATCTCCCGCAATCGAATTTCGAGGAAGTGAAAGCGGCGATGGAGTTCTTTGATAGCGTTCAGTTGTCAGCTATCAGCCGTCAGCGTTGGAGATTGTTTGATAAAAAAGTTACCGATGAAAACATGCTGATAGCTGAAAGCCGACTGCTGACGGCTGCTAAAGCGCACTACTACCACGCTGTTGGTCTCACCGAGCGTGACGACATTGTCGGAGCATGCGAGCATTATCTGAGGGCGTTGGAGATTATGGAACCTCTTGTAGAGACGTCACCCCTGTGGCGTCTTTATAATTGAAAATTAGCCGTCAGCAATTAGCAATCAGCGAAAGAAGTCGTGGACAAAGTCTGTTGACTGTTGTCTGTCCCCGTCCCCATTCCCGTTCCCTCTCCAAGTCAAATCTTCTCAGATTCTCAGATTTTCAAATTTTCAGTTTTTAAAAAAAACTTTAGCCTTTTGCCTTTTGTCTGTTGACTTTTTCTATCTTTGCGTAAATAAAATCTCAATATCGTGCAAACACTAAAGTCACAGATAAATACCAGCAGTAAGGAGTTTCAGGATAACAAGAACGCCTATCTCGATTTGATGGCTCGTTATCGTGAAGGCATGGCAATGAGCATGCAAGGAGGAGGTTCCGTTGCCATCGAACGTCATAAGAAACGTAACAAGCTCCTCGCCCGCGAACGTATCGACCAGCTCATCGACAAGAACACTCCGTTTCTGGAGCTCTCGCCGATGGCTGCCTACGACACTTACAACAACGACTTCCCTTCAGCCGGAATCATCACCGGAATAGGTATCATCCAAGGAAGAGAGGCGATGATCGTAGCCAACGACGCCACCGTCAAAGGCGGGACATATATGCAATACACCGTGAAGAAACATCTTCGCGCTCAGGAGATAGCTATGGAAAACAAACTCCCTTGCGTCTATATGGTCGACAGCGGCGGAGCATTCCTTCCAGAACAAGACACAGTCTTCCCCGACAGAGACCACTTCGGTCGTTTCTTCTATAACCAAGCGAGAATGTCGGCGATGGGAATACCTCAGATAGCCATAGTGATGGGAATGTGTACAGCAGGCGGAGCCTACGTTCCAGCAATGAGCGATGAGACCATCATCGTCAAGAATCAAGGAACCATATATCTTGCAGGTCCTCCTTTGGTGAAAGCCGCTACAGGCGAGATAGTGACAGCCGAAGAACTCGGCGGAGCGGAGATGCATACCTCAGTGTCGGGCGTAGCCGACCATCTAGCGGAAAACGACAGCCACGCCATGCAGATATGCCGTAACATCTTCAAGACTTTAGAAAAAAGAAAGAAACAACACCTCGACATACTTCCTATCGAGGCTCCATTATACGACCCGGAAGAACTATACGGCATAGCGCCTATCGACCTACGTCAACTCGTCGACCCTCGCGAGATAATCATGCGTATCGTCGACGGAAGCAGATTCCAAGAATTCAAGTCGCGTTATGCCACGACGATAGTTTGCGGTTTCGCTCATATCATGGGATTTCCTGTAGGTATCATCGCCAACTACGGAGTTCTTTTCTCAGAGTCAGCGTTGAAAGCGACACACTTCATCGAGTTATGCTGCCAGCGTAACATACCGTTGGTGTTCTTGCAAAACGTGACAGGATTCATGGTCGGCAAGCAATATGAATGCGGCGGCATCGCCAAAGACGGCGCCAAGATGGTTCACGCAGTAAGTAACGCCAACGTACCTAAATTCACCGTCATCTTCGGCGGTTCTTTCGGTGCAGGCAACTACGGCATGGCAGGACGCGCCTACAGTCCACGACTTTTGTTCATGTGGCCTAACGCCAAGATCTCTGTCATGGGCGGCGAACAGGCAGCAGGCGTACTCACCACAGTGAAGGAAGAACAATATAAGTCGAGAGGAATGGAGATTTCACAAGAAGAACTCGCTAAGATAAAGGCTGACATCTTGAAGAAATACGACTACGAAGGTTCTGCGTTCTACAGCACCGCACGTCTGTGGGACGACGGAATCATCGACCCTATCGATACAAGAAAGATACTCGCAATGGGAATAGCGTCATCATTGAACCAGCCATTCCCGCCATTGCAGTTCGGAGTGTTTAGAATGTAATTTAAAACTTGAGAAACTGAGAACCTGAAAACCTGAAAAATTCAGATTTAAAGTAATTCTCAGATTCTCAGATTTTCAATTTTTCAGATTTAAAATGGATTTCACGACATTACAAATAGGAATAGAAAAGAATGTGGCGCGTATCGCCTTGAACCGTCCGGAAGTTCGCAATGCGATGAACGCTCTCATGATTAAGGAACTGACAGAAGCCATCGAATGGCTCGACTGCCGCGACGACATAAGAGTGATACATATATGCGGCAACGGCAAGTCGTTCTGCTCTGGTGCCGACCTTAATTATATGAAAGACATAGCGTCGTTCGGATACAACCAAAATCTTGAAGATGCGCAACGTCTCTCCAAGTTATTTCAGAAGATATACTTCTGCAACAAACCCGTCATCACATTAGTTCACGGCGCTGTTATTGGTGGCGGCAACGGAATCATAGCAGCCTCAGACGTGGTCTTGGCAGAGAGCGATACGAAATTCGCTTTCAGCGAGGTGAAGTTAGGTCTCACCCCAGCGACAATATCACCTTTCGTCATAGCGAGATGTGGTGAGATGCCTGCACGCGAACTGATGCTCTCAGGAAGAAGATTCACCGCAAGAGAAGCTCTCGATTATAAACTCGTCAACTATGTCGGTAGTATCGACGACATAAACCGCAGACTGGAATATTTCATCGCACAATTTCTAGAGGCGTCGCCTAACGCCATCAGAGACTGCAAGAATCTCATCAGAGGCGTATGCGGAAGAAGCAATCCTTACGACCCAATATTCCAGACTACATCTACGATGATTGCTCAAGAAAGAATGAGTGACGACGCTCAGGAAAGAATGAAGAGGTTTTTTGAATAAATGAAAATGTAATTTTGGAATTATTCAAGGTTTCACCTTAAGTCATCGTCAAGGTCACGAAAATCACCGACCTTGACGATTTCTTTATCTTCCATCCAAATGAATATCGGGAAACGTCCGTAAGTGATGTCTATCGCTTGCTTTGGAGCAATTTGCCAATAGGAATAATCTTCCGTGTTAGTTTCTTTAATAAAATTAAGGATATTCGTCTCAGCGCCCCAAATAAAGACATGGACGTTGTCATGATTCATATCATGCCTCTTCATTATCATCGAGAGTTTCTTAACACCGAGATAACAATATTTACAAGTAGAACTCACGACAACTATCAAATGAGGACTGAGAACTGAGGACTGAGGACCAATCACATCATCAAAGGTAAACTTAGTCGTATCCGTAACTTGTTCATTACACATTGTCAATTGTGCATTATACAAGTCTACAGTACTTATTTCCTTCTCGGTAGAATAAATCATCTTATATATTGCATCAGGCGGGGAAATGACGAACACTATTACTAAAGGAAAAATACTAAAGACCAAAGGAAGATGAAAACGTGAATAATGTCTGTTGTCTGATGACTGTTGACCTTTGACAAAAATAAGAAATCCGATTATTGCAATATTTTTAACGATAGATTCTATCGGACTTAATTCTACAAGATTTCCAAAACAATGACAATTAGCGTCGCTACGGAAGATGGCGGTATATGTTAAAAAAAGTGTGAATAATATCTGTACAAACATAGTCACACGCCACGTAAGTTTGTAACATATCTTAAAAATTAATAATAATCCAAGTATAATTTCGCCAGATATTAGGAGTCGGGAAAAAATTGAGGTAGCAAGAAAATTCAATATTCCAAAACTATAGATGTATATTTCGAACTCATCGATGGATATTAATTTAAGAATGGCAGCAATGATAAACACGCCGCCAATTCCTATTCTTAGAATATTTTTTATTAGTTCATAGTTCATAGTCATAGTTCATAGTTCATAGTTCATTTTATAGATTCATATATTAAGTTTTTGAGTCGCAATGTCTCTTTGATGAGATGTACGTTTTCTTCCTTTCCTTTAGGGTCTTCCAGATCAATATTTTTCTTAGATCTGAATCTAAACTTCATATTGTCCATATCACCACTTATCACAATACCAACTCTTCTAAACCACCATGGGTTTGACATTCCCAGACGATAATCGAAAGTCATGTTCAGGTTATGACGGCCACCAACCACTGCGTGATATTTATCTACAGTGATGAGTGTTGGGTAAACATCTATCTCATTTCTAAATGCAGTTATTTCAACGTTAAGATTATCTATCTTATTATATTCCTTATTTTTAAATCCCAAGAGTCGTCCCAACTTCTTATATGTCGCATTATCCAATATCACCAAGTCTTTTCCATGGATTGCGGTAGCGCCTCTCAACGTAGACACTTTCATTTCATAATTAGACTTTAGATAAGTCTCTGCCGCGATGTGGAATTCTGCTCTTCCCGCAAAAGAACTAAGCATCGGGACGAGAGTGTCGAGTTCAGGAATGAGATTTATCATTTCCGCTATATCAATTTCAATAAGATGAAGTGCGAAACCCAGATATAAGTGATTCTTACGCGGGGACTTATACATCGCTGTTAGTTCCATTGTTGCCGCATCGGAAGTGAAACCCATTTCGTTCAACACCAAAATTCCGTTCTTCACAGTAAGACCTCCACCAACATTCTGAAGTCTCATCTCTCCTGCTATGGCTTTTTCTATCTTTGTATTTAATGTCACGTCTATTCCCAGCGGAACTATGAACGGATTATCTTCTTGTTCAATAGTGTCTGTCACAGCAATTTCCTCAGCGACAAGTGTAGTATCACCGGCGCCACTAAACAAATCCATAAGTTGATTAACATCGGTAAAATGAGATGTAAAATCCAACTCACCTTTCAAGAGTGCTTCTTTTCTCAAGAACTTGTCAACATCGGTGAATTTACCTTGTAACACAAAGTCGGAATTTCCAAGAAGTACACTGCTGTTTTGAATATCAATGCCGGTGCTATCATATTGGAAATCGATGGATGGAATATAAACCGGCATCGGAATATCGCTCATCGCAAAAACCGCTTTATTGAGTTTTATTCCTGCATGAGGATTCCACTGTAAAAGCAAGTCTTCCTGATCATCATCATAGTTCGCCGATACATTGAGGTCGATATTTTCCGTATCGAAACTCATCTCCTCTCCCATCACGAAAGAAAGACTGTCGCCAGAATAAGCAGCGATATATGTCGCATCGTTGTTTTCTTCCATAAACATTGCAACAGAACCATGAGGATTATTAGCAAAGAAATTCATATCATCCATCGAGGCATCAATTCTGGAGAAAGAATAATCGGCATAAACCGACATCGGGATATTTTCATCCAACACATCGGAAACCTGGGCGGTTATACTATAATCCTTAAGCCCGGCAACTATCATATCTGCCACCTTAGCGTCTAAGTTTGTACCACTGATATTAACTGCCGCCAAACTATTAGTCAAATCTTCAGAGGTTGAATTTGGTATAGACAAATCAACATTAAGTTTATCAGCAACCACATTGATGGTGTCGCAATAAACAACGTTCATATTGTCCCACTGCATATTACCATTTATTTTAGCATCTGTAAAATCCATATTGGTAATCTGATAATTATTGACGTTTGCAGTAGCATTAAGTTTTACTACACCTTTTGCCACTATATCTTCTGGGATGAACGACTGCAATTCGTCGAGGTCGGCAGTGGCATCAAGTTTCAGGTTACAATACATCTTATCCATCACGTCTTTGATGTTTCCCGAAAGAAAGAATGATGAATTTGACATATTAGCGTTCAAGTAGTTGACATAAACATCCGATTTATCATTAAGGTCGATATCGGCATTTATGTGAGTATTGAAGTTTGTCACCGAATAAGGCAACATCTCAGGCATGGAAATCATACCTTTATTATATTTAATCTCGGCATTGACAGCCGGCATAGAATTTTCATTGTAAGTTCCCTCGACTTTTGCAGCGAGTTGGAGTTCTCCTTTAACATCAATTCCGTCGAGTAAATCTTCACGCATCGAAGCAGGAATAAGTCCGATGAGTTCTTCAACTATTAAGGTATTTGTCTTTATATCAAGGTCAACAACGATATCGTCATCAGGCATTGCCACGTCACCAATCATATCGATGAAGATATTATTGAGTGCAAATTGTGAAGCACCGAGTTTCACATCCATGGCACTCAATGTTGCATCGAGAGGCACTATCAATCTGATGTCCGCTTCATCAACATACTTTTCATCATCCATAACAAAAGATAGATCATCGAGACTCAACTCAAGATTACCTTTAACGACATCGTAATTATTGACATTGCCATCATATATAAAATTCAGGTTTTTGGATTCTGCATACTGTCCGTTGCTTAAGTAATTTAAAAAAGAAGAAGATGCTTTTATGTCGGCATTAACATTTTCGCCGATCATTTCCGCATCTCCTTCAATTTTAAGGTCGTTAAGTTTTAGTTGCACTAATGAAGTATCTGACGTTTGTTTGTAGTCAACACCTTTCAACGACATTACGACATTTCCTGCCAAGACATCACCTTTCATTTTGGCTTTTGCCGACATTGTCATTCCCTCAACGTCAGCAATCATACCTTGTGTGAGGTCGGTATAACTTACGTCCACACTATTGAGTCGCAACGAAGCGAGGTCAATACCATAAGTCATTTCAGAACTTTCCTCCACGGTATCAGGTTCGGAAGGCGGGAAAATGTCAAGGTTACTTCCACCATTCTCATCGGTAAAGAGGTTGACATAACCGCCGTTAAGTCGACATTCATCGATGAGTATCAGGTTTTCTTTAAGAAACTTTTTTATATCCACTGTAACAACACATTCATCGATATAGGCGAGTGTATCCGACGGGCTTCCTACCATCTGATTCACAAGCACCACATCATTGATTGCAAGTCCTACTTCCGGAAACGTCTTAATGACAGTTAGTTCTGCACGATCAATATCAAAGTCGCAGGTAATAAAGTTCGGTGCATAATTTTTCACAATAGATGTCAGTCGTGCCGGTGTCAGCACCAACCAGCATGCAATCATTACTGTCAACATTACGAGTCCTAATAAGGAACAAAGACTTATCAGTGTTATTTTCAGCGGTTTTTTCATTTCTATCTTTTTAGGTCAACTGTCAACAGACAACTGTCAACAGTCTTAGGGATTAAAATTCACGATACGTATTGAGACGCTAAACTTTTGTCATTGATACGTCTCACATTAAAATCATTCTGCTCTAATGAGATGATAAGTTGCTCTTAAACCTTCGTTGTTGTATGAGAATTTTTCTGATGTCAATTCCATGATGATACAAGATTGAGGCACTACGGCGTCACCGTCAATTTCCATCTGATGATACTGCATGAATCTGTCATCTGAATTTTCATCGAATTCCCATGTGAATGTCTGAGCGTCTTCTTCCTGGACATCGTCTTTGAGGTCCCAAGTCTTACCTGTACCGTCTGCGCTATAGACTTCAAAATAAGTAGAATCTGCTGTCATCCATTTTCCGTAGATTAAAGACTTATCGATTTGTGTTTCTTCGTCACCATTATTTCCGCCACATGATGCCAAGAACACGGTCAACAATGCTAATGCTATAAAACTTAACTTTTTCATATTAATAATTTTTTAGTTATTAGTTTGAAAGTCGCAAGGACTCAAAGTCTCAGAGTTAGTATTTATGACTTTGCGACCATGAGTCATTGCGTCAGTAAAAATTTATTTTGCTGCAATCATTTCGATTTCCACGAGAACTTCTTTAGGAAGAGTTCTAACTGCGAAAGCTGCTCTTGCTGGAGGGTTTTGTGTAAAACGTTTGCCATAGACTTCGTTCATTGCTGCGAAGTTTGCCATATCGCTGAGCAAGCATGTTGATTTCACTACGTCGTCGAATGTGTAACCGGCTTCTGTCAATATACCTTCGAGGTTTTTCATGACTTGTTCTGTTTGTTCGTAGATGCCACCTTCAACGATATTACCTGTTTCTGGGTTGATTGGAATTTGACCTGAGATGAATAACATTCCATTTACTTCGATAGCTTGGCTGTAAGGTCCGATTGCACCAGGTGCATTTTTTGTTGCGATAACTTTTTTCATTGTTGTAAATATTAAATTAGTTAAACAAATTTATTTCATCCATGTTCTAAAATTATTCATACGTTCGGTAACTTTTCTGATATAATTCTGTGTTTCAGGAAGAAGTTTTCTCTCGAAATATCTGAAGAGTTCGTTGTATGACATTTCATTGATTTGCGGTATTGCTTTAGAGATTTTGGTGTCGCCACGAAGCGCACGTGCCACATTACCCGCACCTGTGTTATATGAAGCTATTACACATAAATCTTGACTGTCTTTATCATTTACGTTTGAATAATAACGTTTTTTCAAGAGATGCAAATAATGAACACCCATCTCGATATTGTTTTCCGGTTTGTAAAGATAATTTGCTGTTGGTTTTGAGAAAGGTTTCTTAAGACTTTGCGCACAGTCGGCACCTGCTGAAGAAGGCACGATTTGCATAAGACCGTATGCAGGCACATGTGATTTGGCTTTTGGATTGAAAGACGACTCTGTCTGCATCACGGCATACGCCAAAGCAGGTTCCACATCATATTTGCGGCAATATTTCTCCACTTCGTTTTTATATTCTTCAGCTCTAATCTTGATATGGTCAGGCACGAGGTCCAATTTCACCGTCACCACTTCACGAGGTTTGCCATCGTCGCCTTTGATTTCCTTTTTCTCTATCTGCGTTTCTTCGACAATCTCTTTAACGCTTTGGTTGAGATTTTCCTCCGTTACCATTGTTCCTGAAGGTGTCTGCACTTGATTTTCCAGAACAGGAGTTTCTTGTAACGGCATTGCTTTCTCTTTTGAAGAGTCATAATCTTTGGTCTTGCCTCTACTTTTCAACAACTCTTTTATTTTCTCTTCGACAGACTTCTCAACATCTTCATTTGGAGTGACGATAATCTCGATTGTTGCTTCACCTTTTTCAAAATCTACTATACTGCGGCTATTGCCATCATCAGAATATTCGACCCAGTCTTTATTTGTTGACTCTACGAAATTTTCAGTTCCCCACATTGCCTTGGTCTTTCTGACAAAATTATCGTATGCCTCTTTTTCAGCCTTAACATAATCCTGATATTCCTGTTCAAGAGATTCCATGACTGCATTATCATTTTGTTGCATCGCTTTCATTTCCTCTTCTTGTTGTTTCTTGAATTTCTCATAATCAGATTCAACTTGTGCAACGACGAAATTGCATAGCGAAAGCAGGAATAGCAACGACAATATCTTTCTCATATCAATAGAATTTATTAACCGCAAATATAAAATAATATTCTCAAATTTCCTATATATTTCGGCATAAAAAAAGACGGAAATTTTCATCTCCGTCTTACATTCATACGCTAACAAAAGCTTTTAAAGTTTATCGTTTGAACCTAACACATTAACGATTTTATGCATATAAAGTTCTTTCATGCTTGCGCGTGCAGGTCCTAAATATTTACGTGGGTCGAATTCGCCTGGTTTTTCTGCCAATGTCTTACGAACAGCAGCAGTCATTGCGAGACGACTGTCGGAGTCGATATTGATTTTACAGACTGCTGATTTAGAAGCTTTGCGAAGTTGTTCTTCTGGGATACCAACGGCAGCAACTAATTTACCGCCATATTTATTGATAGTATCTACGTCATCTTGTGGCACTGATGAAGAACCATGAAGAACGATTGGGAATCCAGGAAGTTCTTTTTCAATAGCTTCAAGCACGTCAAATGCCAAAGGAGGAGGAAGTAATCTGCCTGTTTCCGGATCTAATGTACATTGTTCTGGAGTGAATTTATATGCTCCGTGTGATGTTCCTATTGATATTGCCAAAGAGTCGCAGCCTGTCTTTGTCACAAAGTCAACGACTTCTTCAGGTTTTGTATAATGACTTTCTTCTGCGCATACTTCGTCTTCTACGCCAGCCAAAACGCCGAGTTCGCCTTCTACTGTTACATCAAATTGATGTGCATATTCAACGACTTTCTTTGTCAATGCTACATTTTCGTCGTATGGAAGATGAGAACCGTCAATCATCACTGAAGAGAATCCCATATCAATGCATGACTTGCAAGTCTCGAAGCTGTCGCCATGGTCTAAGTGAAGTACGATTTCTGGTTTTTCGCAGCCTAATTCTTTTGCGTATTCTACAGCACCTTCTGCCATATAACGAAGCAATGTCTGGTTTGCATAGTCACGAGCACCTTTAGACACTTGCAATATAACAGGTGATTTTGTTTCAACAGCAGCCATAATTATAGCTTGAAGTTGTTCCATATTGTTAAAATTAAAAGCAGGGATAGCATATCCGCCTTTAACAGCTTTTGCAAACATCTCACGAGTGTTTACAAGACCTAATGTTTTATAGTTTATCATAATGTATTTATTATTTGAAGTTAATATTCTTTTTATGTCACGTCTACCTTAATTTTCCATTTTCAATTCTAAGACGCCACAGGGGTGACGTCTCTACCTTAATTTTCATTTTTCAATTTATATTAATTGTTCTTACTTCTAGTCTTAGAGATTCCATCTAAGAATGAGAATGTTTTTTCAGATTCTTCTGTAGCATCATTTTTAGCTGAGATAAGCAAAAGTTTATCATTTTTTTTCAGGAACAATTTCCCATTAGGTACTATATATTTACCTTTACGTTCCACTATCATCACCAAAGTTCCTTCCGGCAATGGATAGTCTTTCAGGTAAGCCTCATCTTTCACGACTTGCTGCTGCAAAATTGTATTCAGTTCTTCTGGTATATCAACGCCGAAGTTTTCTGGTCCGTCGTCTTTTTCAGTACTTAATCCAAGCATATTAGCCACCTTCGGTATGGTAGTTCCTTGAATTATCAACGATGTCAGAGTGATGAAGAACACCACATTAAAGATAAACTCACCACCTTCAATACCTTCAACAACAGGATACGTCGCGAATATGATAGGAGCCGCGCCTCTCAATCCAACCCAGGAGATGAATATCTTTGCTTTTTTTCCGATTCCTTTGAATGGAAGAAGGCACAACCATACCGCAAGAGGTCGACCTATAACGATTACAAATATACCGACTATCAAAGCAGGCAAAGCGATCTTGAACATCTCGTGCGGATTGACGAGCAAACCTAAAACGAGGAACATCACAATCTGAACGAACCAAACGATACCATCCAAGAAAGAACTGATACTTTTTGTTTCCGCCAATTTTGTATTTCCCATCACGATACCTGCGACATATACCGCAAGATAACCATTACCATTAAATCTATCTGTAAAAGCGAAAATGAAGAAGATAAATCCTAACATCAGCATCGGATATAGGGATTTATTCTGAAGGTCGATTTTATTGATAATCCATGCGCATAATTTTCCTAAACCAAAACCGAAGAGAAGACCGAATCCAAATTGCACTATAAAATTAAGTATGATTCTCCACACTTCTACATCCGCTGTTTCCCCACCTTGAATAATCTGAATCATCACTATGGTGAGCATATATGCCATCGGGTCGTTACTACCGCTTTCAAATTCGAGCATAGGTTGCAATTTATTGCGTAATCCCATCTTTTGAGATCTAAGGATATTGAACACCGATGCCGAGTCGGTTGACGACATTGTCGCAGCGAGGAGAAGTGCGAAAGTAAGTGGGATTTGAATTACGTGAGAGAAAGCATGTGATATACCATAAATAAACAAACCAGTAAACAAAGTTGTAAGCAGAACGCCTATTGTCGAAAGCATCACACCAGGTCCAAGAATAGGTTTTACGTCTGAAAACCTAGTATCCATACCTCCAGAGAAAAGTATGATAGTCAACGCCACCATACCTATAATCTGAGCATGTTTGTAATTGTCGAACTTGATGCCTAAACCGTCAACGCCTAACAACATTCCAACAAGGAGGAATACCAACAATACTGGCACACCAAACCTATATCCTGTTTTGCTTAAAATAATACTGACGAACCAAATTACGGAGCCTATCAGCAATACATTTTCCGCGGTAAAAATCATAGTAATTGGGATATGTATTAATAACAACCAACTCTCTGAAGAGTTTTGCAAAGATAACGAATTATTTTTAAAATTCAAAGTATTAGGAAGTGAAAATATGAACAAAAAAAGGAGACCATCAAGTCTCCTTCTCATAATATAAAAATCTTAAACTTATGAAGTCTATAGTATAAAAGCTAATGACTTTCGTCTTATTTTACGATAGTGATACGTTTCACGACAACACCATCAGTAGTAGTAATGCGAACCATATAAATGCCTGATTCATATTGCGACATATCTACTATTTCATTATCTGAATCGACAGTTCTATCTAAGACAACCTGACCTATAGCGTTTGTTAATGTAATACGTTTCATTCCTTCAACAGCGATATTCAAGTTGTCGCTTACCGGATTAGGATAGATACTTGAATTATCGATCTGATTTTCTTCTATAGAAACAACAGTAGTTTCACATGACATAGCATAATATGAAACATTAGGCAAGCCTCCATGAACAACTCTGACGGAATATTCACCGAAACCATTGTCGGTAAATGTTGTCGCATCTATAGGTTCTGCAGTGATGAGTTCGCCGTTACGATAAATCATTGTTCCTATAACATCTTTTTCCATGCCTGGATATTCACCCTCATAATTGACGTAAGCGCGGATGTTCCATGTGTAGTCATATTCTAAATCAGCGAACATATCGTACCATTCCACTCCGTTGGAAGAGATCCAGCGTCCGTTAGGATTGCCGGTGTTAGCACCTGCCGGAGCCACATATTGTCCGTTATAGTTGTAGAAAGTGATCCAGATGTTTTCATTACCTATTGCTACTGCATCAGTCAAATCGAAGTCGATATATTGTTTTGAACCGGCGCAATAATATTGTTGTGAGTGAACCAATGTCAAAGGAGCGGTGCTGCCGCCGATATAGATACGTATTTCACCATCGTGCGCTGCATAGTCGTAAGTTGACACTTTCAGAATCTTCTGTCCTACGTAAGGAGCCAAATCGTCGGCGGTGAACATGATTCCCCAATAGAACGGACCAGCTTCAAACTTACCTACGCCGTCAACATTGATTCCGTCGTCGTAGAATAGATTATCACCGTCTGATTCGTGTTCGTTTTCAACTTCTGGCATTGTCCATGACAAGACGTTATTGCCGTCAACATTATTGATTACGAGATTTGAAGCGCCTTCAAAATTATCACATTCTGCGAAAGTCCATGTATATTTTGCAGCGGCACTCGATCCTGAAGTATAGTTGGCGATGACTGTTGTAGTATAAACCTCTCCTTCTTCAAAAGCATAAGCATCAATATCATGTTGATAATATGGTGTCGTCACTTCTTCTTCAAAGATGCCGTTTAACTTAATGTCGTAAGAGACAAGTTCCTTTGAATCGTTGTTGTCCCACATCACCCAACCTGTTGGAGAGACGTAAAGGTTTTCGACCGGCGACAATATCTCTGTGAGGACACATTCTATTTCTGTTGGTTCCCAGATGTCGTAAATCACACCGTCGACATCGGCATCATAACCGGCTTTTGTTACGGTGAGTTCATACTTTCCTTTACGGAAGTCGTTCCATGTATGAGTACCTGTTTCGTCTAATGTCACGCTGTAATTATAAGAGCCTTCACCCATATTTGAGAAATGGACTGTAGTTCCGTCAACAGGGTCGCCGCTGTTTGTCTCGGCAGTAAATGTCATTGTAGTGGTCATTTCATTATCTACTTTATTAGACCATACTATTTCAGACTCTGTTGAGTTATCAATAATTTTTATATTATCGACACCGACACAATATCCATAATCATTCTTATTTACGAAAGCTATATATGTCTCTTTCTCTGCATAGTTCGAAATATTGACAGATGCTTCTGTCCATGATGACACGTCAATTCCATCCGATGACCATACGTTTGTCCAAGGACCGTCGGGACTTGTTCCGATTTTAATCATAAGTGTGTTAACAGATCCGTCCCACTCAGGAGCGATGTAATGGAAATTCAATGTCACATCTCTGCATATAGAAAGGTCTATAGCGTCTGTCACCATATAATATGAAGAAGTTGATGCCGAACCTGTGCTGAATGCGGCGTAAGTGCCTTCGTAAGGAAGATAATTATATGTATCTGTCTTGATGCCCCATTCAGAGATGTAATATTCAGATTCCGGTTCTTCAAAAGTTGTCCATCCTGGAGGCATTGTGCCTTTCTCGAAGTCTTCTTCAAGAACGATTTTTTCTACACGGTTTCCTTCATAAACTGCGGCAACGCCCCATTGATAAGCACCGGCACCTTCACCATTCCATTGATTGTCGGTATATGATGTTGAAATAATATTCTCAGCAATCAATTGAGGATTGTCGAGATGGAAGTTTCTTCTGTAGATATTGTAAGATTCCAACGATCTGTCCATACTCCATTCAACCTTCACTGTTGAGTTGTTTTGTTTTGTCGCTACGACTTCATCCACCGGATGATATGTCTCATACAAAATAAAATCTAAGGTGTTTGTTTGTCCGTGAATCACATCAATCTTTAAAGAAGTGCTTTGATAGCCTTCAGAAGATGCTGTTGCTTCGTATGAACCTACATAAACATCACCTGAATAAGAACCGTTGTTATTTATATTAATTGTGCTCGACTGATATGCTCCGAATTCGTCGGTACCAACAAAATGTACGCTACCTCCATGAATTGCGGTGATTCCGTCAATTTCGAAAGCTTTTCCTGAGACGTTGGTCTTTCCTGTAACATAAACAATCTCAGCCTGACTATGAGCCGATTCCACTCCGTCATAGACAGCAGTAGCGGTGATGCTATAGCCACTCATATTATAAGTGAGTCCGTTGAGCGAATATGTAGTTCCCGTAATAAGGTTAGTATTGACTTTTGTTCCGTTGCAATAGATGTTATATCCGTCGCATGAAGAACCTACGGAATACCAATGCAAAGATGCGGGATTGCCTTCGTAGATGCGGTCAACGTCAGCCATCAATCCGGTAGGAGCCTTGAATGTTGTAGAGAATGACCATACGTCGCCATTTGTTGTTCCGCTTGAGTTACGAGAGTTCACTCTCCAATAATAGAATGAATTTTCGTCCAACTCTCCAGGATTGAAAGTATTTTGAAGGTCGTTGGTCCATGCTACCGCTACGTCTTGAGGAGGGTTTTGTGTATCGAGCAATAGTTGATATTCCACTGTGTTGTCGCCGAAGTTCCACGACAATGTAGGGTCTGTCACGTCGGAAGCACCATTGGCAGGTGATGGGTTGTAAGCCTTTCCTGGGGCAGGAACGCCTTGTGCATCGATAAACACCATGAGTGATGATGAATTTTCGGCAGCAGAAGCAACGAGATAGTAAGTTCCTGCTGGGACGAACATATTTGTTATTGCAGCTGATGTTTGAAGAGGATAATAATTATCCACGTCAGGACCACCCTTGCCGGCGAAATCTTCCGGATAAAGAACAATCTTAGCATTATTACCTGTTGCTGTTGCTGTAATTACTCTGTCGGTAGTGAGGTTTAATTTATAGACAGCGTCGAGACCGTCTTCACCACCGAAAGGTAATTTATAGTTTGCGTGCAAGTTAGAAATTACAGGTGTTGCCAAGTGAGGCAATGTGTTGACTGTTTCTGCCAATTCCCATACGTCAGAAGCAGAAGGATTGTATGTTGTAGCACTCAATTCAACGACTTCTGTCTCCGTAGAGTTATACGTAATTGTAAGCTGACCGTTTTGAGTGCCTGTACCGTTACCATGAGAAACGCCTATTGTCATAGGATTGCCGTATGTTATCACTGCAGGAGTTTCAACATCGTGTAAGGTAAAGAAAGGATTTGAAGTTTGTATTGAATTGATATTCACTGATGCCACGTTAGCGGAAATTTGGAGGTCGGCAGGACGCATCCAAGCACCGGCAGGACGTTCTCCGAGATTGATAAATATAGGATTTACAGTAAGAGGATCGTCTTCTGCACCTTCTATAATCATGCTGAACATGACCTGGTTGTTGTAATAAGGATCAGAACCTTGATAGTTACCGTAAACGTCGCCCATATCTGTAATGTCGTAAGTATATTGCAACGACTGTTTATTAAGAGATCTTGGTGTTGAACCTGTTGAATAAGTGTAGAATTTTGCGTTATATGTATATTCCTCGAAATAACCTGAGAAATCATATACATCCATGATTAAGTTGCCGCCAGTATATTCGAAAGGAGTCTGGAGACTTATTGTAAGCCATTCGCCTGCGTTAGGATAGGTAACTTCACCGGAGAAAACAAGGTCGTCTTGTGTAAGATTAACCCAGTCTTGTGTGTGGGTGTAAGACTCTTTGGTTGTGTTAGCCATATAAACCTTAATATTACGGCTGATAATAGAGCCGCTTTCCATTTTGAAAGACACGCTGGTGATTGTACCAGGTGTTGCTGTCATCTCCTCAGCGGTATAAATCTGTTGGGAGATACTGAATTTGAATGTTTCTTCGGAAGGCAAGACGCTGGAAGAGGTGTTGCCTGAACCGATTACTACAGGAACTTGTGCGTTAATTGACAATACCAATAAACACAACATTGAAAAAATAAAAAATCTTTTCATCTCTGAAATGAATTAATTAAATTGTTAAAATATGTGATAATTATAAAATTTTCTACTCTTTCCACATTTTTACGGAGGTGCAAAATTAAACTTTTTTTTCAGAAATGAGAGTTAAAAACAGTAGAATTTTTATTAGTGAAATGCAATAAATCAAAACAAAAAAAGAGGAGACCGAAGTCTCCCCTTTTCAATATTCAGAATCTTATGTTCTAAAATTCTTATTTGATAACTGTGATGCGTTCTACTGCTACACCAGTTTCAGTTGTGATACGTACCATGTAAACACCT
>JAZUST010000121.1:0-12924 GCA_045606865.1 Bacteroidales bacterium
AATATCGACGTTTTTATGCGCATTTTGGTATGTTCTGACGAAATCTCAGAATCCACACGGAAAAATCTTCAAATATGTTAATAATCCAGAGTTTTGCTCATAAAAAAGAAACTGCCTAACTTTTTGTTGTTAGACAGCCTCTATCTCATAAGATTAAAATTGTTAGACACAGAAAACAAACGACTTACAAAACTTAAATTTGTAACAGGTAAAGATTTAGAAACAAGCGAAGTTCTCTTATCCGTCTTATTCTGCATTATTGAAAAGAACGCTTTTATAATTTAAATAAACAAACATTTATACATCTCAACAATACTTATAACAATAATACTATAAATAAATATACTAGACTCGATAGACAGAAACTTGTAATAGTTTGAAATAGATCTGTGAGGACTAAATTTTCGTTCTATTGTCTCTATATAATTATCAATGATAACAATATCACGATAATCCTTTTTCCCTAAAACATATCTTTTTCTTAAATTTGTCCATTCTGTTAAATCTGCTAATTCACCCATAATATCAAAGCTATTATTATATATATTATCATATTGTTTTCTGATTTTTTGTAATTTCACTCTTAATCCCAAAGATAACAAAGAAAAAACAAATAATAACACCAATAATATATTAGTATATATTACTATTTTGAGATAATATATAAATAATATTGAGATAGAAAATACAATTGTGATATGAAGCCAAAGTAGAATTCTGTCAATAATATCTTGTGTTTTTGAAAGATCAAATGTATAATCCCTCAATATAGATGCTTTCTTATCAACATCTTTTTTCAAATCCTCATTAATATTCATGTCTAATAATTTTAAATAATTCTTCTTTGAATTCTTTGTGTAATTTTTGCTTGTCACGTTCACTAAACGATAAAAGCATTGGTCTTTCCCCGAAAGGGGATATAATAGAACAATAAGGATAAACACAAGTATGACAAACTCGAGAAATTTTCTCTGTACAACGCGTATAATATTGTCCGTGTTGATAATACGACATAACCTCCTCTTTATTTTTATCCCAAATATCAGCTTTTGTTATAACCGTTATAACACATTCAACACCACACCCGTCATGAATAAACTCCATCCACTCACTTAACTGGGTAATCTCTGCATTCCTATTGGTTGTAAGGTATGATTCTTTCACATCAGGAACTGGATCATTTGAGAAAATATTCGCAATCTCGT
Organism: Bacteroidales bacterium; assembly: GCA_045606865.1. Taxonomy (GTDB): domain Bacteria; phylum Bacteroidota; class Bacteroidia; order Bacteroidales; family F082; genus Limimorpha. The sequence goes on from JAZUST010000121.1 coordinate 1,206, forward strand.
TTTCTTCTACGTTGTTATAGCCATAAGTTACAACATTAATAATACCTTTAATTTGATGTCTCGCTATTTTTTCAGTAGCAATCTGTCTGTTTCTGCGCTGAACGGCTTGCCCTGGCAAATCATAAAATCTGATTTTACGACCATTCTCAAAGACTATTTTCTTATTGTCAATAGCCTGTGTTCTAGGGGCTGGTTGTTCCGTCACTGGTTCCTCTAATAACGCTCTGATAAATTCAGTTTTACCTGCACCACTACATCCATATATTAATACATTATATGGTGATCGGCAATAATAATTAAAAAAATATTGGATCTTCTTACACCATATTACTGGATTAATAATCTTTAATAATTTTGCACTTGATTGAAATAACTCAAGCCATGCCAAACCATCCATATTCCCTTATAATAAATTTATCAATAACATTAATAGCAGTTAATTAAATAACGCAAAATTCAACAACGAAACACTATCTCAAGATTCTACTCATGAAATTAGCATATGATATTATCTGTGTAAAATTAGTAAATAATAATCATTTTCTCTTGTCTATTTAAAACCTTTTTCTTCAATGAGAGTCGGGTCAATAAGCTCTATGACTTCAACATCATCGTTCTTCTCATAGTTTTTAAGGACGCTCATTAAAAAAGAAGTCTTTCCGCTACCTCTTGAACCAAAGATTGTTATCGTGTCATTAAAACGATTTCGTTCATCATAATTTCTATCTTTAATATGTTTTGCCTTTTCTATTTTATCATTAATAAGCCTTATAGCCTTCTTGAATTCTACTTTATGAATTATTTTCGTTTCTACAAAAGAACGAGAGTTCATACTCTCGGCTAAATCAATGATAATCTTTTGCTCTTCTGCGGTTTTGTTATTGTCTTCCATCTTAAAAAGATATGTGTTAAATTTCCTGTTCCATTAGAAGTGCGATAATGACGCAGCAAGCCGCATCCCTACCACAATTGTATATTATACATTTTCAATTCTCAATTACAATTTCACCCATTTCCCATCCTCAACTTCTTTAATTCCTAATTCCTCATTCCTAATTCCTAATTTCCAAACGTATGTTCCGCTTGGCCAGTTGGAAGTATCCACACTCGTTACATCATCTGAAACATTTTGCTGATGAACCATTCTTCCTTGCATGTCATAGACCTGCAAAGTATAGTCTCGCAATGAGGTCCTGACATTCATCACATCTCCGCCCGGATTAGGATAAGCTACAGCGACTTTCAAATTATGAGCGTGTGCTTCTTCTATGCTGACATCATCAAAACCAAATGCTGAGGCTGGAAATTTAATGACTTTTTTTGATATGGCTTGTGAATCTGAAAATGCTTCCTGTTTATCGCAAACTATTATCAAACCTCCGTCTTTCGTGGCTTTTATAGCATCGACATCTGCGTGTGCATTATCATTATCAGAACCATAGAATAATGTGGCTATAGTATCCATGTCAGAATTAAGACGTTCTAAAACTATCCAAGAATCCTCATCAAGATACTCTCCTAAATTCATACTATAGGCATAATATATTGAACTATCTTTTGCAATATCAATAGCTTTCATTATCGCTTGGCGGTCACGTGTCTCATTGGTTCCTCTAACTATATAGTTCACTATAGAAATATTATCGCTTGTATTATCGATATTATCATCGAATTCATACAATCTATTGTCTTCGTATTTGTAATGATATGCATATTCAGGATCAATAGTGCGGGCAGTAGTTGCCAGATATGTTGTATTATGTGTACTTCTTATTACGGATATATTTTCTAAGCTAGACCAATATATGTGGTTAAGATTTGGTTGCTTTATATTTTTTGTTTTTATGAGATTAAAATCTTTGTCAAAATATGAAGCTGCACCATCTTCCACATCAATATCTGTTACATACGTATTTAGTTCATATAATATGTAATGTAAATCTGTTTGCACAAGATGATTCCTACGAAATGAAAAATGATAGTTACTCTGTGAATGTCTGCCTAAATAGGCCTTTCTATTGATTATTTCACCTTCATAATTCATTCTCATAAACACTAATGAGTCACCTAAAATAGCGTCTGCGCTATTTTCTTTATAGCTATCAGGTTTTGAATAAACGGCAACAATTTCACCATCATCTTCTATTGCTGAAAACATATATATATTACCGCTGATCTCATTTGGATTTAGATTCCAAGCTTGACAATCTCTGCATTCTGTAGTGTCAATAGGATAGCTATACTCATAGCTTTTCGCAATGTTAAGTTCACTATCTAATTTATACAAACCAACGATAGCATCTGCCGGAGGATTATCATAATTCATGAAATGATTGAAATAGGTATAATCATGATCTGGATTGTATGTCATCAAAGCATATAATGAACCTTCATTTTCAAAAAGGTAAGGAGTATATGACATCGTACAGTATCCTTCTCTGAAGAAAACGTTGCGTGCTATCTCCTCGCCATCAGATGACAAAAGCAATATGGCGGGATGACACGAATAGAAATCACCTGCACCGCTTCTGAAATGATATTTGGAAGCGACGGCTATATTCCCGTCGGAAAGCTCTATGACATCAACAACATAGAAACGCTCATCATCACTGTCGGCATAATCAAACGAATATTCCCATTCTTGGGAAAAAATACTAACATTTCCGCATAAAAGCAGAAATGTTAGTGTTAAAAATATTTTTTTGTTCATAATAATATTGTAAATTACTCTTCAACATCAAAATAATTAGCATAACCAACTATTCCTCTATGTAATCTGACGATTCTTTTGTCATCATATCCATATAATGTTATATCTTCTATAAAACCATCATAATAAGGCAAACCATTTTCAGGATGATAATGGTATTGTCCATTGGGATTTATATGTGTTGCATAAAAATTATTATACGCCTTGTTCAGTTCATAATGATAAATACATGGTTCTTCTTCAAAATCTCCGCCGAGACAGAATTGCCAATAAATATTACTGTACGGATAATTCTTTTGTTCTATGTATATATGATCGCCAAGGTAATATGAATCTTCATATGGAGTAAACTTTACATATGATATTTTGTATGGTGTATAATATTCCGATGCAGGTGAATTTTGGTGTATTTTTTTTGTTAACTCATTTGCGGCATCAGTAACCTCTGTCAATCCATGATCACAGCGTCCAAGATTCAATCCCCAAATGTAGTCGTCACCTTCTTCAAATGGTGCGAACCATGGGTATTTCTCATCCTCTGTTCCTCTCGTGAACACTACTTCAATAGCGTCTCCGCTCTTGGCTCCTGTTTCAGGGAATTTGATGCTGAAGTTCTTGGCGAGGTCGGAATCATCATCGACATCCGCCATGAGTTCTGCCAACTCTGTTTCAAAAGCGTTGTAGGTTGTGACGGCTTCCGCTGCCGAGACATTGCCGTTTGCATCCACTTGAGGCATTCTTACGTAGAAGGTGTCTAAAGAGGCGTTTGCAAATGGAAGTGCATGCTGGCTGTGTTCGTAATTGAACGTGAGGTCGATGTCGTCGCGCAATTGTTCTAATGTCATGCTCTCACCAGATTTAGCTCCCGACCTTACATTGTCGCAAAGCTCCTGGAAAGCGTAGATGCGGTTCAACAATTCTCTTGATTCGTCGTTCGCTGATTTTGTTACGACCTGATTTTCATTTTCTGTTTCATTGTCCTTCTGACATGAAACCACTGCTACCGAAATAGCTGCTGCAACAAATAATGTTGCGATGGAAAAAAAAGTTTTTTTCATAGCAATATTTTTTTAATTGTTTATAATTTCCTTTTTTTGCTGCGAGCTACGAGCCATGAGCTGACAGCTAATTTCTAAAATTCCAGAATTCTAAAGTTCTGTAAGTTCGTTCTCTACGCCCACGGATTTCACTGATGTGCACTGATTTCTCAGTTTCCACCTTACTGATAGCTGAAGACTGACCGCTGACAGCTAATTTTCAATTTTCAATTTTCAACTTTCAATTTTCAACTCTAAAATAACCGTAATACTGCTCACCGTTGCTCAAAGTGATGTCCATTCTATAATAGCCGGCATCATTAATAATAAAGGTGGCATGATCAGGTGTTGATAAGACATTGTCGTTGTCAATGTAAACACCGTTAGAATCCTTGATGACGATATGTGCTATTCCCACATTATTGTTAAAGGTGATGGTTAATACATGTCCCGTAATGTCTGCGGAGATGGATTGGGAACGAATAGATGTTGAATTGTTTGAACATGCCAACACATCAATTAATCCATCTGCGCTTGCCGCATTAAAGCAAGCGATAAACATAGTTAAGATTAAAACAAATTTTTTCATACAAATTGCGCGTTTAAAATTTCTGCAAATGTACGTTATATGAATTGTTTTTATGGAAAAATCCTTTTAAGGTTTTTTAAGGATTCAGTAAATCAATGATTTAAAACTCGTCGCATCTGCTTTTGACAAACGTATTAAGCTCATCGGTGTTGAATATAGTGGCTAATTTCCGTAATCTGTCTTTAACACTTTGGTATTGCACTCCCATCAAAGCGCCGATTTCTTTGTTTTCCATTCCCAAAAGGATTAGACAACAATATATAACATCATTGGTATTAAGGTTAGGATATAGTTGGACAAGCCTTATTGCATAACCATTGAAACATCTGTTTACGGAATTTATAAGAATTTCTTTATCGTCGTTATTGAGCTGAAACTCCTTATATCTGTTGGTCTCTGCACTCTTAATATAAGTATCTTTTACCGAACTTATCTTGGTGTATATATTTTCGTTTTTAAACTCGTCGATACAATCATTGAAAGTTTTCACCTGTGTTTTATGAGAGTTGTCAATATGCTTTTTTCTGCCATAATTTAAAAGAATCATGAAAGAGAATAGGCATAACACCATAATCATTAAAAGAATCAATAGGAAGTTGCTTTTGCCTGTTTCATGTGATAAAGGTCTTTTGTACATATAATCGTTATACAATTTCATTATTTGTGATTTGTGAGATGTTCTGTTAAATTCTTCAATGAGCTCATCTGAATATAGATTCAGAAAATAATTACTATTTTCGGCATCTCCTTTTGCAGCATAAATCTTGCTTATATAATTGGCTGCACTTATCTTAGTGTATTTGTTGTCTCTCTTTAAGACTTCTTCAAAATATATCAATGCTGAATCATACACTTCATCTTTATAATACATTTGTGCTAATTTAGTTTTGTAGGCGTATTGCTCATCTCCATCTGCGACAGAAACCAGCTCTTTAATGATTTTGTATGAAGAATCAACGTCGCCATTATGGTGAAGTACTGCAGATATACCTTTCCATGAATCTCTTGTTATGGGGTTATTCGCATTATCTAATGATTCTATTGATTTATTATAAAAAAATAAGGAACTGTCATAATTATCTTCTATGATGTATATATCACCTAATTGCTTATAATAATTCGCGAACGCAATGCTATCGTTAAACGATATAAATATATTTATACATTTTTTGTATGCATCTTTTGCTATGGATGTACAACCTTCATTATGGAACAATTCTCCTAATCTTGTATAAATCAAAGCAAGAAATCTTATTTTTTCGTAATCCTCCGGATTGTCAACAGTCAACAGACTACGGTCAACAGATTTTTTTGAGCTATGATCTATGAGCTGTGAGCCATGAGCTTTTTCTTTTTCTTTTCCTTTAGACTTTAGCCTTTTGCCATTAGCCAGAATACTTTCAGATTTTGAGGTTCTCAGATTCTCAGTTTCTGAAAAAGGAGTCTGTTGCCCGCTGACGGCTAAGAACAATATGAAAATCCAGATTCGTCTCATAATTGCAAAGATAGTAATTTCCTGAGAACTATGAACTATGAGCGATGAACTTTTTTCGTGAGTTAATGGATAGAGTTCTAAAAAAAAGTGTATCTTTGCAAATCAAATTTTCGGGATGTAGCGCAGTCCGGTAGCGCGCTTCGTTCGGGACGAAGAGGCCGCAAGTTCGAATCTTGTCATCCCGACTTTTTTATTTTTTCAGAGTATCAGACTCTCATCATTTCTTTATGGACCTAATATCACTAATAAGTATCAGTATCGCTCTTTCAATGGACGCTTTCTCCGTGTCGATATGTAAAGGTCTCGCTACAAAGAAATTCTCGTTAAAGACAGCATTATTATGCGGATTATGGTTCGGAGGATTTCAGGCTCTAATGCCGCTGATAGGTTATTTCCTCGGTGCTCAGTTCGAACATTTCATCACTAACATCGACCATTGGATCGCCTTCGGTTTGCTCGCTATCATCGGTGTCAATATGATTAGAGAAGCTCTAGGCGAGGACGAAGAGCAACAAGAGGATAGTTCATGCGGATGTACTGGATTTAAAACGATGCTTATGATGGCAATAGCGACAAGCATCGACGCTCTGGCAGTAGGCGTCACCTTCGCCTTCTTGAAAGTAAATATCTGGAAGTCGGTATTGTTAATCGGTATTACTACATTTGTCTTCTCCTTCTGCGGAGTGAAAATAGGCAATATCTTTGGCTCTCGCTATAGCAAGATTTCCGAAATCGCCGGCGGAACAATACTCATCATTCTAGGCATAAAGATACTTATAGAACATATGTTATAAAAATATTAAGGGGTCGCTTCAAAATCGAGGCGACCCCTTAATGTTTTTTCATATTTATTACAACATCAGATAACTCATCAAGATACCTGCTGCAACTGCTGAACCGATAACGCCGGATACGTTAGGTGCCATAGCATGCATGAGCAAGTGATTCGATGGATCATATTTCTGTCCTTCTATCTGCGATACGCGGGCACTGTCAGGAACAGCGGAAACACCGGCATTACCGATGAGAGGATTTATCTTGTCACCTTCTTTCAAGAAGAGATTCATGAACTTAGCTCCGAGGATACCGGCTGCCGTAGCGATCATGAACGACAAGGCTCCTAAACCGAATATCAATAACGACTCTTTTGTCAGGAAGACGTCGGCTTGCGTCGAGGCTCCTACGGTAAGTCCTAACAAGATAGTGACAATATCGATAAGAGCATTGCTTGCAGTATTGGCGAGACGTTTTGTCACTCCACTTTCTTTCAAGAGATTACCAAAGAACAACATACCGAGCAATGGTAATGCTGAAGGACTGATGAAAGTAGTGAGGAGGAGTCCTACAATAGGGAAGCATACTTTTTCTGTCTTACTAACGGCACGAGGAGGTTTCATGTGAATGACACGCTCCTTTGGTGTGGTAAGCAATCTCATGATAGGAGGCTGGATAAGCGGGACAAGTGCCATATAAGAATATGCCGCGATAGCGATAGGTCCCAAGAGATGAGGAGCCATCTTCGATGAAAGGAAGATTGCCGTTGGACCGTCAGCACCACCAATGATACCTATTGCGCCAGCTTCTTTAAGGTCGAAACCAAGATAAAGAGCTCCTATGAACGTTAGGAAGACTCCAAGTTGAGCAGCAGCTCCTAATATCATGAGACGTGGTTGCGAAATCAAAGAAGAGAAGTCGGTCATCGCACCAATTCCCAAGAAGATGAGAGGAGGGTAGATACCTTGACGAACACCGAAATAGAGGTAATTCAAGACAGAACCTTTCTGATATATACCTGTCTGGATATTTAATCCGAACACCTCATTGACGGTCGCCAAAGCCGTTTCTTCTGTCATACCTTGCGGCAATGTTATTGAACCAGCAGCAACCATCTCATTGAAACGAGCCACTGCTTCATTGAGTTCTAATTTGATGTTCTCACCACCGAACAAACTAACCATCAAAGCCTGTGCCTCCTGTAGATTGGATTTCAACACATTCTGATCGGAAAGTTCTTGAAGATGAGCAAGAGCATCATTCAGATTAAATGTATAAGTCTGTAAGAACGGAATGTTACCTACGATAATACCTACACCGATAGGTATCAGCAACATTGGTTCAAACTCATACTTGATAGCCAGGAATATAAAAAAGAACGCAACAAGAATCATTACGATGTTGCCTCTTGTTGCGTTTTTAAAACCTGTGAAAGCGAAAAAGTTACTCAATCCGTCTGAAATCTCTTGACCTACTGACGTCTCATTTGAAACGACATCGGCGGAGACATCATTTAAAGATGTCTCTACCAATTCTTGTGTCAAGGCATTGTCTGGAAAAGCGAGCTCTGCCATTGTAGCGTTAGATGTCACAAAAGCATGAAGCACGAACAAAACCGCGACAAGTGCAATCATGACGATTGACTTTCTTCTGATGTTATTTTGTTTAGCTTTCATGGCAAATGAATTTAACCTATTATAGCTAAAACTGCACCTTGAAGAACGTTATCGCCTACTCTGACCTTAATGTCTTTAATTTCACCATCAACTTCAGCGAGGAAGTTGTTTTCCATTTTCATCGCTTCATACATCAAAATCTTGTCGCCGCGTTTCACTTGGTCGCCAACGTTGACGAAGATCTGCATGATAGTACCCGGTAGCGGAGCCACTGATTTGTGACCGTTAGCATCGCCTGCTGTTGCTGCCTTTGGAGCGTCAGCTTTAGGTGCTGCTGCAGGACGTGGAGCTGCTACTACAGGTTTTGCCTCTTCTTTCTCGCGCTCAACGTCAACTTCATATTGTGTACCGTTAACGACAACCTGTGCCTTGTCGTTCTCGAAGTTTTGTACTTCTACTTCATATTGTTTGCCACTAATAGTGAACTTGAACTTTTTCATATTAATATCTATTTAAATTGTTTATTCCTAAAATTTTAGAAGCCCATGGCGATGTGATGCGTTGCGCTCTCTTTATTGTCAATACGCCTGATTCTTCATCATGAACTTCCATCGACATCGACAATGCCAATCCTATCGCTACGATGACATCGTCATTCACATTATTTTTAGAAGTATTCATATCTTTATTATTATTCTCCACAACTTCTACTTCATTATTCTTCTTACCCTTATTGAAGACTGATTTCCAATCGGCGTTGATTATTTTCGACACTCCGGAAAAAATCAAGAATAGAATTACCAAAGCACTGATAACTATCAGGAATCCGCTGATAGTGACGATCCAACCTTTTACCTGCAAACCATCTTGTATCGCTAACAAGGATAAATATAAAGTATTCATTGTCTTAATTTTTTAAAGTGGAATGTTACAATGTTTCTTAGGTGGATTGGTATCTTTCTTTGTTTCTAAAGCATGTAATGCTCTGATTACGCGGAAGCGAGTGTTACGTGGTTCGATAACGTCGTCGATGTAACCGAATTTAGCTGCGTCGTATGGGTTAGCGAATTTGTCGCGGTAGTCTTGTTCTTTCTTAGCGACGAGTTCAGCGCGTTCTGCCGGGTCAGCGATGGCAGCGATTTCCTTACCGTCGAGAACTTCAACAGCGCCTGAAGGTCCCATAACAGCGATTTCTGCTGATGGCCATGCGTAGTTGATGTCGGCTCTGAGTTGCTTGCAACCCATAACCAAGTGTGAACCACCGTATGACTTACGTACTGTAACAGTGATCTTTGGAACTGTAGCTTCACCGTAAGCGAACAACATCTTAGCGCCGTGAGCGATGATGCCGCCGTATTCTTGTACTGTGCCAGGCAAGAATCCAGGAACGTCGACCAATGTCACGATAGGAATATTGAAAGCGTCGCAGAAACGTACGAAACGTGCGCCTTTACGTGATGCGTTGATGTCGAGAACGCCAGCGAAGAATGCCGGGTTGTTAGCTACGATACCGACTGGCATACCGTCCATGTGAGCGAAGCCAACGATTAAGTTTCTTGCGAAGTCTTTGTGTACTTCCAAGAACTTGCCATCGTCGACGATTGAATGGATGATATGTTGCATGTCATAAGGTTTGTTAGGATTATCAGGGATAATCTCGTTCAATGAGTCGTCCTTACGATCGATTGGGTCATCTGTTGGTTTGTATGGAGGTTCTTCCAAATTGTTTTGAGGGAGGTAAGACACGAGGTCTCTGATAAGTTGAAGAGCTTCTTCTTCTGTTGGAGCCATGAATTGACTTACGCCTGATTTTTGGTTGTGAACGAGAGCGCCGCCCAAGTCTTCTGTGCTAACGTCTTCACCTGTAACAGTCTTAACGACTTTTGGTCCTGTGAGGAACATATAGCTGTTTTGTTCTGTCATCAAAATGAAGTCGGTCAATGCTGGTGAGTAAACTGCGCCGCCGGCACAAGGACCGAAGATAGCTGAGATCTGTGGGATAACGCCGGAAGCGTCGATATTACGTTGGAATATTTCTGCATAACCTGCCAAACTTCTTGAACCTTCTTGGATACGAGCACCGCCTGAGTCGCAGATGCCGATAACAGGAGCGCCTACTTTCATAGCTTGGTCCATGACCTTGCAGATTTTCTTTGACATTGTTTCTGACAAAGAACCTCCGAACACTGTGAAGTCTTGTGCGTAAACATAAACGACGCGACCGTCGATTGTACCGTAACCTGTTACGACGCCGTCGCCTAGATATTGTTGTTTGTCGAGACCGAAGTCTGTAGTGCGGTGAGTTAAGAACATGTCAAATTCTTCGAAGCTACCTTCGTCGAGCAACATAGCGATACGTTCGCGAGCTGTGTATTTTCCTTTGGCATGTTGTGAGTCGATACGCTTTTGACCGCCACCTAAGCGAGCCTGTTCGCGTTTCTCTAACAATTCTTGAATTTTTTGTTCAATTACCATAATATTGGGATTTAATTGATTTCTTAATGATTATTAATTATTTGTTTTTATCTTCACAAAGTTCTGTCAACACTCCGTATGTTGATTTTGGATGTAAGAAAGCTATGCTCAAACCTTCAGCGCCGCCACGAGGAGCCTTGTCGATAAGACGGATACCTGCAGCTTCAGCCTCAGCTAAATGACCTTCGATGTTTTCTACTGCGAAAGCGATGTGATGCATTCCGCCTTTGCCACCGTTCTTTTCAATAAATGATGCGATTGTGCTTTCCGGTGATGTTGGTTCCAATAATTCAATCTTGGTTTGACCTACTTTGAAAAACGCAGTCTTTACTTTTTGATCTGCTACCTCTTCAATATTATAACATTTGCTTCCGAGAAGTGTCTCGAAAAATGGAATAGACTCTTCTAAACTTGTTACAGCTATTCCAATGTGCTCGATATGAGTTGGATTCATAATAACGTTATTTTAATTTTAAAAATTCGAATTTGGGAACAAATATAAAAAAAATCTTATAACGTCATTCTATGAATTTAAAAAAAACTTTATCTGTCAGCTATCAGCGGTCAGTTGTCAGCGGTCAGCAGTCTTTATCCCTGACGGCTAATTTTCAATTATAAAGACGCCACAGGGGTGACGTCTCTACAAGAGGTTCCATTATCAATTTTCAATTTTCAATTCGTTTTGAGTCTTCGGCTGTCAACGGTCAACAGACAACAGTCAACAGACTTTGTCCACGACTTCTTTCGCTGATTGCTAATTGCTGACAGCTAATTTTCAATTTTCAATTTAAAAATAACCATATGTCCCCATTTCCCGTTCCTGCGTTACATAAAAAAAGTCGCCGTTATATTTCAAACGACGACTCCAATTATGAATTATGCATATGCATTATCTCACCACCACTTTCTCTGTAAACGTATCTCCGTTGTCTGTGCTGATATTGATGAAATACATTCCGCTCTTATAATCTGAAACGTTGATCTCAATCTCGTTAGATAGCATTTCAAATTCCTCTACCAACA
>JAZUST010000122.1:0-19470 GCA_045606865.1 Bacteroidales bacterium
TTGCAGCGCATATACTACCCAAAATATGATGTCCTCTCGCCTTATTCCATTTAACTTCCGAATCAGAATTAACGACATCAAGAGAGTCAAAGTAATCTACCACATGCAATATTGCGGAGTCATTATAAATCTGATGCCAACCATCCAACAAGCACTCGTGACCATCAATAATCATTTCATAACGATCTTTTACGTCAGAAACTGTGCTTTGAGAATTGTCTGCAGTATAAGATCCAGCATCAAAAGAAATTGCCAATGTTAGTAATAATATTAATGTGGCAGTAAACATTTTTATTGTTAACGACAATATGCTAATTTATATAAAAAAGAAAAACAATAAGTTCGGATTCATAAGTGGAGAATCCAAACTTATTGTTGCAAATATAACTATTTTTCTTTAAATTTTATAGCTCAGAATAATAAACTTTAAACTAACAACTTAAAACTTTCAACTACTCTAAACTATAAACTCTCAACTCTAAACTTTATTCAGACAACGGTTTGAAACCTTTACCCAAGATATCTGTACTTGAAACAACATTGACGAATGCTTCAGGATCGACTTCGCTGAGTAATGATTGTAACTTGACGAGTTCAGGGCGTGTCAGTGTTACGTAAATCATCTTACGGTCAACGCCTTTATATAAACCTTTACCGAAGAAGCATGATCCGCCACGGTTGATGTCTTTAACGATAAGATCTCTAACTTGTTCTGCTTTATCAGTAACGATGAACGCTGTCTTGTATGAGTTGAATCCGTCGACGACCAAGTCGATGATTTTACCTTCGATGAAGATAACCAAGATTGAGTAAATTGGAAGACGTAACTGACCGAAAGCAATCAATGTTGTGAGTGTGATACATGAGTCGACGATCATAACCAAAGTACCGAGGGAAATCTTTGTATATTTATGTAAGATCATGGAGATGATGTCGCTACCGCCAGATGTTGCGCCCGACTTGAAGATGAGACCGATAGCCAAACCGTAGATACCGCCGGCTACCAAGGTGTTAAGGAAGTAGTCAGGTGCGAAGTAGATGCTTTCTGAATGAGGAACCAACAACCATTCTGCGTTGACTATTTCAGGATTTTCAAAGATACCGTTTTGGATGATTGGTGTGTAACCGATGTAAGTCTCGATCAAGAATGTGAAACCGAAAATCAAGAATGTTGACAAGATGGTTTTGAAACCGAATTTAGGTCCTAAGATCAAAGTACCGACTATCAACAATGGAATGTCCATACATAAAGCATACAAACTGATTTTCCACGGCCAAACAGTGTTCAACACGTTTGAGAGACCGTAGGTTCCGCCTGGAGCCAAGAGATAAGGGTTAACGAATAAGACGTCGCCGAGAGCGAACAACAAACTACCAAAAACGAGATAGAAATAAGCCAACGCTTCTTTCTTCCAATTCATTGTCTTCATAATTTTTCTTTACTGATTTTTTTGAGTCAACAGCCAACAGACAACGGTCAACAGTCGACGGGTTTTGATTATTAATGATTTAAATTTGAATTATTCTAAAATTAGGAGACGTGTCAATATTTTTGAAAAGAACATTGACGCGTCTCTATAAAATTTTCAATTTTCAGTTTTCAACTTTCAATTGATATTATTCCCATTCGATTGTTGCTGGTGGTTTAGAGCTGATGTCGTAGCATACTCTGTTGACGCCTCTCACTTTGTTGATGACTTCGTTTGAGACTTTTGCCAAGAACTCGTATGGTAGATGTACCCAGTCTGCCGACATGCCGTCTACAGATATAACAGCGCGTAGAGCTATTGTATATTCATAGCTGCGTTCGTCACCCATAACGCCAACGCTCTTACAAGGAAGCAGAATTGCTCCTGCTTGCCAGATGGCATCGTAAAGGTTATCAGCCATTTCGTTAGGATATGAAGCGTGAGGTAATTCGCATTTCCAGTTTCTCAAAGCAGAGATAAATACTTCGTCGGCATCACGGAGGATACGTAACTTATCTTCTGTTACTGCACCAAGGAGACGGATTGCCAAACTTGGTCCTGGGAATGGATGACGACCTATGAGTTCTTTCTTGATACCGAGAGTGCGACCAACTCGACGTACTTCATCTTTAAATAATGTGCGTAATGGTTCAACTATTTTAAGGTTCATCTTTTCAGGAAGTCCGCCCACATTGTGGTGTGATTTGATTTTTGATGTAGCACCTTCAACACCTGCGCTCTCAATGACGTCTGGATAGATGGTTCCTTGTGCGAGCCATTCTGCGCCTTTTATTTTCTTGGCTTCAGCCTCGAAAACTTCGATGAATGTGACGCCTATAGCCTTACGTTTTTCTTCAGGATCAGTAACACCGGCGAGTCTGCTTAAGAAAAGCTCACCAGCGTTGACGCCAATGACGTTAAGACCTAAGTCTTTATAAGATTCCATAACGTCTTCAAATTCGTTCTTTCTGAGAAGACCGTTATCTACGAAGATACAATGTAAGTTTGAACCTATTGCTTTGTTCAACAATACTGCTGCCACTGTGCTGTCGACACCTCCTGAAAGACCGAGGATGACTTTGTCGTCGCCGAGTTTTTCCTTGAGTTCTTCAACGATATTGTCAACGAATGAAGCAGGTGTCCAGTCGCCTTTACAACCACAAACCTTCTTAGCGAAGTTTTCAATCATTTTTGCACCTTCCAATGAGTGAGATACTTCCGGGTGGAATTGTACTGCGTATGTTTCCTCACCATCGAATCTGTATGCTGCGTTGACAACATCTTCTGTGCTTGCTATTACGCGAGCTCCTTCTGGCAGATGAGCAATAGTGTCGCCGTGTGACATCCATACTTGATTGACTTTAGTTACACCTTCAAACAAAGGACATGTTTCATCAACGATGGTAAGTGAAGCGCGACCATATTCTCTCGCAATAGAACCATTGACTTCACCACCGTAATGATGAGCCATAAATTGTGAACCATAACATATTCCGAGAAGAGGCATCTTGCCTTTGATATTCGACAAATCCACGTATGGAGCTCTATCGTCTCTCACAGAGAATGGACTTCCGCTCAAAATAACACCTTTGATGTTCGGTGTTATCTCAGGGATTTTGTTATAAGGATGAATCTCACAATAAACATTCATCTCTCTCAGACGACGTCCAATAAGCTGTGTTACTTGAGATCCAAAATCTAAGATTAATATTGATTCTTGCATGCTTGATAAATTTGGCGCAAAGTTAAGAAATTTCTCTTTCATTTAACGAATTTTTATTAAACTTGCAAACAAATAAATTACTACTATGGCAACAACAGAAAAAGCAAAGAAAGCAGCTAAACCAAAGAAGGGTAGCAAAGGAAAAAAGAAGAGCAAAAAGAACAGTTCAATGAACTTTTTCTCAAAGATAATGATGGCGTTATTGTTTATTTCGATAATTACAATTGCTGTATTCCTTGTAGCAGGTAATTTCAAGAAAGATGATGACGACAAACCAAAAACTGAATTATCTCTTGAAAGCAAAAAGAAGTCAAAAGTCGATAAAGAACCCAAAACCGAAACCAAAGTAGAGGTTAAGGAAGAAACATCTGTAAAAGAAACTCAAAAAGAAAACGAGAAAGAAGAGACTAAGAAAGAAAACATAAAAGAAGAACCTAAAAAAGAGTCTGCTAAAACAGAAACCGAAGTCAAGAAACAAGAAACAAAAACTCAAAAGTCAGAGTCAAAGTCCAAGACTTTATCCGGCAGTTGGCTTAGTTCAGAACAAGGTGCATCTCTTACTTTAGATGAATATGGCTATCGCATCGACTTCTTCGGCGTTGACGCGTCAAAACCAATGACGGGTAATTACACCATAGAGAAGAACCTTATCGTTTTCACTTCCGACGACGAAGACTGCAAAGTCTCAGGAACTTACCGTATCAAATTCTATAAAGAAAACTTCAGTCTGATTGCCAAAGACGACGAATGTACACAGCGCAGAAACATCCTTGAAGCCGACTGGGAATGGATTGAGATTTGATTTTGAATCTGAGAAACTGAGAATATGAAAAGGCTGCACATACTAACGGCACTATTGATATTACTTTTCTCATGCGGCAGGAGTCGTTCCGCGAGAGAGCTTTTTGATCTGGCAAAAGAACACGAAAACAACGCCGAAATCGAACTCGCGATGACGACGTACAAACAAACCATCGACGCGGCAAAATCGGAAGGCGACACCGCCCTGCTCGGTCTCACTCAACAATATATGGGAATGCTTCTCTTAGAACAATATTCATTCGATGAAGCAATAGAAATGCTGAATCAATCGGCGGCTACAACAAAACACAATCCCACGATGCTTTCTTACACCAACGCTGGTATCGGACGTGCTTATTTCATAATCGACAGCATCGACAAATCTATTCAATATTTCAAAGACGCCGTATATCATGCTGAACAGTCTGCCGACACCAACGTGATGTCGGTCGCTTATCAAAACATCGGAACTCTATATAACGAAATCGGCAATTATGACGAGGCTTTGAATTACATAAGACTTTCTTTGAAATACAATAACGAAGAAAAAGAAATTCCTCGCTATCATCTGAATTTAGCTTATATCTTTTTAGATATGAAAATTAATGACTCTTCATCATATTACGAAAACATACTAAAACAAGAACTCGACAGCATTGACGACAAGACTCTTAAAGTAGCGATAAATTATTTCCTTTATAACAAAGCCATGACGGAAAACAATATAGACTCTGCTTTCCATTATTACAGAACCTTCGCCGAGATGGATATGGAATTGTTAGAAGAACGTCTGCAACAGAATGTTTTGGAAATACAAAAGAAGTACGATTACGAAAAGATAGAAAACGATTATAATCTCGAACTGCTTAAAAAACAGAGAACGCTTACAATCCTACTTTTCTTGTTATTGATAGCAGGTGCAATTTTATTGATATTGGCAAACAGAAACTTACGAAGAAGAAAAGAAGAGTTGAGAATGAAAGACGAGATTCTGAAATTCGAGAATGAGATTCTCCGTCTCAACGAAATAAAAGGCGACTACAAAAGAAATTTAGAATGGAAATATATGCTTGTCTATAGCATGACCTTGATGGACAAAAACAAAACGGAATCACATTACAAGATGATAAAGGGAAAGATATACGACAATAGCGAAACCGCTTTCGACGCCGTAATGAAGATTTTCGAAGAAGAACATCCGGGACTTGCCGAAGCGATACGACAAAAATATCCTGTTCTTTCCGACACCGAATATAAAGTCGGCATCATGGCATTGACACCGTTCAGTTCGCAGGAGACCGCCGACATTCTCGGAAAAAGCATCAACACCATCAACAAGGCGAGAACTAATATCAGGAAGAAATTGGAGATCGAGGAAAACGAAAGCATTGAAGAAGCTATCAGCTGTCAGCTATCAGTTGTCAGCTATCAGCCGTCAGCAATTAGCTCGTAGCTCAAAGTAAAAGAAATTACAAAGTCTGTTGTCTGTTGACAAAAACAATAAACTTTAAACTAAAATATATTGAAAATTTAGTTTAAGGTTTAAGGCTTAAGGTTTAAGGTTGGATTTCGATAAACTTTAAAACTTAAAACTCTCAACTTTAAAACTACTTTAAACTTTAAACCTTAAACTTTAAACTAAAAAAATTGTACTTCCATTTTCAGACATCATTTATTTTCAACGACTTAAAATTTTATTTCCCGTAAAATACTTGTATACATCTTGACAAACGGCATTTTGAAGTCATATCTTTGCGAAAAATTTCAAAGCCTATGAAAACGCAAAACAAAATCATAAAACAACGCTCTCAGTAAATATGGCGAGTGACAACGTTTACTGGGAGCTATTGACACAAAGTATAAATAACACAAAATATAAAATCAATCGTATAATGAGACATATTAGAAAATATATCGAATTATTCTTTATAATTTCCATTGGAAGTTTAATCGGAATGTGTATTAGTACGTTATTAACGAGATTTAATACAAGTAACGAGATTTTATGCGCCATAATTCTTGCGATGTCAATCATAATAACAGTTCTGATATGGTTACTCTGCAAAACAGGCACACTGCATAAATCTAACAAGAATGAATAAAGAAAATTTTGCATAATCACAAACAAATTATAACTAAACATTTTTCATCATGAACAGAAATATTATTATCACTTTTTTAATTTTGTGTCTTTCGTTAAAAATATCCGCTCAAATAGATTTGAACAAATTGGCAAATGAAGAATTTCATAAGGTCGCACAGATAGAAGGAACCGAAAATGTTTTAAAAGATTATTTCTCTGAAATTTCAAACCCCAATGATACACTATATGTTTTTATTTGTCCTTTAATGTTTGCGCCTCGTTTAGAAGGTTATATGACTGATGTTCAAGAAATGC
The DNA here is from genome assembly GCA_045606865.1 of Bacteroidales bacterium. GTDB lineage: Bacteria > Bacteroidota > Bacteroidia > Bacteroidales > F082 > Limimorpha. The sequence continues at coordinate 6,392 of JAZUST010000122.1, forward strand.
TTTATTATAAAAACCCGAATAATCCGATGGTTCTGATAGCTTCTTTTACAAACGAGGACGCAGCAAGAAAATATGTCGAAAATAAATTCTTCTTTGAGGTAGTAATTTACGATATCGATAAATCATATAAATCTTTTTTAGCATTTAGTACTGAAGATCCACGTGTTCCTTTCTTAATGAAAATTGACAGAAAATCAGGCCGTCTCCTCACAGGAGGCGATTGGACTACAATAAGTCCAGATTTTATCAATGCTTTCACAAATCACACCGAATTCATGCCTTTCTACGGAGAGGTGTGGAGCGAGAAAATCAACTACGACCATTCGATGTCTGACTGTGAAAACGAATCATATAAGAAAGCAAAAGCATTCAGAGAAATGACAATTCCATTAGAAGAAGATACTTTTATATCAAGTGTAGAATTTCCCGATATCAGCAATGGTTTTTTATCATTCGCCGATGAATTGGATAATGCGATATATCTTTATTCCTTCAACGAGAAATACGAGAACATGAGTCTGACTGGAAAATATAAACCTAATGAAACAGAAGAAATGACATACGTTTCTAAAGATATCAGCAAAGATTATTATTTGAAAAATAAAGCAAAAGGATCATTCATTGCAATGTGCCTTACCTCATTGATGAAAGATGACGAAACAATATTATTTTCAGTATCACTTCCTAAAATTTTTTACTTAGACGAAGAAAAAAAACAACTTGCTTATTATAACCAGCCTGCCATCATTTCTCAAAATATAAATAACAATGAAGACAGGAAACTAATTCCTATGGAGTTTAATAACAGTCACAGTCAATATATCTCCCATGAAAACTTTCATTATTCATCCGAATTGGAGAAGTATTTCTTCATCACATTGATGGATTATGATATTTCGAGCATGTCGTTTGAAAAGAATTCGTATGACGACCCTCGTTTGTTTTCTGTTTATGATGAGAAAAAGAATGAGGTTGTAGACGGCATAGGTCAACTCGGACAAATCAATATGGATTTGAACGTAGGTTGGATTTACGTATATCCGAGAATATCGACATTTGGAAATATTATCGCCGTGTCGGACGGCAACTCGGGCGAGGTCTTGGTTTATGACTATGAGAATCTGAAAGAACCTCTCTATAAAACGAAGGTCTTTGATGTTTCGTTAAGCGACTTCGAAATCGACAGTACTTTGATAGGAACAGAGGAATATTTTCTACAGTTCCAGGACGACTTCAAGAATTATGTCTTGGATGTGGAGATAGACTCAAAGAATCTTTATACCTTATCTTTGGAAGACGGCTGCTATTTCAAAAAAGTATATGACAAGAAAGGCAAGCTGAAGAAAACATTACTGATACCGAGTGTTTACAATTCTTGTCAATTAGAAGTCAGCGGCTTGTGCAGAATAGACGGCAAGACACACGTCATGGCATTCTACTTCGACGGCGAGAAACATACGATGGTGCTGTTTTAGCGGTCAGCTGTAAGCTATCAGCTTTCAGCCGTCAGCAATTGTACTGACAGCTGAAGGCTAATTGCTGACAGCTATTTAAATTCTCTTATTCTTCTTCAGTGCTTCGTTGATAATCCACTGTATCTGTCCGTTGACGGAACGGAATTCGTCGGCAGCCCATTTCTCGATGGCTTCCATCGTCTTGGCATCGAGACGCAGAGCGAAGTTCTTGGTTGTATTTTCCTTATCTTTCGCCATCGTCTAACACCTCCCCTATCGTTTTAGAAAAGATATTGTCCTTACAAACATATTTATCGAAGACATAAATAATAGCAATAACAATTGTAATCACGATAAAGCCTGACAAGCCACATGCGCCGTTGAGCAAGTCGTTGCCACCTTTTATTAATAACACATTCAATCCGGCGACGGCATTTATCGTTCCGTGAAAGATGGCGGCTGGATAAACCGACTTCGCCTTCAACACGAAATACAATTCCACGAAAGAAGCGAGAACGCAGAATATCACCATCATAAAGACACCCGCCACCGAATGCTGCGGATAGTTATGTCCCAACAATATCAAAGGGAAATGCCATAATCCCCAGACGACACCGATGAAGATTGAAGCGAACACGAACTTCTTTTCTCTCAAGGCATCGACGAGATAGTTACGCCATCCGTATTCCTCGCCAAAAGCAAAAAGAGCGTTGATAGTAGCACCTGCGAAAAGTCCGCTTATTATCGTAGTCACAATCAAGAATGTAGGATTCATCATCATACCAAGCATCTCTTTCTGCTCTTCTGTAACCTGATCGGCAGGAATTAAAGACGACATATCAGTGTTAAAATCACAATTAGGCAAAAGAGAATTTACAAATATCGTAAGTAAAACTATCGCGACAGGAAGAATCCATGCTACCAACCAAGAAAATTTAATCTTGAAACGCAGCAAACCTGTCTCACGTAGAGACACACGGACGTGTGTCTTTCTGCACATAATTATCTGCAACACCACCGCACAGATCAGCGGCAGCAACATATAAGATGAAGCGAATATTGTGTACATCATCGGATTGTCGGCAGGATTTATAATTCCGACCCCGAAAATCATGATGGCAGCGTAAATCCAGCTTACCACGCAAAGTATTATTGAATATCTGATTGCTTTTTTCATATTTTTTATAGTTATCAGTCATCAGCTTTCAGTCCTCAGTTTGCTGACCGCTGAAGACTGACTGCCGACAGCTCATTCTTTAAATCTCAAATCATAAATCTTATCATATAACATTTTCGTTTCCTCGACGGTTTTCTTGTTTATGAAAATCAACGATGACTTGGACGAGGTCTGTTGTCCGTTGTCTGTTGTCTGTTGACATCTTATTTCCACAAACATCGGTGTCGATTTGTTGACATAGAGACGGCATTTGTCTCCGTCGCTCGTCTTGAAGTTACCGATATTGACTTTATTTGTCGAGATGCCGTTGGTTCTTAACTTGATGGAAGGCAGTTGCTCAACAAGCAGAACCGTGTCAATATCAGAGAGAGGAATATCCATCGCATAATCGCCTTTGATTTCAATGACATCATTATTGACGGTTATTGTATTTCCATAATCAATCAAGAACATAGGAATACAAACGAGAGCGATTACAATCAAAGTAACTATAATTGTATTTCTATGACTTCTCGGGCCTTTGGCTGAATAATCCAACTCGTTATCTTTAAGAATCTTAACGGTAGATTTCATCTCATTGTAAAGTTCCTCTGTTTCGAAATCGACAGCTCTATTGATAAAAACGGAACCATTCAAAGTCTTTATCTCAATTGTTTTTCTACCTTTTTTCGTGTAATATACAAACGCTTTTTCCGAGACTTCAAATTCGCTTCTCTTAATTTTGCAACGACCTTTAATAACATAGCCGAGACTTGCGCCATTATTGCGAGCCACTATTCTTGGCATTTCGTCCAACAACGAGATAGAGATTATCGTATCATTAGAAATTGTCAAAGGAAACAATGCGTCCTTTATCTTGATTCCATCTTCAAAAACGATGACAATTGCTTTCTTCAAAGTCAGGAAAAAAGTCACCGCTATTATTGCTATTACTGATATTATACTAATTGTCATATTATTTTAGTTTAAAGTTTAAGGTTTAAAGTTTAAAGTAGATTTGAAGTTGATAGTTTTAAGTTTAAAGGTTTATTGGATTCAACCTTAAACCTTATGCATTAAACCTTAAACCAAATTTTCCATTTTCAATTTTCAACTTTCAATTTTCAATTTATTGATAATGCGTTCCCGTATTTACCACAGGTTGTGCAGATTCGTCGGCGCAGAGTACCACGAGGAGGTTGCTGACCATAGCGGCTTTTTTCTCGTTATCGAGTTCCACTATTTCCTCTTCGCTGAGTTTGTCGAGAGCCATTTTCACCATTGTGACAGCGCCTTCCACGATTTTCTCACGCGCTGAGATAATAGCAGCAGCTTGCTGACGACGCAACATAACAGCAGCGATTTCAGGAGAATAAGCCAAGTAATTAATTCTTGCTTCCACTACTTCCAATCCCGACATTTCCAATCTATCGTTAAGTTTCTTTAACAAAATATCGTTAATCTCGTTTCCGCCGGAACGTAAGGTAAGCTCATTATTTTTTGTATCGTCGTTGTCATCGTAAGCGAACATTCCTGCCACTTCTCTCAGAGCAGCATCACTTTGTACGCGCACGAAGCTCTCGAACGCCTTCATTCTTCCGGAGACAGTAGCACCAGCAGTTCCATTAGTTCCGCCAGCTATCGTCTGTGAGTCAATCTCAAACATTGCCTTATAAGTATCTTTCAACTTCCAAACTAAAATCTGACCTATTAATATAGGATTACCAGTCTTGTCGTTAACCTTGATAGGATCGACATTGAGATTGCGGGCGCGAAGAGAGACTCGTTTTGAAGAGTACAAGAAATTCACCCAGTAGAAACCAGTCTTTCTGAATGTACCTTTATAATTACCGAAGAACAACATCGCCATCGCTTCGTTCGGTTCCTGCATCCTCAGACCAGTCAACAATATCAAGAAAAACACTGCTGCAATAATACATAAGACTACGCCTAATGTCACATCATGATTCACGAAATAAATGACACCATAAATTGATAATCCTGCCAATGCGAGCAAAAGCAACAATGCCACAAAACCATTGACGACTAAACCTTTAAATTCCTTTTCTTTTGTTTCCATAACTTTAATTATTTAAGATTTTTAAACATTTATTTTAATATCATTTTGATATTGCAAAGATATGATTAATTTTTAGAATGTCAAGATATTTGTTAAAATATTATTATATGTTTTCAATGAATTAAAATAATATATAAACCAAATAACGTCGACATTCAATTACCACATTTTTATATCATAAAAAAGTTTGTTATTCATGCCCGTTATTCACTGTTTTTCCTTACTTTTGCGACTTAATTCGATAATCATTATATTTATTTAATAATATTTATAAATGAGTGAAGTAAAACATTTTATATAATTATTAAAAAAAACAAGAAGATTATGAGAATCATTCCTCATTACACACGTGTAAGGTATCAGCACGTATTTGAATTAGGCAGTACTCGTTTGATGAGCAAACCATGGATTTCCGGAGTACTTTTGATGGTCAGCGTTATTATCGCTATGTTGTTGGCAAACCTTCCTTTCACAAAAGATGCTTATCATGCATTTTTGGAGACGAATTTGTCGATTACGATAAAGAACCATAATGTTGAGTGGATTTTCCCTAAAGACATGAATGTGGAGAAGTTCATCAACGACATTCTGATGGTTGTCTTTTTCTTCACGGTAGGTCTTGAGATTAAACGTGAGATAGTATGTGGCGAATTGTCATCAATGAAGAAGGCTATGTTGCCTGTTATCGCCGCTATGGGTGGTATGCTTATGCCAGCCCTCATTTATATATGTTTCAATGCTGGAACATCAGCCAGTAGCGGTTGGGGTATTCCTACGGCGACAGACATCGCCTTCGCAGTGGGTATCATGTCGATACTTGGCGACAGAGTGCCGGTTTCCTTAAAGATTTTCTTGACTGCATTAGCCATCGCCGATGATTTGGGTGCTATTTTGGTTGTGGCATTTTTCTATGGAGGCAATATCAACCTTCCTCTTTTAGGCGTTGCGGTTCTGATTTTATTCTTCGTATTCTTACTTAACAGAGCTGGCGTCAAACGCATGATATTCTATCTTGTTCCTGCTATTGTGGTGTGGATATTATTCTATTACGCCGGAATCCACGCAACAATGTCTGGCGTTGTCATGGCAATGATGATACCGATGCAGGCTCGTTACAAACGTTCATATTTCGACAGAAAAACAGACCGTTATCAAAAAATAATAGAAGAAAACCGTGATGATTCTGATTCGCCTAACGAAGAACAACGTACCTGTTTAAGAAACATCAGTCATGTGGCAAGAGGTACTGTAGGTATGAGTTATCGACTGGAACATGCTTTGAATCCATGGGTTAACTTCTTAATCATGCCAATCTTCGCCATCGCCAATGCAGGTGTTGAAATTCCAGGATTAAGTTATCTCAATTTCTTCCAATATTCTCCCGAAATCGGTTCTGTAGGCATAGGCATCTATTTAGGATTGTTACTTGGTAAACCTATCGGTATTACACTCGCTAGTTGGATCGCCATCAAGTTGAAAGTCGGTGAAATGCCTGCTGGCGCTTCATGGAAGATGCTCTTCGCTGTCGCTTGTCTCGGCGGTATAGGATTCACAATGTCAATCTTCGTCGACACACTTTCATTCGGTGAGTTGCTTCCGGAAATGACGCATCATCTCCGTTCTTTAGGTAAGATTGCGGTTTTGGCAGCATCATTGTCAGCGGGTATCTTAGGAAGCGTGTTGATTACTATGTTTTCCCAAAAACAAACAATAGAAAACAAATAATCAGAATAGGTTAGTGCCTGCATGTTATTTTTACCTTTAAATTTATACAACATTAGAAACACTTAACACATTAATTAATATGAATAGAAAATTTTTGAGTATGATTGTTCTCGGTATCATAACATTGTCTTCTTGTTCAAATAACGAGAAAACAGTATGCACAGACAATCCATTCCTTTCCGATTACGGAACTCCTTTCGAAACACCAGCTTTCGACAAGATCAAAAACGAACATTATCTTCCTGCTTTTGAAGAAGGTATGAAACAACAAAAAGCGGAGATTGACGTGATTGTTAAAAATAGAGCTACTCCTGATTTCCAAAACACAATCCTGGCTTACGATAAGTCAGGCGAACTATTAGATAAAGTCGGCAACATTTTCTTCAACCTTATGGAATGTTCTTCTAACGATGAGATGCAGAAGATAGCTGCCGAGGTTATGCCTAAGATGTCGGCTCACGGCGACGAGATTGCCATGAATCCTCTTCTCTTTGAAAAGGTGAAATATGTATATGACAACCGTCACAACATGAACCTCGACGACCAGCAAATACGCGTCGTGGAAAAATATTACAACGATTTCATCCGCAGCGGCGCTGGATTGAATGACGCCGACAAAGAAACTCTTAAAGGCATAAATGAGAGATTATCGTTGTTAAGTCTTCAGTTCGGCAACAACCTCCTCGCTGAAAACTCATCTTTCAAACTAGTGGTCGATAACGAAAAAGACTTGAGCGGACTCCCACAATCGAGCATAGACGCTGCAGCAGAACAAACCAAGAAAGACGGCATGGAAGGCAAATGGGTCTTCACACTTTCAAAACCAAGTCTCATCCCTTTCCTTCAATATGCTCACAACCGCGATCTCCGCGAAAAGATTTATATGGGTTACGTGATGCGTGGCAATAACGACAACGCTAACGACAACAAAGAATTAATTGAAGAGATGTCGAAACTTCGTCTTCAGAAATCTAAACTCTTAGGTTATGAAGATTATGCTTCTTACGTCCTTGAAGCTAACATGGCGAAAGACGTCCCTACTGTAGATAACTTCCTCTCAGAGTTATTCAAACCTGCTGTCAACGTTGCAAAGAAAGAATTGAAAGAATTACAGAAAATTGCCGGCGACACCAAAGTTGAATCATGGGATTGGTGGTATTATGCAGAGAAAGTCCGTAAGGCAAAATACGATTTCGACGAAAACGAATTGAAACCTTACCTCTCATTGAACAATGTACGTGATGGCATGTTTATGGTCGCTAACAAATTATACGGCATCACTTTCAACCAACGTACCGACATTCCTGTATATTTCGACGGTGTTGAGACATGGGAAGTGAAAGAGAAAGACGGATCTCATATCGGTATTATCTATTTGGATTATTATCCGCGTGACAGCAAGAGCGGCGGCGCATGGTGCACAAGTTTCCGTGAAGCAGGCTACGACATCGAAGGTAACAAGATCTCTCCTTTGGTTTCTTTGGTATTGAACTTCACTCCTCCAACTGGCGACACTCCTGCCCTTCTCAGCTGGGACGAGACAGAAACCTTATGGCATGAATTCGGTCACGGATTGCACGCTTTGTTCTCAGACGGCAAATATTCCAGAACTTGCGGCAACGTGCCTCGCGATTATGTGGAACTTCCTTCACAAGTGATGGAGAACTGGGCTGGCGATCCTGAAGTATTACGTATGTATGCAAAACACTGGCAAACAGGCGAAGTCATTCCAGAAGAGATTATCAACAAATTAGAAAACAGCGGATTGTTCAACCAAGGTTTCGAGACAACAGAATTTCTCGCTGCTGCTATCTTGGATATGGAATATCATAAGTTAAAGGAAATCAATGACGACTTCAACGCTGCCGAATTTGAAAAAGCAAAGATGAAAGAAATCGGCTTGATTGACGAGATATATCCACGTTACAGAAGTACATATTACGCTCACATCTTCTCTGGGGGTTACTCTGCAGGTTATTACGTATATTACTGGGCAGCAGTCTTGGATTCTGACGCTTTCAACTACTTCAAAGAATCGGGCGACTTGTTCAATCCAGAGTTGGCAGCCAAGTTCAGACAACACTGCTTACAAGAATGCGGCAACGACGAAGGTATGGTACAATACAAGAAGTTCCGCGGACAAGAACCAAGCAACGAGCCGTTCTTGAAGAAACACGGACTTAAATGAGATTGAAAGTTGACAATTAAAAAAGAGCCATAAGGCTCTTTTTTTTGTAGTAAAGCGTCTAATGTCTGACATGGTCGTTGAACTTGTCGTAACGCCTGTCACTTCGACAGACTTTCTTGCTTGTCGTACCTACTGTAATATGACACGTATGCTAGTCCCTGTTGCAGCACTCCTTATAGAAAAATTCCTTTATGGCGAATCGGTCTTCCAAACTCGTATGAACAGCCTCATACGTACAACCGAAACCGCCGCTGTTTATGAAACGCTCTATCCTATACGTCCCGTTCTTTAATAATGTTCCGTTTTTTAGATGCATAATCTTTTTTTTATTTTTCAAGTCAACAGACAACAGACCTTGGGTATATTTTTTTAAAGTTTATAGTTCATAGTTTATAGTTTATAGTAGTTTTAGGTTAATAGTTTTTAGTTTATAGTTTATTTTTGTTTAAGGTTTAAGTAGTCAACAGTCAACAGACCTTGAGTATACTTTTTTAAAGTTCATAGTTCATAGTCCATAGTCATAGTCATAGTTCATAGTCATAGTTCACAGTTCATAGTCCATAGTTCTAAAACCCATTGCGCAGCATATCGCGCTTACTCCTAATCCAACAAATATCCCGTCGACAGGAAGTTGCAGGAATTGCGTGATGATCAAAGCTGCAGTACCTGCTATTATGGAGACTAATATCCATTTGTAATTAAATCTTCTTGGGAAAAACAACGCTAACGTCAGAGGAATGAAAACTGCTGTAGCACGTAATCCCATCGAGAGGAATCCTAGGTCGTTGATGAATGACCCTGAAAACGTTGCCGCCACGAAAACCGACATCAACAATATTCCTACAATGGTAAGTCGCGACACGCTCAGGTTTCTCGACGACTCGCTCAACGAAGGATTTATCTTCATAAAGACGTCACGCACCAAAATAGTAGAAGAACCTAAAGTGAGTCCGGACCCGCCTATTATTATTGTTATCAACAACGTTCCGAGAACGATACCGCCGAGAAACTCAGGCATACAATGCGTGATGAAAAGTGGGAACGCCTGCGCCGTTGTCGCCATTACGCCTACATCTTCAGGTAAGGTCTGACCTGCCGCCGTCAACAGCTCAAGTTCTTCTGCCGTAACATAATGCCCTCTCATATAAAGACCGATGAGCACGCAAGCCGCTCCGATAGGTATTGTCAGCACAGCAGAGATCAATGCGCCTTTACGAGCCACGCTGTCGGTCTTCGCCGCCCAGATTCCCTGCGCGTAACTCTGCGTGGCAAGAACACCGAGGATCACAGACAGACAAGAACCGATGTCTTTTGCCGTACCACGTGCAAAAAGATTGTTGTATCGTTCGTCTACTGACACACGGACGTGTGTCTCTACGAGAGATGCGTAAATTTCTTCAATCGCAGTCATCAATCCGTGATAGCCGTCGGTCAAAGAAAGCACTATTATTCCGCCTGCGAGCGTGGAGATACATAACAATATGAGTTTTACAATTCCACCTATGCCTGCGCTCCATAATCCGCCAAAGACGACATATATCATCATTATCAGACATGATATTGCGGCGGCAAGATAGAATTTTATCGGGAAGAGCGTCATCAACAATGCTGAGGCGGATAAAATCTGCGCCACAATGCTGACGAACATTCCTAAAGAGCATAAGACGGAACCTAAAACTTCGGCTTTCTTACCATATTCTTTAGAAACCACTTCCAACAACGTAGTGCTGTTACTTTTTCGAAGCGGGACAACGTAACCTATTGCAAGGACGACACAGCCGAGCGCGGCACCGAGAGTGAACCACCAGGCGGAGATGCCGTATGTAAAAGCCAACTGCGCCGTTCCAACCGTCGACTGTCCCCCGATCAACGTTCCCATGATGGTTCCGCACACAACCCAAGTCCCGGCTTTGCCTCCCGCCCTATTAAAATCGTCGGCAGTCTTCACCTTCTTCGACGACATAATACCTACAATCTCTATCAACAAGATAGAAAGCAATATACCGAGAATATGATAAAAAGAAATCGACATCTAATTATAAAAATTTAAGTTCTTTTTTCCAGATTTTCCAGTCGGGCATCTCGGCAGTCATCAAGGCGTAAAACTCCTTCGAATGATTGAAATGAACAAGATGACAGAGTTCGTGCAAAATCACTTCTTTTATGCATTGCTCCGGAAGTTTTATCAGATCCAAATTAAGACTTATGCTACCTTTCGAGGAGCAACTACCCCATCTGGTTTTCATCTTCTTGATAGTAAAAGATTTCGGAAAGACATTATATTTCTCCATCTGCTTCATTAAAGGAATCGAGATTTCCTGAAAGACGCGGCGGGCTTGACTGAGATACCACTTTTCGAGAAGAGTCTCTATCAATTCCTGCACATCATATTTAGCATAAACCGTCAGAGTATCATCTTGTAAAGTCACATTATTTTCGGGAGATATTATTATTTTCAACGGATATTGTCTTCCAAGAAAATAATGAAGTTCACCATCGACATATCTCTTGGGTTCAGTTTTGAGTGGTATCGGAGCATCTAATCTTTTGAAAATCCATCTGTAATGTTTCTCAAGAAAAGGTTCCACATTGTCTATGTTACATAGCAGAGGCACTTTCAGTTCTATACGTTTGTCGGGATAAATTTGTATGGCGACGGTTTTTCTTCGCGAGCGAACTATCTCGCAATCTAACTGACGACCTTTTATATTGAATGACTTTTGCATATAATTCAGGAATTCACACAGATATAAACTTTCAAATTTTCAGATTCTCAGATTTTCAGATTCTCAGATTTTCAGATTTTAATTTGGGCGTTCCGGCGAAGCCGTCGGGCTTTCCGCTATATCTTTGCTCGCTCCTCCCGCTCTAAAAAAAAATCCCGCTCCCGCAGCCCGCTCTAAAAAAAACCGCTCCCAAAGGATGCCGCTCCAATCCCTAACGCAAATGACTGCAATAAAAAAAAGGGTCTCAAAAACTGAAACCCTTCTATTTTGGTGACCCGCCTGAGGCTCGAACTCAGGACCCCCACATTAAAAGTGTGATGCTCTACCTACTGAGCTAGCGAGTCATCCTCTTGTTTGCGAGTGCAAAGGTACAACATTTTTTAATACCTGCAACATTTTTTTAAAAAAAATCAAAAAAATATTTTTATTCCAAAACACCTTTACCTTCACGTAATATAACTATTTCATTATCTGTACAATCAACGATAGTACTTTCTTCTTTATTTCCGAATCCACCGTCAATAATTATGTCAACTTTGTCCTTATAAGCATCATTTATCTCTTCCGGATCGGTCATAAAACCCGAAATTTCGTCATCATCGATGATGGAAGTCGTGATAATTGGACAACCAAGTTCTCGGACAATATTAGTTATTATAGGTTGGTCAGGAATACGGATACCGATAGTTTTTTTGTTATTCTTAAAAAGTTTCGGAACATTATTGTTCGCCTCGACGATAAACGTGAATGCACCGGGCAGATTACGTTTCATTAATTTGAATACATCATTATTAATAGGTTTAGTAAACTCCGAAAGCATACTTAAATCGTGAAAGATAAAAGAAAAATTAGCTTTCTCTTTTTTAATTCCTTTGATACGCGCTATTTTATCTAACCCACGACTGCTGTTCACACTACATCCTATCGCATAGATAGTATCAGTAGGAAAGATAATGACACCGTCGTTTTCAAGACATTCTATAACCATCTTGACATAACGAGGATTAGGATTTTCGGAATGAAGTTTTAAAAACATACATTATTATATTAAACGATTGCAAAGATAATATTTTAAAACAATATATTACCATAATAGTTGATTTTAGGTTTGATTTTTATCATTCATTTAACGGGTAAATATTATTGTTTCTTTATCTCATCCTACTTCTCAGATTTTCAGGTTTTTAATTTCTCAAATTTACATAAAAAACATCTTGTTTTATTCAAAATAAAATACTACCTTTGCACACGTTTTTAAGTTCATTCCGAAGTTGAGTTTTATATTTATAAATCAACGACTTAAAGCACCAATAAGTTTAACAATCCTTAATAATTTATCGGAGTGATTATTAAGTACAATTTTTTAATTATTTATAATGAGCGAAAATCAAGTAAGAGTAAAACCTACTCCAGACGCTAATTTCGATTGGAACAGCGACCACAAAAAACACGACAGTTACAAATCAGAAGAACGCTTGCAATTAGAAGCAATGTACGAAAAGACAATGAGTCAGATCGCTGACCATGAAGTTGTTGAAGGTACAGTTGTTGGCAAGACATCACGTGAAGTTGTTGTTAACATCGGATTCAAATCAGACGGCGTTATCCCAGTAGCAGAATTCCGTCACAATCCTAACTTAAAAGTTGGTGACAAGATTGAAGTCTACGTAGAAAACCAAGAAGGCGTCAACGGACAATTAGTTTTATCACACAAGAAAGCTCGCATCTTGAAATCATGGGATCGCGTTAA
>JAZUST010000123.1:0-3088 GCA_045606865.1 Bacteroidales bacterium
ACTGGGGATGCAGCGAATAAGCAACGTTTATATCTGCAAAAGACTTCGTTTGTGGCGGGTAACGAAAAACACATCCCGTCTGCGTGGAAAGCATCTTGGGAGGCTTTTTGCCTCTGACCTGCGCATTAAGGCATAATGATATGAAAATGAATGTCGATATCAGCAGAAGTCTTTTCATAATTGTGAGGTTTTGCATTTGGCTCTCAAAGGTACAACAAAGAAGAGACTTTGTCAAGAGAAAATCAATTGAGAACCTCAAAATCTCAAAATATTCTGAAGTTCTGAGATTCTGAGGTTCTGATTTTTTTAAAAATCTTATCTTACAACAAGCTTGCTGATTGTTCCATCTACGTCAATGAAATACATTCCGCTCTTATAATCTGAAACGTTGATCTCAATCTCGTTAGATAGCATTTCAAATTCCTCTACCAACATTCCTAATGTATTATAAACCCTGACCGTTGACTGTTGACCGTTGACTGTTGACACTTTTACAAAGTCTCTCGACGGATTAGGATAGAAACTGAAAGGTTTGATGTTGTTGTAATTTTCACAAAATGATAGAGGACTATTATTAGTAACTATATAGCAGAATCCAAAATAACCCATGTCAAAATTAACATAATCGCCATAAACTGCCAATTTGTTGTTACCTAAAATAAAAGCATCGTACAAAAGACTAATATTAGCATTTGCTTGATTTAAAGGACAATTCCAAATCAATTCCATGTCGTTGTTTATGAAACTTATTGTATGTTCACCATCGGAATTAATCCAGATTAAATAGATATTACCATTGTTGTCTTCCAAAATAGATTTGGTTGTATTTATATAAAATTGCCCTTCATCACCATATTTAGGTCTGGAAGCGACCCTTACATAATCAATGACTTCATATTCTTCATTGAATTTTGTCAATTGGATATATTCGCTTAGTTCATCGCCAAAACCTTCTTTTTCATACGTAACAGAACTCATGAGTATATTCCCATCTTCCAAAGATATCATCTCTGATTCCGTACAGTCAAAGACATAGGTTTTGTCGTTTTCCATAAATTCATTAATATCAACAATATTTAAAATTTCGAAGTTCTCATCATAAATGATTGTTGTAATGCCAGTTCCGTTTAAAAAACAACATCCGTATTCTAAAGGATAATTGCTGTGAATATAAAGAGGATTTTCTGTAAGATATATATTTGAATAATTGTCAGATACAGAATATTTCAGCGTTTCGATTTCGCCGTAGACATTCATACAGACAAAAATATATGTATCTTCCGCACCATTTTTTTTAGATAAAAGTATCAGATTATTATCATTATCTATTATTGATTTATATGAAGTGGTAAAACCTTCGACAGGGAAATCAATGTCAATATTATTTGTAATGGAAAGATTGTCATCAAAGAAAATTGCATTATAACGTAATTCGTTGTTTTCGTTCAGGTAAAATCCGCACATCACATTGTTATTGGTCTCGGATTCGACTCTAAGGAACGGACTGTCTAAACTTGTAGCTGTAAAGTCTACTTTGACGGAATCGATAAGCGTTCCCTGTGGGTTTATTTTAAGCAGGTTGACCGACTCTGTATAAACACCGGAATAATCTGTTATCGTATCAACACATTCTTCCATCATAATGATATTTCCATCTGATGCTTCAAATGCTCTGATACAATTGTGCCAGACATGCCCGTCATCAACAAATCTTTCATACTTGACTACCGACTGTGATTTTACCGTTAATGAAATAGCAATTGCTACTAACAATAATACCTTTTTTAATAATGTTCTATTCATGACTAATTATTTTAAATTGTTAATGTTTATTTGTTGTAAATACAAAAGGGAAAACTATAATTGCTCAATGATTGGAGGCACAGCTGTATGATACTCATATCCATAATTGATATTCAACACATGATGTATATAATTATGATACTTATAATTAGGATCATATGGTGCAGTACCGCCCCATGGTACTATATTTGAATTCATATATGTCAATTGCATCGGACAGAGTGAATCTATTAAACCGAGATATGAATCTAGGTAATACGCCATTTGTTGTTGATTAAGTTTATAGTCATAGCCATAACTGCATTCAAAATAGAACATTCTTCCAGAAAAACCATTATTCCATTTGCATGTTCTACTTAATATTTCCACATAATATATTCTATCTGGCACGTCCACTTTAGTTGGTTCGAATATATTTATAAAATACGCTAAGGTGTCGATAGCTGTTGTTCTCCATGAATATTCAGCGTCTTCTGGAAACAATGATAAAGGAATGTCATCATCATCAAAATAGTGATTTCCAATGACACCTTCTCTTCCAGATGTCGCTACGACAGTTCTAACTACGTTTCCACTACGAGTTGATGCTTCATCTTGAATTTCAGGTTGGATAAACAAAACATTCTTATTTTCCAAATTGCTTGAAGTATAAATATTAAACACTTCAGTGGAAATTTCTTGCAACGAAGTATTAATATCATTAAATGAAATATATCCGTTGCTTACATTTATAGTAGTAAAAATAGTATCATAAACAACTTGTGTTTTTTCTACATTAGCATTGCAGAATTGAAAATTCAAACAAGCCGTCAAATGCCATTCTGCATCTTCTATCGTCATTGTTTCGTTGTCTCTTGTAGCACTACTAATTTTTTTCATGAAACCTAAAAGATATTCATCCATATTTTCTATAGCATTAGGATTGAACGTTGAGGTTTCGGATGTTTTGTTTTCTGAATTTGTTAATTCATCATCTTTTTTACATGAATGGAATACTGTGATTCCGATTGCCAATGCGATAATGGCAAATAAACTCAATTTTCTCATAATTTAAAATTTTAATAATTAATGTTGAAGGTTAGTAAACGTCTCTATAAATTTTCAATTTTCAACTTGAAAATATCCATAATACTGCTCACCGTTACTCAAAGTGATGTCCATTCTGTAGTAACCGGCATCATTAATAATAAAGGTGGCGTAATCAGGTGTCGAGAAGACATTCTCTCTGTCGATATAGACACCGTTGGAATCCTTGATAACGATATGCGCTATTCCCACATTCTCG
>JAZUST010000124.1:0-2380 GCA_045606865.1 Bacteroidales bacterium
GGAGTCTGTCAATAATGGTTGGAATGGCAGGGAGACTGAAAGACAAATCAATTCTCAACTTTATGAGAGATTGTTACTTAGCAATGACAAGGAAAGTGTTTTGGCTGTCGCTCGCAGAGAACGTATTCCTCAAAGTCCTCAAGAAATAATAAAAGAACCGATGGTGTTGGAATTCTTGGGATTGGAACGTAAAGCAGATTATTACGAAAAGGATTTAGAAAGTGCGATAATTTCTCACATTGCCGACTTTCTCCTAGAAATGGGAAATGGTTTTTCTTTCGTGGCACGACAAAAGAGAATCTTGCTTGAAGATGACGAGTTCTTTATAGATTTGGTATTCTACAACCGACTGCTACGTTGTTTCGTCATTATCGAATTGAAAAACGGTAAATTATCCCACCAAGATTTAGGACAACTACAAATGTATGTGAATTATTACGACAGATGTGAGAAACTTCATGATGAGAATCCTACAATCGGTATCTTGCTCGGAACTTCTAAAAACGATACCGTAGTAAAAATGACTCTTCCTGAAGACAACAAGACTATCTTAGCAAATGAATATCAATTGTACCTACCGACAAAATCTCAATTAATTAAAGAAATAAATAAGGTAAAAACAGAAATGGAAGATGATGGTTCTTAACAAAAATTAACACAACATTCCTACTTTCATTAACATTTACGTTAAAAATTGTTAATGGCTTAATTTTTCCTTTTAAAAGTCTTGACAAAAGGATGATGAGATTGTAGTTTTGCAGATGAATTTTATATTCATTACTGAGAACAAATAATTTGTCACTTTTGTGGCATTAACCAAAATTTTTGAAAAGTAATATATGGATTCTATCATAATTATACCTAAAGGCAAAAGTTCTGAAGAAATAAAGCAAAGAGAAATAATTATTCGTGACTTTTATCGTAAATGGAAAGCGAATAATCCTTCTCAACAGAGGTATAATCTTTCACTGAAAGAATACATCAACATAAGAATGGTTTCTATCATTGAGACTAGCGAACATGCGGCAAAGTCCTATCTGTCAACTCTTGCCGTGCTGCAGCTTGATGCAATTCTCGTCGGAGCTAAGAAGGTTTCTATAAGTAAAATAAAGCAGGGTAATAAAAATCAGGAACCATTTGAGCGTATGATGATAATGGAATATGAGCTCATAGGTATCGGCAAGGTAAAAATGACCGTTGGTATTCGTCGCAGGACGAAAGAAAAAGTTCAATATTGTATTACCGCCATCTCCGGCATATAAGTTACATAATAAAAAAAGCATCTCGATGATGCCTTTAATATGTCCCTTTATGCGTGAGAGAGGTTTACATCTAAATGTGATGCTATGCTGGCGGGGACTTCGCACTACCCATTACATCGTCAACTCACGACTTATTTGCTTGCAAAGATACAAACATTTTTTAATGTTGAAATAACTTTTACGTTAAAAATCATCTTACCTTTGTAAAGATTTTGGAATCAGAACGATTCTCACAATTGTAAGATAACAGGTCTTCAAGACGCATCTCTACATGGCAGTCGCCAAGCGTTAGGGATTGAAGCGGCATCCTTTTGGAGCGACAGCGGAAAAAGATAGAGCGAAAAGCCCGACGGCGTAGCCGGAACGCCCAAATTAAAATCTAAAAATCTGAGAATCAGAGAAAGAAATTGAGAATCTGTGACAGAAAGTTCAAAAAACTCAAAGATGCGCTCACGACTCACGGCTCACAGCATTCCTTAACAAAAATTAACACTTCTCTCCTACTTTCATTAACATTTACGTTAAAAATTGTTAAATACGTAATTTTTCCTTTGCAAACGCTTGACAAAAGGAAGATGAGATTGTAGTTTTGCAGATGAGAACACAAAGTTTTAATTACCAAAATTTATGTTATGGAAAAGAAAGATTTAAGCAATCAGAATTTTATTGATGATGTGAAAAGCATAATCGACAATGCTCGTCAGAAGGCAGTGAGAAGCGTAGATTTCTGTCGTGTGAGAATGTATTGGGATATCGGAAAACGTATTTTCGAAGAGGAACAGGAAGGGAAAGACAGAGCTGATTATGGTTCTTACCTGATAAAGAATCTTGCTGACAAATTGATTCCCGAATATGGCAGCGGTTTTTCTGTGAGAACATTGGAACAAAGCAGACAATTTTACAGAGTTTACCCGATTGCGAACGCACTGCGTTCGCAATTAAACTGGACTCAATACAGAAAACTTATACAGATTGAGGATCCTGACAAACGTGAATATTACGAATTGGAGTCTGTCAATAATGGTTGGAATGGCAGGGAGACTGAAAGACAAATCAATTCTCAACTTTATGAGAGATTGTTACTTAGCAATGACAAGGAAAGTGTTTTGGCTGTCGCT
>JAZUST010000125.1:0-16409 GCA_045606865.1 Bacteroidales bacterium
TTAAGGTTTAAGGTTGTGAAATTCTGTACATCTAAGTCTGTTGACCGTTGACTGTTGTCTGTTGACAGACGAAGTCTTGAGAATCCTATGTTTACTGCGGAAGCGGTATTGAGACATATTCTGAGTTTATGTATATCGCTAGTGTCGAGAATCCTATGTTTACTGCGGAAGCGGTATTGATGAGCTTTGAGCCTTGAGCATTTTGTTTAAGGTTTAAAGTTTAAGGTTTAAGGTTGTGAAATTCTATACATCTAAGTCTGTTGACCGTTGACTGTTGTCTGTTGACAGACGAAGTCTTGAGAATCCTATGTTTACTGCGGAAGCGGTATTGATGAGCCTTGTGCTTTGAGCCTTATTGAAACTTAATGACAGAGAAAAGATACGTGAGTTCTTGCCCAAGATTGAGAAACTGATGGATGATTATCCCGAGATGATGTATCCCGGTTACTTCTGCGGAAAATTAAAACTTGCCATGGGCGCAGAACGTGAAGAAGCGTTAGACATTGTCATGCCTTTCGTAAGAAAAAAGAAAACTGAGTTTTGGGTTTGGCAGTTGCTTTATGAAATCTATAGGGGAGAGGCTGATATTCAGCTTGCGTGTATGCTGCGTGCTGTTCACTGCAATACACAAGAGACATTCTTGGGCAAGGTCCGCATGAAGTTGGTGTCTATGTACATAATGAGAAAAGATTACCCTCGAGCTAAACATCATTTAGACCATGTAGTACGTTGCTATATGCAACAAGGGTGGCGTTTGCCTTACGAAGTGCAGAACTGGATGAAAGAACCTTGGGTTAACAATACTCAAGCTGACAGCAGCGATGCCATAGATTATAAACAATATACAGATGAGATATTGGCTATAGTCACTTATGTCGATTTCGCAAGAAAACGAGTTTTACTTGTGTATGGTGAAAAGAAACGCGTCAATATACCGCTTCATAATTTAAGCGTAAAGGTAAAGGAAGGAACTCTGCTTCAATTGCAATGGTTCCCTGAAAATGATGGCAATATCGTTATTGCAACGGCAAGATTAGCTGATAAAGATGATATAGAAGGAATTTCATATATCAGATTGATAAAAGGAAAAATATCAAAACGAGATAATCAAGCGTTCGCATTTGTCAATGGGGGAGATATACAATGTTTCGTAAAACCAGAGATAGTGCAGAAACAAAATGTACGCAATAACGATGAAGTGACAGTCATGGCTGCACTTGATTACAATAAAGGAAAAGATAATTGGAATTGGACATGTGTGTCATTAACAAAATAATAAAAAATGAAAGAACTTACATATAACCAACGTATCGCTGTGATGCGTATTTTGCATGATATAATTCTTGCAGACAACAGAATAGACGATAGAGAACAATTGTTGTTCACTGAAATCGCAAAAGAATTAGACTTGGGCGACTCGGCACGCCATGATGTGGAAAAACTCAACTCTTTGCTGGCTTTGGCGACCATCTATGAATTCAAACAAGAACAAAAAGAAGAGTTCGCTAAACTGATGGGACAGATGATAATTGTAGATAAAGATATAAATTACAACGAAGTTAAAATATACAACGTTGTGAATGAATTTTGCAACATCAGAGTTGAATTTGAAATGGACAATTACCCAGAATATACACGCAGTTGATTATATAAACTTTACATGCTGTGAATCTATTATTTTCTTAATATGAGGAAACATGTTGGAACATAATAGAATGATAAAGTAAATAGGGAAGAAGTTGGGTCAAATGAAACAAACTATTTATATCCTTTATTCACTTTTCATCCTTTATATCCATATTACAACTATATCTCTTATCCTCTCAAAAATATCCGCGCATATATCAATTTCGCGCCCATTCGCGGACAATATAATCCGTGCTCTTCTGACTGTTTTTCTTTCGCTGCACGATAAAAGATAATCATGCTTTAAGATGATGAATTCTTTATAGACTTGGTCTTCTACAATCGGTTTTATACTCTTTCAAAGTCATAAACTCCTAAAACAAAGAGACTGACTCAGTTAAGTCAGTCTCACCTTGTTTTGTGATCCGGTTGGGATTCGAACCCAAGACCCACAGCTTAGAAGGCTGTTGCTCTATCCAGCTGAGCTACCGAACCATCGCTTTTGCGCTGCAAAGATACGATTTTTTTATTTAAATTTATATAAAAAAACATATTTTTTTAAAAATAGTTTATATCATTAAAATACAATATGTTATTGCTTCTTTTTTATAATATTGTTTAATGATGTGTGCTTAATAATGACGACAAATTATATTTAATTTTACTCAAATAGTTCCATAATCTTTTTGATTATATCTGTGTTTTCCATTATTCCTGTAAATTTGTCACTGCCAGGACCTATGGCAAAAACCGGCACCAAAAGAGGGGAGTGACTGCCTGTTGAAAATTTGAAATCGTTACGAGAATATGCTCCATTGGGGTCGATGATGGTCAAACCACCTGTTTCATGGTCGGCGGTTACAATGACTAAGGTGTTTGTATTTTCTTTTGCGAAATCTAATACATTGTTGATGGCATTATTGAAATCCATCATTTCATCTACTAGATATGTGGAATCTCTGTCATGTCCTGCGAAGTCGATTTGCGAACCTTCGATCATAAGGAAGAATCCGTCTTCATTCTTCAGGTTTTTCAATGCGAAATTTGTTGCATCCGGTAAAAAGTTTCCTCTTTCCGAATAAATTGGAAGATGTCCTTCTGAAGGAAGTATTATTATCTTTTCGTTATCAGCATTATTAATTAATGTGTCGTAATATATCCATCCATTATCAGTCATTTCCTGAATGAGATTGCGACCGTCTTTCCTATTGCTGAAATATTTTCTGCCACCGCCTATTAGTAAGTCAACCTTGTCTGACTGAGCGAAATCCAAAGCAATTTCTTCGTAATTATTTCTGTTTATATTTTTAGCCACGAAAGCTGCAGGTGTGGCATGAGTGATATATGAGGTAACAACAATACCGGTTTTCATGCCTTTATCTGAAAACATATCCAACATACTAGGAACAGCAATGCTGTCGGCATTCATTCCAATCATGCCATTATTTGTTTTGTGTCCTGTCGCTATTGCTGTTCCACCGGCTGCAGAGTCGGTTATTTTATGAGACTTGGAATTTGTCTTGACCAAACCGGTGAAAGGAAATTTTTCGAATGAAGTAGGGGAGTCGGACGCTAAAATTGCTGCATATATTTGAGGAGTACTCATGCCGTCTCCAATCATTAGGATGACATTTTGTGGTTTCTCGGCAGATGTAACTGTTGTGATATTACCACTACATAATTGTGTACTATCTTTAGATTTTTCGCCATTATTATACACATTAATATCCTTTTTAGTGGAACATGAGTTTGATAATAAGAAAATTACAAACAATAAAACTGAGAATATATGATATTTTTTCATAACTAAATTATTGATATGCAAAGTTATTCATAATTTTAAAATAAAGATGAAAAAAAGAATATTTTTTTTTGAAAAAATGTTGTACGAATAAAAAAAATATTTACCTTTGCACTCGCAAAACCACAGAACACGGAGAGGTGGGTGAGTGGCTGAAACCAACAGTTTGCTAAACTGTCGTAGCTCCAAAGGCTACCGGGGGTTCGAATCCCCCCCTCTCCGCCGAAATTTTCGGGGCATAGCGCAGTCCGGCTAGCGCACCTGCTTTGGGAGCAGGGGGTCGCAGGTTCGAATCCTGCTACCCCGACAAATTAAAATAGTTTTGTGGATCGGGGCATAGCGCAGTCCGGCTAGCGCACCTGCTTTGGGAGCAGGGGGTCGCAGGTTCGAATCCTGCTACCCCGACACAGAAAATCAAGGAGTTACAGCAAATGTGACTCCTTTTTTGTTTGCCAAAAATCATGGTTGAAATGATACTGTCCAGTGCAGTCCGAAAACATTGTGGAGCAGTAAAAGGATTACCACTCCACATTCATCAACTCTTCTCCCAACTTCCTGATTTCGTTCATTATTAAATCTTCACGCTCTTTACTTGGTTTTTTATCCCCACTTATATACGCGCCTCGAAAAAGTTTATCTTGTATTAAACAAAAATATTTGATACGTGGAATTTATAGATGTCCCCTTAAGATATAATTTTATAACCCGCAAGTTTTTTTCAAATGATTTTAATAAAAATATTGAAAATTAATTACCAAATCTGGTAATTATTATTATCTTTGCATTAGAGAATCTAACACCATTATTATATGAAAATAACATTTAAGGACAAAGCGTTATCTGATTTGTATGAGGAAGGCAGAACCGAAGATAGCAAGTATAAGAAAATATGCAGAAATGTAAGATTAATTGAAGGTTATCAAAGAGCAGTCTCTATAATGTATGATATTGAATCGACTGAAGAACTGAAGTACTTTAGCTTTCTGCATTATGAAAAACTGAAATACCAAAAAGAACCCAAAAGTTCTGTACGACTTGTGAACGGTATGGTTGAACGGTTGTTATTTACAGAGACAGATAATGGAATTGAAGTAGAACTTTTAGAAATAGACAGTACTCATTATGGCAACAAAAAGTAACAGATTGATTTCTAACAGAGCAATTCATCCGGGAGAAATCCTGCGTGAAGAATTGAAAGAACGTGGTATAAAACAAAAAGATTTCGCTCAGTCTATTGGTTGGCAGGCAACACATCTTAATGAATTTATAAAAGGCAAGCGCAATCTGAACGAAGACCTTGCAATGAGATTGGAATCACAACTCGGCATTCCATTTAAGACATGGATGAGCTTACATAGCGGATATATCTATGAATGTAAGGCTTTGGAGAAGAATGCAGATTACAAGATATTTTCCAAAAAGATTGAACCATCAAGGCCGATACACCCAGGCGAAGTGTTAAGAGAAGAATTGGAATACAGAGGTATATCACAGAAGAAGTTCTCTGAACAAATTGGCGTTCCGTACAAAAACATAAATGACATCTTAAATTGTCGCAGAGCAATTACAGAAAATACGGCATTATTATTTGAGGCGGCTTTAGGAATACCTGCACATATCCTAATTGGCATGCAAATGGATTATAATATGCAAATCATCAAACAAGACGCTTCTTTTCTTGAACGTCTCGCCAATATAAGGAAAATGTCGGCAATGCTATGAACATTTTCATAAGCGCAAAGTGGTCTTAACCAAGATCGCTTTTTTATAAAAATATTTTTCTCAACACCTTTCGTTATATAGAAAACTTTTTCTACATTTGCACCGTACCTCCACGGTGGAGGAAAAAGGTGTTATTGAAATTATCAATAAGTTCCCACACATTATTTTATTTAAAAAAAGATAAAAAATGCAAGATTTAATACTTTATTTGGAAAAAGCCAAAGCAGCTGATGAAAGCATCAACTCATTCTCAGAAGTAATTGGAAATGTCCCAACTCCATGGGAAAAGGGGGATATCATTACATTCCCAAATACCATTGAAGGTAATGCTTTCAAAACAAAAATCGGCAATAAAAAATATGAGTACATCGTTGTGCATGTTAAGAGTGCTAATGGCAACGAACGTCAAGCAAACTTCTTCCCATCATTGTTCCGTAGACGTGCTCGCAGATGCGAATATGAAACTGTTGATGGTGTTGAAATCGCCGTACCTACAAACGAATTTGTTGTCGCAGGTGGCAGCATTGTATCAAATCTTTATTCACAAAAAGCTAAAATGAATGAGGTAATCACATCGTTATTAGGTAAAAGTATCGTAATTTCAGCAGTTACAGTGGTTGACTCAAATAAATTTGGCACAAACGAGCCAGATACTGTTAAAGTTTACGACTTTGAACCCGAAGGTTGGACAATTGGTGATGCACCTGTAGATATACCAGAAGACACAACAACAGACCCAGATGCAATAAAAGTAATAGAAAACACTTATGGCAACCTTATTGATGAATGTCTCAAAAACAGAGATTATTCAATGCCTGTGCTAGCCATTGGTTTACCTTTTTCTGTTTTTGGAAATAGAATGGTTCTGAAATTTGTCAAATCGTCTGATGAGAATGATATAGAATGGCGGTTTTATTATCATTATAGTGGATTTTGTTTGAATGTTCTGTCAAAGGATAATGCATCTATTAGAAGAAGAATAATAAAAATAATATATGACCACTTCTATGAATCTAGATTTAAAAAAAACGAATAGAAGGAAGTAGGGAGTACCATAAAAACAGATAACAAAAATTAAAATTCAAAAGCCAACCTACATTTTCCGTAAGTTGGCTTTTTTATTACTTTTGTACCAAATATTAAATATTATGAATACAGCTTTACAATATATCAAGCGTTTTGCATTGAGTACATACTATGGTCTAAGACAATATTTTGTACAATATTTTCTATTCTCAATAATGGCATGGATGTTTATGTGGGATTTGGGCAAATTCAATATGCTTGGGTTCGCACTTGCATTGTGCTTTTTCAGTTATACGATGTTCTTTTATTGGTTTAAAACATTTGCTCAACGTCTGCATATATCGCTACAAATCATCATACCATATATAATTTACGCTATAGCTGTTTACTTGTCAATAGTCTCAGACAATGATTGGAATTTTAAGATTGTAACTTTTGATTATTATATGAGATTAGGATTGCTTATGCCATTTTGCAGTCTTGCTGTCATAGGAATAGAACACGCATTAAAAACACGATTGCCAGAAAAATTAAAACGAATTGTAAGCATAGTGTGGAATGTGCTGACTATAGTTTTAATAGCATTATATGCGATAGCTATAGTTAGATTGTTTTTCATTTAGTCTTACCTAACTCCATACACTTAAAATTTCGGAATATATACAGATTGATAAGCTATTAAAAACCGAATTATACACCAAACGAAATCCTATAAAAAAGATTCTGCAAGAATTAAAAAAGACTTGAAAATCACTGCTTATGATGATAGTTATTATTATCTTTGTGGTGGCTATAATAAGCCGTAGTTCGATAATTTAATGTTTAATCTTCTTGGTTGGAGCGGATGTTTCAACTGATATGTCAACCGCATTATAATCCTCTCAAAATATATTATTGTTAAAATACTGATATTCAGATGTCTGGATATAAAAATGGTGGTAATAATAATATGCTTTGGGAGCAGGGGGTCGCAGGTTCGAATCCTGCTACCCCGACATAGTAAATCAAGGAGTTACAGCAAATGTGACTCCTTTTTTGTTTGTCTTAAAATACATTGCTACTCCACAAAAAGATACGAATCAATACAAAAATATATTGATTAATGTTTCGTGATGATTGATGAACTTACATTGACACGTTGATGATGTCATGTAGGGAGACGCAGTTCGCGAACTGACAAAACACCATGCTTATCAAATGACTATAAGAATCAAAGCCTTTCGAGTGTTTGTCGGAGTTATGTTCCGCAAATATCCTTTTGAAAATATTTTTTGGAAGATGTTGTATTACCTGTGCGAAAATTGTTATATTTGCCATTGAAGTTTGTTTGTTTTTTTGCACTACTAAAGTAATAATTTTTACCTCACAAATTAAACTTCCACTTATTTTATAATTATTTTGGACACTATTGATTAATATGATGTAAAAAATACCAATACCACAAATATTGCAGGAAAGTGTCCTTAAAAAAACAACAATTTTTTCATTAGCAGAAATTCGTTAAGCGGCAATGATTTTCAGTAATAGATACTTCTCATAATTCATATTAGGAGAAATACGGAAGATAACGATAAATCTTTCTAATTTTGTCTTTTGTCGTTAAACTTTTTTCCTTACCTTTGTCGTTCTTTAAATTCATTAAACAACTTCCTGATACGATCAACTACTAACTCTATAACTTAGTAACTCAGAATAAATTAATAAAATATATAGTAATGTTTAAAATAGTTAGAAAAGAAGAGTTAGCTCAAGATACTTATTTGCTTGAGATTGAAGCTCCACGTTTGGCAAAATCTGCTTTGCCAGGACAATTCCTAATCGTAAAGATGACTGAAAAGTCGGAACGTATTCCGTTGACAATTAGTGATTATGATGTTGACAAAGGTACTATAGTTATAGTTTTTAAAGCCATTGGTAGATCAACACAGAAAATGGCTAAATATGATGTTGGCGGTTCTTTCGCCGACGTAGTCGGTCCTTTAGGAAAACCATCTGAATTCGTGCATCTTACTGATGAGGAACGTAAAGACAAGAAGTTTGTTTTTGTTGGTGGTGGTGTTGGTATCGCCCCAATTTATCCTCAAGTTAAATGGTTATACGAACACGGAGTAAAAGCTGACGTTATCATCGGCGCAAAGACCAGAAACCTCCTCGTATATGAAAAAGAACTCGAATCTATTTCTAACTTGTATGTAACAACTGACGACGGTTCATCACAATATAAAGGTCTGGTTACAGAGATGTTGCAACGTCTCGTTGACGAAGGCAAGAAGTATGACGAAGTCATCGCTATTGGTCCGCTCATCATGATGAAGTTCGTTTCTCAGCTTTCAACAAAACTCGGCATCAAATGTACAGTGAGTCTTAACTCCATCATGGTCGATGGTACAGGTATGTGCGGCGCATGTCGTGTCACTGTTGGTGGTGAGACAAAATTTACTTGTGTAGATGGTCCTGAATTCGATGGTGCTCAAGTTGACTTCGACAACGTGATGAAACGTCAGGCTATGTATAACAACGTCGAAGGTCATAAGATTCTCGAAAGAGAAGAGAAAGAAGAAGGTCATAAATGTCATGTCGGAGGTATTGTGGAAGAGATGCGCGACAATAAGAAACGTGTTCCGGTCCGCGAACAAGATCCAAGAGTAAGAGCAAAGAACTTTGATGAAGTATGTTATGGTTACGACGCAGAAGAAGCCATCATCGAAGCTCAACGTTGCTTAAACTGTAAGAATCCACAATGCGTAAAGGCATGTCCTGTAAATATTGAAATTCCTCAATTTGTACATTTCGTAGCTGAAGGCAACTTCGAAGATGCAGCGCGCGTAATAAACAGAAACTCAGCATTGCCGTCGGTATGCGGTCGCGTATGTCCTCAAGAGTCACAATGTGAAGGTTCTTGCGTAATGGGTAAGAAGTTTGAACCTATCGCTATCGGTAAACTCGAACGTTTCGTCGGCGACTGGGCTCGCGAAAACAAGGTTGAATTTGAAAAGCCAAGTGCAAAGAACGGTCATAAGGTTGCCGTCGTTGGTAGCGGCCCTGCAGGTCTCACATGTACCAAAGACCTCCTTATGATGGGTTACGACGTGACTGTATTTGAAGCACTTCACGAATTAGGTGGCGTGTTGTCGTATGGCATCCCTTCATTCCGTCTCCCAAAAGAAACTGTAGTTCGTCATGAAATAGAAAACCTCAAGAAACTCGGCGCTAAGTTTGAAAAAGACGTCATCATCGGTCGTACGGTAACAATCGACCAGCTGATGAATGAAGAAAAATTTGAGGCTGTATTCATCGGTTCAGGAGCAGGTCTTCCTAAATTTATGAACATCCCTGGCGAAAACCTATGCGGTGTTGTTTCTGCAAACGAATTCCTCACAAGAAATAACTTATTATTCGCATATAAAGAAGGTTTTGAGACACCTAACTTCGTAGGCAAGAAAGTCGCTGTTGTTGGTGGCGGTAACGTTGCTATGGACGCTGCTCGTACAGCATTACGTCTCGGAGCAGAAGTGTATGTCGTTTATCGTCGTTCGGAACAAGAACTTCCTGCACGTGCCGAAGAAGTGCATCACGCTAAGGAAGAAGGCGTCAACTTCAAACTCTTGACAAATCCAAAAGAAATCTTGGGCAACGACTTCGGTTGGGTCTCAGGAATGAGATGCGCAGAGATGGAACTCGGCGAACCAGACGCATCAGGAAGAAGAAGTCCGGTTGAGAAACCTAAGTCAGACTTCATACTCAACGTCGATATGGTTATCATGTCACTCGGCACTTCACCCAACCCATTGATTTTAAGTACGACAAAAGGTCTTGAAGCTAACAAACATAAATGTCTTATCGCTGATGATGTCACAATGCAGACAACACGTGAAGGCGTATTTGCCGGCGGTGACGCTGTGAGCGGAGCAGCTACGGTGATCCTCGCAATGGGCGCAGGTAAGAAAGCAGCCAAAGGCATCGATGAATACATAAAGAATAAATGTACAATTAAAAATTAACTATTTACAATGTAGGGACGTGGCTTGCCGCGTCCTTGCTTTATTTAAACAACAATGCAGATCATGAAAAAAATATTCTTTACTCTCTCGATGATGCTGTTCGCGATGACGGCATTCTCTCAACAGATTTATAACATCAAAGTCACTGACCGACAAGATGGCGTTTTTGAACATTATTACGGTACTGTCAAAGTGACTGGTAATATATTGAATGGTATGAAGGAAGGTTCGTGGGTGGAGAATCATCCTAACAGTGAACTTCCTCATTTTATCATCCAATATAAAGAAGGTAAGAAAGAAGGATTATATTTGGAGTTAGATAAACAAGGTCGTCTTTTGAAAAAGGTTGACTACAAGAATGATATGATGGACGGATTGAATTGCGCTTGGAGAACAAACGGACTTATATCTGTTAAACAAGAATATAAAGAAGGACAACTCGACGGAAGATCGCTGATATATAATGAATATGGTTTTATACAAGAAGAGTCGCAATATAAGTCGGGAAACAGAGACGGCGTGACGATATGGTATGCTTATGCCGACAAACAACAAGGACCGATATATGTTATGTATACTTATAAGGACGGAAAATTTGAAGGCGTTCAGGAAACTTATTATGAAGATGGAAGAGTGAAGACTCATAAGATGTTTTCTAACAATGTCCAGAACGGACCCGCAATAGAATATTATGAAGACGGCAGCATAAAATCAGAATCCAACTATAAAAACGGCGAAGTGAAAGGCAAAGTGAAGGAATATAAGAAAGGGGTGAAATTTATTAATTAAAATTAACCTTTATGAATAGTTCATTATTTATCACAGCATTACTTCCTGTTGTAATCCTTATCATTTATATCTATCGTAAAGACAAACTACAACCCGAACCTACCAAACAAATTGTGAGGGCGTTTTTGCTTGGATTGCTCTCTGCTCCTTTGTCGTTTCTGATATCCATCCCTTCGGAGATTATTGGTTTGTATTCTAGCGATGTCGTTAGCGTGTCGGATGCAATCAGGATTTCTTTTTTTGGCGCTGCAATACCGGAAGAGGCAGCCAAACTTTTCATCCTTTGGATCGTAGTTAGAAATA
The DNA here is from genome assembly GCA_045606865.1 of Bacteroidales bacterium. Classification (GTDB taxonomy): domain Bacteria; phylum Bacteroidota; class Bacteroidia; order Bacteroidales; family F082; genus Limimorpha. The sequence continues at coordinate 11,269 of JAZUST010000125.1, forward strand.
ACAAGTTCTTCGACGAGAAGATGGACGGCATTGTCTATGCAGTCTGTGTCTCTATGGGGTTCGCGGCATTGGAAAATGTTCTTTATTTGACTAGAAATATAGATAGTTATATGGCAACAGGTATAGCCCGCGCTTTCACCGCTGTGCCGGGTCATTTCTGCTTTGGCATCGTGATGGGCTACTATTACTCGCTTGCAACCTTCGACAAAAATAACGTGAAGAGAAATAGAATCCTGACCTTTGTGGCACCAGTCATAGTCCACGGACTTTACGACTCCATATTAATTGCCGCCGCTGCATTGATGGAGTCTCTTACGGAAGTGAACGAAGAAGTCGCTGGTGTTGTGGGACTTGCTTTTATAGTCTTATTCATCTACTTCTGCTTTAAGATGTGGAAATTCGGAAGTCAGAAGATTAAAGAACATCTTAAAAATGATGAAGAAGACATGGAAAAATCTAAACAAGAACTAAACGATATTTTTAAAAACTGAGAAACCTTAAACTATGACTATGAACTATGACTATGAACCTTAAACAAAAATAAACTATAAACTAAAAAACTATTAACTTAAAACTACTATAAACTATAAACTATGAACTATGACTATGAACCTTAAACAAAAAGTCCCTCAGAATCATCACAACTCTGAGGGACTATTTTATATCAAATGTCTAAAATTCGAATTTTATAATTTAAATCAATAGTTGTCTCTTCTTGGTTCGAAGTATGCTTGTTCGTGAGCGCATGCCGGACACATCTTAGGTGCTGACTTGCCTTTGTGTACGTAACCGCAGTTACGGCATTGCCATTCGATTTCTTCTTCGCGTTCAAAGACTTGTCCTGCCTCGACACGTGCCAATAAGCGACGATAACGTTGTTCGTGGAATGCTTCGACTTCTGATATCTTTCTCCATACTGTTGCTATTGCTGAGAAACCTTCTTCGTCGGCGATGCGTGCGAATTCCGGATAAAGGTCAGCCCATTCTTCGTTTTCGCCTTCAGCAGCAGCGCGTAAGTTTTCCATGGTAGTGCCAATTACACCAGCCGGGAATGTAGCTGTTATTTCTACCATGCCGCCTTCCAAAAACTTGAAGAAACGTTCTGCATGTTCTTTCTCTTGTTCAGCAGTCTCTTCAAATACAGCTGCTATCTGTTCATAACCTTCTTTGCGAGCCTTAGATGCAAAGAATTTGTAACGTGAACGAGCTTGTGATTCACCTGCAAATGATTTTAATAAATTCTTTTCTGTTTCTGTTCCTTTGATGCTTTTCATGATAAAATGTTTTTACGTGATGAATTATTTTTTTAACAAACTTTATGTCCGATTGTTTTATTTTGATGACGCAAAAATATAAAGAATTTTAATATCCGTCAAACCGATATTTTCGATATTGCAATTTATTTTGTCGATTCTAAAATGTTCCTTTCTCATAATATTTTTTTCTATCAAAAAATAATTTTCCTTGTGATTAATTATTAACTTTGTATAATGATTAATAATTCTGATAGATATGAAACGTGAGTTTGTAGTAGGTGGTATTTCATTTAATATGATAAAGGTGGAAGGCGGAACTTTCTGGATGGGAACACAAAATAATGACCCTGAAGGTCGTAACTATAATGAGAAGGCTGATCGTTTTTATACATCTCCTGTTCATAAGGTTACATTGTCCGACTATTATATTGCAGAGTCAATGGTGACGCAGGAGTTATGGGAGACTGTCATGGGAAAGAATCCTAGTTTCTATAAAGGTCCTAAGAAACCTGTAAATGAGGTCTCGTGGAATGATACACAAGTTTTTATCAAAAAACTGAACGAGATTACAGGTGAGAACTTCCGTCTGCCAACAGAAGCAGAATGGGAATTCGCGGCAAAAGGAGGAACCAAAAGTAAAGGCTACATCTATGCAGGAAGCAACGACTATAATGAAGTAGCTTGGAATAAAGATAATTGCCAAGAACCGCAAGATGTGATGACCAAACTGCCTAACGAATTGGGGATCTATGATATGTGCGGTAATCTTAAGGAAATGTGTAATGATTATTATGCAGAATACTCAGAAGAACCACAAGTCAATCCGCAAGGACCAAAGAAAGAAGATGTTAATTATGAGTTCAACATGACGTATTTCTTCAGGTATTATCTACATGTGTTGCGCTCCAACTCAGTTCTTTTCTCACATTTGACATCGTTCATAGAAGATAGAAGCAGAATAGCAGATTATCATACCGATATCGATGTCGGATTCAGATTGGCGCTATAGAAAAAATCTTTTGTCTTTCGTCTTTTATTTTTAGACTTTTTTCTTATCGCAAATGATAAATGGTGTCCGTCATAGACTCAACAGTTTCCTCGTGAGGGAATTGAAACCGATGCAATGCGCACACTCAATATGAACGTGACGTATATCAGAAATCAATATTTAGAGTTTCAAATACACCTATACATCGCGTGAGACAATGATGAGGCACCGTCATAATGAACCACACAGCAAAATTCAAGACCCTCCTTCGTTCCCACTGCCCCAATTGCTACCAAGCCCAAAACTGGTTAGATAAATATGGCAATAGCCTATAATATAGTTTTCTATTATTCTAATTCCTCCAATAACTCTAATCTCTCCAATTCCTCCCATCAAAAAAAATCCCAATCCCAACCCTCCATTAATAAAATAATCCCTATCTTTGCAAAACTATTATCACTCCAATAACTCCAATAACTCCAATAACTCCAATTAAATTTTCTAACCCTCAAACCCCAAAAAAACCATGAAACCATTCATTCAATTAAAAGGAAATTACAAAAGCCTTATTGCATACCAAAAAGCAGAATGCATCTACGACATCACTTACTATTTCGCCCATAAATACTTCTCCAAAGGCGACCGCACCATCGACCAAATGGTACAAGCCGCAAGAAGCGGAAAACAAAACATAGTGGAAGGTAGCATTGCGGCAACCACATCTTCTGAGACAGAAATAAAGTTGTATAATGTTGCCAGAGCAAGTCTGCAAGAGCTACTCATAGATTATGAAGACTATCTCAGAGTAAATAACTGTCAGCAATGGGATGTAAATTCCGACAAAGCGAAACGAACTCGCGAAGTATGCACTAAACACAATGATTCCGCATATTATAGAAATGCCATACAACAAAGAAGTGCAGAGACGATAGCGAATATCGCCATAACCCTCATACACCAAGAAGACGTCTTCTTACGAAAGATGATAGAAAAAAGGAAAAACGACTTCCTCAAAGAAGGCGGAATCAGAGAACAAATGACCGCCGCCCGCCTAGAATATAAAAAAAACAACCCCAAAAAATAAACCACCCCAATCACTCCAATTACTCTAATTACTCCAATTACTCCAATTACTCCAATAAAACTTCACCCTCTCATAAACAACCTGATTTTCCCATAAACATAAAAAAATAAAATCGTTACTATTTTATTAAAATTTTTCAAAAGTTTTTCTTAAATTTGCGAGTTGTTATTAAAATGAATAAATAGCAATGAACAATGAGTATTGAGCAACGGGCAAATATCAAAAACCCTTAACTCATGACTCAAAGCTCTTAACTAAAAGCTCAATAAAATGGAATATCAATATTTAAAATCGGAAATAAGAGAAAACGGCATCTGTGTCCTTACAGTGTCGGCTCCTAAGTCGTTGAACGCCTTGAACTCAAGAATTTTAAGCGAGATAGATTATTTCGTCACAAACATCGACTTGTCGGAAATCAAAGCCCTGATTCTTACAGGCGACGGTGAGAAGGCATTCGTAGCTGGCGCCGACATCGCTGAGATGAAAGACAAAAACGCCGCTGAAGCATTAGAGTTCGCTCGTCTCGGAGCAGCAGCTTTCAAGAAGTTGGAAGACCTTGAAATACCTACAATCGCCGCTGTCAACGGTTTCGCTCTCGGCGGAGGCTGCGAACTCGCCATGGCTTGCGACATACGCATCGCTTCCACCAACGCTAAATTCGGTCAGCCTGAAGTTGGCCTCGGCATCATACCGGGATTCTCAGGAACATATCGTCTCCCTAAACTCGTCGGTCCTTCATACGCAAAAGAGATGATATACACAGGCAAGCTCATCGACGCACAAGAAGCACATCGCATCGGTCTCGTCAACGCTGTCTATGAACAAGCCGACCTTATGGACGAAGCCATGAAACTCGTCAAGATGATTCTGAAAAACGCACCGATAGCGGTGGCATACGCCAAGAAATGCATCAACGAGAATTACGACATGACAGCAGAAGAAGGCATCGCCTACGAAAATGAATACTTCTCGAAATGCTTCGCAACAGAAGATCAGAAGAACGGCATGGCAGCATTCTTGGCAAAAGAAAAAGCAGTATTTAAAGGAAAATAATAACATATAAATAATTAATATTATGAAAGTTTTCGTTATCGGAACAGGAACAATGGGTGCCGGCGTAGTACAAGCATTCGCACAAGCTAACGTACCCGTAGTCATGAAAAGTAGAACCCAAGCCAGCTTAGACAAAGCAGTAGGCAAGATCTCAAAGTCATTGGCTAAATTAGTAGAAAAAGGCAAGATAGAACAAGCATATATGGATGCTACAATGGCAAACATCAGCACCACGACAGACTACGCTGATTTCGCCGATGCCGACTTGGTCATCGAAGCAGCATCAGAAGACATGAACCTCAAGAAGGAAGTCTTCGCCGAACTCGCCAAGATATGCAAACCTGAAACCATCTTCGCTACAAACACATCATCATTGTCAATCACAGAAATAGCCGCTTGTACCGACCGTCCTGCACAGTTCATCGGCATGCACTTCTTCAACCCGGCTCCAGTGATGAAACTCGTAGAAGTCATCAAAGGTCAGATGACATCAGAAAAGACAAGCAACAAGATTTTCGAGTTGGCTACAGCAATCGGCAAGACACCTGTCATGGTGGAAGAAGCTCCGGGTTTCGTCGTCAACCGCATCCTCATCCCAATGATTAACGAAGCAGTAGGTATCTACGCAGAAGGCATCGCTTCAGTAGAAGACATCGACAGCGCTATGAAACTCGGCGCCAACCATCCAATGGGACCTCTCGCATTAGGCGACCTCATCGGCTTGGACGTATGCCTCGCAATCATGGAAGTGCTTTATAAC
>JAZUST010000126.1:0-2126 GCA_045606865.1 Bacteroidales bacterium
TATAACATTATAATATTCGTCAACAAAACTTCTTGTTGCGAACTTAACACCTGCGAAATCAATAACCACAGATTCACTGCCAGTATTCTCTATATACAGGCGCAAATCATTAACTGCCAACCTAGATTTAAGGTCTTGACTAAGTATTGTTGTTATGTCGATATTCGTTTTCATACTGCAAAGATAGTAATTTTTACTCAATGTAGTTAATATACTGAAAATCTTTATTCATATACGGTACTCGAAGCGCTATTATTGTGCCATTCCATCTAATATTTTCTGGAGTCTCAACAAAGCGTCTATCCAGCGAGTTATATAGATGTAGAGCATTGCCCGACATCATTACAAAAGTACCACCCAAACCATCAATCAACATCTTCTTTGATGTGATAATACCGTAGCCTCGATTCTCTGCATTTGGCAAATTTTTCGTAGATATACCTCTATTTGCAGCTTGAATGGCTTCTAAATCGCTTTCAATTTCATTATCTGGTAATGTCTGATAACTGCCAAGCAATGTGATTCCGCTATCTGCTATACAAATATCAAGGTAGCCTTTGCCAGGATATGATTGGGCGAAAATATATCCACGCTCTGAATTAGCATGCTGAATAATATTGTCAATTGACTCGCCAAGCATATATTTTAAGCCTATTGCAATGTTAGAAGTTAAACCTAACTGTCGCTCGATTATAGACTCTACTGTTGACAAGATAGCATCTTTCTCATCATCACTATCTCGTGTTGTTGGGAAACTCACAATAGGAATGTATGTTTTGCGAGAGTACTTTTCTATTATTGCTAAGAATTCGCTCTTACGCATCTTGTCTGGCTGCATACCATTAGTAAAACCTATTGTTTGCAGATATTCGCTTACATTTGTGATAGTGATGTCCTTGCTGCAACCATTAAGAAATACCACCAACGGCAATATATACAATGGTGTAACAAAACCTACATCAGAGAAATCAAGAGTAATTTTCTCATCAGAAGCCTCGTTAATCTGATTGATGGCATTCATTGCCTCCAGCAATCCATCAGATATGCGTTCATTTGCAATATGTGCTTTTAATTTAATGTCCATATGTATATTATACGAAAGATACCTAAATTTTGTTTCTTAACAGGGTATTATAACAATTCATTCTTAGTATTATGTTCCCGTATTATAATCTAGAAACAATCTCTTTATCACTATCAAGTAGCCAACGCTCAATTAAGCCAAACTCTGAAACATCATATTTACCTAATTTAGAAAGACTTTTAGGGCTTTCTATATAAGGGTATAATATTTTATTTATTGCTATCGAGGTGGTCGGAGATATGGTAAATAAACTACTTAATTCATCGCAGTACCCTTTTTCTTTACTTCGCTTAATTGGGATGACATAATTATCAAATAGTCTAATATCATCAAAAATACATCTTTTACTATCATATAGAGATGAAGTATACTTTATACCATCGCAATAGAATTTATTGGACTTATCATTCTTTCTAATCATACAATTTAAAAGGATTTGGGGGATAATGTATTCAGGCTTAAATGGCGATGTTTTATCGCTTGTTTTTAATGAGCATATTAAGCTCAGGACCATATTATACAAATCTGCCTCAATGAACCCTTCTGTGTACTTATTACTCAAAGACAGATCAATAACTTCCAATTGCCCGACATTCTCTAATGCAACAATATTGCACATTTCTACATCTGGACGGTTTAATTCCTCCCAGCACCCATATACTGAATTACCAAGATACAAACAAGGATAACCGGAAATACTATATCTCTGATTTGTAGTTAATGAACGCTTTTCAAAAGGTATATGAAACATCTCTAGCTGAGTATACAATTCGTATGTTTCATTACTTCGCATTCTAAAAAAAAGTGTATTAGTATGTATACTATCATATTTAAGCAGAATTCTTTTCGAATTATTTTCATCGAAAAAAGTATTAAAAATTATCTCCCTACTTATATCAAAACGTCCATGAAAGTATGCTTCTATACACCCCATAGCATTTTCATAAATATATTTAATATTATCCCTTATTTTGCGTTCACTACTTCCTAGAACATCAAACTCATCATCATCTAATGCGTAAATATATGACAATAATATATC
>JAZUST010000127.1:0-2312 GCA_045606865.1 Bacteroidales bacterium
TGCCATAAAACGTGTAGAATTCTTAACGAATTTACCGTAAATAGGGTGTTTTGTACGACGTTCAATAACAACGACTATGGTTTTATCCATTTTGTTGCTAGCAACAACGCCTATTCTCTCTTTTCTAAGATTTCTTTCCATTGATAATTCCTTTCGTCGTTATTATTTATTGTCTTTTTTACCTTCCATGATTTCACGTTTTCTGAGTTCTGTCATCATACGTGCAATCTCTTTGCGACAAGCGCCTAATTTATGAGGGTTATCCAGCGGAGAAACTGCATGGTTGAGCTTCATTTTTACGTATTCCACGCGACGCTCTTCGATGCGTTCCATCAAATCAGCTGTACTTAATTCATTGATAGCTTCTTTTTTCATAGTGCTTGTTCTTCTAATTATTCAACATAATCTCTTCTTACAACGAACTTTGTTGTAACAGGTAACTTTTGAGCGGCTAAACGCATAGCTTCTTTAGCGATTGCTAATGGCACGCCTTCAGCTTCGAAAAGCATATGACCAGGATATACGCGAGCTGCAAAGTATTCGACATCTCCCTTACCTTTACCCATACGAACGTCCTGAGGCTTCTTGGTGATAGGTTTGTCAGGGAATATTCTGATCCAAATTTGTCCCTCACGTTTCATGTAACGAGTAACAGCTTGACGAGCAGCTTCGATTTGACGAGCTGTAATCAATGCGTCCTCCATTGATTTTATTCCAAAAGTTCCGAATGCAAGTTCGTGTCCGCGGTGTGCGATACCTTTTATCTTGCTCTTCTGAGGTCTTCTGAATCTAGTTCTTTTTGGTTGTAACATCGTTTATAGATTTTTTTATTTACTCTTACTTATTGCTACTATTACGTTTATTACGACGTGGAGCTCCTCCGTTTTGCTTTGGTGCTGATTGTTTCTTGTTTGCGCCAGCAATTGAGGTTGGTACTAACTCAGGTTTACCATAGATCTCACCTTTGCAGATCCATACTTTGATACCGATACGTCCGTATGTTGTATGTGCTTCAACTAATGAGTAATCGATGTCTGCACGGAGTGTGTGCAATGGAATACGACCTTCTTTGTAGGTTTCTTGACGTGCCATTTCTGCGCCGCCAACACGACCTGATGCCATGACTTTGATACCTTCTGCTCCGATACGCATAGTTCCTGACACAGCTGTTTTGATTGCACGACGGAATGATACGCGGCCTTCAATTTGTTTAGCGATTGTGCTAGCTACTATATAAGCATCGAGTTCAGGTCTTTTAATCTCACTGATATTGATTTGGACTTCTTTTCCAGTGAGTTTCTTCAATTCTTCTTTTAACTTATCTACTTCTTGACCTCCTCTACCTATGATCATGCCCGGACGAGCTGTGAAGATAGTTACGGTCACGAGTTTAAGTGAACGTTCGATAGCGATCTTTGAGATACCTGCTTTTCCGAGACGTGCATTCAAATATTTACGAATCTTATCGTCTTCTACAAGTTTCTTAGAGAAATCTCTACCGCCATACCAATTGGAATCCCATCCTTTGATGATTCCTAATCTAAGACCTATTGGATTTGTTTTTTGTCCCATTGTAAACTCTAATTAATTTTTATTCTTCTACTTTTGCCTCAACATTAGCGTCAGCAATTCTACTATCGACAACTATTGTGATATGGTTTGAACGTTTGCGGATGCGGTGTGCGCGACCTTGTGGTGCTGGTTGAATACGTTTCAATGTACGACCTTCATCTACAAATACTTCTTTTACATATAAGTTAGCGTCTTCGATACGTTTTCCTTCATTTTTAGCTTCCCAGTTTGCTATTGCAGAACGAAGTAATTTATACATCGGTTTTGCGGCAGCTTTAGGTGAGTACATCAAGGCATGCAGTGCAAGTTCCACTTTCATTCCTCTTATCATGTCAGCAACTAAACGCATCTTACGAGGCGATGTAGGCACGTCATTCAATTTTGCGAAAGCAACTTGTTTACGTGCTGCTTTTATAGCTTCTGCTCTATTATGTTTTCTTGCTCCCATACTATTCTTTATTTATCATTTTTTATTTCCGGCGTGACCTCTGAAGATACGTGTTGGAGCAAATTCTCCTAACTTATGGCCTACCATGTTTTCTGTTACGTAAACAGGGATGAATTTATTGCCGTTATGTACAGCTATAGTTTGACCTACGAAATCTGGTGAAATCATTGAAGCTCTCGACCAGGTCTTAATGACGGTCTTCTTACCTGTTGCTACATTATCCAAAACTCTTTTCTCGAGTTTATAGTGGATATATGGTCCTTTTTTAAGTGAGCGACTCATTTTTTTACTT
>JAZUST010000128.1:0-18857 GCA_045606865.1 Bacteroidales bacterium
TATGCTTCACCCTTTTGTCTTTAAAATTGTAAATACCTATAATTAAATCTAAATGAAAAAATTATTCTTATTCGTAACAATGTTCTTGATCGCATCAACATTAGGTTATGCACAAGAATGGGTGGGCGTCGACAAGAGCACGCCAGTGAAAATCCAGGAGACCTTGGTTTCTTCTTCAGAAGATGAAATCATAGTCGATGTCAAGGTCGGGGGATTCTACCAGACATCAGTAGAAACACCGAACGGCAAGCAGGTCGTCATCAGCGGCGACAATATGGCAGCGATGCTTACCAAAGGCGCGCCTGAACTTCCAATGTATCCAATCTCTATGATCATCGGCGACCGCGCCGAGATGGAAGTCTCAATCTTGAAATCAAACTATACAGACTTTGAAAACGTTGAAGTCGCTCCATCAAAGGGTAACTTCAGTCGTCAGATTAATCCTGCTGACGTGGAATTCGTCTATGGCGAGATGTATGAACAAGACGCTTTCTATCCAGCATCACAGGCAACATTGGAAGCACCTTATATCTTGAGAGACTTCCGCGGACAGAATCTCATGGTTTATCCTTACGCTTACAATCCTGCAACAAAGACATTACGTGTTTATACAGAACTCCGCCTCGCAGTCAAGAAAGTCAGCGACAATGGAGAAAACCAAAAAGTTACTCGCAGAAACAGCAAGATTTCTCTCGACTCTGAGACAAAAGCTTCTTACGAACGCCGTTTCATCAACTTCGGAAATCAAAGCAAATACGATTTCTTAGTTGACGAAGGTGAGATGCTCATCATCTGCATCGATGAATATATGGAAGCAGTACAACCACTCGTAGAATGGAAGAATATCTCTGGTCGTCCAACAACAATGGTCGGTGTTTCTGAAACAGGCACTGACGAAGCAATGAAAACCTACGTCCAAAATTATTACAACCAAAATCCTAACTTCAGATATTTGTTGTTAGTTGGTGAACACAATAACCTGCCACCTCATGCTATGAACTATAACGTTAGTTCAGACAACTACTACGGAATGTTGGAAGGCACCGACTATTATGAAGAAGTATTAGTAGGTCGTCTTTCTGTCAACTCTCTCGCTGACGCACAACATCAGGTTGGCAAGATTATCCATTATGAACGTGACATTGACGAAACAGCCACATGGTTGTCGAGAGCTGTCGGCGTAGCTGCTAACGAAGGTACAGGACATAATGGTGAAGCTGACTACGTACACATGAACTATATCCGTGACACACTTATGAACTACACCATCACTGAAATGTCGCAACACTATGCATACGTCAACAATCCTACAGCTTCTAATATGATTGCCGACTTCAACATAGGTGCTAGCGTTACAAACTACTGTAACCACGGTTCTCCAGACAGCTGGGCTGTAGCAAACTTCAGCAATACTCACGTACATCAATTGACAAACGACAACAAACTTTCATTTATCTGGTCTGTAGCTTGTAATAATGGTCAGTTCGACTATCAAGAATGTTTTGCTGAAGCATGGATGCGTGCAAAGAACAATTCTACAGACGAACCTACAGGTGCAATCGGCGGAATGTTCTCATGGATTTCACAACCATGGATCCCTCCAATGTACGGACAAGATGAGATGGTTGCTATTTTAGCAGAATGGCGTCCTGGCTACAAACACACACTCGGCGGTGCATCAATGAACGGTAATATGTTTGTTCTCGACATGTCTCCAGAAGATGCAGGTGAAACCCACAACTCATGGTTACTCTTCGGCGATCCTTCTATGATGGTAAGAACTGAAGCTCCAGAATCAATGGGCGTAACAACACAACCTTCAACTCTCGTTATCGGCATGTCATCATTGGTAGTTAACGCTGACACTGACTTCGGTATCGCTACATTGTCGAAAGACGGTGAAGTGTTAGCATCCGCTTACGTGGAAAACGGCGTTGCAGAACTCGAGTTCCCTGCTATTTCTAACGTTGGCAACTTACAACTCGTTGTCATAGGTTATAATAAAGTTACTGAAGTCATAGACATCGAAGCTATCCCAGCTGACGGCGCATTCTTAATCTATGACTCACACGACTTTAATCAAGCTGACGGTCAGATGGACTATAACGACAACATCACTCTCAGCTTAGACATCAAGAACGTCGGTAACGACCCAACATCAAATATCACTGTAGAACTTTCAACAGAATCAGAATACATCACAATCACAGATGCTATAGCTTCAATCGCTTCTATAGCAGGCAATGCAACAGCAACACTTGCAAATGAGTTTGCATTCACAGTAGCACCTAACGTCCCAGATCAGGCAAAGATTGAATTCATGGTCACATGTTCAGATGGAACAGACACATGGGAGACATCATTCAAGGTAACAGCAAATGCTCCTGTATTTGAATTGAAAGAAATGTCGACAGATTCAGACGGAAGCATCAATCCTGGTGACAACTTCACTTTGTCGGTGACAATGAAAAATGTCGGTAACAGTGAAGCATACAACGTAATTCCAGATGTCGTATCAAGTTCTACAGATATTGAAATTGGTGATGTTACAATGGTGACAACTTCATTCACTGCAGGCGAAGAATTTACATTTACAGCTGAAGTAAGTGTAGCATCAGATGTAGAAAATGGTTCAGTGTATGAGTTGTTATGCTCAGCAATTGCAGACTATACAATTCTTACTTCAACATACGTCGTGACAATTGGCAACATTATAGAAGACTTTGAAACAGGTGACTTTAACAGTTACGAATGGAATTTCGGTGGTAATGCAGACTGGACGATAGAATCGACTGGAGCATACGAAGGAACATATTGCGTCAAGTCGGGTGTTGTTTCTAACAATCAACAATCTGTACTCAAGATACAATTGGAAGTCCTTGCTGACGGCGAAATCAGTTTCTACAAGAAAGTTTCTTCAGAAAGCATGTACGACTGTTTGTATTTCGTTATCGACAATGCAGAAAAAGGCAACTGGTCAGGTGAAAGTGACTGGTCTTTAGAATCATTCCCGATTACAAAAGGTACACACACCTTGGAATGGAAATATATGAAAGACTATTCATACGGTGAAGGTGAAGACTGTGCATGGATTGACATGATTTCATTCCCTCCGGTAAGCGTAGTTGGTGCACTTAACCCTGTTGAAAACCTCATAGCAGAAGTAAGTGGAACAACAGTGACATTGTCATGGGATGCTTTGTCAGGTGCCGATGAATATATCGTTCGCCGCGATGGAGAAGAAGTCTCAACACAAACAGAAACAACATTTGTAGAGACAGTATCGGAAGATACATACACATACAGTGTAATAGCAAGAAACGGCAATAAATATTCAATACCTGCTTTCTTAGTTGTTAAAGTAGGAGATACTGCTATAAATGAGAACGGAATCAACCACGTAGCAATATATCCAAATCCAACATCTGGAATATTGTATGTTGAACTCGACACAAACTTCGACGCAACAATATATAATTATCAAGGTCAAGTTGTGATGAGAACTTCAAACAACAACGGACAAATTGATATGTCGGGACTCGCATCGGGAGTTTATTTCGTACAAATCAAGACTGATAAGAATATAATGGTTAAGAAAGTTGTAGTGAGATAACAATCTCTAATGTTACATTTTTTAAGTACTTATTCAAGAGGAAATCAAAATTGAAGTGAACCCCAAAGTTTGGACAAAAAACTTTGGGGTTCACTTTAATTTCACATTTTTTATAGATGCCCTTTATATGATGTCTGCCCCTTTGCGTTAGGGATTGGAGCGGCATCCTTTGGGAGCGGGGTTTTAGAGCGGGAGCGGGAGGGAGCGAGCAAAGATATAGCGGAAAGCCCGACGGCGTTAGCCGGAACGCCCAAAATATAATTGAAAAAGGAAGTAAACAAGTCAACAAAATAACAGCGGGCAGAAACTGAATTCTACCCGCTGTCATTTATTGGACAAAGTCTGTTGTCTATAGTCTGTTGACTTATCAGATCGCTGATGAGATCAAGAATGTAGCTGCCACTGCGATGATAGCATACAACTCTGGGAAAGCAGCAAGGATTAAAGTCTTGCCGAACACGTCGTGACCATTGCCGATAGCTGTGATGCCGTTAGCGCAAAGTTGTCCTTGACGGATAGCTGAGATTAAACCTACAACGCCGAGGAACAAACCGCAGCTGAAAATAGCCAATGCCTGATTCATAGTGATGGCATCCGACAAATTACCTTGCAACAAGAAGAATCCTAAGAATCCGTACAGACCTTGTGTACCTGGCATAGCACTTAAGACCAAGTAATTACCGAAAGCTTCGTCATTTTTTTTCATAGCACCTACTGTTGCGTTGCCACCATACGTTACGCCGAGTGCACTACCGATACCGCATAATCCAATCATCAAAGCGATACCTACATAAGCTAAAATTAATGCTGTTGTCATAATGTTAATTTTTTATTTGTTATTATTTAATTTAATTTTCTTTTTCTATGAGACGCACCAATTACGTCGTTATTTTTTATGGTGTAATATGTCACGTCTCTACTTCGTTTTTCAGATTTTCAGATTTTCAATTTTTCAGATTTTCTTAAATGGTTCATATTGTTTTGCTCCACCGACGAAACCTGAATTCTTATAGAACTCAACGAATGTCAGACGCATTGGGTGAACGAAAGCGCTCAATGCCGATAACGCAATGTTCATGGCGTGACCGAATATCAAGATCAGAAGCATCACTATAGTTCCCACTACAGGAATATCTGGTTTCATGTTCATGGCTAAGTCGTTGAAGACTAATCCCAAGATAGAACCTGATAATCCGAGGGCGAACAATCTGATATAAGAAAGCACGTCGCCGAGAAGTCCAGTCGCCATATTGTATGTGTCCCACAATCCTGAACCGATGTTTTTAAACGGAGCTGCAACTGAATTTATCGGTCCATTCAACAAGAATATCAAGACTGCTCCTACAATCATACAGGCGTAGAATGGGATTCCGATGCCATCTAAGAGAAATGTCACTATTCCTCCGAGAAGTAAAATCACCCAGCCTACGGTTGATAATGCAGCACCAAAACCATGCATCTTCGTAAGATTGATAATCTTAAGACACATTCCAAACAATATCTGGAACACACCTATGATTAATGACACGTAAAAAGCTGAATATAAACCGTCTGGTTTGAACATTATCGTCTTCAACTTATTAACGATAGGAATATCGACATCTAACAACGGCACTCCAAAGAAGGTTCCGCTTATCGTTCCCATGACGACGGTTCCTAATCCTAAGAAGAATCCTAACCATAAGACGTTCTGCATAGGTTGTAATTTCTTGCTAATTATCAAACCTAAGGTTACAAGGCATATCAATGCGCCGTATCCGAGGTCGCCCATACAGAAGCCAAAGAATAAAACAAAGAATGGCGCAAAGAACGGTGTCATATCCAATTCCCAATAAGTTGGAATAGAATACATATTACCTATCATCTCGAATAGTCTCGCAAAGAATCTGTTCTTAAGTTTGATAGGAGGATTGTCGACATTCTTTTCTGGCTCGCTTGCCTCAAAATATATGTCTTTATTATTCAACCATTCTATTGTCGCTGTTTCAATCTCAGTAGGAACCCAGCCTTCCAATGCCATGATTTTGTCGTCGGCAAGACGTTGAGCCGCCTCACTTACCTTATAAAAATTAGCATCGTTGATGACAGACTGCTTATATTCATTAAGACGATTGATAGCTTCTTCTGCAATATCGGAGAGATAAGTCTTGATGTCGTTTAACTCTTTCTTAAGTTCTTCAATCTTATTCTCAATTTCCGACTTCGTCATTGCAGGGAAATGGAATGTTTCTGCATCTATATTGACTTCTTTATCTTTAGAAGTGAATGTCGTGAAGTAAGAAAATCCCGATACTTCATTAACTAAAAATGCGTTGAACTCTGCTTCCCAAGCGTTGTCATATTTCTTGCTCGGCACAGTGAAGAATCGCACATCCCAGTTGTTATCTTGAATGAGTTTCAGTCTCTCTTCAGGAAACGCTCCCCATTGAGCGTAGACGTTATTGTCTTTCTGCAATGCGGCAATCTCCTGCTGGATGGAATCCATCTTGGCATATTGCTCATCGATGTGATTTATCAATTCCTCATTTCTTAGGTCTGTAGTCAAAGTCTGTTGTCTGTTGTCTGTTGTCTGTTGACATAACAATTTAACAACATTATTAATATGTTTCACCTCCGTCATTTTGGCTTTCATGGTCTCGTCTTGCAGAGTCTCTTTCTTTGCATGTACGTGAACCACGCCTTGTTCACGGAGTTCGTTGAGGAATTTGTTATAGTCGCGATGATAAATCAACATCGTCAATTTTGTCATAGGGGTAATCATGATTCGACCTCCTTTTCTTGACGCATTTTAACTATCTTCTGGGCTGCTTTAGAGAGATTCTCTTCGTCTTCCAAGTCGCGTTTTATCTTTCTGATGGCGTTTTCGAAACCTGGAATCTGCACCTTCTCATAAAGGTTCTCCTTCTGTGTGGTTTTCTTTCTCGCCTTGCTGAGCAGTTCCATCTTACGTACCCAGAACTCGCGTTCCAATGTGATGTCGATTAACGACTTCATATATTCTATTCCATCTAAAATCCATGACGGCATATTGAAAACGCTGAATTCTTTTACCTTATATGTAGCACCTTCATATACCGGAGTGTTGACGCCGGCGATTTTCTTGGTGCTGAATTTCACGTCTTCCACGCTGATAAGCTCGGGGTTGAACTCTCCCCAGAGACGGAGAATGTCGCCCGACTGTTGTAAGATATTCTCGAGTCTTTCGTCAAACTCCTCGACTTTCTCCTTGGAGCGTTTCACCTCGAGACGCAGCGCCGACTCCTTACTCTTGATGGTAGGGAGCGTACGCACACGTATCTTCAACTGCTTCTCAAGCTGTTGCATCGACGTTTTGTTATATTGAAATTTTATTGCCATAACCGTAATGTTTTAATATGTGGCAATCAATCTTCTTTACCAGTCCAATATTTATCCATGAATTCTTTCTTGATGGATACCTCTGACTTGGTGAAATATTTACCGAAGAGATTCCATGCTGTGTCTAACATCTGTTCAATCTTAAGATCGACATCGATGGCGAGCAAATCGTTGGAATATTCTTTTGCGAAGTCGAGGACGCGGTTGTCGTAGTCCGTCAAGTCGAAACCGTTTTCAAGTTTGGTACGAGCGTTGGCGGCGTCGGCATAAAGACGGATACAAGCGTTCATCACCTGTGGGTGGTCGGCACGTGTCTTCTTACCGATAACTAATTGTTTCAAACGTGACAAACTTCTGAACGGGTCGACGATGACCTTGCCGATTTCAGTGTCTTTACGTAAGAAGAGCTGACCTTCTGTGATATAACCGGTGTTGTCCGGAATAGCGTGGGTGATGTCGCCGCCCGACAATGTAGTGACAGCGATGATGGTGATTGAGCCGCCACTTGGGAATTGTACCGCTTTCTCGTAAATCTTTGCGAGGTCTGAATAGAGAGAACCTGGCATTGAGTCTTTTGAAGGAATCTGGTCCATACGGTTAGAGACGATACTCAAAGCGTCGGCGTATAATGTCATGTCGGTGAGAAGTACCAACACTTTTTCATTTTTATCTACTGCGAAATATTCCGCTGCGGTAAGAGCCATATCAGGAACGAGGAGACGTTCAACAGGAGGGGCTTCCGTAGTGTTAACGAAAGAGACGATATGGTCTAAGATACCTGCGTTCTCGAATAAGTTCTTGAAATATAGATAGTCGTCGTTGGTGAGACCCATGCCGCCGAGGATGATACGGTCGGCTTGTGCCTTCATCGCCACGTTAGCCATCACCTGGTTGAAAGGCTGGTCAGGGTCTGCGAAGAAAGGGATCTTCTGTCCGGAGACTAAAGTGTTGTTCAAGTCGATACCTGCGATACCGGTAGCGATGAGTTCTGAAGGCTGCTTACGTTGAACAGGGTTCACTGAAGGACCACCGATCTCGCGT
This sequence comes from Bacteroidales bacterium, assembly GCA_045606865.1. Lineage (GTDB taxonomy): Bacteria > Bacteroidota > Bacteroidia > Bacteroidales > F082 > Limimorpha. The sequence continues at coordinate 8,012 of JAZUST010000128.1, forward strand.
TCTTCTCCGTCTACTTCAGGTCCTCCGTCGATAGGCTGACCGAAGGCGTTGAAGAAACGTCCGCATAACTCGTCGCTGACTTTGAGAGTAGGAGCCTTGCCGAGGAAGATGACTTCAGCATTTGTAGGGATGCCTTCAGTTCCGGAGAACACTTGCAAGGTTATCTCGTCGCCCCAGATTTTCACGACCTGAGCCAAGCGTCCATGAATATATGCAAGCTCATCGAAACCTACACCTGTTGCCTTCAAACTGCAAGTAGCTTTGGTTACTTGGCTAATCTTTGTATATACTTTTTGAAATGCACTCATATATGTATTTTTTTATTTTTTACTTAATGATTCTTTCTTCAAGAACAGCGTTGGCTTCTTCTTCTGCCTTATGGAATTCTTCCGATTTGAAGACGGTGTAGTTCATCTGTCTGAATACGTTGATGAGTCTCTTGAAATATGTTGATACTTCTTCAAAACCTTCGAACTTGAATTCTGAACGTGTCACGTTGATTACTTTCTTCAACATATATTCCTGACGTTCCAATGATGTTGTCGCGTCAATCTTATCGAAAGCGTCTTGTTGAAGGATGACGAAGTCGACGAATTCCGACTTCCATAATGTGACGTGATAGTCGATTGGCACACTGTCGTCGCCGAGGATGTTTATCTGTTCTTCTGTTTCTTTACCTCTTACCAATACGTTACGTGCTTCATTGACTAAGCCTACCCAGTTTTCGTCAAGTTTTTCTTTAGAATAATTGATGAATTCTGGATATTCTAGATATTTAGAATATGAGTCTAAGGTGTCGATGGCAGGATAACGTTTAGAGTCGGCGCGGTTTTGAGAGAGCGCGTAGAAACAACGTGCTGCTTTCTTTGTGGATTCAGTAACAGGTTCTTTCAAGTTACCGCCAGCAGGAGATACAGTACCGATGAATGTTACGGAACCTGTCTCGCCATTGTTGAGATAGACGATTCCGGCGCGAGCGTAGAATCCGGCGATGATTGCCGACAAGTCCATCGGGAAAGCGTCTTGTCCAGGAAGCTCTTCCAAGCGGTTCGACATCTCGCGGAGTGCCTGTGCCCAACGTGAGGTAGAGTCGGCAAGTAAGAAAACTTTCAATCCCATCGCTCTGTAATATTCACCTATTGTCATAGCTGTGTAGACAGAAGCTTCACGGGCTGCTACCGGCATGTTGGAGGTGTTAGCGATGATTGTCGTTCTCTCGTATAACGATCTTCCTGTGCGAGGGTCTTCAAGGTGAGGGAACTCTGAGAATATTTCCACAACCTCATTAGCACGTTCACCGCAAGCCGCCATGATGATGATGTCAGCGTTGGCGTGTTTTGCTAAAGAGTGCTGGATAACAGTCTTACCTGTACCGAAAGGTCCAGGGATGAAACCTGTTCCGCCTTCTAATATCGGGTTCATGGTGTCGATGACGCGGATGCCTGTCTCTAACAGACGGAACGGACGTGGTTTGTTTTTATATGCTTTGACGGCAAGCTTCACAGGCCACTTCTGTACCATAGTGACGTTATGAATCACACCTTCTTTATCTTTCAATGTAGCGACTACATCGTTGATGGTGTATTCGCCTTCTTTAGCTACAGATTCTACTGTATATTCTCCTTCAAATTTGAAAGGCACCATAATTTTATGGTCGAGCCAGTTTTCCTTTACGTTGCCGAGCCAGTCGCCGGCGATGACTTTGTCGCCTTTCTTTGCCAATGGAGAGAAAGCCCATTTTTTATCGTCTTCGAGAGCAGGTGTATAAAGGCCTCTCTTCAAGAAAACGCCTTCCATCTTATCTAAGTCGTTCTGAAGTCCGTCGAAGTTCTTCGACAACAAACCTGGACCGAGTTCCACCTCAAGCATGTGACCTTCAAACTCTACCTTAGAACCTGGTTTCAATCCACGTGTGCTTTCAAATACCTGAACGTAAGCGATGTCGCCAATAATCTTGATAACCTCAGCCATCAGTTTTTCTTCTCCCAAGAAGATAAAACATATCTCGTTTTGGAAGACGTCACCTTCAATGCGGACCAAGACCAAGTTGGAGATGATACTTACTACTTTACCTATTGTCTTATTCATGTTATATGTTTTTATTATTATATATCAAATTCTTTTGCAAACTGGAATTCGTTCTTGAAACGTTCGAGCAATTCACGGAAGATCTTCTTTCCTTGTTCTGTCGTCATCTTGCTCCAGCGTTCCAATATCATCAGTTTAAGCATAAAGGCAATCACATTGTCGAATGTGAAATACTTATGTCCAGTCATCTCATCGAGAAACTCCCAATAAAGCATGTCGATTCTGTATTCGCGTTCTGCGGTATTGTCTTTCTCGAAAAGTGCTAACACCTTATCAACGTAAGGATAATCGTCCGACAACTCGAAGTCTTTTGCGCGGGATGTCTTCAGCTGATTTACGAAATATGAATCTCCAATAACTTCTTTCTCTATGTCTAAATGATATTTACGGCAGTTCAACGCTGTGATAAGATTCCTTATGTTTAAGGAAAACTCAGCATATTTCTTGACGAGTTTCTCTTTCTGCGAAAGCATGAAGTTCCAATATCTCTCGCTTAGTTCCACTTCCGGAAGTCGGTCGCTGACTTCTCTATCTTCCTTTTGTAAGTCGAGAAGATACTCCTTTATATAAGAAGGCACGAACATTGGATCTTGGATCTCGTCTTCTAATTGCGACGCCGTGAAGACGGTCTGAAGATTAGGATCCGGCTCTTGTTTCTGCAAAAGACGAAGAATCTGTGCGTTATCGTTAGGATAGAAGAAAAGATTAATAATGTCTGTTTCTTTCTTTGTCAGATAATCGTTGAGATAAGTGCGCAATTCCTGAACCGAGAGACTAAGTTTCTTGTCGTCGGGACTTATCTCCGGTAGTCCTGCTATCAGGCAATAATAATTTCCTCCTGCGATGTTCATTGTTGAAATGTGATAATGTTAGACTTGATTATCAAAAAAAAGATATACCCGAAAATCGGATATATCTAATTAACTTATGAGAATAACAACTTTTTTGAGTAATCTTTTAAGTATGCTGTGAAGAATTCCTCGAAGACTTTTTCCGAGAATGTTATCTTGTAGCTGCCGTCTTTAGGTTGGATGACGAAACCGTCTTTCTGACCGTCGTTGGCAACAAGTGTAAGGTTCTTGTCGAATAAGTTCTTGTGTTTTGCAATAAGATACTTTTCAAATTCTTCTTTTTCTTTTTGGTTCATTATCACATTAAGATCAAGGTTGCCTTCAGCGCTCCATTTCTCGATGATTTTGCTCATGAGCTCGCGGACGAACTCTTCATCCTTGAAAGCAACTGTCGTCATATCAACGGCAATCTTATTAGATATGAGATTTGTTATCTGTTGTTTCAAAGAAGCGATGGCTTGTTTCACGCTCATGCCTATCTCTGCTTCAGTCTTTTGTCTTAAGTTAGCGGAGTCGTTATTGGCGTTGTCGATAATTGACTTGGCTTTATTCTCAGCTTCTTTGATGATGTTTTCAGCATCTTTCTTAGCTTTTTCAAGAATATCTTTAGCATCTTGTTGTGCTTTCTCGATACCTTCTTCGTAGATCTTTTTTGTTAAGATGTCTAATTTGTTGTCGTTGTTATCCATAACTATTATTTTTATTTGTTATGCGTCAATATTAGCGTATGTTGCGTTTTGTTCGATAAATTCGCGGCGTGGTCCTACTTCGTCACCCATCAACATCGAGAAGATGTAGTCGGCTTCCGCACCGTTTTCTATTGTTATCTGACGTAATGTTCTGTTAGCAGGATTCATGGTGGTATCCCAAAGTTGTTCCGGGTTCATTTCACCGAGACCTTTATAACGTTGGATGTGCAATCCTTTTTCTGTTCCGTCAGATGATAATTCTCTTGTTATCTGAGCGCGTTCTTCCTCTGTCCAGCAGTAACGTTCTGTCTTTCCTTTTCTTATCAAATATAAAGGTGGTGTTGCCACATATACATAACCTCTGTTGATAAGTTCAGGCATATAGCGGAAGAAGAATGTGAGTATCAATGTTGAGATGTGACTACCGTCCACGTCGGCATCGGTCATGATGACGATCTTATGATATCTCAGTTTTTCAATATTCAATGCTTTGCTGTCTTCTTCTGTACCTATAGTAACACCCAAAGCAGTATAAATGTTTTTGATTTCGTCGCTTTCGAAAATTCTGTGCGGCATCGCTTTTTCCACGTTGAGAATTTTACCTCTCAAAGGAAGGATGGCTTGGAACGAGCGGTCGCGACCTTGTTTTGCTGAACCTCCAGCTGAGTCACCCTCAACGAGATAGAGTTCTGTCTTTTCCGGATCTCTTTCCGAACAGTCGGCGAGTTTGCCTGGTAGTCCTGATCCTGACAATGCGCCTTTGCGTTGTACGAGTTCTCTCGCCTTACGTGCGGCGTGACGTGCTGTAGCTGCAAGAACGACTTTATCGACAATCATCTTGGCTTCTTTCGGATGTTCTTCAAGATAATTGTTGAGACGGTCGCTGACAATCTTATCTACGATACCCATCACCTCGCTGTTACCGAGTTTCGTCTTTGTCTGTCCCTCGAATTGTGGTTCCGGGACTTTCACTGATATGATCGCCGTCAAACCCTCACGGAAGTCGTCGCCGTTGATTTCGAATTTCAATTTAGCGAACATGCCTTGTTTCTCGGCGTATGATTTCAATGTTCTTGTCAAGCCACGACGGAAACCAGAGAGGTGACTGCCGCCTTCATGAGTGTTGATGTTGTTGACATACGAATGAAGGTTTTCAGAGAATGAGGTGTTATATTCCAATGCGATTTCCACAGGAACGTTGTCGCTCTCGCCAGAGATTGTGATAGGTTCCGGTGTGAGTTTCTCGCGGTTTTTGTCTAAATAATCGATGAAGTCGGCGAGACCGTTTTCAGAATGGAATGTCTCGCTTTTAGGTGCGATGTTTAACTCTTCATTTATCTCGCGTTCGTCTGTCAAAGTAATGCTGATACCTCTATTGAGGTAAGTGAGTTCACGCATACGTTTCGACAGAGTATCGTAATCATATATCGTAGTGAGGAATATTGAATCATCAGGGGTGAATGTGATGATTGTTCCAGTGTCTTCAGCTTCGCCAACGACTTCAACCTGTGTCAAAGGTTTGCCGTAGGCGTATTCTTGTTTGAAGATTTTTCCTTCACGGTGGATCTCCGCTGTAAGATGTTTTGAAAGAGCGTTGACACAACTGACGCCGACGCCGTGCAAACCGCCTGATACTTTATAAGAACCTTTGTCGAACTTACCGCCGGCGTGCAATACTGTGAGAACTACTTCCAATGCTGAGCGTTGTTCTTTCTCGTGCCATCCTGTCGGGATACCACGTCCGTTGTCGGCTACGCGTATAGAGTTATCTTTTAAAATCTTAATGTCAATGGTATTACAATAACCTGCCATCGCTTCGTCGATGGAGTTGTCAACTACTTCATAAACCAAATGGTGCAAACCTCTAACGTTGACGTCGCCGATGTACATGGCAGGACGTTTACGAACAGCTTCGAGTCCTTCTAAAACCTGAATATTACTGGCGTTATAGTTGCTCTCTGCAACTTTCTTTACTTCTTCTGTCATTTCTTTTTGTATGTAAAATGAAATTATTTATTCTTGTGAAAAACGAAAAATTATGCGCAAATATAATAAAAAAAATCGTGCAATTTTAACAAAAGCACGAAAAAATTTATTATAAAAAAGCAGTTAGTTATCAGCTGTCAGTCTTCAGTATTTTTTAGTTTACTGATAGCTGATGGCTGATAGCTGACAGCTATAAAAATCTGTATTTAAATCCTAAAAAAGCTTGTAATCCGTAACTCGGATAACCATAATACATCTGATATTTGTTATGAATGAGATTCTTGACTTCGCCGTAGAATGAGAGATTGTCGTTGAGATTATAATCGCAGCCTAACTGGATGTCGCAGATTGGTTTTAACTCTTCTACCTCGCGGTCGTATAATATGTAACGCTTGCCTTCAACATATGCAGCAACATTGAAATTCCAGTTTTCATTATAATTATACAAACCTCTCAGTTTGAACTCAACTTTAGGTTCGCACCACGGAAGGTCTCCAAACAAATCGAAATGATTGTAGGTGAAATCTGCCACGGTTTTTACTTTGTCGCTTATTCTGACATGAACGTCTGCTAAGAAATTAAAAACGTTGCAGTCTTTAAGATAGACGCCAAACATTCTTAATTTATCAAATATTGAAGGTTGTCCATAGAAAATATAATTATTGATTTTTCTGTATCTTACGCCGAGATGAGCACTCACTTTGTTAAGAATTTTAAACTTTAATCCTCCCTTGAAATCGATATTTGTCTTTTCATAATCAAATTCGCTCATGTTGGTTATGTCTGAAACTATGAAAGGGTTTTCAGAAAGTATCTCCTTTAAAGTATTTATCTTGGTCTTTCCTCCAAGTCCTGCGTAAAACTCAAGATTCCTTCCGAAAAGATAAAGACTTCCTTTGATGTCTGGATATACGCCTCCGAAATCTATCGAGTTAGTTTTTGCGTCGGCACGGAATCCCAGATGTAGGTTGTAAAATTCTCCATCGAAAGCGAGATAAGGATTGACCGATATCAGAAATTGCGATTGCTCAATGTAATTTAAGTCGGCATTAATGTCAATTGCTAAAGTTTGAATGCCCTTCCCTTTTCTGAACCAGGAATTCGAATGTTCAAGGTGGGTTTTGAATTTGACAAGATTTTCCTGAACACCGCCTTTAATCCCCGTAAATGTATAGTCTAACAAGAATTCGTCATACAACGACTTGTAGCTTGTTTCGTTATTATTAACCAACAATTTAGAATTCAAAGAATTTATATATCTCTCAGAATTCGGAACGTCTTGAGTCATAATATTAGGGTTATAACTCAGATTATACATATCATAGTCGTAATCAATATATGAATGTAATTGTAATCGTGGCAAACGGTTACTCATTGAGATGCTGAAGTCGTTGTTCATATAATTTGAATTCGGTTCGTAGTCTTTCATTTTCAACCATGTGGAATTATGAGCGACACCAACGCCAAGAGTCGTATTTCTCGATAAAGCCGAATAATGACGGAACAAGAAGTCGGGAGAGAGTTGTGTTCCGATGCCGACTTTGACGAAGTTGTTTGTTATGTCGTAAGTGCTGATATTGTTGTATTGTACCGGACTTACAGGTTCTAAATCAAGTGTGTAGTTGTAGAAGAAGTCTTTTGTGTTGACCTGATAGTCTGGGATGTTGAACTCGTGTTTCGGCAATTCGGGATTGATTAATATGCGTTCAGACTTTTTGATGTGGGGAGTGAAAGTACCTTCTACCGTTATTTCTTCGTTGTGACTTTGTGCATGTAACAAAGTGCTGACAAATAATAAAATCAGTGTTGCAACTATATTTGTTTTTTTCATTTCTAATCCTCCTTAAATTAATTTGCTCTGGCATTGATGATGTCTAATTTGTCTTGTGCTTCCTTGACTACGTCGTTGTAGTTCGCTTCGTCTTTTGGATAATTGTCGATAACACTCTTCAATGTTTCTTTTGCTTGGAAATCGTTATTCTTAGATACATAAACATCACTTAAAACGATGAAAGAACGAGCTGTCCAATAAATGTAATTGCTGTAATTCTCTGAAACATCGAACACTTTCTCTTCTGCTTCGTCATATTTGCTTAATTTAAATAAACATAATGAAGCGTAATATCCGCATTCCGCACCGATTTCCGTCTTGTCTAATCCCATGCAAATATTAAAATATTTTAAGGATTCTTCGTAATCCTTACTATCGAAATGTGATTTGCCTAAGATGTAATTTGCCTGTATTTTTTGATTGCTGTTGATATCTGTCATAACAAGAAGTTTGTTTGCTTTTTCGATGGCGGAATAGTATTGTTTGTTGAAGTAATAACACTTCATGCATCCTTCTGTTGCTTCAAGCATAATGTCTTGGTTTTCTGTTATGTCGATAAGTCTGTTGTAATATTCTGCTGATGAGACGTAGTTTTCGGCATCATAGTCCATTCTGGCAATCAGAAGGAGTGAGTTGTCGGTGTAATCGTTATCCGGTTGATTTATGATATATTCGATGTGTTGACGTATCTCGTCCGTATTGTTTGTGCTTTCTAGCGATTTCATTGCATAATAATGAACGTCAAGAAGATATGCGCCATTTGGATATTTGTCAAGATATTGTTTGACGCCTTTAAGCGTTTCGTTATAATTTCTTTTTGCGAAGAAGTCTTGTATCGTAGCGTAAGATAATGAGTCTTGTTTGTCGATGCTTATCACGGCGAGATTGTTTTTCTCAATGTAATCGAAATATGATTGGATGTCGTTTTTGTCGCGATAGATGTTGCTGATGATATTTATTGCTTCTCTCGATTCTTCTGTGTTAGGATATTGTGCGACAACGTTTTTAAGGTTTTCTAATGCTTTGTCGTTTTCGTTGTTGTTGTAATAAATCATACCTATTTTCATGAGAGACTTGCGAGCAAAAGAAGACCTTGGTTTCTCTTTTACTACTCTGTCGAATGCTGCTATTGCAGAGCGGTTGTCGTTGGTGCTGAGATATGCCATGCCAATTTCATACAATGCCTTGTCGTAGAATGATGATTTGGGATATCTGGTTGTTATGATGTTGAGACAATTGATTTTTTCGTTAATCTTGCCAAGTGTTCCGTAACCCATTGCTTGTTGGTAATATGCGTAATCTATGTTTTTGTTGTCGGTTTTTACAGCGTTGCTATATGCCGTAATCGCATCGTTATATTGACGTTGAATGAAATATCCGTCGCCGATACGCATCCATGAGTCACTTTGTTTTATATTGTCTGATGATTTGTCATAATTGATGAATTCCTTAAATTTAATTAACGAGTTGTTGAAATCGCCTCTGTTGTGATATATATATCCTAAGTTGTAGTATGCAAGAGGATAAACATCAGAATTACTTGCCTTTGGTGATTTGATGAATTGATGATATGTTTGTAACGCTTTGTTTTCATCGTTCGTTTGGTAATATGCATCTGCCATCCAGAATAATGCTTCTATTTGTGTAGATTTCTTAAAATAATTTATGGATTCGGTGTAATTACCTTCTTTATATTGTTGAATGCCTGCGCTATATGTTAATTCCGATTGTATCTTTTTAAGTTCGGGTGTGAGTTCTGAATATTGCTCCATACATTCTAGGGCGGCGTTATAGTCGTTGGAATTGAGGAGTATATGAATTGTAACCTCTTGCAATTCGTTGATGTTATTGGAATTAGGGTTGTTTTTGATGTGCTCGTTCAAAACTGTTACTGTCTCGTTGAAAGGGTCTATGCCGGGAATGAAACTCAAGATGGCATAATTAATAAGAGCATTTTCGCTTATGCTGTCGTTGTAGTTCATTTTGTACGCTTTGAAGAATGTGTTTCTGGCAAATTTGTCTTGGTCGGTGTTGGTGTAGCATTGTGCCATATAATATGAACCATATTGAGCTAACTCGTCGTTGATGTCAGTCACTTTGGCGAAATGTTCTATTGCTCCTTCAAAGTTGTTGGTTTTCATCATGCAGAAGGCAATCTTAAACTCGACTTCTCTGGGTAATTTACGGTTTGAATTCTCCATGACGATGTTGTAATATTCAAGACTTTTTTCATAGTCGCCTTGTTGATGCCACGATTCTGCTAGCATTAAAGCGACATCAGACTTGCGTTTTTTCTTGGATTTGTTTAAGACTTCATCACCATTCTGACGTACTTCTGAATAGTTGTTTCTCTCAAAGTTGATTTGAAGTACGTATGTGTTGGCGATGTCTTTGTATTTCTCATCTTCTTTAAGGATGTTAAAATAATTTAAGGCTTCATCATGATTTTCGTTTATGTATAGGATGTGCGCGTAATAGTAGCGTGCGTCATCGCGATATGGATTGTCGCTCATTGTAAGTTCTTCGAAGATAGGTTCGGCTTTTTCGATGTCGTTTGTCTGGTAATAGCAATAAGCTTTCTTGAACTCATATTCGTATCTTTCTTCTTCGTTTAGACTTTCTCTATCTACTTTGTTGTAAATTCTTAAAGCGTCACGATATTTCTTGTTGTTGAATAAAGTGTTGCCATATAAGAAGTTGGCGTGTTCTGCCATCAGGTGGGTTGGGTTTTCTTTAACGAAAGTTATGATTTTGTTCTCGCCTTTGCTGTTGCCGAGAAATAGCGACGACACTGCTTCGTAATATTTTGCCATAACAATGTTGGCGTCGTTTTTATCATCTACCATCATAAGATAATTCTCGAAACATTCCAATGCCGATGCATAATGTCGATTTTCAAATAGCAACAATCCTCTTTCAAAAGTGGCTTGTGGTTCATATTGGTTGATATACATCTGTGCTGATGCAGAGAGTGTTGTTAATGTCAGTAATGCGGAAAAGATGAAATTTTTGAATGTAGATTTCATATTTTTATATAATAATTGGATAATAAAGTTTAAACAAATTTTAAACGCCAAAGTTACGAAAAAAATTGCGATGTAATAAAAAAACGGAGTCAAATTTGACTCCGTTTTTTTAGAAAAAGCATAAGCGGGATTCTGTTCCTTGTTTCCAAGGTGATTGTCATTTCTCTAGGTCTTACGTTGCCGGAAGACTCAAGCAACCTACCCTCCCGACTTGGACGAGCAGCCCTCAGCGTCGGTATATTTGGTCTTGCAGCCCATAAGGTTTACCCCGAACCTATGTCACCATCGATTCGCGTGAGCTCTTACCTCACGTTTTCACCCTTGCTCCTGAGAGCGGTAATTTTCTGTGGCACTTGCTGTTATCTTTTTAGATAC
>JAZUST010000129.1:0-12778 GCA_045606865.1 Bacteroidales bacterium
ACGACACAAGGCTATCGAAAAATTATTCGATGAAGAATTTTGGGGTACGCAATGACGAAGTCAGGAAAAAGGGCTGAATCCTGCAAATGGAAACAGCCCTAATTTTTTATTGCTTTTATTTTTTTATCGGACAGTAATAAATTAAAATAAACTTGCAGAAGTCGTCTGCCATATAGAAAAAATTCAATAACTTTGTTGTCGTATAACATAACGTTTTGTTCTTTTTATAAGCACTTTAAAGATGTAAATAATATCGTTATGTTATTCTTTTTTTAATTATTTTATACCGAACTCACGTTAAATAAATGAACAATAACTAATATGAAATTTAACATTATTAACAATCACATCCTAGTTACGGTTGAGACTGATTTAGGTAATAAACAGTGTGTATTTGATACTGGTTCTCCATTTACATTCTTTTTTAATAATGTAAGTGAGTATTCAATTGACGGAAGAACTTTCAAAGTATTCCCAAATCCGATGACGTCAATGTTAGCTTTGAAAAATTCTGAGGTTGGCATATCGTTTATTGAAGGGTGTTTTGGAGTGAACTAAAGATATAATCATAATTTTTCCTGAAATAACTTTACTTTTTACATAAACTTATTTCAGGAAAAGTCACAGATTCTCAGATTTTCAGATTCTAAAAAAAACTTCTCAGATTTTCAGATTCTCAGTTTCTCAGATTCTAAAAAGGTGTCAATTTTTCTTATTCGGTCTGTTAGGATTCGGTTGTTTCTTCGCAGGTTGCTGTTTCTTGTTGTTGGTCTTTTTCTTCTTGGCGTTCTGCTGTGGCTGTGCTGAAGGTACCTTGTTGAGAATCTCGTTTGTGGCGAGTAACTTGGTGTCTATCGGCATGGCGAATTTTTCGTCAGATAATTTATATAAATCGTCAAGAATCAATAGGTCGTTGACAGTCTCACGGTTCCAGTTGAGGTAATCTCTCTTCATCTGATTTGCCATGGCAAGTAAGAGCGCGTTTCTCTTAGGTTCTTCCTCAATCTTCTCTATTTCCTTCAACAATTCTTTCGTGTAGAAACCGTAATGTCCGTGCTTTATGTTGCGCTTCTGATAACCCACGTGTTCCGGTTTGGCTACTATTACGCCTTGTTGTGGCGGGTCGAAAGGTCCGTCAATGTCTAATTTATAGTCGGAAATAATATGAAGGTGATCCCATAATTTATGTACGTAATCGTTAGATTCCTTGACCTGCGGATTCATCTGCGCCATGACGCTCACAATGAAATGAGCTGCTTCGGTTCTCTTCTGCCTATCTTCTATCTCTAAAAGATGTTTTATCATTATCTGTATGTTACGTCCGTATTCAGAGATGATAAGTTTCTCACGCTCTGTGTTGTATTTTAATCCTTCTTTATCCATTAGTCTTGCGTTATGATAACTTAACGTTTAAATAGAAATTATGTTTTATTTCAAAATATTCAATTTTGCAAATTTAAGCATTAATTGCTTACTTCCGCACTCGTCGAAGAGAACTGTCGCTTTTTTGTTCGGACCGATGCCTTCTACTTTCATCACGGTTCCCTGTCCGAACTTCTGATGCAGAACTCTCATGCCTTCATCAATCTCGTCTGGTGTGGCAGCGACGAAGTCCGAATTGTTGTTCTTCGGTGTGTTGATAGGTGTGGCGTTGCTTGGTTGCGACGTTCTCTTCTGAAATTCTTTTGTCGTGTTAGACGCCACTGGGGTGACGTCTCTACGTGTCTGAAAACTTTTTGAGAACGGATTGCTGAAGTTGATTCCTTCGTCAAAACTCGATGTTCCTCTGAAAGATGCTTTTCTTGTCCTCTCTATCAACGACTGGTCTATTTCTTCTATGAAACGTGACGGCTCGCTCAATGTGAGATTTCCCCAGCGATAACGGCTCTCGGCATAACTGAGAACTAATTTCGTTTCGGCTCGCGTCAACGCTACGTAGAACAATCGTCTCTCTTCTTCCAGATCTTCGCGTGTGCTTAACGATTGAATGCCAGGAAAGAGATTCTCTTCAAGACCTACGATATAAACGTAAGGAAACTCCAAGCCTTTGGCACTGTGTATTGTCATCAATGTGACGTAGTCGTCGTCTTCGTCGTTTTTCTTGTCCTGGTCGGTGAGAAGTGCGACATCTTCCATGAATTTGTTCAATGTCACTTCGTTCTGTTCGCCAGTCACTTCATCGACTTGCTTGTCGGAGAATTCCATAATGGCGTTGAGAAGTTCCTCGATGTTTTGCACGCGTGACAATCCTTCCGGTGTGTCATCTTCTTTCAAGTCTTTTATTATGCCGACGGTGTTGCATATATGTTTCGCGAGTTCGATGGCGTTCTGCTTGTTGAGAAGCGTCTGGAAACTCTTTATCATGGTGGCGAAATTACGTAGTTTGCTCACTGTGCCACTGTTGAAATCTTTTGGCATCGGTTCTTCGTCGGAAGCGATGACGTCCCATATAGCTTGCTTGCGTTCGTCGGCAACGACCATCAGACGTTCTATCGTTGTCTTCCCGATTCCTCTCGCAGGATAATTGATGATACGCAACAACGCCTGTTCGTCATGCGGATTTATCACGACGCGGAAGTAGGCGAGGAGGTCTTTCACTTCTTTACGGTCGTAGAATGAAAGTCCGCCATAGATTCTGTAACGTATGTCTTGTTTTCTGAGAGCTTCTTCCAAAGAACGTGATTGTGAGTTGGTACGATATAAGATGGCGAAATCCTTGTTGTTGAGTTGTCGCGACATCTTATATCCGAAGATGGAATTTGCCACGAGAGTTCCTTCTTCGTTGTCGGAAGTGGCGCGTAACACTGTGATGAGTTCGCCTTCTTCTTTATCAGACCATACCTTTTTCTTGATCTGGTCTTTGTTATGATCAATCACGCTGTTAGCTGCATTGACGATTGTCTTTGTCGAACGGTAATTTTGTTCGAGACGGATGAGACGTTGTTCCGGATAATCGTTTTTGAAGTTAAGGATGTTTTGTATGTTAGCGCCGCGGAATCCGTAGATACTCTGAGCGTCGTCACCGACAACGCAGATGTTTTCTCTCATCGCCGCGATTCTTCTGATAATCAGATATTGCGCGTAGTTCGTATCTTGATACTCGTCTACGAGGATGTATTCGAAACGTTGTTGGTATTTATAGAGAATCTCAGGGAAGTCGCGCAGCAATACGTTGGTATAAAATAATATGTCGTCGAAATCCATGGCGTTGGCGCGTTGCAGTCTGTTGTTATATGTCTTGAAGATCTCGCCGATGAGCGGTTTGTTGGCTCTAACGTCCTGCTGTTGAATCTCGAAGTTGTTGCAGTAATCTTCGGGAGTATATAAAGCCGACTTCGCCATCGAGATACGATGTAAGATATATTTTGCAGGATAAGCCTTGGTGTCTAACTCGCGTTCTTTTAAGATGGCGTTGATGAGTTGTTTGGAGTCGTCGGTGTCGTATATCGTGAAATCTGGAGTGAAACCGAGATATTGGGCTTCTATTCTCAGGATGCGAGCGAAGATGGAGTGGAAGGTTCCCATCCATACGTTACGAGCGGCGTGAGGATCGACGAGTTTCATGATACGATCCTTCATTTCCTTGGCGGCTTTGTTAGTAAAGGTAAGAGCCATGATAGAGAAAGGATTGATGCCTTCCTGTATCATATAGGCGATGCGGTGGGTGAGGGCTTTCGTCTTGCCTGATCCTGCACCTGCAATAACCATAACCGGACCCTCGACAGTTGTAACTGCTTCTCTTTGAGGGTTATTTAAACCATTTAAAATATCTGTCACTGTGAATAATATTATTTTGCAAATTTAATAAAAAATGCTTAGTGAAGGTATGGAAATTATCTTCTAAGTTAAAAGAAAATCTTCAATGTTTATTGGTGTAACGACATAATAGTCTGAGTCAGGATATGCATCGACTACACAATTCTTTTAATCATAAGAAATATTTTTTTGCAAAAATAAAACTTTTTAGGAATTGATTCCTGATTTTTTGAAACTTTTTAGGAATGAAATCCGTAAAAGTAAAAAAAAAGGTTTGTGTAAACTTTTCCGAACCAGATACGAAGGATGTAATTGAAAATTGAAAATTAGCCGACACAGATGCGTTACTTCATGTTCAAAAAGAAATATAAAGCGATATTTTTTTCAAAAAAACTTAACAACATTTTAAAAATATTACAATATTTGCAATCAAAAATGTAGATTTATTGTTTAAGGTTTAAAGTTTAAGGTTATATCTCAATAAACCATTAAACTATCAACTCATAAACTCTAAACTTTAAAACTACTCTAAACTATTAACTATAAACAATAAACTTAAAAAAAAATAACATTATGCATTATCTTTTAATTTTACTTTTAGTGTCATTAGCCGTCTCGGCTCTCGGATGGGTTTATTTCATCTATTTCTTCAGCCTCGGCTATGGTTTCGGCGTATCAGCTTTAGCAATCGCCATCGCCATTATCTTCCGTGACGTACTCACAATCCCGACAGCATTGTTGTGCGTCGTCATGTTTATCTTCGGAATGCGTCTCGGTCTTTACTTAGCCACCCGCGAGAAGAGATCTGCCGAGTACAAGAAGATTCTCTACGGTCCTGATGCAGCCAAGAAAAAACCTCTCTTCGTCGTCATCACAGTATGGATTTTCTGCGCTCTTCTCTATGTAGGTCAGGTAAGTCCTGTGGCATTCTACCTCGCTAACGCCGCCGACGGTGTATCTGTCAACGAGTTATGGGCTTGGATAGGTGCAGCACTCATGGCGATAGGTGTCATCTTAGAAGCAGCATCCGACGCACAGAAGAAAGCCGCCAAGAAAAAGAATCCTAAGAGATATGTCGATACCGGATTGTACAGAATCGTACGCTGTCCCAACTACTTAGGCGAGTTGGTGATATGGACAGGTTCATTCGTAGTATGCCTCGGTGCTTCATGTTCAGCATGGCAATGGATTGTAGCCGCTATCGGTTATATCGGCATCGTCTATGTGATGTTCAGCGGCGCTCGTCGTCTCGAGATGAGACAAGCCGTCACTTACGGCAACGACCCTGAGTTCCAGAAATACATCAAAAAGACTCCTATCCTTATCCCATTCCTACCTATCTATAGCGTAGCAAAACACGAATGGCTTAAGGCATAATTAAAGATGGAAAATTGAAAATATTGCTTTTAAATCAGGTTTCATATCGCCTGACTTACTGCATATTCTTCGTTGCCGAAGGAATACTCTGAATCCAAATCCTTTTAGTTTGGAGTTACAGTGCTTGTTCTTTCATATAAAAATAGATAATTAAAATGATCTGTACCCAAAAGTTGGACTGATTAATAAAATAGTTTACGTATAAAGAGTTCGGTATTTTACCGGACTCTTACCATTTAATTTCAATTTGCTTCTATCGTTATTATAATAATGAATGTATTTTTTTAATTGTTTTTTAAATCATCCACATCAGAAAACTTCTGCAAATATAGCAATTCTGATTTTATGATTCCCAAAAATTCTCAGATTCTATTTAACCCACTTCCCCTCCTCAACTTTCAATATTCAACTTTCAATTCCAAGCCTTCGGTTGTCAACAGACAACAGACAACAGACAACAGACTTTGTCCATGTTTTTTTTGCTATGAGCATTGAACTGACTGCTGATAGCTGATGGCTGACAGCTAATTTTAATTTTCTCTGTCGCACCTACGGTGCTATGATGGAATCTGGTTGTTTTTTAGCAGGCGTTCCGTGCTATCGCACTTCACACCTGCCGATTATCTTACGCCCTTACAGGGCTACTTAACCCATTTCCCGCTCTCCAAAATCCTGCTCCCGTTCCCGTTCTCCGTTACCAACTCCCAAACGTAAGTTCCTCTTTGCCAACCCGAAGCATCTACGCTTGTTACATCATCTGTAATTTTTTGCTGATGAACCATTCTTCCTTGCATATCATAAACCTGCAATGTGCAGTCTCTTAACGAAGTTCTTATATTCAAAACATCTCCGCCCGGATTAGGATAAGCGACAGCAAGATGCAGGTTATGAACGTGAGCTTCTTCGATGTTGAGATATGAATTGAATTTAGTAAGCACCATCCAACACACATCAGATGCCAGATCACGAGCATAGCCAGTGAGGAAAAGACCTCCATCTTTTGCTGTCTTAATTGACCTGATATAAGTCAATATATTATCTGTTTCATCATGTACATCGTAATATACCGTCATCATCGCATCCATATTCATATCAAATCTCTCTATCACAAGCCATGAGTCATGATTGTCATCTCCTAAGTCCATGTGATACGCATAATAAATGGATTTATCATCTGCCATATCAACAGCATTGAGAATAGGCTGAATGTCCCTTGTGGTCGGTTCGCCTCTTTCTATATAGTTGTCTATTGGCAGGAAGTCTGATGAGTTATTCAGGTTATCATCAAATTCGTATAACCTGTTATCGTCATACAGATAATGATTTGGATTATCAACAGATTTTGCTGTCGTAGCCAAAAGTGTAGTGTTAAGGTTTGTTCTTACAACGGATACATTTTCTATATTTTCAGCATCTAGGACTTCATTGACATATCCCGGATGTTTTATGAATCGAGTCGCAATATGGTTGAAGTCTTTATCATAATACAAAACTTCCCCGTTACCTGACGCACCTTCAGTATGAACCCCCGTTTTGTACAAGATATAATGAGAATCAGTTTTTATAATTTGGTTTCTGCGAAATGAGAATTCATAAACTGCATTACCATGACTCCATGCTTCATATCCTTTTCTGTTCAATATTTCTCCATCAAAGTTCATTCTGAAAAAGAACAAAGAGTCGGAACCTCTCGGATTATTACTGTCAAGACTAACTGTTTTAAAATATGCACCTATTATGTCACCCTCATCTTCGAATGCGGAAAAAAGGAAAATATGACCGCTATGTTCGTTAGGCATATACTGCCACTGAGCATTTCCGCATTCGTATGTATCTATTGGGAAACTATGTTCGTGAGATTCCGTAACATTCAAATCATCATCCAATTCATAAAGGACTATAACTGCTTCGGAAGGTGGATTGTCAAAGTTTTGAAAATAATAGTCGCACGTATAATCATGCTCAGGACTATATGTGGTAAGAGCGTGTAGATGTCCGTTCTCATCTTCAAAAAGATATGGAGCAGATTCTGTCATGTAACCTTCTTTGAAAAAATTATTCTTACACAGATATTTCCCATCAGCGGATATTTTCATGATAGCGGGATGACCTGAATAGAAATCACCCATCCCACTTCTGTAGATGTATTCAAGAGAAGTAACGCATATATTACCGTCAGATAATTCCACCGTTTCCCAGAATGAAAACTCTGTGTTGTCGGATGAGCTGTATTCTTTCAGATATTCCCATTCTTGGGAGAAAGCTTCATTGCCCATGGAGAACAAGAACAATGAAACTAAACATAATCGCCAATACACTTTCATATTAGTCAACGTTGTTTGTATTATTTGCAGTACCTAACCATACATAATGGGCATATGTAATTTCAAGTGTCCACAATCTAACACTTCTTTTTCCCGGTCCAAATAACCACCAAGGAGTTACCGTACATTCGAAATACGGAGAACCTTTCTGCCCATAATGGAATATGCCGTTAATATATTCTGTTTTCTGCCAAATGCTATTATAGTAACAATTCATTTCATCATGATAGACACAAGGTTCTTTCTCAAATTCTCCAAAGGCAAGGAATAACCAATAGTCAGGACAAATCAATGTAGTATCCTCGTAATATGTGTAATCTGACAAGTAAATATTATCATCATATGGCTTAATCATTCTGTACTCTACATTGTAGGTCGTATATCTCATTCCTTCATGTTCAGCGTCAGGTTTAAATTGAAACAACCTTGTTAATTCATTCGCTGCATCTGTTATACGTGCCGTAGGGTCTGGATCGCAATAGCCACCCATTTCTCCCCAAATAAAATCGTCTCCTTCTTCAAACGGTGCGAACCAAGGATATTTTTCACCTTCAGCTCCTCTCGTGAACACGACTTCAATAGCGTCTCCGCTCTTGGCTCCTGTTTCAGGGAACTTGATGCTGAAGTTCTTGGCGAGATTTGAATCATCATCGACACCTGCCATGAGTTCTGCCAACTCTGTTTCAAAAGCGTTGTAGGTTGCGATAGCTTCTGTCGCTGAGACGTTGCCGTTTGCATCCACTTGTGGCATTCTTACGTAGAAGGTGTCTAAAGATGCGTTTGCAAATGGTGTCGCATGCTGGCTGTGTTCGTAATTGAACGTGAGGTCGATGTCGTCGCGCAACTGTTCTAATGTCATGCTCTCGCCCGATTTAGCTCCCGACCTTACATTGTCGCGAAGCTCCTGGAAAGCGTAGATGCGGTTCAACAATTCTCTTGATTCGTCGTTCGCTGATTTTGTTACGACCTGATTTTCGTTTTCTGTTTCCTTGTCCTTCTGACATGAAACCACTGCTACCGAAATAGCTGCTGCAACAAATAATGTTGCGATTTTGATGTAATTTTTCATAATTCTATTTTTATTTAGTTAATGATTTTCTTTTTTGGCTGACAGCTAATTTTATCTTTCTATTCTAAAACTTGCTTCGGCACTGCCGTCGTTGTTTTCTATTATAATATTGTAATCTCCTGTAGGAAGATTGTTTATAGGTATTATATAAACAAGTCGGAGAGAAGTGTTGGTTGTTGAACTATACACGATGTTTCCGTTTTCGTTCTCAATAGTGATGTTCAATTCTCCTAATGAAGCATTGAAATTAATGAGAAGTGTGGAGGTATGAAGATATATTTCTATAGGGTCTTCACCTCTAAAGACAAGTCTTTTGCCATACTCCCTTTCAATAGAATCGGCAGTTTGTCACCTTCGTTTTTCTTAACTGATAAATCTGCGACGTTCATGTTCATCCCGAACACGAAGACCATAATCGTAAGCAATAATTTTTTCATAAAAATTAAATTTGAAATTCTCCGCAAAAGTAGGGCATATAATAATGTACTTAGAGACGCCTATATGCCGTTTCCAAGTTTATTTGATGCTGATGAAAAGTTTCTTGCTTTAAATACTTTGCTTATCAATGGTTTATGATGAGAGATGGAGGGGAGGGATTTCTAAGTTTTTGTGGGTCGCAAGGTCACAGGGTCGCAGGGTCGCAGGGTACTTTGCGACTTTGTGACCTTACGACTTTGCGACCTTACTATAGTATCTCTCCAAAATGAAATCGCCGATGTCGCTTCCGTAGCCTTCGGCTCCTATTTTCTTTCTGATGTTGGTGCGTGACTTGGCGACGGAGCTTTCGCCTAAGTCCATCAGATTGGCGATGTCGCGGCTGCTGAGCGGAAGCAACGACAATAGGAATACATTATATTCGGTCTCGTTTAAGCTGCCGTAATTCTTCTTGATCATTGCGGGCAGTTTCGGATATGTGTTCTCAACCAAATCGACGGCGGCTTTAAGTCCGGTCTTGTTGAAGGAACCAAAAACAAGGATCTTCAGCTCGTTGATGACACTCTTGTCGTCGTATTTATGCTTCTTCTCCGCATTATGGACTTTTACAATAAGTTTGGCTCTTTGTTTCAGTATGTTATCGACAGACGACTTGATGCCGCTGTTCAGATCTTCAAGAAGATGGAATTCGTTTTTCAGATTGTTCATCTCTATGGCAATCTGCTCGTTCTTTCTTATAAGATATATCTCGTTTTTCTTCTTGCGTATGATGAGTAATGAAATCGTGATTATGAGAACGATGACAATAGTCAACATCATTATTATCAGTTTGAACTGGCTGTTGAGTTTTTTATGGTAATTGTTGCTGAGACGTTCGTAATCGTATTTCTTTTCAACTTCGTATATGTTCTGCTTCATATTGTCTTCCCTAATCTTGTCGATGATTCTCGTGAGCTTGTCCTGATAATATAAGGCGCTGTCGTTCATGTTGACCGATGAATAATAATCTGAAAGAAAACCATACGAGCTCGCCAAGAATGCCTTGTCGTTCACATTATCTGTTTTGTTTATTAGTAGGTGTGTATATCTTTTTGTAGAATCTTGTTCGCCTGTTTCAAGATATAATTCAGCTAAGTTCAGATAATATAATGATGTTGCCGATGAATCTTCATTTGTTTCCATTGACAGTCTCAGAAAATCCTTTGCTTCATCATATTTTTTACATTCTTTATAAATTACGTGTGCGATTTGATATACGTATGATAATAATTGTTTATTGTCGGTATCAGCAACAACATCCATGGCTTTGTCAATATAATAGATGGAACTGTCGTTGTTGAGAGAAATGAGATGTATTCTTGAGATGTTGGCGTAAGAACCGGCTAACTTTTCTTTGTCGTCTTTGTTTATATAGTTGATAGATTGCAGTTGTTTTTCTAAAGCCTTGTCGTAATAATCTTCTTTGCTGTATATGTTTGCTATGTAAGAGATGCTTCTGAACATCAAGAGAGAATCCTGTATTAGTTCAGCCGCATGGAAAGCATAGTTATATTCGTTTATAGCTTTGTCGTATTCCTGTCTTTCGTCATAAACGCAGCCGCTGTAGAGATAGCTATAGGCAATGAACTTTGAGCTATGAGCCTTTCCTGTAAAATAGCGTTTTGCTTCAAAGATGATGGTGTCGTCTTTGATGTCTTTGTGGTTTTTATGTTTGGCTTGTACGTTGGTTATGATATATTCCATATAGTTTTCTTTGCTGAGGAATTTCTCTGCCAAGAAGATGGAGTCTAAATACGACAATGCGCTGTCGGGTGATGTCTCGACGCAGTTCTGCGCCTTCTCCAACAGACGCAAAGTTTCATTCCTGTGACCGCATGATACAGTCAGCAGTAATATTAGAATTGATAATATTTTTAATGGTTTGTGCATTGAGTTTTTTAGCAATCAGCAATCAGCAATCAGCGGTCAATAGACTTCGTCCATTTTTTTTAGTTTAAAGTTTAAGGTTTAAAGTTTAAAGTAGTTTTATAGTTAAGAGTTTTTAAGTTTAATAGTTTATCTAAATCCAACCTTAAACCTTAAGCATTAAACCTTAAACCAATTTCTCAGATTTTCAGATTCTCAGTTTCAATACCTGAGCCACTTCCAAATCTCTTTCAAATTTGGTTTCTTGCCGTACATCAGGATGCCGGTTCTGTAGATCTTGGCGGCAATCCAGGTGATGAAGACGAAGGTCAATACCAATATCAATAATGACACCACAACCTGCCAATATGGTACGCCGAAAGGTATTCTTATCATCATGGAGACAGGGGAGGTGAACGGTATCATTGAGAGCCATATTCCTAATCCGCTGTCGGGGTTGTTTATCATGGCTGTTGAGCATACGATGGCGACAATCAACGGCATTGAGAGTATCGTTACGAATTGATTGCTGTCGGTCTCGTTGTCAACCATGCCGCCTACTGCTGCGAAGAGTGCCGCGTATAATAAGAATCCGAATACGAAGTAGAATAAGAAAGTTATCAATATAGCCTTGAAGTTGATTGATTCTATCATACTTACGACTTCAAGCATGATGTCTTGACCTTGTGTTGTATCCACAATCTGACTTATCTCTTCCGTCATGACAGTTCCCGATGGTGACATGATTTCAGGTCCTAATATGATTCCGTTTGCCACGAGATATATCCCTATCGTCAGGACTATCCATAATAAAAATTGCGTGAGACCTACCAATGCGATACCTATGATTTTTCCCATCATCAACTCAAATGGTTTTACAGAACTGATGATGACTTCTATGATACGGTTGCTCTTCTCTTCGATGACGCCTCTCAAAACCTGATTGCTGAAAAGGAATATCACGAAATAAACAACTATGGCGAGTACAAGCCCGATGATAGATTCCAACTCGGCGTAACTTGTTTTCTCGCCTTCTTCTTCGTCCATGCGAATGGTAGATATGTTGATGCTTGTGTTCACCGATTTTACTATCTTAGGGTCGATGCCGTGGGCGAGGAGTTTCCTGTGTTCTACCTCCTGCTTCATCTCACTCTTGATGTATGAACTCAACGACATAGGAATCTGCTTGTTGCTGTACAACTTGGCATTCGTAGGGACGTTCAGTTCTGTTGCCGGAATGTATAAGGCAGCATCATAAACTCCTTCTAAAATCAACTTCTTGAGAGTGTCGATATTCTCGTCAGTGTTTGTATATAAGAATGTGTTTATGTCGGTGTTTTCAAACTTGCCGTCGAACCAGCCGGTCTCATCTAAAACGGCGATGGTTTTCTTCGCTTCCATGCTGTCAGACTTCATCATCATCAAGGATGGAGCTATCATCAATGCGGCAAAGAATAAAGGTCCTAAGAATGTTATGATTAGGAAACTGCGTTTTTTTACTCTCGATAAATATTCGCGTTTTAATATTACACTAAAATTACTCATACCTTTTTATTTAAGTCAACAGACAACAGTCAACGGTCAACAGAATTTTTAAATCTGAAAAACTGAGAAACTGAGAATCTGAAAATTTTTTTATTATGGATTTTATTAACTTTCAACTACTATAAACTATGAACTATAAACTATGAACTATGAACTTTCAACTACTCTACACTCTACACTCTAAACCATTAACTTTATTAATAAAAATCTCATTCATAGAAGGAAGCAGTTCTCTATATGAAATGATTGTTCCTTTTTCTGAAAGATAATTAATCAAGACATTCGGATTTATGTCATTCTCGGCTTTTATGTTCAGAGTCATCTCGCCGTTAGAATCGATATTACTGTTAATTAACGTGAAACCTTC
>JAZUST010000130.1:0-3844 GCA_045606865.1 Bacteroidales bacterium
TTTAATAGGTCGAGTTGAGAAATTGAATAGTTGAGTTGAAAAAATAAGGTGCTCTATGTCAGTTTAAGTGGCTGATATAGGGCATTTTTTGTGTGGATAAAAAAGGTAAGTTTTTTGTGGAGGGGCTGTAAAACTGTCAAAGAAATGTTGTTGTGAAAATTTTTGGGGTACTATATAATGAGTTATATAAATTTGAGTTTTATGGAGGAAATATGAAGCTGACAAAGAGAAATATTGTTATTTTATGTTGTTCGCTTGCGATGATATGTGCAGTCACATTCAGTGCAAGATTCATTAAATACATGGACATACGTGTATTTAAAATTCTAGCTCAAGTAGTCCTCAATCTGTTGAATGGACTTATTGCATGGATTGCAATGAAAATGGCAGGGATGAAAATCGATATTAACCTCAAAAATAAGCATCAATATGGGATTGGTGTTACAATTTCGCTTATTCTAAGCGTTACGATTGCCATTATACCTGCTCTTTGTGGTTTTTCATTGATAGGAAATCATACAGATTTTTCGTGGTTTGTCCTCATCTATGATTTGCTGTTCTATATGTTAATTATTGGTCCGGTAGAGGAATTCGTATTTCGAGTATATTTGCAAGATACCTTTATGAGTTTCTTTGAAAAGCACAAGTGGCTGGGTGTAGTAATTGCATCTTTCTTGTTTGGTTTGTGGCATATCATTAATGGAAATGTCGTACAGGTGTTATTCACATTTGGCATTGGTCTTGTATTTGGCTTTTCTAAATACAAAATTAAAGACTGTGGATATGTAGGTGTGTCCGTTGGACACGGATTATATGATTTTTTGAATACTCTTGTGAGAATGTTTATTGTTTAACTGGCCACTATATATAGGTAGGCACGTCCAAATTTCAGTAATATAGAGAGATGAATCTGAATTTATCAAACACAACACCTCTCCCAACCAATGGTTGAGTTTGATAATTCCACTTACAGTTTGTGTACAAGAACTGATAAAGATTGTAAAGTGTAGCATGAAAGGAGGCATATTGAAATGAATCAAATTGATACAGGAAAGTTTATCGCTATTTGCAGAAAAGAAAAAGGCTTGACACAAGCACGATTAGCAGAAAAGTTAAACATCACAGACAGAGCTGTTTCTAAATGGGAGACAGGAAAATGTATGCCCGATTCATCTATTATGTTGGAACTTTGCAATATTTTAGATGTTACGGTCAATGAACTATTAAGTGGGGAGAGGATAGAAATGAATAATTACGAGGAAAAAGTTAACGAAAATCTCATCGAATTGAAACGAAAAGATGAGAATAACATGAATAAGAATGCCGTGATATCAACAATATATACAATTACCATGGTTATAGCCATTCTAGTATGCTGTATATGCGATATTGCTATTTCAGGATCACTGACATGGTCACTTATTGTGCTTAGTTCTGTTTTGGTTACATGGATAGCATCTTTTCCTGTTATATTGTTAGGGAAAAAAGGTGTTTTGGTATCAATGATTGCCATTAGTATTCTTATTATACCATTTATGTACATATTAAGTATTTTGATAAAAGTCAATGGGGTATTCAGCATTGGTGCAATTATGTCAATTATTACACTTGTATTTCTGTGGATAATTTATATTTTGTATTATCGGCTTAAGGAACGAAAATTGCTAGCAACAGGAATTACCTTTTTGTTTGCAATCCCGTTTACATTTTTGATTAATATTACATTGTCAAAAATGATTGGCGAACCTGCGATTGATGTCTGGGATGTATTATCTATATTTATTCTCTTGATAATAGCAGTAGCTTTTATCATTGGAGATTATGCACGGAAAAAAGGTTATGTAAGATAAGCTTTTTTTGAGGCACACAAAAAATATTGAGAGATGAATTTGAATTATACGGAGAGATGAAATGAAGAAAAAACCCAAACTACTTAAAATATTAAAAGGTCTAGCTCTCGTCATATTGATATTGATTGTTGGTTTCTTGGTTGTTAGGGCGATAGGCAAGACGATTTACAATCAGACACCAGAAGATGGCATCAATGAATCAATGTATGTTGATGTTAATGGTACAAAACAGTGGATTAACATATATGGCGAGGATGTAAATAATCCTGTTCTATTGTATTTGCACGGTGGTCCAGGCTCAGCAACCAGCGATATTGATTATGCATTCACAAGAAAATGGGCAGATGTATATACTGTGGTAACATGGGACCAGCGTAATTGTGGAAAAAGCTATGATTCAGAACAGAATAATATCGTATTGACACGTGAATTATTTATGACAGATGGAAAGGAAGTAACAGAGTTTATATTGAATTACCTTTCGAAAGATAAAATTACTATTCTTGGGCATTCATGGGGTTCTATTTACGGAGCAAATCTGGTACTTGAATACCCAGAATATTATGAATGCTTTATTGGAACAGGACAGCTTGTTGATTATTTGGAAAATGAGGAAGCCTTTAAACAAGAGGCAATGTTATGGGCTGATGGTGATGAAGAAACACTAGAATTAGTAAATCAATTAACACCTAACAATGTTACGATGGAACATATTACCGCAAGAAATACGATTATGCAAAAATATGGCTATGACATGATGGTGAATGGCTCTGATTACAATTTAGTTGCAACCATAATATTTAATCCGAACTATTCAATTGTTGATTGGATAAATTATTTTAAAAGAGATATGAGTGTATATTTAGATTTCTTTGCTTCCGAAGAATTTGCTTCATTCTCTTTAATAGGACGATCTGATTATCAAGTGCCTTATTATAACATAAATGGAGATAGGGATTATCAAACGAATTACAAATTGGCGCAGGAATATTTTGAAGAAGTAAACGCACCATATAAGCAGATGTTTATAATGGAAAATATGACACATGGTTTATTAGAATCGGATTCAGATGGATTTTCTGAGATTGTTCATCAAATTGCAAAAACAGAAAGAGAAAGATAACTTTCAGCTTTATGAAGAGTTGAAAGCACGCGAAGATTTGAAGTTTTCTGTTTGAAGAGAATACGTTGGGAGGGATAGATATAAAAAAATATAATTATAATGAATATAATATCTGTATAAAAGAAGCACCGCCCTATTCTTTTGATTCTACAGATAATAAATATTATGATACTGTAATTGTGATAGAAGAAAAGGATTTTAATAAATCTATTGAAGTAGAAGTTGAGCAATATGGAGAGACTAAGACGGTATTGATGGTTGTACCATATTACACACCGGTAGAGTCATTTGTTGCACCACATAGAGATGGACTATTTATGATGCTGAATGATGTCTTATGTATTTTTTCTCCTGAAACTGTTTCTGTCACTAAACAAACACGAATAAATCCGATGGGAACCATGTTTGAAGTGTATCCGTTAGAGAATGATTACATTTTGTATGGTGAAATGGAAATATACAGAATTTCTGAAGAGTTAATTGTAAAATGGGTTTTTTCAGGAAGAGATATTTTTGTTAGGTATCAAGGAAATGAGCCAGCGTTTTTATTGAAACAAGATAGAATATGTCTTTATGACTTTGAAGATAATTATTATGAAATAACTTTTGAAGGTAAGTTAATTACATAGAATATGATAAAATTCAATTGATACAAATGTACAAATTTCAGTTTGTCAAAGTGACAAATCAAATAAATGATGTGAATATTGACGGTTCTAATTTTACAATTATGTTCCGCTTTATAAAAAAAGGAGTGAACGAAAATGCAAAACAAAAAAGCAGTCAGAATGTTGAACGATTTTTTGTAGACAAGGTGTTTGATGTATGCAATTACAAAATATGCAGGAAAGAGATTCTGGATATGTAATAT
>JAZUST010000131.1:0-3619 GCA_045606865.1 Bacteroidales bacterium
TATGCTTCACCCTTTTGTCTTTAAAATTGTAAATACCTATAATTAAATCTAAATGAAAAAATTATTCTTATTCGTAACAATGTTCTTGATCGCATCAACATTAGGTTATGCACAAGAATGGGTGGGCGTCGACAAGAGCACACCAGTGAAAATCCAGGAGACCTTGGTTTCTTCTTCAGAAGATGAAATCATAGTCGATGTCAAGGTCGGGGGATTCTTCCAGACATCAGTAGAAACACCGAACGGCAAGCAGGTCGTCATCAGCGGCGACAATATGGCAGCGATGCTTACCAAAGGCGCACCTGAACTTCCAATGTATCCAATCTCAATGATTATCGGCGACAGAGCTGAGATGAAAGTATCCGTCGTGAAATCCAATTATGTAGATTTCGAAAACGTTGAAGTCGCTCCATCAAAGGGTAACTTCAGCCGTCAGATTAATCCTGCTGACGTGGAATATGTTTATGGCGAGATGTATCAACAAGACGCTTTCTATCCAGCAACACAAGCATCATTGGAAGCACCTTATATCTTGAGAGACTTCCGCGGACAGAATCTCATGGTTTATCCTTACGCCTACAATCCTGTGACAAAGACATTGCGCGTCTATACTGACCTCCGCATCTCCGTAAAGAAAGTAAGCGACAACGGTGAGAACCAGAAAGTGTCACGCAGAAGCGACGAGATAAAACTCAACGTTGAGTCGAAGGCAGCTTACGAACGCCGTTTCATCAACTTCGCCAACCAATCCAAATATGACTTCTTGGTCGACGAAGGCGAGATGCTCATCATCTGTGTCGATGAATATATGGACGCAATACAACCATTGGTGGAATGGAAGAACATCTCAGGTCGTCCAACGACAATGGTAGGCGTTTCAGAAACAGGAACCAACGATGCGATGAAGACATACGTACAGAACTACTACAATGAACATCCGAACTTCACATATCTGTTGTTGGTAGGTGAATACAACAATCTGCCTCCATACACGATGTCATATTCCGTCAAGTCAGACAACTATTACGGCATGTTGGAAGGTGATGACTATTATGAGGAAATCCTCGTCGGACGTTTGTCGGTCGTCTCATCACAAGACGCTACAAACCAGGTCAACAAGATCTTATATTACGAAAAGGAAATAGACGAGACAGCCACATGGTTGTCGAGAGCTGTTGGTGTAGCAGCAGATGAAGGCTCAGGTCACTATGGCGAACCTGACTACGTACACATGGACTACATCCGCGACACTCTCATGCATTACACAATCACCGAGATGTCACAACACTACGCATACGTCAACAATCCTACAGCAGCCAACATGATAACCGACTTCAACGCCGGAGCAAGCGTCACCAACTATACGAACCACGGTTCACCAGACGGCTGGGCAGTAGCGAACTTCAGCAACACCCACGTACATCAGCTGACCAACGACCAGAAACTTTCATTCATCTGGTCAGTGGCATGTAACAACGGACAGTTGGATTATCAGGAATGTTTCGCGGAAGCCTGGATGCGCGCCACCAACGAAGCCACAGGCGAACCTACAGGTGCTGTCGGCGGCATGTTCTCATGGATTTCACAACCATGGCAACCACCGATGTACGGACAAGACGAGATGAACGCAATCTTGACAGAATGGCGTGAAGGTTACAAACACACACTCGGAGGAGTATCATTGAACGGAAATATGTTCGTTCTTGACATGTGCCCAGAAGATGCAGGTGAGACACACAACTCATGGTTACTTTTCGGCGACCCGTCAATGATGGTGAGAACAAAAGCACCTGAATCAATGGGCGTGGCAGCAAACCCTTCAACACTTGTTATCGGCATGTCATCATTGACAGTTAACGCTGACACAGACTTCGGTATCGCCACCTTATCAAAAGAAGGCGAGGTATTGGCTTCATCCTATATTGAAAACGGTTCTGCACAACTCGAGTTCGAAGCATTAAATAATGTAGGCGCATTACAACTTGTAGTTATTGGATATAACAAAGTCACAGAAATTATAGACGTTGACGTTATCCCTGCCGATGGTGCATTCTTAATCTACGACACTCACGATTTAAATCAAGCTGACGGTCAAATTGACTGTGCTGAAAATATCACATTGAGTATAGACATCAAGAACGTCGGTAACGACCCAACATCAAATGTAACAGTAACACTTTCTTCAGAGTCAGAATATGTTACAATCTCAGACGCTACAGCAACAATAGCTTCAATAGCCGGCAATGAAGTTGTATCACTCAACAACGAATTTGCATTCTCAGTAGCACCAAACGTACCAGACCAAGAAAAAGTAGAATTCAAGATTACATGTTCAGATGGTAACGAAACATGGGAATCAACATTCAAGCTTACAGCAAATGCTCCTGTTGTTAACTTCAAAGAGTTTGTCTTCGCTGGTTCATACGTTCCAGGTGAATCACAGACAGTGATGGCTAAATTCGAAAATATAGGTCATAGTAAGGCAAAGAACGTTGTTGTTAAAGCATCAGCAAACGACTACATAACATTTGAAAGCGATACTTTCGAAGTCGGAACAATAGATCCAAGCGGTATTGGAACAGCAACATTCAATGTAACAGTAGCAGCTTCATGCCCAGCTACAGAAGCTATAGAACTCAACTTCGAACTCACAGCAGACAATGGAATAGAAGCAACTGGTACAGGTACTTTGAGAAATTCATGCAACATCGAATTCATATTGAACGACAGTTACGGCGACGGTTGGAACAGTTCAAATCTGACATTAGCATTCGACAATGGCGATGCTTCACAAACTTTGGACTTTGGAGATGGTTACAACATAACTCATGTCTTGGAAGTCGGTTCTGGCATTAAGGTAACAGTTACCTTCAATGTCAACAGCAACTACTGGACAGACGAATGTTCATACAGCATCAGATATCAAGACGGCGATGAGATCTACAACTCAAACGGCGAACCTAACAGCGGCGTCAATACAGAATTTGTTGTTAACTGTGGCGGTGGCGGTTCAGTAGAAACATTCGATCCAGTTGAAAATCTTGAAGCTGCTGTCGATATGAACCAGGTAACCCTCACATGGGATGGTTCTGCAGTCAACTACATCATCGAACGTAACGGTATCCAGATAGCAGAAACAGAAGAGACAACATACGTCGATTCTGAATTGGCAAGCGGAGCATACACATACGCAGTTACTGCAGTCTATGCTGATGGTCAAGCTATGCCGATGATGGTGACAGTTGAAATTGGAGTCGGTATAGACGAAAACGAAGTGATGTTCGCAATCTATCCAAATCCTGCCAAAGACTTCATCAACATCAACACCAACGCAGTGAAATATGACTACCAACTGATTAACAGTTTGGGTCAGGTCATTATCAGCGGTACCGCAAACGGCGAATACCAACTCAATATCTCTGGTATTAATAAAGGTGTCTACTTCTTGAAAGTCGTCGCTGACGGTGAAGCAAGAATAAACAAATTGACTGTTCAATAATGGACATATAATGATAATAGAGGGTGGAGTATATGCTTCACCCTTTTGTCTTTAAAATTGTAAATACCTATAATTAAATCTAAATGAAAAAATTATTCTTATTCGTAACAATGTTCTTGA
>JAZUST010000132.1:0-77802 GCA_045606865.1 Bacteroidales bacterium
AAAACTTTGACGGAGACATTCCATCAAAGTATATCCATATCATTAACTGTCATTTATTTACAAGCTTATCGCCAAACTGTCTTTGGCAACATTACATAATTATACAAAAAAAGAGACTGCCTAAACTTGTTAGACGGTCTCCTTTTTTTTAATTTCAAATTCGATTTGACACGCACCAATTACATATAGTTTATTTTTATTGGTGTAATATGATACGTCTCTACCAATTATGCATCAATTATTGTATTCAGCGAGAATGCCTGCTACCTTGTCAGGTGTTACGCGACCATAGACTTTGTCGCCTATCATCATAACAGGAGCCAAGCCGCATGCGCCGACGCAGCGTAAGCAGTTCAATGAGAACTTGCCGTCTTCTGTGGTGCCGCCTACTTGTACTGCGAGCTGACGTTTCAATTCGTCGATGACTTTTTCTGCGCCGCGAACATAACATGCTGTACCCAAACATACTGAGATCGGGAAGCGGCCCTTAGGAGTCATGGTGAAGAATGAGTAGAATGAAACGATGCCATAGACTCTTGCTACAGGGATGCGTAATTCTTCTGCTACCAATTCTTGTACTTCTGCTGAAAGATAACCGAATTCTCCTTGTACCTTGTGAAGAACGTTGATGACTTCACCTGGTTCGTTGTTGAAAGATTTACATATATCTTTTACGAAGTTTATCTTGGATTCTGATAATTTTATAACTGCCATAATATTTACATTTTAATCATTTAACAATAAACACTTCTTATTCGCCAATCTCTACATGGTCTGATTTGTCGAAATAGTGTGTATGTAAGAGTTCATGTGATTTATGTCCGCATGGTTCTCCAAGATATTCTTGATACAACTTGATGATTGAAGGATTTTCGTGTGACTTACGAATTGGCTTGTTGCGGTCTTCTTCGTATGTAGCATCGAAACGTTTCTTGATAATCTTGCTGTTACCATGGTGGTAAGGTTGACCTGCGCCGCCGATACATCCGCCAGGACATGCCATGACTTCGATAGCGTGGAATTGTTCTTTGCCTTCGCGTACTCTTTCTAATAATGTACGAGCGTTCTTCAATCCGTGAGCTATACCGATGTGGATTGGTGTTCCGTTGAAATCGACCCAAGCGTCGCGGATACCTTCGAGACCGCGGAGTTCTGTGAAGTCGATCTTTTCTAATTTCTTGCCTGTGAACAATTCGTATGCTGTACGTGCAGCTGCTTCGATAACACCGCCTGTTGCGCCGAAGATGACAGCAGCACCTGTTGATTCGCCGAGTGGATCGTCATAATCTTGTGGTTCCACTTCTTTCAAATCCAAGTTGAATTGTTTGATCAAACGAGCCAACTCACGTGTTGAGAGAACGTAGTCAACATCTGGATTGCCGTTTACGTAGAACTCTTCACGTTTGCATTCATATTTCTTAGCCAAACATGGCATAACAGAAACGACTACTAAGTCTTCGCGTTTGATGCCCATCTTTTCTGCCCAATAGCTCTTGGCGATAGCGCCGAACATTTGTTGTGGAGATTTTGCTGTTGATGGAACGTCGAGCATATCAGGGAAGTTATGTTCGAAGAAGTTGACCCATCCTGGGCAGCATGATGTTAATATTGGGAGACGAACTGATTTGTCGCCTTTTGTGAATCTGTCGATACGTTGGAGTAACTCTGTACCTTCTTCCATAATTGTCAAGTCGGCTGCGAAGTCTGTATCGAATACGTAGTCGAAACCGAGCTGACGTAATACTGAAGCCAACTGACCTGTTACGATAGTACCTGGTTCCATTCCGAATTCTTCGCCTATAGCTACACGCACTGCAGGTGCTGTTTGTACGACGACGGTCTTCTTAGGATCGTTGATAGCCATCATGACGTT
Organism: Bacteroidales bacterium; assembly: GCA_045606865.1. GTDB lineage: Bacteria > Bacteroidota > Bacteroidia > Bacteroidales > F082 > Limimorpha. Next base: position 1,874 of record JAZUST010000132.1, read on the forward strand.
ACGTGTGTCGTCGACTTCGCTCAATGCGCCTACAGGACATACTTGAACACATTGTCCACACATCACGCATGGTGAGTCGACCATATCTTGTTCGAAAGCTGGAGCTACTACTGCGCTGAAACCGCGGTTCACTGCTGACAATGCGCCAACGCTTTGGATGTTGTTACATACGTTTTCGCAGCGGCGGCACATGATACATTTGTCGACGTCACGGATAATTGAAGGTGACATATCAACGCGGTATGTTGATTGTTCGCCTTTGTAAGGAATTTCGCGGATACCGAGATTCTGAGCCAATTTCTGTAACTCGCATTGACCTGACTTAGCGCAGGTGAGACAGTCTGTCGGGTGGTCGGAGAGGATCAGTTCGACGACTGTGCGGCGTGCGTTAATGACGCGTTGTGAGTGTGTCAAGACTTCCATGCCTTCTACGCAGTCTGTTGCGCAAGCTGGAGCGAGGTTACGACGTGGTCTGCCGTTAAAATCTTTTACTACTTCTACAACACAAACGCGGCAACCGCCTGGTTTGTTTTCAAAATTCATTCCTGCCAATTCAAAATAACATAAGGTAGGAATGTGGATGCCGGCCTGACGAGCTGCTTTCAAAATGGTTGTGCCTTCTGCAACTTCTACCGGTTTGTTATCTATAGTGAGTTTTATCATTTTAATGTTCCTTTCTAATATTATTTGATAGAGATTGCACCGAACTTACATTTTTCAATACATGCACCGCACTTGATACACTTGAGGTTGTCGATATGATGTGCCATTTTCTTTTCGCCTGAGATTGCTGTTTGAGGACATACTCTTGCACAAGCACCGCAGCCGATACATTTAGCAGGATCAATTTCATAGCTCATCAATGACTTACATACGCCAGCGCGACATTTCTTGTCGACGACGTGTTCGACGTATTCATCCCAGAAGTTATCTAATGTAGAGAGAACTGGGTTTGGTGATGTTTGGCCTAAGCCGCACAATGCTGTATCTTTAATAACACCAGCGAGGTTACGTAATTCTTGAAGGTCTTGCATTGTTCCGTTGCCCTTAGTGATCTTGTCGAGGATTTCGAGCATACGTTTGTTACCGATACGGCATGGTGAACATTTACCGCAGCTTTCTTCGCAAGTGAATTCAAGATAGAACTTGGCGATAGCCACCATACATGATGTCTCGTCCATGACGACCAAACCGCCTGAACCCATCATTGAACCTGCAGCCATCAAGCTTTCGTAATCGATAGGAGTATCCAAGTGTTTGCTTGTCAAGCAGCCGCCTGAAGGACCGCCAGTCTGGACAGCCTTGAATTGACGGTTGTTCTTGATACCGCCACCGATTTCATATATGATGTCGCGGAGTGTAGTTCCCATTGGGACTTCAATCAAACCTACGTTGTTGATTTGACCTGCCAATGCGAATACTTTTGTACCTTTTGATTTTTCTGAACCTATGCCAGCAAACCAATCAGCTCCTTTAGTGATGATGATTGGGATATTAGCGAATGTTTCGACGTTATTGACGTTAGTTGGTTTGTTCAAGTAACCGGATACTGCCGGGAATGGTGGTTTGAAAGTAGGTTCACCACGTTGACCTTCCATTGAGTGGATAAGAGCTGTTTCTTCACCACATACGAAAGCACCGGCGCCGTAGCGTAACTCGATGTCGAAGTCGAAGCCGCTGCCGAGGATGTCTTGACCTAACAAACCATATTCTCTTGCTTGAGCCAATGCTATCTGCAAGCGTTCGATAGCGAGAGGATATTCAGCGCGGATGTAGACGAGACCTTTTGTTGCACCGATAGCGTAGCCGCATATTGCCATAGCTTCGATAATTGAGTGAGGGTCGCCTTCCATGATTGAACGGTCCATGAATGCACCTGGGTCGCCTTCGTCAGCGTTACATACGACATATTTCTGGTCAGCTTCGTTCTTAGCGCAGAGACCCCATTTTACGCCAGTTGGGAAACCAGCGCCGCCTCTACCGCGGAGACCTGATGCTGTGACTTCAGCTATGACATCTTGAGGAGTCATTTCTGTCAAAGCCTTGCCGAGACCTTCATAACCGCCACGGGAGATGAATTCGTCGATGTCTTCAGGGTTGATGAAACCGCAGTTACGCAAAGCTATACGAAGTTGTTTCTTGTAGAATCCCATGTGCTTAGAGTCAGCAACATGTTGTTGGTTTTCGGGGTCTAAATAGAGAAGGTCAGTAACCTTACGACCTTTGATGATATGTTCTTCAACTATTTTTTGAACGTCAGATGGTTTCACCTGAGTATAGAATGTGTTGTCAGGCATCATTTTCACGATAGGTCCTTTTTCGCAGAATCCGAAACAACCTGTTTTGATAACCTGAACTTCGTCTTGCAAACCTTTTTCTGCTAATATAGATTTAAAGTTCGCAATAATCTCCTCACCTGCAGATGCTTTACATCCTGTACCGCCGCAGCAGAGCACATGAGTCTTGATTTTTGCCATATAAAGTCCTCCTTATTAATTAATTATCCGATAATTTCGTAGTTGACAGGAATGATACCATCTACAAGTTCGTTATTGATTACATACTTTTCAAGTATTTCATCTGCTCTCTTAGCATCGACGTGACCGAAGACGATAGGGTCTTTTCCCGGAACTTTAACTTCGACTGTCGGTTCTGCATGGCAGTAACCCATACAACCTGTTTGAGTAAAAACGACTGAGAGTTTTAATTCTTCAGCTTTTTCCATCATGTGTTCCATGACTTGTTTAGCACCGGAAGCAATACCACAAGTAGCCATGGCAACCTTAATCTGAATCATCGCTTCTGGATTATCACATTTTTCGCGAAGATCGATATTTGACTGAAGCTTTTCCTTCATAGCCTTCAGTTCTGCTAATGATTTTACTTTTGCCATTTTGTTTAATGTTTGTTAATGAATGAAGTGGCAAATATACTAAATCATTTAATTTATTCAAATATTTTTTTTAGATTTTTTTTGAAACAATACCACAAAACAATCACACAAAAACAAAATACTATAAATCAATAAATTATAATTATATAAAGATATTATCTCACCATCATAAAAATTATTTGTTTTTCAGTAGTTTTTCAATAAAAAAAGTTTTACTTTTGCACCCTCAAAATAATTCAGAAATTCATTAATTAAATCATTAAAAAATTAAATTTAAATTATTAAAAATCATGAGAAAAGTTTTACTTATGTTGTTGGTTGTTTTAACTTTACCAACATTTGCACAAAACAATTATCAATTCCGTATCTCTTCATTCATGTCGGAAGACGGAGCATTCATGAACACTTACAATTATGCCGAAGCAACAGGAACAGACCTTCGCAGCATCAACAAAGTTGATTTAATCGACCCAAGTTTCCCATATCAAGCCATCGACTCTATCACATACGATGCAGAAGGTAGAATCACTCGCTTAGCAACATACCAACTTCTTGGTGACGTTTACTCATTAGTATGTTTTGTTGACTATACATATAATGAGTCAGGTTTAAGAGAAACTCGTAAGAATTATAATGTTTGGGGAGATGAAATCCCAACAAATCCTGACGGCATTATCACATACATTTACAATGACGACAACCAATTGATCAAAGAAGAAATGGACTTCGTCGGTGGTATCTATCAAATAACAGAATACACATACTACGATGATGGAATGCTTGAAACTACAACCATTAAATTAAATTCAAACTTCCCACCAAGTGGCGATGTATTCGTAAACTCTTTCAAACAACAATATTTCTACGACGACAACAACTATGAAGTTGAAAGACACGATTACGCATGGGGCGAATCAGAATCTTGGGAAATGCAAGCTATCGAAGTCAGAGATTATGACGACTTAGGTAACTGTACAGCTGTTACATCAACAACTCCTTCAGGCAATCCTCAAGTAAAATATGTTTACAAATATGATGAGAAAACTTTAGCTGAAAACATCTATTTCTATGACAACCCAGAAGGCGACTTCCCTGCATTCCCTCAAATGCACAATATGTTGACTTCATACGAATTCTGGGCATTAGACGATAACGGCGGCGGTCTCGTTTATGTTTTCGACTATTTGGTTAACTATGAACTTATAGGTGAAATTCCATTGAGCGTATCAATTAACGCTCCAGCAGAAATCTGCTTAGATGAAACTATCGAACTGAAATCTCAAGTCAGCGGCGGCACAGGCGACTATACATTCTCATGGACACCAGCAGAATTGTTAGACGACGCTGAAATCCAAAATCCAACAGCAACTCCAACAGAAGCTGGCGAAATCACTTTCACAGTAACAGTCGACGACGGCATCGACACAGCAGAAGCAACTGTAACAGTTCTTGTTAAAGATTGTATAGGCGTTGAAGAACAAATTCTCAACAACGTTAACATCTATCCTAACCCAGCACAAGATTTCATCATGATTGATTCTGAAAGCGTCGAATTCGTTGAAGTCATCGACATCTACGGAAGAGTAATCACATCTGCTGAAATCAACGGTGAAACAAGAATTGAAATGAGCGACTTCGCTGACGGAATCTACTACGTAAGATTACACAGCAACGGCGCTACAACAATTCAAAAAGTCGTTAAAAACTGACAATTAGATTTCGAGTAAAAAAAAGCGCGTCATATTGAAGTGACGCGCTTTTTTTTTAGTTTGATACAGGACGAATCGTGAGACCTCGGTATCTGTAGTTCATGTCCTCACTCTGATATTCATAATCAGAATAAAGGATGTAAGAATAATCGCTGCTATATTGATGCGGTGTTGAAGACCAGTAGTAGCATTCTCCATAAATATATGACGAAGAACCGTCACGATAGCCTGAGGCTGGGATAAAAATGTAATTGCCGTTACTGCCCGTGACCTTAAATCCATCGACGCCGTTTTGTGTTTCTGGTGTCCAGCTACAGTTGTATATAAGTTCTCTTATCTCATCTTTAGTAGGCATTCTCCATGTGCCACCCCAGTTAGCGGTAGCGGCATCATATTGCGCATTACCCGATATGTCGTTCAGCTGTTGTCCGAAAGTGACACTGTTGCCTTGTGTATATTCCGCTTTCGTTTCCGTCTCGCCCCAAGCGTAATAGCCGCCGTATTCTTCTGGGCTGTCGGCACCAACATTACACGTTGCCCATTTCAGTCCGCTCGAAAGACCCAAATCGACATATTGATGACCGTTTATCATTCCGTCAGACAAGGTCGTGAAATACTTCTGTTCACCATAACTTGTGCCTTCACTATTTGTCGCATATGCTCTTATATAATATGTGGTGCTATGAGTGAGATTGGTGAGATGCGATGTAAACGGACCAGTACCGCTACCATCCAATGTCTTATTATCGTTGATTGTAGGATCGGGCGAAGTGCTCCAGCATACGCCTCTTGCAGTCACGGAAGCACCGCCGTCATTGGTGACGTTGCCGCCCGACATGGCATCCGTTGAAGTCACATTTGTCACGATCGTCGTCGTCACCGTAGGAAGTTGAATATATTGCAAAGTCGTAAACGTCTTTTGTTCACCGTAGCTCGTGCCTTCACTGTTTGTGGCGTAGGCTCTTACATAATAAGTCGTCGCCGAAGTCAATCCAGAAATCTCAATTGTAAAGCTACCTGTTCCGTTGCCGTTACTGATAAAACTATTATCAATTGTAGGATTAGGATCCTTACTCCAGCATACGCCTCTTGCAGTCACGGTAGCACCGCCGTCATCAGTCACATTGCCGCCCGACATAGCTGTATTCTGAGTAATATCCGTAACATCAGCTGTCGTCACTGTCGGGAGTTCAATGTTTTGCAAAGTAGTGAACGACTTTTGTTCGCCGTAGCTTGTTCCTTTTTCATTTGTAGCGTAAGCTCTTACATAATAAGTTGTATTCGCTGTCAGATTTGTGATATTAGACGTAAATATTCCTGTTCCATTACCGTCGGTTGTATGATTGTCGGAAACTGTCGGGTTTTGAGAAGTGCTCCAGCATACGCCTCTTGCGGTTACTGATGAGCCGCCGTCATCGGTGACGTTGCCGCCCGACACTGCTGCATTCTGAGTAACATCTGTAACATCTGATGTCGTCACCACAGGAGACTCTGGATCTGGAATCTGCAGAGTGGTAAAAGTCTTTTCTCCGCCGTAAACCGTTTCAGCATTACAAATCATGTACGCCTCATAACGATAAGTCTGTCCGTCGCCAAGATTCTCAACCTGATGTGAATATTCTCCCATCTCGTTGCCCGACACGACATATTTCATGGAAGTACTTTCATCGATATAAAGGATGAATCCTTTTTCTGTGAGCGATTTGTTTTCAATATTGATGCTACCTTTTAATAATGCGGAATTAGTCGTTATGTCGGAAGGTTCCAAAGTCATAATATTAACAACATAATAAGCCTTGACAGTCAATTCAAAAGTCATCACATCGGATACTATCTTTATTGTTGAGAGGTTTTCACCAAGCGATAGTTTCTCCCTGTCGATAGTCACTTCAATTTTATTCAATGAATCTGGTTGCAACAAGCCATCAGCTGGAACTACATTCACGATCCATGACGATGTTTTCTCGATTTGATAGTTCACAGGGATCTCGCCGTTGTTATATATATTAAAGGTACGTGAGATGTCATTGGCAAGGCTTCCGAAATTAAGTTCGTCAATATCATTACCATCATCATCGACGACTTTCATTGAAGAGACAAGTTTATCCATTTCGATGTCACGACTTATCGCATCAGAACTATTTACTGAAATGTTCTGATTATCTTCATAGTCTTTATAACCATCTCTTGATGCTGAGAGCGAATAGTTGCCGAGTTCCAATCCTACGAACTCAAAGTAACCATCAGACTTTGTTGTCGCAATCTTGTTGACAGGCTTCAACAAGACAGTTGCGTTTTCAATAGGATCTCCGGTGGCTTTATCGGTAACGTAACCGTTTATCGCACCTTTTTGTTCTTCAACAGGTTTTTTACAAGATTGATTAAACACAATCAAACTCATTGAAATTAATAACAATGATAGGATTCTTTTCATGTTTTAAAAAAATTAAAAAATAATAAAGGTTCTCTTGTTATTTATGGCACAAAAAAAGCAGAACCTCATTAAACTTTTATCATGCCGCTCGTTTGTCCCTGCAAAGTTATTGTTTAATTTTAATTTTTCAAAAATATTATTTACAATAATTTTTAATTATGAATATTTTCATCTGATTTTAATACTTATATTTGCGTAAAAAAATAAAAGTATTCTCTAATTTGTATATCAGACGTATCATCCAGATTGCCACACATCAATGTTTCGATGGAGAATGGAGAAAGGTATGCTGGATCGACTACACTTACAATGAAATGGGATTAAAGGAAACGCGTAAGAACTACAACGACTTCAACGACTATGAATTACAGAAAGGAGAACTTACTTACTCAGAAAATCGTTAAAAACTGATTTTTAATTGAAGAAAAAATTGAACATAGAAGCGCCAGGTGGTGTAAAGCAAGTTCTTCTCCACACTTGCTGTGCGCCATGTTCATCGGCAATAATAGAGTGCATGATGCAGAACGGCATCGTACCTCTTGTTTTTTATTGCAACCCTAACATTTATCCCGAAGAGGAATACCGTATCAGAAAAGACGAATGTACGAGATACGCCGAGAGTTTAGGGCTTGAAATTGTTGATGCCGACTACAACCATGAAGCGTGGCTCTCAGAGATGAAAGGATTGGAGCACGAACCGGAGAGAGGCGGTCGTTGCTTAAAATGTTTTAAGTATCGTCTGTTGGAATCGGCACGCTACGCACACGAGAGAGGCATCACGGCATTCACCACCACTCTCGCCTCGAGCAGATGGAAGTCGTTGGAACAGATAGAAGAAGCTGGACGTTACGCCCAAAGTCATTTCCCGGATGTAACATATTGGGCGCAGAACTGGCGCAAAGGCGGTCTCAGCGAGAGACGCATCGAGATAATAAAAGAATATAACTTCTACAACCAAAGATATTGCGGTTGTGAGTTTAGTTATAAATCTGAGAAACTGAAAATCTGAGAATCTAAGAAGTTTGTACTATATTGTTGTTGACACATCTTGCTATTTTTCAACACCTTGTTTTACCTCTTCAATTTTAGCGACAGCATACATTGGACAAATACGAACATGTCTCACTTCAGCATTGTCCTCGTTATCTATATAGCTAAACTTTCCGAAATTCTCTAAAGAGCATCGAATAGCATAATGAAGTTTCTTATCACGCATAAACGACCATAGACTCTTCATTCCGCCTTGTGTATCAGCTTTAACTTCAATAGGAACAATCACCTGCAAATGATTAGATATGTAATCCACCTCTGCTTGAGAATTTTTTACATGTCTTACCCAATAATATAAATCGTGGCGAATATTAGGACTCATGTTATGTAGCATTTCAAGTCCTACTAACAGTTCTGCCATAGGTCCTTTGTTTACTAAATTAGTTGCACTTGCAGTTAGAATTTGTGTAGTCAGTTCAGATATATCGCCTAGCGACATATTTAATATGCGAAGTAATAACCCAGTATCAAGTAACAACATCTTTTGATATGACTTATCCTCTTCGCTACCTAATGGTAAACCATTAGCATCTGTATGTGTTACAGGATGCAGGATACCTGCAAGGGTCAGCAATTCTATAGCTTTTTTCACTTCTGCCGTCTTATAGTCAGGTCCTACTTTTGAGTATACGAACTTTTTAGTGGTTTGAACGGCTACACTTCTTAGTGTCTGGCGTAATAATGTAGGGTCTACATTTTTCTTGTATTTTGAGAAATCGTCTTCATAAGTAACAACGATGTCATCCTGAACTTCTTGACATCTTATATAATCGTGATACTCAACCCAAGTCTTGACTGCTTCAGGCATTCCACCGACAAGCATATATGTACGAAGAAATTCCACCAACTTGTCATGTAACGGTTCCGGGAGAGGATTATCTATTGATGCCTGGTTACGGGCTTCTATAAGTAGTTGTTGACCGTTTGCTTCAAGAAACTCATCAAAGGTCATTGGATACATGAACATTGAGTGTATTCTTCCGACTCCGAATGTAGGAAGTTCTTTTAATGCAAACTCAAGGAGAGAACCTGCAGCAATAACATGGAGTTCAGGCATATCCTCTTTGAAAAAACGTAAAGCCATAATAGCCTGCGGACACTCCTGAATTTCATCAAGGAATAAAAGTGTTTTACCAGGTTTAATAGATGTTCCATGCATAGCGGATATTTGCGGTACAATACGTTTAACATCCAAGTCGTCTTTGAATAGAACTTTATATTTAGGTTGTTTTTCAAAGTTTATCTCAACAAAAACCTCAAACTTTTTAGATAGTTCTTGAACGGCTGTGGATTTTCCAACCTGTCTGGCACCTCTAAGCAGTAATGGTTTGTGGATATCTCTTGATGCCCACTCAGATAAATATTTATCGATAAGTCTTTTGCAATACATATAAAAAGTACTTTGTTTCGTGTGCAAAAATAACAATTTGAAATTATCCAAACAAATAAATTGCCGAAAAACATAAAAATCCAAGGAAATAATTCTTGACTTTGTACCAGATTCAGAAAGTAGACACTAACAATTATTTCAGTTAAATATATTTCTAAAGGTAGAGTTTATTTAAGTTTTATGATTACTTTTGCACTTTCAAATAATTAATCATTAAACTTCATTTTATCATGAGAAAATTTTTACTTTCTTTGTTGGTTATTTTAACATTACCAATTTTCGCACAGAGTGATTATCAGTATCGCCTCTCTTCATTCATGTCGGAAGATGCCACACAGACATTCACTTATTATTATTCCGACCCAATGGGAACCGACCTTAGAGGAGTTCATGAAATCGACATGGAATCGGATCCGGTTTGGGAACTCATCGACTCGCTACATTATGACAACGAAGGTCGCATAATTCAAATTGCCACACACCAGAATTTCGATACCGGATGGCGCAGAGTCTGCTGGATCGATTATACATATAATGAAATGGGATTAAGAGAAACACGTAAAAATTATAACGACTTCAACGACGGTTATGGCGGAGTACTCGGCGGAATATACTACTATTATTATGACGAAGAAGGAAAGATGACCGGTTGGATGTTAGACTTCGACAACTATGAATTTCAAAGAGCTGAACTCACATACAATGAAGACGGACTGCTCGAATCTGAACTCGTCATGCAAGACCCATTCATAGGCGTGATGGAAAATTATACTTTGACAGAATACTATTACGACGAAAACAACAACGTCTCTGAAATCATCACAAGCAGCTGGGCATACACCGACTGGGCATTGAATTCACTACAATTCTATTCATACGATGAAGTCGGCAACTGCACAGAAGTTGTCAGCGCAACACCAGACGGCATCGCACAAGAAAAGAGAGTCTATAAATACGATACTAATGTTTTGGCAGAAAATGTTTTCTATTATTCAAATCCTGAAAACAAATTCCCAGCATTTCCTCAGATGTACAATATGGTGACATCATACGAATCATGGATGTTCAACCAAGGATCAGGCGGATTAAGTTATGTTGGCGACTACTTGTATTCTTACGAGGTTATTGGCGAAGTTGATTTAGGCGTCACTGTTGAAGCATCAGCAGAAGAAATATGTTTGGGTGAAACCGTACAATTAAATGCAAACGCTTTCGGAGGTTCCGGTGAATACACTTACTCATGGACAAACGCTGAAATACTTGATGATGCTACAATCCAAAATCCAACAGCAACAACTACAGAATCTGGTGAAATCACTTTCACAGTAACAGTCAGCGATGGAGAAAACACTGTTGAAGCATCTGTAACAGTAATCGTTCTCTTATGTGACGGCGTTGAAGAACAAATTCTCAACAACGTTAACATCTATCCTAACCCAGCACAAGATTTCATCATGATTGATTCTGAAAACGTAGAGTTCGTTGAACTCATCGACATCTACGGAAGAGTAATCACATCCGCTGAAATCAACGGTGAAACAAGAATTGACATGAGCGACTTCGCTGACGGAATCTACTACGTAAGATTACACAGCAACGGCGCAACAGCAGTTCAAAAAATTGTTAAGAATTGATAATTGAAAAACCTTTAAGTAAAAAGGCATGACATCGAGGTCATGCCTTTTTGTATTATTACCATCTATAACAAGAAGTCTCTGGCTTGCAAAACCTTAATCCCTCCATCATTTATATTCGACAACAACGAGTCAGTCGTTATTACAAATTTTGGATAATTATCCTTAATTAATTTTAAGTTACCAAACTCCCTTTCGTATGTATCTTCATTAGAAATTCGCAAAGCAACTTGATAATATATAGTCTCTTCACCTCGTCGTGCCACAAAATCTATCTCCTTCCCATCTAATTGCCCTACATACACCTCATATCCATCCTGTCGCAACTTCAAATATACTGCATTCTCCAAAACTTTTTCAATATCAACAAGTCGTTTGTCTCGACAAAGATAATTTCTTAATCCTAAATCTTCAAAATAATATTTATCTTGTTGCTCAAACAACTTCTTTCCTTTTATATCATAACGTTTAACTTTATCAATCATATATGTAGCACAAAGCATATCCATATATTCAGCGATAGTGTTTGACGAAACAGCATTATCTTTCCCTTTCAGATATTTTGCAATACTATTTGCTGAGAACAACTTGCCATTATTATCTGCAACAAAATGCGCCAGATTATCAACCAGACTAACATTACGTAAACGTTTTCTTGTCACTATATCTTTTACAAAAATAGTATCATAAATACTTCCCAAATAGTCGTTTCTGCTACGAGTATCTTCAAAAGGAATGTTTGTCAAAAACGGCAGTCCTCCCCAGTGCATATACGACATCAGAGATTCATCTGAAGTTTGCATTGAGTTAAACTGCAGGTACTCAGAGTAACTAAGGCTATGAACATGAACCCGGATATACCTTCCCGCAAAAACAGAAGCAATATCATTAGACAACATCATAGCATTGGATCCCGTCACTATAATATCAACACCATTTTGTTTAACCCAATATCTCAATGTCTTCTCAAAGTTGGAGATCTCTTGAACCTCATCAATTAATATATAGTTATGTTTTTCTTTTGAGATGCTTTCCTTAATGAACACATTAAGATGTTCGAATGTTGTAATATGCGCATTATCAGGGTTCTCCATATCAAGATATATGATGTTACCTTCTTTAGAAAGCAAATCATTAAGACATTCCAATATGCAACTTTTCCCTGCTCTTCTATGACCAGTAAGTACAATAACCTCGCCTTTGCCTAATAAACCGAGAATTCTTCTTGTGTATAACGTCCTATCTATTCTCTCCATAACTAAAACTTTTTACAAAAATAATAAATATTTTAAATATAAAGAGAATATATATGATTTATTATACATCCCGCTCCCGTTCCTGCTCCCGTTCCCATTCCCGTTCCCATTCCCATCCTTTCACCCTAAAAATTCCTCTTGCATTTTTTCTTTTTTATGATTATATTTGCGGAAACAAAATTTATTTCATTATGAAAGTACGTGAATTAGTAGATAAATTAGGTCTTAAAGTATTATCGGGAGAAAACGGCTTGGACCGCGAAATTGACGGTTGCTATGTATCAGACCTTCTCAGCGACGTGATGGGCAACGCAGATTCAGGCAATATTTGGATCACACTCCAGACACACAAAAACGTGATGGCAGTGGCATCATTAAAAGAAATGGCTTGTATCATATTAGTTAAAAACCTCGCCGCCAACGAAGACACACTCAACCAAAGCAACGAAGAAGAAATACCAATCCTTCAGACTTCAATGAGCACTTACGAAGTAACAGGAAGAGTTTATGAATTGTTAAAAAACTGAGAATCTGAAAATCTGAGAATCTGAAATAACTTCTCAGGTTTTCAGGTTCTCAGTTTCTCAGGTTTAAAATAGTTCATAGTTCAACAGCCATAGTCATGAAATTAAACACATATAGAGCGGATCTTCACATTCACACGGTGCTCTCGCCGTGCGGCGACCTCTATATGAGTCCTTCAGCGATTATAGAACAGGCTAAGAAACTGCATCTCGATGTGATAGCCATCACCGACCACAACAGCACGCGTCAGGTAAAGGTGACGCAACAGATAGGAAAAGAAAACGGGATTTTAGTTATTGGCGGAGTGGAGATAACAACACAGGAAGAAGCTCATGCCCTCGCATATTTCGAGTCCGACGAACAACTAGATGCGTTCCAGGAATTCTTAGACGAACATCTGCCACATATTCCCAATGACGAGGATCGTTTTGGTTATCAGCTCATCGTTGACAGAGAAGAAGAGATTTTAGGCGAAGAAGAATGGCTGCTCATCTCGGCATTAGACGTAGACCTTGACACCTTATATGAAAAGGTACATGAAATAGGAGGGCTATTCGTTCCGGCGCACGTCAATAAACCGGCTTCGAGTTTGATGAGTCAGTTGGGTTTCGTTCCTCCCGACATCAAAGCCGACGCTCTCGAGATTTCAAAACACATAAAAAAAGAAGACTTCCTGAGAAAATTCGCCTATCTCAAAAAATTCGCTTTCACAAAAAGCTCCGATGCTCATTTCCTTCATATCATCGGTGAAGTACATTGCGTGCTTAATATGTACGACCTCACTTTTGATGAATTCAGAAAGACGTTGCGAGGCGAAGATGGACGCTTCATCGAGACAGAACCAAAAGAGAAACTACAATTACTTTATGGATAATTAACACCTTATATTAATATGAAAGAATTATCATTACACGTATATGACCTGATGGAGAACTCCATAGCCGCGAAAGCGTCTTTGATTGAACTTACCATAACCGACAGTATCAAAGACAATGTTTATTCTTTCATGATTAAAGATAACGGCAAAGGAATGAGTCCTGAATTCCTCGCCAAAGTGACTGACCCTTGGACCACGACGAGAACGACACGCAAAGTAGGCATCGGACTACCTCTGATAAAGATGAATACCGAACTATGCGGCGGAGGGATGGACATACAAAGCGAACTCGGCAAAGGCACGACATTGAAATTCTGGTTCCAACACGACCACATCGACCGTCCACCAATGGGCGACTTGGCGGGAACCATCGTCATGCTTTGCTCGCAACATGAAGACATACATTTCATATATAAGCATATAACAGACAAAGACGAATACATCTTCGACACCGACGAGGTGAAAGAAGCCCTTGACGGAATGTCGATGAACGATATAACCATCATCAAATATATTAAAGAGATGGTACAGGAGAATTTGGAAGAAATAGAATATAATGAATGAATCTGAGAATCTGACAAAACTAAAGACTTCTCTGGTTTTCAGATTTTCAATTTCTCAGGTTTTAAAAAATATAGGTATGACATTAAGAAACATTGCGGAATTATTGAATGCGAAGGTAGTATGCGGGGAATCGCGTATGGAAGAAGAATTCAGATTCGCCTTCGCATCGGATTTGATGAGTGACGTCCTGACACTCGAAGAACATAATCCAATAATATTAACCGGATTATGCAACATACAGACGATACGCACTTGCGAGATGGGAAATCTCGGAGCGATAATCTTTGTACGTAAAAAGAAACCAAGTCCTGAGATGATAGAACTCGCTGAAGACAACGACATGGTTTTGATGGAATGCGAATATTCCATGTTCAAAGCCAGCGGATTATTATATCAAAAAGGAATGGAACCGATTTATTAAATTGAAAATTGAAAGTTGAAAATTGAAAGTTAATGTTTAAGGTTGATAAGTTTGGGAAATCAGAAAATGAACAATGTCTGTTGACCGTTGTCTGTTGTCTGTTGACCCTGAAAATAAACTTTAAAACTTAAAAACTTTCAACTTCAAAACTACTCTAAACTATTAACTTTAAACTATAAACTTTATATGCACTTAGAATACACAGTTATAGAAGGAGATTTCGTCAATGCGGGGTCTGCTTCAAGTTCGATAAAGAAAACGTTGAAACAGCTTAACGTAAATCCGTCCATCATAAAGAGAGTCGTGGTCGCGCTTTACGAGGCTGAGGTCAATGCCATCGCTCATGCTTACGGAGGAGTCATCACAGCCGACATAACATCTAATTCAATAATTATCAGTGTCGCCGACAAAGGTCCGGGAATACCCGACATCGAATGGGCGATGCAAGAAGGAAACTCAACGGCATCTCCCGAAGTTAGAGACATGGGATTCGGAGCCGGAATGGGATTGCCTAACATCAAGAGAAATGTTGACAAATTAGACGTACAATCGACAGTCGGAGTCGGAACGACAGTCACGATGGAAGTCAACATAGCATAAAGCATTATTAATTAACTAAAAAGAATAAGACATGATATTTTTCCACGCACTACAGGTTAACGAGAGTCAATGTACGGGATGTTCCCGATGTATGAAGATTTGTCCAACAGAAGCGATACGTATCCGTGAGGGCATAGCACAGATTTCAGAAAGTCGTTGCATCGACTGCGGCAAATGTTTCAAGGTATGCCCTACAAAAGCCGTCTATATAAAGCAAGACGACTTCGAGTCAATCTTCAACTTTCCTTGTCGCGTGGCACTCATACCTGCGGTATTCTTAGGACAATTCCCTAACGACATCAGCGTGTCGAGAATATACGCCATCTTGAAAGAGATAGGTTTCACTCATGTCTTTGAAACGGAAAGCACCAATCCGATATACACTCACGCCAAGAACAAATATCTCCACGAACATTCCGACAATCTTCCTTTGATATCTACATTCTGTCCTGCCATAGTACGTCTTATTCAAGTAAAATTCCCAGGTCTGACCGATAATCTCATTCCAGTCAAGGCACCTATCGATATTACCGCAATGTATGTCAGAAGCAAGTTCAAGAAAGAAGGCAAATATAAAGACGACGAAGTTGGTGTCTTTTACATCACGCCATGCGCCGCCAAGATCGCTGCCGTCAAAAGTCCAGTAGGAGAGGAGAAATCCAACGTTGACGGCGTCATCAATATGGATGCGCTTTACAACAGAGTCTGGAAGAGAATCAAGGAACAAGGCAGCGGTTATAAAGAAGTGAAACTGCCTATCGCTCAACTCTCGTCCGACAGTATCCTCATGTCGTTGACCAATGGAGAGCGTCGTCTCAGCAAAGCAATACATTCTTTTGCCATTGATGAGATTGACAACGTGATAGAATTTCTAGAGAAAGTTGAAAACGATGAAATTGAAGATGTCGAGTTTCTTGAACTTAGAGCCTGCGACCAGAGTTGTCCGGGCGGCAATCTCACATGTAACAACCGTTTCCTCACGTGCGAGAAGATGTTCGCTCGTGCGAGATATGTCGCCGACAAAGAACGTAACGGCGAGCGCACTCGCGAGTATGAATTAGAAAACGAAAGAGAATATCTTTCAAACAATATGGAGTTAGGATCTATTGAACCACGTTCCATGCTCAGCTTAGACCCCGACATATCGAAAGCGTTAGAGAAGATGGATAAGATAAATAACTTGCGCAAGACGTTGCCTCAGATCGACTGTGGCATCTGCGGAGCACCGACATGCGATGCCTTTGCTGAAGACGTAGTTTGTCAGAGGGCAGATTTGAACGATTGCATATTTAGGAAATGATAACTGGACATCTATAAATTCAGACTTCCTTCTTTTTTCCAAACTTTCTCTTGAAGAAAAGATAATATCCCGTTAATGGCAAGGCTGATCCTATCATGGCTGCCAAGAACCATAAGATGCGTGTCGTCATTCCGCCCCAGCTGCCGACATGGATGGCGCGAATCGTCTTCCTCGAAATGAGTTCTCCGAAAATCTCATTGAAACCGTCGCGATACCATTCAAACGACCATGTCAAGCCCGTCAACGCCATCGCGAGGATAAGCAAGGCAGCATATATCCCTCCCGCCACATGAAGGTCATAACAGAATCGTCGCCAGCCTTTTCTTACATTGATGCTAAGTCGAGTCTTGAGATTCTTGATATTTTTAGGAATCCAGATTATTATTCCCGTGATTATTATTATCACCATGAGCAGCGTACTCACACCTACTATCATCTTTCCCCAGAAGATGCCTCCATCTTGCGGACGCGAATCCATCAGCCAACGATGAAGTCGGAACATAGTCCTGAAAAAAGGAAGTCGCTCTGGTTGTCCCTTAATCTCACCCGAATACTGATCGACAAAAACAGCGGCATGTTTCGGCTTGGAGAGATTCACCTTATAACAACGCTCAGCTTCTTCCGACACCACTACATTTTTTATCTCCACATCATCAGCGAGCGTAGGTTCAACCATTGCCATCACTTGTTCGATGGATAAGGCATCATCAGACACCTTATCCACAAAATAATATTCTTTCTGAACCTTTTCTGTTATCTCTTTCTCGAAGACAAGCATCGCTCCTGAGAAACATATCACCGACATCACCAGTCCTAATGGCATCGACAACCAGATATGCAGTTCCTTGAAAATCTTTCTCATAAAAATCATTTATTAATTTAAAGGTAACAAACGACCTACTCCGCTGATTTGTGTTGCTTCTACGGTGAGACCTTTCTCCGCCACGCCCGTATTTATATCAATGGCATAAACCGCAGGATAAGAATTTGTTGTAGTCACCGCCATATAAACTTTTCCGTCTTCCGAATAAGGAGCGTTGCCGAATCCGGAGAGCACATCTGCTGATGGAAGTCCCGTCACATTTGTCAAGATGCCTTCTCCAGCGTCGAAGATAGCGAGTCTGTCGGCGACCATATCGTTGGCAGGTGTTATTGGTCTGTCGTACATCAGCATCAGAAACTTATCATCGCCTACGTGCCAAGTACGTAAGAATGAAAGTCCTCCCGACAAGGATTCGAAATCAACATAATAACTCTCGTCGAACGACTCTGTTCCATTCTTGATACGCATCACGCCCGCAGGAAGTGTAGTCTGCTGACGAACGTCTTTCATCGACTTGGCGTATGATGGCGAGAACACATAGATGTCGCCATTGTCGGCAGCCCATGTCATCTGATAATACTGTGATTTTCTACGACCGCAGGCATAACTTATCTTGTCGGTCTTGATGAGTTTCTTTCCGGAAAGATTCTCGTCATCGAAGATAGCGATCCAACATTCGTTAGGATATTGTGTCCATTGAAGTTCATCAACATCATACGCTCCACTACCCGATCCTCCCGGTTCTGTAGTAACAAGATCTTCATTGCCAGGTAGAATCCATTGACCATCACCGTCCTTGACGCCATACTGACTTAATCCCATAGGAACGGCTGCTGTAAATAGTTTGCCGTCACGCTCCTGAATGCCGGCGAGTGTCACATATTCACCATTGCCGAGGAAGTTCTCGGAGAGATAGTTCTCTTCCAAAGTGTTGTTAGTAGTATAAGTCTCGGCATAGACATCCAACTTAGAAACTAAGAAAGACTGAGGTATGTAGTCATTCTCGTCAGCCCATTCTGTAGGACCGTCGCCGGTGGAGAATGTCATCACATAATCATCATAGATGCCGTATGTAGTGAAACGACGCACCGCATATTCTCCTGAGCGAGCCTTGAGATTATAATCTGAATCCATGATGAAAGAGCGTGTCAATCCCGCATTGCCTTGATTATACGACAACGCATAGAGATATTTGTCCTTATAAAATACCCATTGTGTTGCACCGTCATTGACCAAACCGTTCTCCATTCCGATAGTACCACTATCGAGAGAGGTCGCTGTCAACAAGGCGTTAGTCGTGGTGTTAGAAAATTGTCCTTGCGATGCAACGACATACGTCCCTTTTTCATTATCATCAGGATTGGTAACATCGTCATCATCAGGATTACAGGATGAGAATAAAGCAATCATTGCAATAGCAGCAAAAGCTGTAGCGTAAATACGCATAGAAGTCTTAAGATTTTTGATAGTTTTTTTCATTGTTTATTATATTTATTATATTAGTTTAAAGTTTAAAGTAGTTCAAAGTCTATAGTTAAAAGTTTTAAAGTTTATAAAAATCTAACCTTAAACCTTAAGCATTAAACCTTAAACCAAAACATTTAATTTTCAATTGTTAATTCATCTCTCCTCCCAAAGCGATTCGCACTTTCGCATAGAAGGCGCGTCCTGCTTTTTGAAGACTGAAGTTGTCGTACAAATCTTCATCAGTGATGTTACGACATTCCAACGAGAGATTATATCTTCCATTTTTCAAAGAATAATTCAGAGCAACATTATGCGAGAACTGATTAGGTACCATATACTCGTCTTTGTTAGTTCCGATGCGTGACGAATAATAATAGAATTTATGCAGATAATAATTATCATAAATCACTGACAAGTCATTGCCTTTTTTCATGAAGTCGTTCCATGTGAAAGTGATGTCGGCATCGGTAAAGAAATACGGGATGTTAGGCATTCTGTCCTTATAACCGAGATTCGGCATCGACTCAGTTCCGAGAGCGATCGGCATATTATCGCGTATGTCCATGTAAGTGACGTTACCTCCTACAGAGAGCCATTTCGAGAAAGAATAACGTAATGAAGCATTACCGCCTATCGTCTTGACTCTACCATAATTAATATATGTGGCAGCCGACTTGCCGCCGCTAATGTCGACGATATTACGTTGAATATAATCGCGGGTGTCGTGATAGACGAGTCCGCCTTCAACATAAATGTTATGGTTATTACTCTTGTCTAAATAGAAATTATAACTGATGTTAAAATTGAAGTTGTGACTATTCTCCGGACGTATGCCTATGTCGCCCATCTCTAAATCTTCGTCACCGAACATCTCTTCTATCGTTGGAAGTCGGTATGCTTTTTCGTAAGAAATCTTAGTCTGCAACTCAGGAACGATGAAATACGTACCTGCCATTCCATAGCCGAAAGCATCTTCCTTGCGAGTCGTCCTTACGAAATCGGTGGCGTTTTCATCGACGGCGATAGGTCCTGACACATACAGATTATAATGTTTTGCAAAGACAGAGACATTCCATTTATGGTTTGGCATAAATCTGTATTGAAAGCCAGCTATGTTTTTACGAGTCTCCTTGTCTATAGGGTCGGTCTGTTCCTCAGCGGCGAGCAATGAAGTGTTGGAGCGGGTGAACGCATTGAACACATTGTTAAACGTAAAGAGATGAGCGTGACCGATGCGATAGTTCAAAGTCGCGGTAGTGTTCCAGTTGTCGTTGTCGGAACGCGAATACTGATACGACTGTTCACCCGGAGAATTAAGTCGTTTCGTCTCACCCAACCAATTATATTTATATTGAGAAGTATCTACGTTATAGTTTTCGTTTTTGTTATAATTCGCGGTCAGCGTAAGATCAAGGTTTGGTATTATCAAATCTCTTTTGACATATTCCATCGAAGGCATGATTGAGTTGCCGTGACGATGTTTAGCTCCATAGACGATTTCCTGACGCACCCCGGTCTGTATCTCCTTATACATCTGCGAATAAGTCAAACCGAATAGCAATCTGTCGGTCCATTTCTTTCCTACGATTCCCAACTTCGCGATGACAGCCTCATTATGATAAGTATCGTTGAAACGCTCTACATGTTCTTTCTTTGTCTTATCGATGAGACCCATCTCGAAATTCTCCACCGGAGCATCGACCATATAATTATTATCGGAATAA
Source organism: Bacteroidales bacterium (assembly GCA_045606865.1). Taxonomy (GTDB): domain Bacteria; phylum Bacteroidota; class Bacteroidia; order Bacteroidales; family F082; genus Limimorpha. The sequence goes on from JAZUST010000132.1 coordinate 22,541, forward strand.
TTTTGAAAAGCGTTGATTTCCCATTTGATACCATTCTCGAAAGTCTGACCTGCGTTTATCGTAGAGCGATGAGTGTTGAACGATCCGTAAGAATAGGAAGCGTCGGCGAACCAGGAACGACGTCTTTTGTCGGTGACAATATTTATCACGCCGCCGATGGCATCTGAGCCGAAGCCTACTGGCACGACACCTCTATATATTTCTATGCGTTCTGCGAAATTGACAGGAATATTGTTGAGCGAGAAAGAGCTGCCCACGCCCTCCTGAGGCACGCCATCTATGAACACCTTGACATGTTTTCCGGAGAATCCGTTGAGCATCACCGAAAGGTCGGAACCAACGCCACCCGACTCGCGCATCTTCAATCCCGGCGACTTGGAAAGAGCATCGCTGATATTCTTGGAAGTATTCTGCAAGCTGCGAGTATCAACAGCCACAGCATTGAAGGCAGAGTTCTTAACACGCTCAATACTTGAAGCAGTAACCACGACTTGATCGAGCATGATGTTATCTTCTTTCAAGACGAAATGAATATTGACAGGAGAACCGGATTTTATTACAACTTTCTTCTCTTGATCTTCATATCCAATCATACTTACGCATAAGACATGTTCACCATGATGCAGTTTAATGTTAAAGTCGCCGTTCTCGTTGGTGACACTTCCATGAGAAGAATTCTTTATAGCCACGGTAGCATAGGCAACAGGAACTCCTTTTTGGTCGACTACTCTTCCTGTAACAGAGACATCTCTCGTTTTTTCATCGGTAGGATTGGCTAATGAACATAGAGTTATTGCAAACAGCAGATTAAGTAACAATAATCTTTTAGTCTTTTTTAGAAGTAAATTCAGCATAGTAAATTTGTATTTTCGATTGCAAAAGTACTTCTAACATAAGAGTTGCATAATCATCAGATTTTGGTATTTTTATAAAATATGTTAACGTTAGTTTGGGAAGTATCCCGCATATTTCCGCTTCATCATATACAAACCTTATGTCGTGTCGGGATAAGCTCAACGAACTTTTAGAATACATCAAGATGGATGTGATGAAAGAACCCCAGGTAGGTATAGAGTTAGGAATGGAGGCTTGGGTCAAAGGAGAATTCAATATCACCGATAATCAGATTATACAGCTGCAAGAGCAAGCCGATAAGTTTACAGATTTCATCAATAAATAGGTCAATAGACCTTATTGTTCCTGTTCAGTCTTCTTGTTCTGTTTTTTCTTCTTGCCATTCGTTCTTCTTTTTTCTTGGAATAATGACTTAATGCCAAAACCAAAGAAGCTCCAATAATAGCCATTATTATAGATGAGATGAGTTCTATATTCATCGGTGGAAGATGGAAATGATAGTCGTACATTCCTGGCAATACTTCCTTCCAAGGATAGACAACAGGCAGACTGCCAATCATAAAACCAGACAGAACTGACAATGTTTCATTACGATATTCTTTCATCAGCCATGACAAGAGGTGAGAGACTAAGATGATAGCGATAATAGCACCTATAATAAAAGGCAATAGAACCATCATACCTTGTCCGAATGTTGAGAGTTTGGCAATCTGAGGAATTGCCTGTGTTACGATTAATTCATAATTACCCATAACGAGCATGAGGTGTGATCCTGAGATTCCTGGAACTATCATTCCCAAAGAACCTACTGCACCACAAAGTATAAGGTAAAGAAAATTGTCGTTTGGATAAGGATTGCTTTTTATTGAAAGGTAGAATGAAACAGCTGCTGCCACAAACATCAGGATGAGCATCTTCGGAGTTTTCTTTCCTATCATTCCGAGAACATAAATTATGGAAGCGATAATCAATCCCATGAAAAACGCGTAGGCTTCTTCTTCATATTTGTTTAAGATAGCTTTCAACGATATTGCTGTCAGTACCATTCCTGCCATAATGCCAGCTATCAATGTCAGCAGGAATTTTATGTCAGTACGTTTCGCGAATTCAGAGAACTCTCCTTTGAATAACAATTTGAACGCTTTCAAATTCAATGACTTTATCGAATTGATGAAGCGTTCAAATACACCTATAATAAGTGAGACGGTTCCGCTGGAAACAGGAATCACATTGACAATCCCCATCGCCATACCTTTGAAAAATGTAGAAATATATTGTTTTATTGTCATAGATGTTGTTTTGCGCCGAAACATTCAAGTTTCATTCCATAAAACGCAAAAAAATAACTTTTGTTTTACAAATTAAAAATAATTTTACAAAACGTTTTTTTTAATAAACAAATGGTAATACGTCGTTCAATTTCTGTTATTTTTTTCATATCTTTGCGACTAATATATAAACTTGAGAATCTGAAAATCTGAGAATCTGAAAATCTGAAAATCTGAAAATCTGAAAAATTAAAATGATTACAAACTAAAACAATAAATATAATTAATGAAAAGAGTTTTTGCTTTTATATTGATGATTACTGCATTGCAGTTGAACGCTCAGCAGTTTGTTGCTACAGAAGTACAGAACAGAAACGTCTTCCTTGAAGAATATACGGGAAAACATTGTACATGGTGCCCTGAAGGTCAGATGGTGGCTAACGGCATCGCAAGATCTTTCCCTGGAAGAGTGTTCCTCGTCAATATCCATGCGGGTTCATTCTCACCGGCGTCATTCCCGAATCTCAATACTGACGATGGAACTGCAATGGTGGAGGCTAATCAGTTGTATTCGTTCCCGGCAGGTTACGTCAACAGAACTTCAGAATATGCTGTAGGTCGCGAACAATGGTCGTCATACACAATGGAACAACTTAGCCAAACCGCAGAATGTAATGTAGATGGTCAGGTTGTCATAAATCCACAGACAAGAGAAGCAACTATCAACGTGGAGGTGTATTATACTTCAAATAGTACGAAAGAGACTAATTATCTTACAGTGATGATGCTTCAAGACGACATCATCGGTGACCAAGAAGGCGGTCATTATAATCCGGAACAATATATTAATGGTGAGTACCATCACATGCACGTGCTCCGCGATGTCATAACTCCTACATGGGGCGAGGAAATAAGTCCTACAACAGAAGGTACTTTTATTTCAAAGACTTATAACTACACAATACCTGAAATTATAGGCGACCCTAACGGAACAGAAGCCGTAATAGAAAACATCTCTTTCGTGGCTTTCGTCTCAGAATTTTACGACGGCTATCAGACTTGTCCGATACTTAACGTGAATGAGTTGCCGACATTCATCGATACTGATGAAGATCTTCTTCCGGAAATAACCGCCGTTTATCCGGCTTCATATACCTCATGCTCAGAAAATAATATCCTGAAATTAAATGTAATTAACTCAGGAAAACAAGAAATCACATCAATGAAGTTTGAAGTCGTGACTAATGGAAATACTTCAGAGTTTTCTTGGGAAGGAAATCTTCCATCGTTTGGCGAGACTGTAGTGGAATATGACATGACAAATGCTGTCGGCGCAAACACTATTACAGCTAAGATAATAGAAGTCAATTCCGTTGAATATAACTTCTCAAAGACGATAGAAACTAATATTGACGAATGGTTGGAACTTGACATTGAAAATGAAGAAGAAACATTTACCATTGAAGTGACACAGGATAAATACGGGCATCAGACCAAATGGTACGTTATGACTTCAGATTACGCTGTCTTGGCATCTGGCGGACCGTACGATTATCTGAGTGAAGTCGGAACGATATTACATCAGGAGACGGTGACACTCGCAAAAGGCGACTGCGTGAAATTCATCATCACCGATGCGGGAGGTAACGGAATAAATAACGGTAATGGCGAAGGCTATTATAGAATCTTAAACTCAAATGGTGATGTGATAATTGACGGCGACGGACAATTCGACATTGAAGCATATCATCTTATCTCGATAAAAGATGAAGATGATGGCGGCGATGACGATGATATTTCTGTCAATGAAAATAAGATGTCGTTTGCAAAGATATTTCCGAATCCTACAGAAAATGAGTTGAACATCGAATGTGAAGGAATGCAGGAAATCATGATTTATATGCCTAATGGTCAGTTGTTGGAAAAGATAAATGTCAACTCAGACAAACACATTATTAATATGAGCGAATACAACTCAGGTATTTACTTCCTGAAGATAGTATCTGAGGAAGGTACTTCTGTGAAGAGGGTTGTTAGAATTTGAAAATCTAAGAATTTGAGAATCTGAAAATCTGAAAATCTGAGAATCTGAAAATCTGAGAATTTGAAAAATTAGAATGATTACAAACTAAACTAATAAATAAAATCTATGAAAAGAAGTTTTGCTTTTATATTGATGATGACAGCTTTGCAGTTGAGTGCTCAGCAGTTTGTATCGACTGTGCCTCAGAATAAAAATGTCATCATTGAGGAATTTACAGGACGGTCGTGTCCTAATTGTCCTGACGGACACAGAATTGCCAACGCTATTATGGAAGCATATCCGGGTAGGGTGTGGGCTATTAATCTTCATTCGGGAGGTAACTCTCCTTATTCTTATCCGAATCTCAATACTTCGTACGGTGACGCTATCTCCTACGGATTTGGCATCGACTCATGGCCTCAGGCTGTCGTCAACCGTTCTACGGAGGAAGGATTAAGCAGAACAGAATGGGCGACATATACTAATGCTCAATTGGCTTTGAGCGCAGACTGTAATATTGGCGGACAGGTCGTAATTGATGAGGCGTCTCGTACCGCTACTGTAAATATTGAAGTCTATTATACTGCAAATAGTGCTGAGAATACAAATTACTTAACCGTCATCATGTTGCAGGATGACATTGTCGGTGCTCAGCAAGGTGGTAATGCAAATCCGGACCAATATATAAACGGACAATATCATCATTATGACGTGTTCCGTGATGTGATTACACCGACATGGGGCGACCCGATATCTCCAACAACATCGGGTTCGTTGATTACAAAATCATATACTTATAACATCCCTCAGTCGATAGGAACTCCTAATCCTGTGAATGTTGACATCGATAATATATGGTTCTTGGCATTCGTTACCGAAAAATATCAAGGTACACCAACGCGTCCTGTCCTCAATGCTAATAAGTTAAATGCATTTATGGGAACAAGTGAAAATATCTATCCTTATATCACAAGTATAATTCCTAACGCTGTTTCATGTTCCAATGACAAGAAGTTGAATGTCACTATCGCCAATGGTGGTCTGCAGGCTTTGACTTCATTGGATTTTGAAGTCACGATTGATGGAGGTTCTGCACAGGATTATTCATGGCAAGGCAATATACCTTCATATAATGTGTCAACGGTAGAGATTCCTGTCTCTATGTCGGGAGGTGATCATAATGTAACTGTGAAGATTGTCAAGGCGAACGGTACAAACTTCAATACAAGCGAGTCTGTCTCGGTAAGCAGCGAGGATATGTCGATAGCAACAATCGTTGACGATGAGGAGGAACTTACCATAGAGATTATGCAGGATAAATACGGAATGCAGACTACTTGGGAGGTTTTAGATACAGACTATAACATAATTGCTTTTGGCGGTCCTTATCAATATTTGTCAGGTTCAACGGCGACAGAATTGCATACGGAGAAAGTCATGGTTTCTGACGGCGACTGCGTGATGTTCGTTATCAAAGACGATGGAGGTAATGGAATATGCTGTCAGTTCGGTGACGGATATTATAAGATTAAGAATGCTCAAGGTAATGTCATTGTTGATGGTGACGGCGCTTTCGGCAGTGAGGCACGACATCTTCTCTCTGTGATAAAAAGCGAAGATGGCACACAGAATATCAGCGCGCAGATATGTGAAGGCGAAAGTTATACTGAGTACGGATTTAATATAGAAGCTCCGGAAGTGGGTGTTCATCAATATGAAAATGAATATAACGGCGTTACATTCTTACTTACCTTGACCGTAGTTGAGAAACCGGAGGTGACAATAGTAGGTAATACTGAAATATCGCAAGGCGAAACAACGGTACTGATAGCAAGCGGCGCAGACTCTTACGTATGGTCATCGGGAGAGACTACAGCGATGATTACGATAAGTCCTGATGAAACAACGACATATTCTGTTGTGGGAACTAAGAACGGTTGTGAAGATACTGCGGAGGTAACAGTCAACGTCATTGTCGGTGTTGAAGAAAACTCTATGAAGAATGTTGAGATTTATCCAAATCCTACAAATGGCGAGTTGAATATAGAATGTAAAGGAATGCATGAGATTACGGTTTTCTTGCCAAACGGACAGACGATAGAAAATATCAAGGTAAATTCCGACAGTTACATCCTCGATATGAACGATTATGATTCTGGAGTTTATTATCTGAGAATAATAGGAGAGGGGACAATCGTCAAGAAAATCGTTAAGCAATAAAAAATAAAGGGGCGCCGTTGAGCGTCCCTTTTTTGATACTTTGATTGGAGTGTTATCTCACAATAAATTTACCGCTGACTCTTGTGCCATCAACGATAGCGTTATAGAGATAAACGCCATTATTAAGATTATCAACTTTTACGATATTGCCGATCATGTCATATTGAACCAAACGACCGTTGATATCGCAAATCATCACTTGTTCTACGTTGCCTTCGAATACGAGAGATGTTCCGTTGAAGACGACATCTTTTTCATCTTCAATATCATTGATTCCGTCGTATGTTGGAAGGTCGCTTTTAGCGAGGCGGTAAAGTCCGCTGTTTTCGGTAGTGGAGTAGTCGGGTTCGTAAGCCGCGAGATAGATGAACTCGTCATCAGAATCGAAGAACATAGGAGTGAAATAGTAACCAGTAGAATAAGGTATTCCGTCGTTGAGGGTGTGCCATGTGAGACCTTCGTCGTTGGTGAAATACAATCCGGTCTGCTGCATTCCTACGAAGAGGTCGTCGCCATTAGCAAACATCGCTCTGATGTTATTGTCGTTGGTTCCTTCTGGGCGAGGCAGTTCGCTCCATACGTCATTTTCATCGAGAGTGAGGATGAAAGGAACTTCAGTGCTTTCATTTGGAACAGAACGTCCGGTGCACAATTTATTGTTATATATTGTAGCAATAGCCATGAAGTTGCTGTCGTTGCGAACAACTTCCCAGGAGTTTTCCTCCGGCAAATATCTGAATACGAAATACACGCCGAAAGCATAGAGGTCGCCGTTATATGATACCATGTTGTAAATATTCTCCACGACATCTTTGCCGTCGATGTTAAATGTAAGAGGAGCGATGTCGGTCTTGTTCCAAGTCTCGCCGTCGTTTTCAGTATAAACGATGCCGCCTCCGGAGAAGTCGCCGACAAAAAGTTTTCCGTCATGGAATGCCATGGTGTAGCAGAGAGTGTATTCTAAATTCTCGCCAAGTTCTTCTTCCACGGCATCGGCGTAACTGATAACTTCCCAAGTAAGTCCGTCATCGGCAGAACGTGCAATGTGAGCCGAATAACCTGCTGCGAAGATGTAGTTTTCATTCTCTACAAAAAAGTTGTAGTTGTAATCCTGAACATCTGTCTTTTCCCAAGAGTTGCCTTTGTCGGTGGAAATGTAAATTCCTCCGTTCATGTCAAAGAGATAATCAGCTAAGAGCATGTTGCCGCTGTTGGTGATGTAAAATGCGTTTGTTGCAGGGAGCTTGCAAACTTGTTTCCACGGATTGTTTTGTGCTTCAGTCGATAAGGTGAAACACAGCGCGATAATAATCGCGATAAATCTAAAATGTAATGTGTACCTCATGATAATAAAATTTGATTGTTCAAAAATAACGAAATTATCAATAATTACAGATGATTTTAAAAAAAATAAAATGTAAATATTAGGTTAAGCGTCTAAATATTTTCACTATATTTGTAAAATCGTTTTACAATTACATTTTGTGATTTTTTTTACGTTCTTTATCATATAAATGTTGACAAGTGTTGGGAGTCTCTAAATGATTTATCTACTATTTTGAATATTTTGATATTTATATAATTAAACTTTTTATTAACTAAATTTTATCATTATGAGAAAGTTTCTAACTTTTCTTTTGCTTCTGGTGCTAGTAGCGCCTCAGGCATTACGGGCTGATGAATATATCGTCGGCGACGGAACTTTGGATTCGAGAGATAATCCGTTCCAAAATTACTATTCTAACGGTTATACCGAATTGATTTATCCTGCAAGTGAGATAGGTCAAGCTGGTATGATCAACTCATTAGCATTTTATTGTACAACTCCTGGAGCTTCACAGTATGTACACGAATTGAGAATCTATATCGGTGAGACCGATAAGAGTGCTTATAGTAGCAATACTGACTGGACTCCGGAAGCAGATCTTACAATGGTATATCAGCATACAGCTCTTACCATTGGTGCAACTGACGGATGGCAGACATTTGAATTCGATACACCTTATTTATATGAAGGGTTGAAGAATCTAGTCGTCGTTATCGCGAAGAAAGGACAAAGCTATGCATCAGGTTTGAGATGGCAATATACAAACGTCCCTAACTCGTCTATGTTTTCGAGAAGTGACTGGAACGGCGATTCTTTCTTGGTACACCAAACAGGTACAGGAAGTATTTCTGCTGTAAGAACAAATGTTAAGTTCGATATCACTCCTATGACAATTGATTGCTACAAGGTGTTGTCAATTACAGGTGTGGAATCAACACAAAGAACAGCGACTATCGCTTGGGAACCATTCCCTGGTCAAACAGCATGGGATGTTTATGTGTCACCCGATGGTAGCAAACCAGACGCAAATACAACTCCTACAGCAACAAACATCACAGAAACACAGTACACATTTACTGGCTTGAATCCTAATACAACTTACAATTTCTATGTAAGAGGTAATTGTGGTGAATCAGTAAGTATGTGGAAATCCTGTTCTTACAGAACAGCTCCTGACTTCGGCGGCGAAGGTTCAGAAGAGGATCCTTATCAGATTTATTCTGTTGATGACTTGAAGATGTTAACAGACAACATGAAGTTAGGATTCAATACAACAGGAAAACATTTCATCCAGATGAACGACATCGACGGAGTCAACTTCTGTATAGGTGACGGCGCTGTCATTCCTTTCAAAGGAACATACAACGGTAACGGCTACGCTGTTGACATTAACCTTTCTGGTAACTATGACCAAGGTTTCTTCAAGACTTTGGGTCATGGCGCAACAGTTAAGAATCTTACTATTACCGGTAAGGCTGAAACAAATAACTGGCAGACAGGTGGTGTTGTCGCTGTAATCGAACTCTCTGGAAGTACAGAACAAGGTAATATCTACATCGACAACTGTGTCAACAGAGCTACAGTTACAAGTAAGGGTAATAATGTTGGTGGTATCATCTCTGACTTCAACATTAATGGTGACAACTATCTTATCATAACAAACTGCGTCAACTACGGTGCAGTCAGCGCTCCATCATCAGGAACAGCATACGCTGGCGGTATCGGCGGCAGATTCCAGAAAAACGTTATCGTTAACAACTGCGTCAACTACGGTGAAATCACAGGTCTCGGTTATATCGGCGGTATCGTCGCTTATCCAAGAACTAATGTCGTTATCGCTAACAGTGTTAACAAAGGTGACATCAACGGAACAAATGATCGTATCGGCGGTATCTCAGGTTACAGCAGCGGCGGTAGCATCTTGAACAGTTATAACCTCGGTACCGTGAAAGGTAACAATTACACCGGTGGTATCATCGGTAGATTGAAAGGCGGCAATGAAGGTCAGGGCGTATTGCAGAATGTATATAACGCTGGTCAGGTCGTCAGTTCAAGCAATGATACACAATACACCGGAGCTGTATTAGGTTTCAACGAAGGCGATCATGCAGCTGTCACAAACGCTTATTATTTAGAAGGTGTTTATGGTCAGGCTTACGGTACAGCAGCAAACTCAGCAATAATTTCTAATGTGTCATCATTTACACAAAATCCAAATCAGCAGACAAATTTTATTTTAGCTAATGAAATCGCTGGTACGACAAATCTTATTGACGCGTTGAACTCATACAGCGTTGAAGGTCGTAACGAATGGTTGATTGACATTTATGGCAACAACGGATATTATCCTACATTCGTAGTCGGCAATCCTCCAGGAATAGAGTTCGTCCCATCACCATTCGCAATGGGAGCTCGTCCTTTAGGAGCTAAGATGCATGCTGAAAAAGTAGCGATGAAAAATACCGGTTCAACACCTGTTAAAGTAACACTTCTCGATTTGTCAAATACTTCATTCTTGAAACTTGATGAAAACCTAAACGTTGAACTTCCTGTATCTATCGATCCGGGTCAAAGCGTTGACGTTTATGTCACATCAAATCCAGAAGCAGAAATAGCAGAAGGCGACATCAGTGTTAATATCGCTGCTATGTGGGATAAACAAAATCGTTTGGCATCTACAGGTGAAATCACAGCAAAAGCTTATATCCCAGCAACAGGCGACGTGGTTGAGACAGCACAAGTCGTTAATTCATTCCCATTCACTACAATGGTTAATTCGTCTGAAATATATAACAACTACAGACTGCCAGGTGACAAACCAGAATCTAACGACGCTGTATTTGAAATCAATGTCACAGAAGATGTATTGTTAAATGCAAATGTTGAAGGCGCAAACAATAAGATCGCTGTGTATACTGAAGACCTGTATGGCGCACAGTTCCCTGACAAAGACAACAACTATGTAGGAATTCCTGTAGCAGGTGAAACAGAGATAGACTTCTTCTATTTCAATCAGGCAGAGTTGATAACAAATCCAGGTGAAGGCCCAGATGGTTCAGATGTTTCAAAGGCATATTATAACTTTGGTGCTAATATCAATAAAGAATGGTATCAGGCAGCTGATGACTTCTATTATGACGAAGATTTCACTGTCAATGAAATGGAATTTTATGCATACCAGACAGATTCTCCAACAGATCAGTCAACAATTACAGGTTTATTTGTTGAAATCTATGACGCTAACCCAATGGAAGGCGGTCAGGTAATCTGGGGTAATATGACAGATAACATCATGTCGTACAGCAACTGGACAGGTATCTACAGAACAGACAAATGGCCTGAATTTACACGTCCTATTATGAGAGTTGTCGCTACAGACCTTAATATAGAACTTCCAGCTGGAACATACTGGGTTTCTGTTGGTATGACAGGTTCATTGTCTTCAGGTCCATACGCAGTCCAAAGAACAATTTCAGGTGAAGGTAACACTGGTAATGCTTTGTTATGCAACCAAGGAACATGGGAAAATTGGAACGACAACGGCGCTCAGCCAGGTTTGGCTATGATTATCAGAGAAGGTAAATCTAACAGAGATGTTGAGATGGCAAGAACAGCTCAGTCAACATTCACTGGCGAACCTTCAGCTATGATTGACGAAATCAGTGAACAGGGTAGAGTAGCATTCGAAAATAATCGCGGAGATGCTCCGGTTTACGGCGGCGACGACGCTATCGAAAATGTAACTCTCAGACCTGGTAAATATTATGTCGTTGCATCTTCTTCAAGTGCAGAGTTCGGCGTTAACATCGAAACAGAAACTATCCCTGTCCCTGAAATGCCGGTGGTTCTTTCTCCAGAAGACTTCTCGACAAACGTCTCCGGTCCTGTAGAATTACGCTGGACATTCGGTCAATATACAACAGAATACCAATTGTTGATAGGCGGTGCTTATCCTCCAACAGATGTCGTAATCGACTGGACATCAGACCTCGCTGCCGGATATACTCTCGTTGATGTCAATAACAATATGAACTACTTCTGGCAAGTTAAGGCTCGTAACTCATCAGGCGTGACAGAAGGTCCTATCTGGTCATTCACAACAACATTCAATATCCCTAGAGGTTTGACATTGGATACTCCAAATCTTTATCCAGGCGAATCAGCTTTGTTGATGTGGGATCCTATCCCGACTCGTACTCATCGCGGTTATAATATTTATCAGGATGGTGTCAAGATTAATAAGGAACTCGTGACAGACACTTATTACTTCGTTGATGGCCTGACATACAATATGCAAGGTTACACATTCGAAGTTACTGCCGTTTATGATGAAGGCGAATCAGACAAGTCAAATGCAGTGAAAGCATACATGACAGGCGAAGGTACAGTGGAAGGTTACACTTACGAACAAGATGGCGTAACACCAATAGCCGGAGTAACAGTGACATTCACAGGTAATAATGAGTTCGGTAAGGAAATGACCGGCATATTCACTTCAGACGAAAACGGTTATTACACAGGAAGTCTCTTCGTAGGTACTTATTCAGCTGTCGCTTCTGTAAGCAATTATCAAGATGCTCAAGTGTCAGGTGTAAATATAACTTACGACACAATGACATCAGATGTTAATTTCAATATCACTGAGACATATAATCCTGTTTGTCAAGTTAACGCTGAAGAAATTGATGATTCAAGTGTCAATGTATACTGGAGCTGGGATAAGATAGCAGCAGAATTTGAACTCATCGACTTCGAAACGGGCGACTTCAGCCAAGCTGACTTTAACAATGATGTTACACCAAACTATCCATGGGTGATAACAGAGACAGCTTACGAAGGTAACTACGCAATAAAATCTACATGCGAAGGCGTATCTAGCGGTCAGTCAATAATCGAAATTACAGTAGATGTCCCAGAAGACGGCGTTATGAGCTACTATCATAAAGTTTCTTCAGAACAAGCATGGGACCTCGCAGGTTTCTATATTGATAACGTACAGATGACAACAGCTTCAGGTGAAGTAGACTGGACATATAAAGAATTCCCAGTAAGTGCCGGTACTCATACTTATTCATGGAGATATGTTAAGGACGGTAGTTTCGATAGCGGACAAGACGCATTCTGGCTCGACAATATCACATTATTCAAACAACCAGAACCATTCACAGGCGGTTGGTTACATTATGATGATGGTACATACGCATCATCAATCGGTACTGGTCAGCCGTCACCATGCTATTGGGGCGTATCATTCCCTGATACAGAAGAATATGCTGGTTATTCAGTCACTAAACTCGCAGTCTATGATGCAGCACCTGATTATGCAGGTACATATACAGCTAATGTCTATTTCGGAGGAACAAATGCTCCTGGTACTTTAGTATCAACCCAAGAAGTTACATTGACAGGAGTTGCCGATTTCGTTGAGATAGAACTCAGCCAAGCTATAACATTAGACGGCACACAACCATTATGGATCACATTCTACACTCCTAACATCACATTCCCAGCAGCTGGATGCGCCTTCACAGGTAACATCAACAGCGACTGGATCTCATTGGATGGTACAACATGGAGTCACGCATCGACAGAATACAGCTTATTCTACTCATGGATGATTAGAGCTTACTTGGAAAACAGCAAGGGCGAGACAGCGATGTTGAGAACATCAAGCAACGCTCCTAAGTTTGAAGGCGGCTCATCAACAGGTACTTTCATGGCATTGCAAAACGTAACTCCAAAATATGTAGGCGTTCCTGCAAATAATAGAGCTAATGTCGACCGCGCTTTGCAATCATATAAGGTGTATAGAACAAATCATCTCACAGGAGAATATACAGAAGAAACAGTTGACCTTCTCGCTTCAGAAATAGTAGATACAACATTCGTTGATACTAACTGGGGAACATTGGAAGCTGGTGTCTATAAATGGGGTGTCGCTGTAGTCTATGAAGGCAACAGAAATACAGCTGAGTCGTTCCAAGATAATAACGAATCAATCATTGTATGGTCTAATACTGTCGACAAGAACATGACAACAACTGTCAGCATTAATGTCACTACAAACAGCGGTGACGCTACAACTGGAACTGTTGTCGAGTTCATCAACTTAAGCGAACCAGTAATGGGCTACGATTATATAGTTAACTTAGATGAAACAGGTTCATATACATGGGATGAATTCCGTAAAGGTACCTACAGATTGACAATCTCATTGCCAGGATTCGTTTCAAGTGCAGATGGTGAAATCATTGAAATATGGGATGCAACTTCAATAGGATGTGCACTCGAAGAAATCACAGCGTTGGTAAACAACCTCTATGTCTCTCCAACAGGATGGGCAATGTGGGAACGTCCAACAGGCGAAACAGGTGATGAGTTCTCATTCGGATTCGAAACAGGTCTCGAAGGCTGGACATTGATAGATGCTGACGGCGATAGCTATGACTGGTGCCATACCACAACAATCTATGAAGAATATGCAGCAGCAGAAGCTCCTTCACACACTGGCGCTGGTCATATAGTGTCAGGTTCTTACCACTGGGATAATGGTCCTCTCCAACCAGATAACTATATCGTAACCCCTGAAAAAGTCAATATCGGTTCTAACTCGGTATTTACATTCTGGGCAGCAGCTCAAGATATGGACTTCGCAGCAGAACACTTCGGAGTTGCAGTTTCAACAACAGGCAATACCTCAGCAGACGACTTCACAACAATATGGGAAGAGACAATGGTAGCTAAGTCAACAGGCAAAACTGTAAGAGACGCTAAAGCAGGTTATGGTACATGGTATGAATACAGAGTAGACCTCGGTCATTATGCAGGTCAGAAAGTTTATATCGCTATCCGTCACTTCGATAGCTTCGACCAATTCTTATTACGCGTCGATGACGTAGCGTTGATCAACAATACAAGAGACTTGACATCTTACACTGTTATGCTTAACGGATATGAAGAAGCTGAAGTTACAACAACTTACTATCAACATGAAAATCTCATCGTCGGTGAACAATATACGACAACTGTGATAGCAAACTATGCAACAGGTTCAAGCGAGCCTATGTCATACACTTGGGAACACGCAAGCTGTTCTGACTTTGAAGGTGTAACAGAATTCGCAGCCGAATATTCAAATGGTAATGCAGTCCTCAACTGGACATTGCCAGGCGGTAACAATAACGACGATGATGACGATAACGTCACAGAAATGTCATGGAGTTTCGATAACGATACAGAAGGTTGGACAACAATAGATGCGAATAATGATTCTCACACATGGTATCATACCTCTTATGCTGGCGACCACGGTACTTTGGCAGCTACTTCACATTCAGGAACAGGTCACATGATGAGCGAATCATATTGCAACGCATCATGGACTTCAATGGAACCAGATGATTACTTTGTAACTCCACAACAAATAACTGTAGCTAATGGAACTAAGTTCTCATTGTGGGCATGTTCACAAGATGAAAACTATTCGTCAGAACATTTCGGAGTAGCAGTATCAACAGCAGGCAACACATCAGCATCTGACTTCACAACAATTTCAGAATGGACTATCGGTGCTAAGGTCGATGCTAAGGGCGCGGCAAGAGGCGAACGCGATCAAACAACATGGACTAAATATGAAACTGACTTAAGCGAATACGCAGGTCAAAATGTTTGGGTTGCTATACGTCACTTCGGTTGCTATGACCAATTCGTCCTCTTAGTTGATGATGTTGAAATCACTTCAGGTTCAAAAGACTCAAAAGAAGGTACATGGGCATACTATGACGACGGCGTATGTGTTGACGGTATCGGCGGTCCACAATCATTCAGTTGGGGTATCAAACTCCGTGCAGCTGACATCGAAGGCCTCGGCGCATTGACAAAGATTTCTGCATACGACAGAGTATATACAAGCGGTACATTCGACATCTGCTTAGGCGGCGACAACGCTCCAGGCGAGTCAGTGCTTAACCAGACATACTCATTCACAGGTTCTAATAGCTTCGTTGAATTTGAATTGACAGAAGCTGTTAACCCAGCAGGTCAAAACGTATGGATTGTATTCAACACCAACGATGGTACAAACTACCCAGCAGCAGAATGTGTCAACACTGGCGATCCTGACGGACGCTGGATCTACTTGGATGGCGACGGATGGTTCGACGTATTGACAGGCGCAGGTCTCGACGCAACATGGATGATCCGCGGTTACTTCGAAGAAGGCGGCGATAATAATGATGATGTCGCCCTCGACCTCCTCGGCGTGATGTTATATCGCGATGGTGAACTCCTTACACCACAACCTTTGACAACAAACACATTCACAGAAGTCCTTCCTGAAGCAGGCGAATATGAATACTGCATCAGAGTGGTACACGGCGGAGCAATAGATACTTCATACTATGCAATGTCATGTCCTGAATGTGTGACATTAGTTGCTGAAATGGAATGCGACGCTCCAGAAAACCTCTATGCTGAGCAAGCAGAACAAAACGGCAAGTCAGGTGTAAGCCTCGTATGGCCATATTCAGAACCTGTCAGCGAATGGTTGTATTATGACGACGGTGTTAACCAAGACGCTATCGGCGGTCCTGCATCATTCCAATGGGGTGTCATGTTCCCTGCAGAAAACTTGGCAGCATACCAAGGCGCAAGCTTCACAAAGGTATCATTGTTCGACTATGCAGCATCATCAGGTGACATCAAGATCTACTACGGTGGCGCTAACGCTCCTCAAGAATTGGTACACTCACAACCATATTCAGTAAGCGGTACAGGCGCATTCGTTGAATTCGACCTCTCAGCAGCATTGCCAGTAGACCCGACAATGAACGTATGGGTAACATTCACAACAAGCCAAGGTGCTTCATTCCCAGCAGCAGTATGCGCTAACACAGGCGACGCAAACGGACGTTGGATCTCAATGGACGGTGCAGTATGGGAAGACATCGTATCTTACGGTTTGAGCAACACATGGATGATGCGTGCATTCGTATCTAACGCTAAGGGTGAAGTTTCATCATTAACACCTATCGTTGACAATGGATTCACACCAACAGGAGGCGAAGTGAAAACAGCAGGTGCAGCAAGAGCAACTCGCTCATTAGATCACTACAACGTATATCGCAGCACAACAACAAATAACTTTGAAGTAATAGCTGAAACAACAGAAGGCGCTTACTTCGACGAATTGACAGAAAGCGGTACTTACTACTATCAAGTGACTGCTGTTTATGTTGAAGGCGACGAAGAATGCGAATCAGATCCAGCTAACTCATATTCAGATCCATCACAAAATTACGTCTCCGTTGAATTCGTATCAATCGATGAAAACGGCGTAAACGGCATGATGATTTATCCTAACCCGACAAAGGGTGATCTGAATATCACTGCTGAATCGATGTCACGTATCACAATAACAAATGCTTTAGGTCAAGTGATGTATGATCAAGAAGTCGATAGCGACAATGAAATCATCAATATGGCTCAATACGAAGCAGGCGTCTATATGGTACGCATCGTTACAGAAAACGGCGTTGCTGTAAAACGTATCACTGTCTTATAAGAACTTTAGAATCTGAGAATCTGAGAAATTGAGAAATTTTTCGGATTCTCGGATTCTTTTAATAATGTCAGATTAACTTATTATTGTATGAAAAAACAAATCGTATTAGCATTAACTTTTCTTGCACTTATTCCTTCATTCTTAAAAGCTCAGGAGTACGTCTCTACAGAGCCTCAAAACAGAAATGTTCTCATAGAGGAATTCACCGGAAGAAACTGTGGTTACTGTCCTGACGGTCATCGTATCGCAAATGAAATCATGGCTAACAATCCTGGTAGAGTGTGGGCCGTTAATATCCATGCGGGATCTTTTTCTCCTATATCATATCCTAATATGAATACTACAGATGGTACTACAATTACAAATGGATTTAATATTTCTGGATTCCCGGCAGGTCACGTCAATCGTTCAACAACAGTTGATATACCAAGGAATCAATGGAATCAATATACTAATACACAATTGTCACAGTCGGCTGAAGTTAACGTGGCAGGTTTCGTGACTTTGGATCATGCCACTCGCACAGCAGAGATTACCGTTGAAGTATATTACACAGCAAACAGCGCACAATCTACGAACTATCTTACCGTGATGATGTTGCAGGATAGTATCCTTGGTTCGCAATCGGGTAGCTCATATAATCCGTCACAAATAATGAACGGACAATATGTTCACCAACATGTCTTGCGTGATGTCGTCACTTCAACATGGGGCGAAGCCATAAGTCCAACAACAGCAGGAACTCTTATAACAAAGAACTACACTTATCAGATTCCTGAATCTATAGGCGCTCCTAACGGCGTCAATGTCGATTTGGATAACATCTTGTTTTTAGCTCTCGTAACAGAAAAACAAGACGGCACTCCAACACGTCCTATACTTAACGTATGTGAGATAGAAGGACTTGGACCTATTATTCATAACGTGGAATTATGTCAGGGCGAGAGTTATAATGAAAACGGTTTCAATATCAATAATCCTGCTCCTGGAACTTATGTGGAATCTTACATCAACGAAGAAGGACGTAACGTGGTTTTGAATCTTACCGTTTATCCTACTTACGAACGTAATTTGTCACATTCCATTTGTGAAGGTAACGACTTCCATTATGGAGCGTTTCATTTTGTTGACCCGGAAGCCGGAGTTCATACTCAGGAAAATATGCTCCAGACAATTCACGGTTGCGATAGTTTGGTGATCATGACACTTACAGTTTATCCTACTTACACCAAAGAGATAACCGCTGAGATTTGCGAAGGTGAAGATTATAAGGAAAACGGATTCAACCTCACGAATTTGGATGCTGGAGTCTATAACGAAACTCTCGAACTTGAGACTTCTCACGATTGCGACAGTATCATCAATTTGACATTGACAGTCCGCGAATTGCCGGTTGTTACAATTGAAGGAGAAACTGAGATTTCTGTCGAAGGTGAAAGCGTTACATTGACAGCAAGCGGTGCCGATTCTTACGTATGGTCAAATGGTGAGACAACGGCATCTATCACTGTAAGTCCTGAAGAAACAACGACATATTCTGTAGTCGGTACAAAAGACGGTTGCGAAGGTTCTGCTGAAATAACAGTCAGCGTGACAGTCGGTATCTCTGAAAACAGCATTATGAAAGCTATGATTTATCCTAATCCAACAAACGGAGAGTTGAATGTTGAATGTGCAGGAATGCAAGAAATTACAATATTCCTTCCAAACGGGCAAACATTGGAAAAGATAAATGTTAATAATGACAGTTACATCTTGAATATGAGCGAATATAAATCAGGCGTTTATTATTTGAGAATAACAACGGATAATGGCACTTCTATACAAAAGGTCCTTAAGGACTGATATGAAAATTAGTTAAATAGGGTGTTATTTTTTTGAAGACGGGTTCTAAACATGGAACCCGTTTTTTTTAAAATTATTATTAAATTTGTGCAGATTTTAAAATTATTTAATATGAAACAGTTTTTGAATTATCTCTTGTTATTTGTGCTTATGATGCCAAATGTATTATTTGCTGATGAAATCATAGACTATTCATGGGAACTATCTGAAAAGCCGCAACTCTTTTCCGGAGGTTGGCTGCATTATGACAATGGAGACTATCTCACAAATATAGGTGCGGGATTGGTGTTCCGTTGGGCTGTGATGTTTCCTGCAGATGATTCATACGCCGGTTACGAAATAACCAAGGTGTCGGTATATGATTCTGAAAGTAACGCTGGCGCCGATTCCGCTACAATAACGGCAAGCATATATCTCGGTGGTGATAATGCTCCAGGAACATTGGCGACATCGCAAGAATTTACCGTTACCGGTTCAAATGATTTTGTTAAGGTTGAACTTGATAATCCTGTAATGTTAGATGGCACGGAAAATATTTGGATCGTAATGGAATGTGATGAACTTGCATATCCCGCTGCGGCTTGCACTTATATGAATGAAAGCAATAGTAATTGGGTAGATGTTGATGGATGGGGACACATGTCAGATTACGGTATGGATTATTCATGGATGATAAGAGCATTGTTAGGCGACGATACTCCTATCGATGAATTGTGTTCTTCTTCACAAGAAATCAAGATTTATCCTAATCCAACAAACGGCGAATTGAATATTGAATGTGCAGGAATGCAAGAAATTACAATATTCCTTCCAAACGGACAAACATTGGAAAAGATAAATGTTAATAATGACAGTTATATCTTAAATATGAACGAATATAAATCAGGCGTGTATTATTTGAGAATAATTGGTGACGCGACAATCGTTAGGAAAGTTGTGAAGGAATAAGTAAGTCGACAGACTTTGTAAGATATTCTGTTGAGATCAAAAAAACAATTCGGTTTTCATTAATCGGATTGTTTTTTTATTAAATTTGCAATTCTGCTTTTTATCATTAACATCAATAATAATAGTTATGAGTTTAATAGTTAGTTCTGATAATATATTTGCGAAAAGTGTTATCGGTAATGTGAGGTCTAATCAAGAAGATTGCTGTGGTATGGCTCAGACTTCCAATGGCGATGTTTTTGTGGTTTGTGATGGCGTTGGTGGTAATGTGGGTGGTGATAAGGCATCTACAATCGCTGTTGACGCAATAATAGAATATTTCAGAAAAGAACAATATGCTAACGTACCTCAGGCAATTAATGACGCGATACAATATGCTAACCAAAAAATACTTGATTATGCTTCGGTCTATCGTCATTATATTGGGATGTCGACAACGGTTTGCGTATTGTTGTTGCAAGATAAAAATGCTTTTATCGCTCATGTTGGCGATAGTCGTATTTATCTTTATCTAGGAAAAGAAAAGAAACTGCATCGTCTCACTAAAGATCATTCCTATGTACAAACTTTGGTGGATGCCGGAGAGATAACGGATAAGGAAGCAGAGACTCATCCTCGCAAAAATATCATACGTAAATCGTTGGGGCATGAGGCGGAAGTTGAACCTACTATCGATATGCTGCAACCAAAGAATGACGACATCTTCTTGATTTGTACCGATGGATTGAACGGAATGATTTCTGATGATACGATAGGAAGCACGTTGTCGCAACAACTCTCCGTTGAAGAGAAAGGTGAGCAACTTATAGAACTCGCCATGCAAGGTGAAAACGGTCGCCCGGGTGGACGTGACAATTGTACACTCGAACTTATACAAATTGATAATAGTCCTTGGAAAAATAGCGTGTTTACTTCTTATAATCCACAAAATGAGGATGAATCTGATTCCGATTCTGGAAATGAAGGAGAATCTTCTCAGGATGAAGAGTCACAACGTAAGTTCTCGTTGGAGAAGATACTATATATAATAGTTCCATTATTACTTATCTTAATTTGTATTAAGTTTATCAATATAGATAAAGAATCCGACCCGGTATCTAAGAAGGATGTGAAAGTCGAAGTCGTGAAATCGGATGTCGATAGTTCAACACGCGAAATAAAAAAAACTGATATAGAGGAAGTCGTTGAACCTGAATCTGTAGAAGAAGAGAAAGTGATAGTTCAAGAAATTGAACCTGAACCCGTACAAGAAGAGGTGGTGACCCAGGAAGTCAAACCTGAACCTGAAGTCAAACCTGAACCTGAGAAACCTGTCGTCAATACTAATTCGAAACCAACGACATTATATACAAAAAAGGTTGCGTTCGGTATCACCAAGGTGATGGAAACAGAAACAGAATATACGATATCATATAAGGTTAAGAATGGTGACAATATAACAGAGATTTGTCAGTTGTTCGGATGTACGATATCTGACTTTAAAAAATGGAATGACCTGAAAAATAATAATATCGGCGCCGGAATGGTTTACGTCGTTAAGCCACAAAAGAAAAATGTTCAATGTAAGGTGTATACCGTCAAGAAAAATGAGATCCTGGCTAACATAGTCAAGAAAAATAAAGTTAAGATGGATGACGTAATCACTTGTAATGGAATGAAAAACCCTAATAGTATCCAACCAGGACAGAAACTAATAATTGTTGTTAAGAAATAGAACTTTATGGGGAATTATAGGAGTCTCCTTATATATCATCATAAGATACAGAGTCACAATTCGCGACTCTGTATTTTTTTATAAAAAGTTGATGATATGTTTCTATTTTACATTAATTAATACTAACTTTGTAAAGAATATATAAACCAATACTTTTGTCATATGTTAAACGTCAGTATTACCCAGATTCCATTGGTGAGTTTTGCTTTGATTCAGAATGATGTGTCTGTTATTCGTAGCATAATCGTAGAAAACACATCTGAAAATAATTATGAAAACCTTAAAGTACAGTTTTCTTTCGATCCGGAGTTTGCTGATACTTTTGTTGAACATATCATAAGTCTGCCTGCAGGAGAGACATGGCAAAGAACAGACATACAACCTCCTGTCAATGCCTCGTTTATATGTAATCTTACTGAGAAAGTCGTCGCTAAAACCAAAGTGACTTTGTTGTCGAACGATGATGAGATATTGGCGGAGACTTTTGATGAAGTGTCGGTGTTGGATTATTGTCAATATTGGGGCAACTCGTTTATGTCGCAGTATCTGGCTGCTTTTGTTACACCACGACATATTGCTCTCGATGCTATCATCAAACGTGCTTCAGAACTTTTGTTTACGTGGACAGGTGACAGTTCGCTCACGGCTTATACTCATGATGTGCCGCAGCGTCCTAAATTAATCGTCGGCGCTATATATGAGGCAATTGCTGAGCAGAAGATAACATATTGTGTCCCGACAACGACATTGACAAAATTAGGTCAGAAGATTAGAACCTGTGAAGACCTGCTGAGTGAAGATCGTGGCAAAAGAGGATGTTGCCTGGATATGGCATTGCTGATGTGCTCATGTCTGGAAGCGGTGGGTATGCATCCGTTACTTGTGGTGCAGGAAGAGCATGCTTTTGCTGGATGTTGGCTCGTCAACGATATGTTTGCTGATAGTATAAATGACGACCCGACGATGGTTACCAAAAGAACAGCATTGGGCATAAATGAGATAATATTGGTTGAGACAACATGTGCCAACGATGGTAATAATATAGAGTTTGATAAGGCTGTCGTGATGGCAAACGATAAGATAAAGAATGTAAAAGATTTTGCTTTCGTACTTGATGTGGCACGAGCTCGCTTGGCAGGCGTACGTCCGCTTCCTCAGAGAATTTTCGATGGAGAGAAGTATATAGTCGATAACCCTGAACCGGAACATTCTCCGCATTATACTCCCGGCGACGTAGGCGAAACTTTTATCTTTACAAAAGAAGATGAGGAGTTTAATCGCTTCGACCTGTGGGAACGCCGACTGCTTGATTTGAGTACACGTAACAATTTGCTTAACATAAAATTCAGGAAGAATACACTTCGTCTTATGGTACCTTCGTTGTCGGAGATCGTCCAACTTCTTGAAAAAGACAAGGAGATACAGGTGTTGGAACGTCCGGATGACTGGGAAAATCCTGTTGCCGGAAATAATCTCGCTGAGCGAATTGATGAAAACGACCCGGTGATGACATTGCTGCGAAGAGAGTTGTTGAACGATAAGATGAGGTCGTTCCAAGATGTGAAGACACTGCCTAAGACATTGACGGGTTTGTATAGGACATCGCGCCTGTCGATAGAGGAGAGCGGTGCCAATACGCTTTATGTCGCCTTGGGATTTTTGAAATGGTATGAACCAGCATCTTACGACGCTCATTTCGCCCCAATAGCACTTTATCCGATACGCCTGGAGAGAAAGTCGGCAAACAAAGGTTATTACATAATCAGCCGTGATGAAGATGTTTTGCTTAATGAAACACTCTTCGAATACCTGAAACAAAATTATGGAATACTGATTCCAGATGTCACTGCCGCAGTAAATAACGAACAAGGACTCGATATTAAATATATCATGGCGGCGATACGTAAGGCTGTCATGGAACAAGGAAGATGGGATGTAGTTGAAGAATCTACAATAAGTATCTTCGACTTTAATCGTTTCGTGATATGGAACGACTTGCGTAACAACAGAGAGAAAATGTCGCAACATCCGTTGATTTCCAGTCTCGTTTCCGGTCTCTTGAACGAACAGCTTATGGAAGACGCCGACGTGGTTGAGGAAGATCTTCCTTCGAGTGAGGTGGCCTTGCCAATCAGTGCCGACTCCTCACAATTGGCAGCGATAAAAGATGCCGCAGCAGGTACAAGTTTCGTCCTGCATGGACCTCCCGGAACAGGTAAGTCACAAACAATAACCAACATTATATCTAATGCGCTTTTCCACGGTAAACGGGTTTTGTTCGTGGCCGAGAAAATGGCGGCGTTGGAAGTCGTTCAGAAACGTCTCGCTTCAATAGGTCTGGCACCTTTCTGCCTTGAACTGCACTCCAACAAGACAAAGAAGAGTCTCGTAATGGAACAGTTGCGCAGAACAACAGAGGTGATTCGTCGTAATGCAGACAGCACTTTCGCTAATGAGGCGGCGCACCTCGATGAGTTGAAAAACGAACTTAATGCTCATGTCGAGCATCTTCATAAAAAATATAAAAGCGGACTATCGGTTTATGAATGTTTCGCTCAGTATTATGATATTGAACTGTCTAAGGACACGATAATAAAAATATCTGAAGGTTATATCGAAGAACTGACACCTGAACATTTGAGAGAGCATCTGGAACTCTTGGAAAACTTCAAAGCGGTGGCAACTGTGGTGGCAGAACATGGCAACGCCTTAAGAGAGATTAATTTGCTGGAGTATTCACCTAATATAAGAGGTAACATAAAGAATCTCATTGGAGAGGTGAAACCTATGATTGAACCTCTTAAGTCGTTGGCAGAGAATATGTCGTCAATATTCCATAATATGGAAGGAGATTTCTCCAGACAGCAATATAAGGCGTTGAATTATATTGTGGAATTTATCCTCAACGAAGATAATGTCACCATTCCTTCTGGTTTCATAATCAACTTCAAAGACAATCTCCTCATCAACCTTAGCGAACTGATTAAGCAAAAGGTAAACCTCGACAAACATATGGCAACATTGCTCGAACGTTATAGCGAACACATACTCGAATTGGATTATGTGCCTCTGCGCCATCGTTGGATTAACGCCGAAAACAAATGGTTCCTTCCTAAATTCCTCGACCGTAATTCGGTGCTAAAGACAATATCGTCATATTCAAAAAATCCGCGCTCTGTCAATAAATCATCAATACTTGCTCTGTTTGGTGAGTTGGATGAGTTACATCGTATCAAAAAAGATTATGAGGAAATGCTTGTATATATGGGTAACATATACGACGTTACTCGTGAATTGAAAAACGCTGATGTCAACACACTTCATTCTTATTATGAAATCTTGAACGGAATACTTGATGCATCTAATGTTTTCATGCAGAGCGGTTGTGATGTGTTGAGTCAACTCGCAGATGCTTTGCGCTCAGGATGGAACAATTTCAAAGAAAGAAACAAAGAGACATTAAGGAATTATAACAAATCATACATAGAATTTTCAAATAAGTTGGTTGAGTTGGAGGATGCTACGGCGGCAACACTTAATTCTAATGAGAATGACTGGCTGTTGGAACTTATCGACATATTGTCGCGCTGGGAAGATAATATCGACCATCTGCGTAATAAGGTGGCATATAATATTGTTCGCGAGAAGTTGAACGACAATTCATTATATACCGTTGTGGAATATTTCGAAAATATAGATAAATGTCAGGATGGTATAGAGATAGATGAATGTGAAATACTTAAGGATAAGAGTCAGGAAATCATAAAGGTATATAAGAAGAGTCTGTATCAGCATTGTGCAAATTATTATATATCCAAGGATAAGGAACTGAGTTTCTTCCAGTCGATGCTTTTTGAAGATAAGATAAAGAGATTCCGTAAATTGTGTCACGACTTTGAGGAGTTGACACGACGCGAATTGATTGTTAGAATAACACATTTGTTGCCGGCACTTCGCAAAGAGGCAGCGTTGAGTTCTGATGTCGGTTATTTGCAGAAGTGCATACGAAACGGATGCCGCGGAATATCTATAAGAAAATTCTTTGACACCATACCAGATCTGATATCAAGAATATGTCCTGCCATGTTGATGAGTCCTTTGTCGGTATCGCAATATCTGAGTTCGGAATGGTCGCAATTCGACCTCGTGATATTTGATGAGGCGTCGCAGATGCCGACCTGCGAGGCGATAGCTTCAATCTCGCGTGGTAAGAGTGTCGTCATTGTCGGTGACGAACATCAGTTGCCGCCAACAAGTTTCTTTATGACGGAAAACTTCAGCGAACAACATTCTGAAAATGAAGACCTGGAAAGTATCCTAGAAGACTGTCTCGCTCTTTCCATGCCTCAAAGATATCTGTTGTGGCACTATCGTAGCAAACACGAAAGTCTTATCACGTTCAGCAATCGTCACTTCTATAAGAACTCGTTGATGACATTCCCGTCGAATGACGATATGGCAACGAAAGTTTCGTTCGAATTCGTGAATGGTATTTATGATAGAGGTTCGGAGCGTAACAACAAAGAAGAGGCAAAGGCGGTTGTTGAAGAAATAAAGAAACGTCTCTCCGACGACAAGACGGCGTCACAAAGTATCGGAGTGGTGACATTTAACGTCAACCAGCAGGCATTGATAGAGGATATGCTCAATGATATGTTGCGCAAGAACCCTGATTTGGAACTCGTTGCCGCAAAGATGCATGAACCTGTTTTTATCAAGAACTTGGAAAACGTACAAGGCGATGAGCGCGATGTCATTCTATTCTCCGTGGGTTATGGACGCGATAAGTTTGGCAAGGTGGCTATGAACTTTGGACCTCTGAATCGTGACGGCGGCGAGCGTCGTTTGAATGTGGCGGTATCCCGTGCTCGTTATGAGATGAAGGTGTTCTCTTCGTTGCGAGGAGAGGATGTCGACATATATCGCTCTAATGCAAAAGGCGTAAAATATCTAAGGTCGTTCCTCGAATATGCCGAACGTGGAAAAGTAGCGTTGGCAAATGTTGAATATTCATCAAAACAAAAGACAAAAGATATGTTCGTACATTCGGTGGCAGCGGCAATTCGGGCAAGAGGTTATGACGTTAATACAAATATCGGCTCGTCGGAATATCGCGTCGATATTGGCGTCATCGACCCAACAAATCCTGAACGTTATATGTTGGGACTGCTTTGCGACGGGTATAATTACACAACTTCTAGCAATGCGCGCGACAGAGATGTTACAACACCGGCGGTACTTTCATTGCTCGGATGGCAGACTTATAATATATGGTCTGTCGAATGGTGGGATACGCCTGAACAAGTGCTTAACGCAATCATTAGAAAGATAGAACAAATACTGGCAGAACGTGGCGATGGCATAATGCCGGATGATTCTTCTGATGTTGATGTTGAAGATAATCAAGAACCGGATGACACCACTTCAGAAAATATATCGGAAGAGAATGCTGCCTGTGCCACCAATGAATATCGTATGGCAAAATTGGAGATGCGTCATGTTGAAACCAATGCGTTTTATCAAGGAAGATATACGAAGTCTGTAATGAATAATATACGTAGAATAATAGATGCCGAGGCACCGATAAGTCAACAGACACTTATCAAACGACTCTTGAATAGTTATGATGTCCGTAAAGGTACACGCGTAAATGTATATCTTACAGAGATATTTTCTCAGATGGAGTTGACAACGAGTGGAACCGACGATGTGTTCTATTGGAAAGATGAAGAACAACGCGACAATTATTCCGGATACAGAACAGCATCGGGAAGAGAGGCTTTAGACATAGCACCTGAAGAAGTCGCTCAAGCAGTTGTGCAGGTCGTTAGAGATCAGTTTGCCATCGATGAGGAAGGACTGATTAGGGAAACATCGGAATTGTTCGGATTCGCGTCTGTTAGAGAAAACGTCGCCGCATCAATGAGAAGAGGCATCGAATATGCTGTCAGTAAGAATATGATAGTTCTCGATGAGATGAAATATAGAATTAACTAACGTGACTCATGCTGATTAAATGGGGAATTTATAGAATTCCCCTAAATGATATTGACTTCAGGTTTTATCTCGATGCCGAATTTTTCAAAAACACTATCCTGGATCTTTTTCATGAGGTCCAGGATTTCTTTTGGAGTGCCGCCTCCATAATGTACTAATACCAAAGCTTGTTTGTCCCAAACGCCGACATGATTTTCTTTGTGACCTTTCCATCCGGCTTTGTCTATCAGCCATCCCGCCGGAATCTTCACGCCTTTGTCGTTAGGATATGACGGCATATCGGGATATGTTTCCTTAAGTCTTTGAAATACGTTAAACTCAACGATAGGATTCTGGAAGAAACTGCCGACGCTACCAACAACGCCGACTTCAGGTAACTTCTCGGCACGGATGTCTTTTATCGCGTTTGCTAATTCAGATAGAGTAGGGGATTCTATATTTTTTTTAAGTAAATAATCTTTGATGTTCCCGTATTCCAACTTCAACTCGCCTTTTGTTTTTAACTTGAAATCGACGGCTACGATGAAATATTTCTTGTTCTCTTCTCGTTTGAAAATGCTGTCGCGATATGCGAAATGGCAGTCTTCGTTATTGAATGTTACTCTGCTTCCGTTACTTAAGTCGATGGTATAGACACAATCGATGCAGTCTTTCACCTCAACGCCGTAAGCACCGATGTTTTGCACCGGCGAAGCACCAACACTGCCTGGAATGTCGACGAGATTCTCCAATCCGTAAAGATTATTCTTGATAGTGAAATCGACGAAGTTTTTCCAAACCTCTCCCGACATACAACGAACCGTTGTGAATGATGACTGTTGTCCGTTGTCCGTTGACTGTTGACTATCAAAGATTGTTTTCCCTTTCAAATTAGAATGAATTATCGTTCCGTCGAAATATTCATCGCTGAAAAGGATGTTGCTGCCTCCGCCTAATATCAGAAACTTATCATCATCAAATATGTTCTTTTTAATTAATTCGTCAAGTTCTATCAATGAGTTGATCTCATAAAAATGTTTCGCCACAACATCAAATCCCATTGTATTCATCATTTGTATAGATGTCATATCATGGCGTCTGCTTATGGTTGAAGACTGCTGTCTGTTGTCTGTTGTCTGTTGACTATTCATAAATATTTTTTTTCAAAATTAGTTTTTTTCTGCAAAAGTAAGACATAAAAACATTAATTTTATAAACTCAAATATTGAATGAAATTGAAACGCGTAATAGTATCAGTAATCAATGACTTAGTAACAGACCAGAGAGTCAATAAGTCGTGTCTTACACTTCAGAAGGCTGGTTTTGAAGTGTTGTTGGTCGGTCGTAAGCAGAGAAAAAGTCCCGATATGGATGAGCGTCCGTATCGTTCGCATAGGATGAAACTCATCTTTGAGAAAGGTCCTTTGTTCTATGCTGAATATAATATAAGGTTGTTTCTATTTATGCTCTTTCATCGAGCCGACTGTCTCTTGTCTAATGATTTAGATACTTTGCTTCCTTCTTTTCTTATTTCTAAGATAAAAAGAACGAAACTCATTTACGACAGTCATGAATATTTTACCGAAGTCCCGGAATTGGTAAGTCGTCCGAAAGTGCAGAAAGTGTGGCGTACCATTGAAGAGTTCGTCTTGCCTAAGATGAAGGAGATGATAACTGTTAATGAATCTATTGCGAATCTCTTCCGTGAGAAATATGGCATCAAGGTTCATGTGATAAGAAATATTCCGATGCGTAAGATGCTACCCGAACCGGTGTTAAGAGAAACTTTGAATCTGCCGGATGACAAACATATTCTCATACTTCAAGGTTCGGGAATCAACATCCATCGCGGCTCGGAAGAACTCGTCGACGCAATGCAATATCTCGATAATTGTATGTTATTAATAATAGGTGGCGGCGATGTGCTTCCGATATTGAAACAGAAAGTCGCCGAAAATCATTGGGACGACAGAGTGAGGTTCTTCCCTCGTATGCCATATAAGGATATGATGGCGATTACACGTCTCGCTGAACTCGGTTTTACCTTGGATAAACCGAATAATCTTAATTATCTCTTCAGTCTCCCGAATAAGTTGTTCGATTACATTCAGGCGAACGTTCCGGTCGTAGCGTCGCATCTTCCTGAGATAGAACGTATAATCAGAGATTATAATATCGGAACATTCATCGATGAACATAATCCTGAGCATATAGCGGAAAAAATAAGAGAGACACTTTCTGATAAAGAGACATTGGAAACATGGAAAAATAATCTTAACTTCGCAGCTCAAGAATTATGTTGGGAAAACGAAGAACAAACATTGATAAAAATATATGAGCAATACATCTGATAAACATCTGCATATCGTCAGTTTCGACATTCCATATCCAGCCAACTATGGTGGCGTGATAGATGTGTTTTTTAGAATTAAGGCATTGTCGGAAAGAGGGGTCAAGATTCATCTGCATTGTTTTGAATACGGACGCGAACATTCGGAATATCTTGAGAGTTTCTGTTATTCGGTAAACTATTACAAGAGAGAAACCAAGATGACCAAGTTGTTCAATTCTCTGCCTTATATAGTATGTTCAAGAGATTGTGAGCAATTACGTGAAAATCTGAAGAAAGATGACTATCCTATTTTGTTGGAAGGATTACATTGCTGTAGCATTTTAACCTATCCTGAGTTTCATAAAAGAAATGTGATTGTCCGCGCCCATAATGTTGAACACGAATATTATGAGCATCTCGCTATAGCAGAAGTCGATGCCAAGAAGAAAGTATATCTTAAGCAGGAAGTTTCTAAATTAAGAGACTTTGAACCGATAATGAGCAAGGCGAAATCTATATTGGCGATATCTCAGAAAGATTACGAATATTTCTCGGAAAAATTTAAGAACGTTTATAAGGTTACCGCCTATAATGCTTATACAGAGGTAAATATTCTCGAAGGTAGTAGCGATTATGTTTTGTATCATGGCAATTTGTCGGTGGCGGAAAATTATTCGGCAGCGGAATTCCTCGTCGAGACATTCAAGAAGATTGATGTGAAACTTAAGATTGCAGGCATGAATCCGCCTTTGCATTTGGTGAAGATGATAGAAGAAGTGCCTAACGTAGAACTTATCGACAGTCCTGACGACCAGACACTCTTCGATTTGATTCGTCACGCTCATATAAATATTCTTGTAACAGAACAAGCAACAGGACTAAAACTTAAATTGTTGAATACTTTGTTCAACGGACGTTTCTGCCTCGTTAATGATAAGATGGTAAAAGGTTTAGATGTCAATGGTTTATGTTATATAGTCAACGATGGTAATGCGATACGTTTTGCTGTGAGTGAATTGATGCCGCGACGCTTCGATGAACACCAGGTGGAGAAACGTAAAAAAAATATGAAGAATTTCTATAATATCGAAGAAGCGACAGACACGTTGATGAAATTGATAACTGAAAATTGAAAATTGGTTTAAGGTTTAATGCTTAGGGTTTAAGGTTGATGTGCCTGGGGAATTAGGAAATGGATAATGTCTGTTGTCTGTTGACCCGGAAAATAAACTTCAAAACTTTAAACTCACAACTTGAAAACTACTTTAAACTTTAAACCTTAAACTTTAAACTATATATGAATAAAATCTCTCTCAAATCAGCAGCCGAACAACTTAATGTCTCGGTAGTGAGCATTCATAACTGGATTAAGGAAGGAATCTTAAAAACTGTTAACAATTCCTTAACCCAGGAATGTATCGACGATTTTAAGATAGAGTATCTTAATAAAAATAAACTTTCTTCGAGAGCTAATAAACAATATAAAGATATTCATAATCATAATCAACTTACTGAAGATATAAGTCTTAAAGTTAATTCTGATTTGTCGGGTGAAGAATTATCTGACTGTTACGAATCTTCACTCTCAGAATCTTATAAAAATAAGGAAGGAATCTATTACACTCCGCAATATATCGTTGAAGATATGATGCGTGATGTTGTTGATGTAGAACATAAAACCTTCTTGGATCCTTGTTGCGGATCAGGTAATTTCATCATAGAGGCGATAAAGAAAGGATTCTCTCCTGAAAATGTCTATGGTTTCGATATTGATGAAAATGCGGTACTTATCACTAAGAAAAGAATCAAAGACTTATGCGGTTACGAAAGCGATAATATTGTTTGTGCAGATTTTTTAAGCCGTCAGTTCTCAGATTCTCAGATTTTCAGATTTTCAGATTTTCAGATTCTCAGATTCGACTATATCTTCACCAATCCTCCTTGGGGAAAGAAACTTAATAAGAAAGACAAGAATAGATATTCTGAATTATATAATTCCGGTAATAGCTCCGACACCTCGTCTTTGTTTTATTTCGCTTCTTTGCAAATGTTAAAAGAAAATGGTAAGATAGGATTTCTCTTGCCTGACTCTTTTTTTAACATAACGACATTTGAAGATGCGAGGAAGTCGTTGCTGAGTCTCAATATCGAACGACTGATAGATTATGGCAAACCGTTCAAAGGACTGATGACTAAGGCGATGGCGTTTGTGGCAGTCAGTTGTCAGCCGTCAGCCGTCAGCAATGATGTTTCTTGTGAGATTTATGATGTTAAAAAACATCTGCGTTCGCAGGAAAGTTTCTTCGATATTCCTAAGCATATCTTGAATTTTCATATTGAAGAAAAAGAAAGTGAGATTATTCGTCATGTTTTTTCTCTGCCGCATATCACTTTGAAAGACAATGCCGATTGGGCTTTGGGAATAATTACGGGTAATAATAACAAAATATGTCGTAAGGAAAATAGGGTAGGACTTGTCCCGATTTTCAGAGGCAAGGATATTTTCAAAGATAAGATAGCGGAACCGTCTTTGTTTATTGATAAGAATTTGGAAGGATGTCGTCAGGTGGCAGACCTTAGTTATTATGAAGCCGAAGATAAAATAGTTTATCGTTTTATTTCCAATAAGATAATATGTCATTGCGACACAGAGCAGCGATATATATTGAATAGTGCCAATCTTTTTATTTTGAAAGAAGGCTTTCCGATTTCGCATAAGCAGGTCGCGGATTTGTTGAACAGCGACTTCATGAATTGGCTGTTCAGAAGCATCTTCAATACTCATAAAGTCTTGCGCAGCGACTTGGAACTGCTTCCCATCTGGCATGAATATTTTCAGAAATATCCGGAGTTCTCGGAAGAAAGTTTGAAGGGGTATTTGGCTGTTGAACTATGAACTATGACTATGACTATGAACTATGACTATGACTATGACTATGAACTATGACTATGAAGCTGTACCACTCGGCAGCGGACTCTTGTTGTTAGGAGGCATGGCGCTCTTGTATGCGAGACGGAGAAAGAATTGAAATTAGCTGTCAGCTGTCAGCAATCAGCAAAAGAAGTCGAGGACAAAGTCTGTTGTCTGTTGACAGCCGAAGTCTCAAACAATTAAGGTAGAGACGTCACCCCTGTGGCGTCTTTAAATTGAAAGTTGAAAATTATGGTAGAGACGTCACCCCTGTGGCGTCTTTAAATTGAAAGTTGAAAATTAAGGTAGAGACGTCACCCCTGTGGCGTCTTTTTTTGTTGATATTTATTTTAAACCACAGATTACGCAGATTATGCAGATTACACTGATTTTATAGATGCCTCTTATATGATGGCATCCCCTTCGCGTTAGGGATTGGAGCGGCATCCTTTGGGAGCGGGAATTTTAGAGCGGGAGCGGGATGCGGGGACGGGATTTTAGAGCGGGAGGGAGCGAGCAAAGATATAGCGGAAAGCCCGACGGCGTTAGCCGGAACGCCCAAATCAATTAACAATTGACAATATTGACAATTAACAATTTATTTTGAGTCTTTTACTGTTCCTTCGTCACATTTAAGAATCCTATGTGGATATTTCTTGATGAGACTATAATTGTGAGTCGCCATAAGAATCGACTTTCCTTTTGAACTTATTTTTTCAAGTAAATCAACGATATCGTTAGTCGTGTCAGGGTCAAGGTTGCCTGTCGGTTCATCGGCTAGTATGAGACTGGGGTCGTTGAGCAGAGCTCTTGCTATGGCGATTCTCTGTTGTTCACCTCCAGATAGTTGGTGAGGCATTGATTCTCTTTTGTCTGAAAGTCCGACTTGTTTTAACACTTCGTCAATCCTCTTTGAAATGAGTTTTTTATCTTTCCATCCTGTGGATTCTAAAACAAAAGATAGATTGTTTTCGATGTTGCGGTCAAATAAAAGTTGAAAATCTTGGAACACGATGCCTATCTTTCTTCTCAGCATAGGGATTTCACGTTTCTTTATTTTTCGTAAGTTGAAATCTGCAATGCTTAGTTCACCTTCTTTAGCGGGGAGGTCGGCGTATAACGTTTTAAGTAATGATGACTTTCCGCTACCGGTCTTGCCGATAAGATAAACGAATTCGCCTGCTCCTATCTCGAAGTTGACGTCTTTTAAGATACATCTGTTATGCTGATATATTGCAGCGTTTTTAAGTGATATTGTATTCATTTTTTTTAAATCTGAGAATCTGAAAGTTTTGACGAAAGGCTAAAGACAAAAGTCTAAATTCATTGTCAAATCTTTTCAGTTTTTCAGATTCTAAAGTTTTCAATTTTTATAACGTTACCAGCTTCCTCCGGCTCCGCCGCCACCGAAGTGACCGCCGCCGAAACCTCCGAAGCTGCCTCCACCGCCGAAACCTCCTGAACCTCCGGAGAATCCTCCCCAATGGTCGTGATGATTGTGACGGTTGCCATTAGAAAACACACTCGCCCAAAACAACGCTTTCCATATAGAAGAGTCGTCATGTTTTGATGAATATGTCTTCCCGACTTTACCTGCAATATTAATAAAAAATATCATTGCAGCCATCATAATGATGAAAAATACTAAAATAAAAATATCATCGTCTGATGAAGAATATTCTTCGGCAGAGAAAGCTCCTGATGCTAATCCTATTATGATGTCAATGGCATTATTGACACCCGAATAATAGTCGTCGCTTTTGAATGCTGGAATCATCTCGTTTTCAATGATTCTCTTCGCTATTGCATCTGGAACGTATGGTTCCAACCCGTAACCTACACTGATGAAGACTTCTCCTTTGGTATTGGTTTTCGGTTTGACTAAAATGACAACGCCGTTGTTGTCTTTCGTTCCTACGCCCCATTTCTCTCCGAGTTGATATGCAAAGTCGGCAACAGTTGTGCCTTGTAAGTCGTTGACAAACACGACGGCAATCTGCGTCGATGTGGTGTCGTTATATGCGACTAACTTCTGCTCGAGATTATATTGCTGATTTTTTGTTAATGTATTTGTAAAGTCGTTGACAAGTCGCGGTGGGGTAGGACGATTAGGAATCTGCTGAGCGTGGCAGAATGAAACCACGAAAAGAAATAATAATAGTCCGCTAATCTTGCTAACTATTTGTCTCCACGAATCTACACGTATCACGTAATTATTCATAATCAATTCCTAATTAAAAGAGATTTCATCGCTCAATTCATTAGCATCATCGTCTTGATAAGGGAAATATTGTTTTAATTTCTCTCCGCATTTCAGGATTCCGTTTGTGAGTCCTTCGGTGAATTGTTTCTCTTTAAAACGTGATGTCATCTCGTCTTTGATGTCGTTCCAGAAGTCGTGTTCAACGTTTCTGTTGATGCCTTCGTCGCCGATGATGGCGAACTTGCGGTCTTTCACTGCGAGGTAGAAGAGGATGCCGTTGCGCGCGGCAGTATGATCCATCTTTAATTCGTAAAACAACTCCGCCGCGCGCTCAAGTGACTCTCCTTTACAATGATTCTCAATGTGAACTCGTATCTCACCAGAGGTGTTAAGCTCCGCCTCCTTGATGGCAGCTACAATCTTCTGCTGTTCTTCCTTACTGAAAAATAATCTCGCTGACATCTTAATATTTTTTTAGAATTCAACTTTTGGAGCTACCTCAGAACCTGCTGCCGACTCGAAATATGCTTTCTTCTCGAAACCAAACATATTGGCAACGATATTTGTAGGGAATTTGCGTAAGCCTGTGTTGTAATCTTTTACAGCTTCGTTGAAATTCTTACGTTCTACGGAGATGCGATTTTCGGTTCCTTCCAACTGTGCTTGTAATTCCATGAAATTCTGGTTTGCCTTTAAATCGGGATATTTCTCTACAGTGACAAGTAATCTCGATAATGCTCCTGACAATTGATCTTGTGCTGCCTGAAAAGCTTGGATGTTTTCCTCAGTCAAATTGTCAGCATTGAAATTGACTGATGTCGCTTTTGAACGTGCGGCGATGACGTCTGTCAGAACTTGTTGTTCGTGTTCGGCATAACCTTTTACTGTAGCTACGAGATTCGGGATAAGGTCGGCACGACGTTGATATACGTTCTCAACCTGAGCCCATTTTGAATTTACATTCTCTTCTTTATTGACCAAACCGTTGTATTTGCCTATAAACCAGAAAGCAATCAATACAACAACGCCAACGATTAAAATAATGGTGTTAGTCTTTTTGTTTTTCATATTTTCTCCTTTTTTTATTGCTGAGAGCAGCGAGCTATGAGTTGCGAGTTCATAGCTCATTGCCCATAGCTCATTGCTCAATGCTTAAATTTCATTAAAACTTCTCTTAACAAACTCATTCAAGTCTTTACCTTTCAGGAGGTTCTTCGACAAGCGTGCTAAGTCGTATAAATGTTTGATTATGTTAGCTTGTTCTTCTTCGCTCTTGTCGGCGAGACCTGCTATGATTGGATTGTTTGTATTGAGCATGAGGATGTAATTGTCAGGCATCGATCCCCACATCTGCATTCCGCCGCCCATGGCACTCATGTCTTTCATACGACGCATGAACTCGTTTTGTATGATTTCAACAGGAACATCGTTCTCGCCAAGGTTGCTAAATTCTACATTGAATGTGACTTTGTCGATGACGTTTTCAAAAGCTTTCTTGATATTTTCTTTTTGTTCGTCGTTGAGTTTTGATTCGTTGCTGTCGCCTTCTTTTTCAATGAGTTTGTCGATAGAAGCTGAGTCGACGCGAGCGAAATGGCAGTCGCCGTATTTTTGTTCGTAAGTGCTGATGAAATGTGAATCCAAGATGCCGTCCATCAAAAGAACGTTGTAGCCTTTGTTCTTCGCATTCTCGATGTTGCTGTATTGCTCGTCAGCATCGGTAGCGTAGAGATAAACGAGACGGTTGTCTTTGTTCTTCTGATTCTCTTCGATGAGTTTCTTGTATTCTTCTATCGTATAATATTTGCCTTCGGTGTCTTTGAACAACATGAATTTCTCTGCTCTCTCGAAGAATTTAGGATCTGCTATCATACCGTATTCGATGAAGACGCTGATGTCGTCCCATTTCTTTTCGTAGTCTTCGCGGTCTTTCTTGAAGAGTTCTTCAAGTTTCTCGGCTACTTTCTTTGTGATATAACCTGAGATCTTCTTGACGTTCTGGTCGTTTTGCAAGAACGAGCGGCTTACGTTCAATGGAATGTCAGGTGAGTCGATAACGCCGTGGAGCATACTGAGGAATTCCGGTAAGATGCCTTCTACAGAGTCTGTTACAAATACTTCGTTGCAATAGAGCTGAATCTTATTACGTTGGAATTCGTATCTGTTCTTGATTTTTGGGAAATATAAAATACCTGTCAGGTTGAAAGGATAATCTACGTTGAGATGAATGTGGAAGAGCGGAGTCTCGAAGTTCATAGGATATAAGACATGATAGAAGTCGTCGTATTCTTTATCTTCTATTGATGAAGGAGATTTCTTCCAGAGAGGAGCAACGTCGTTGATAATCCATGGTTTCTCCACCGACTTGGTCTTTGGATTACCGTTTTCGTCAGTCTCGCCTTCGATAGGTTCGTTGACGGTTTTCATGCCGAATTGGATTGGCACAGAAAGGAATTTACAATATTTATTTAGGAGTTCACGGATTTTGCTTTCTTCTAAGAAGTCGGCGCAGTCGTCGGAGATATATAGGATGACGTCAGTTCCGCGGTTTCCTTTTGGTATTTCGTTCATTGTGTATTCAGGGCTGCCGTCGCATTCCCAGATAACACCTTTTTCGTCTTCTGCTTGTTTGAATGATTTTGAGATGAGAGCCACTTTGTTGGAGACCATGAAGGAAGAGTAGAATCCTAATCCGAAGTGACCTATGATGTTAGCGGCTTCCGCTTCTGTCTGTGTCTTGAATTTCTCCACGAATTCTGTCGCTCCGGAGAAAGCAATTTGGTTTATGTATTTGTCGACTTCTTCGCTTGTCATTCCTATGCCGTTGTCGCGAATTGTCAGAGTTTTCTTTTGTTTGTCAATCTCGACCTTTATGGTGAGGTCGCCGAGTTCGCCTTTAAATTCGCCTGCTGATGCAAGAGTCTTTAATTTGTTTGTCGCATCGACGGCGTTACTTACGATTTCACGAAGAAATATTTCGTTTTCAGAATATAAGAACTTTTTGATTACAGGGAAAATGTTTTCCGTTTTTACCCCTATTGAACCTGTTTGCATATCTATATGATTTTAAATTGTTGATTTTTTTCTGTCGCGGGAATGTCAAACAATATGCCATGAAAATGACACTGACAAAAAGGCATTTTTATGAATATTGAGACGAAAACTCGTTATTTCCAAAATAGATCCTTTTCCCAATTTGAAGGAAAACCAATTGCAGATATGTCAATAGTCGGATATTCGGTGATGAGTTTTTTTAGTTTTTCTTTAAAAGTGTTATTTGGAGAAATTGTAAAAAGCAAATACCTGATCATACAGATACGGTAATATATTCTTTTATGGTTTGTTTTAGAAATCTCAATCCAAGGATATTTTGTGACAAAAGGGTTTGCGGTATTAATGGCGAGTTCTCTATTCCAAGTCCTGGAGTGATGACAACACAAATTCCGTAGATTACTCAAAATTAGCATCCATGATGAAAAGACTGGTTCTTGTAATCCAAAATATTTTGC
Organism: Bacteroidales bacterium; assembly: GCA_045606865.1. Classification (GTDB taxonomy): domain Bacteria; phylum Bacteroidota; class Bacteroidia; order Bacteroidales; family F082; genus Limimorpha. The sequence continues at coordinate 61,234 of JAZUST010000132.1, forward strand.
AACTTTCTTCTTGGCTTTTTGACTTTTTAGATTCAAAAAAATATGACAAAGATTACCTATTGGTAAAATCTCTGCGAGCATCCATGCAGGAGGTAAGGAATTGGTTCGTTTTCCTTTGTAATGAATAATGAACTCTTCCTTAGATTTGTCGTATTCTGATTTGATTAAACTTAAAGTTAAATTAAAATATGACTCACTTTTGAAGTATTCCTTTTTTGTCATCCAGAAAACATCTCCTAATTCATTAGATATTTCATTTACAATTACACTGCGCAATGCAACTTCAATCTTCTCAATTTCATTGAATAATAACAATCGTAGCTTACGGTCGAAACGATACATATTCATTACTTTGTCAAAAGTTGCATCATTCTTGAAAAAATGATTATTCTTAGGTTCTGAGTATAAAGGGTAAAAATAGGCTTTAAGCCTGAAATAACCAATGTTGCTAATGTAGTTGGCAGCTTGCAGATCATTATCTATTAATAATCCTTTCGTTTTAAGACTAACTACTAACTCTTCAGCAGTCTTGTGTTTAATAAATTTTGGCATGGTATAAATACAAATATAAAAAAACGACCTGCCGATTTGAGCATTGTTAAGAGGCTTGGCAGGTTCTACACGGCTGCAAAGATACAATCTTTTTTGATACTGAGAACATTTTTAAAGAAAAAAAGTTTGTTCGGTACTATTGTGTTTTCAAAGAGCATTGGCGGATATTTTATTGATATTTTTTTTATATTTGCGAGGAAATTTTAAAAGAAATGCCTATGTGAAATAAGAATTTAAAGACATATCATAAAAAGCGTTAGCTTGTATTTCTGTTATCCAAAATCGCCAATTTTGAAATAGCAACCAGAAGTAAAAGTTAAGCGCTCACGGCTATTCGTGGGCTAATACTTATTTTGGTTGCAGCGTGTTTGGCGATACGTGGATAACAAATTAAGTTATCAGTCTACGTTTTTTTATTGTCTATATTCGGCTCTGGACTAATAATAAATTGTTTAAAATATTAAAAAATAAAACTATGAAAAGAACATTATTTATTTTAGCTATGATATTATGCAGTGTCATGTTATCATGTAAACCGCAAGATGATGGAGGTGGCGATAATTCTGGTAATTCTGGAGGAGCTAATGATGGTAACCTAATGGGTATTTATAATCCAGAGAAAAAAATAAAAAAAATAAGTGAGTATGTTATTTATAATATTGATTATCCTGGATATGAGGATTATAGAGTATGTGATGAGGAATTTGTGTGGTATGACGATAAATTGATAGAAATTAATAGAGTTGGTTATGCTTACTATGACTGTTTCTCTTTATACACTTACAATGAAAATAATCAGATAGAATCGTTAAAGCACAATAGTGATGGTGGATATGAGTACCTTTATAGATATAAGAATGGAAAATTATCTGAAATAATCACGGATAATTATGATGGTGATGATTTGTCTTGTAAAATAAACTATGATAATAGCAATAGGATCACAGATATTTACGCTGAATTTAAAAATAATGGAGAGGTGAGTTATAATGAATCTTGGCATGTTGTATGGCAAGGTGATAATATAAAACAAGTAACTAATTATGAAAATGATGGAGATATTAATGATCATGTCTATGAATATGATGATAAGATAAATCCCTTTTATGGATTGTTTGCATCAATTATAAAATTATCACCATCAGGTACGTATATATATGATTTTAGGTTATTAAATATCTCTAAGAATAATTGTACGGTAAGAATAAATAATAATAATCATAAAACTACATATACTTATTCATATGATGATGATGGATACCCAATAAGTGTTGATGAGAATATTAGTGGAGCTCCATACACTAATAGGTATATAATAGAATATTTTGATGATATTAATGAAGGTAATGATAATAATGATTCTGATGGGAGAAATTTACCCTAAAGTATAAAGTACTCCCAATCTCCCTCATTGAGTGACGAAAATATAAAAATCAAGCACTCATTGAGGGATTTTTTGTATATCTACTTTTTGAATATAGAACAATTTGGTACATGAAAATTATCTTATCCTCGAAAAAGTGTGATGAATAGTTGTTTTTATCCTCGAAAAAGTGTGATAAATTGCTTGTTTTATCCTCGAAAAAGTGTAATTTTGCAGAATAATACTATTGCTTTATGAAGAGAGATATATACAATAAATTGTTGCAATGGAAAAATGATTCTAATCGTAAGCCTTTGATTATTACTGGAGCAAGGCAGGTCGGTAAGACATGGATAATGCGCGAGTTCGGCAAAAATGAGTATGCGAATGTAGTATATATTAATTGCGATAATGAAAAAAGAATAGAGACTCTTTTGTCTGAAGATTACAATATTGATAGGATTCTGTTAGGATTACAGGCTATTTCTGGAGTTAACATAAAATCAGATAAAACACTTATCATCTTTGATGAGATTCAACAGATTCCTCGAGGATTACATCTGTTGAAATATTTTTATGAAGAAAATCCTGAGTATCACGTTATGGTGGCTGGTTCTCTTTTGGGAATAACTTTAAATCAAGGAGTGTCGTTTCCAGTTGGTAAAGTCGATATTATGGAAATGAATCCGATGAACTTCAATGAGTTTCTTGAGGCAATGGGACAAGAACAGTTGCTTAAAGTTCTAAATACTAACGACTGGAAACTTATAGATTCATTAAGTACAAAATATATAGAATTACTCAGACAATATTATTATGTGGGAGGTATGCCAGAAGCAGTTTATTCTTATTGTAAGGATAAGAATCTCGCTCAGGTACGTAACATTCAAAATAATATATTGAAAGCTTATCGTAATGATATTTCAAAACATGCGACGAAATCGGAGTCTGTTAAGATAGGTCAGGTGCTTGACTCTTTGCCGTCACAACTGTCTAAGGAAAACAAAAAGTTTATTTATGGCGTTATTAAAACCGGTGCACGAGCCGCTGAATATGAGTTGGCGATACAATGGCTTATCGATGCCGGCATAGTTCATAAAGTGAATAGGATAAAAGAAGCGAAAATGCCTTTGAAATTTTATGAAGATATCTCTGCTTTTAAACTGTTTCTCCTTGATATGGGACTATTTGCATGTATGTGTGACGTGCCAGCATCGGAAATGCTTGTTGGCAATAACGTATTTGTTGAATATAAAGGTGCTTTCCCAGAACAATATGTCTTGCAGCAACTTGTGTGTCAAAATGTAAAACCATACTATTGGAGCAGCGAGAAAACACCATCTGAAATTGATTTTGTGATACAGAAAGATAATAAGATTATTCCTATTGAAGTCAAAGCGGAAGTAAATGTAAAAGCACGTTCCTTAAGACAATTTATCACAAACAATCCAGAATTGAAAGCTGTCAGATTTTCAATGTTAGGATATGCTGAGCAAGATTGGATGACAAATATTCCGCTATATTATATATCAGCAATTGATATGATATGATAATATTCTCCCTCATTGAGTGACGAAAATTTAAAAATCAAGCACTCATTGAGGGATTTTTTTTGTTTTAAATAATCTATATTTTGATGTATCTTTGCGGTTGTATTGGTTTAAGGTTTAAAGTATGCAAAAATTCATAAATAAATTAGAATCATCATTGAAAGACGGAAGTATCGTAAAACTTACGCTTTCTAAACCTCGCATAGAGGCGCACGGACGTGCGTCTTCCGATGAATATAAAGATCTTCGTAACGTTTACGTAAAACCAATAATCCTTCGTAATGAGAAAATGTATTCTTTCACATATCGTTACGAAAGAAGAGACGAGACCAAGAATTATGATGCCAAACAATCTTTGGAAGTAATTACAAAACTTATTTCAGAGATATTTTTAAACGCTTCATTGTTCACCTTGACGGAAGATGTGACGCTTCTTATAAGTAAAAAAGGTAAGGCTACTGTTATGACGAAAGCTGTCAAGGAACAGCGAGAACAGAATGTGGAGCACGACAAGATTAAAAATCGTCTGATAAATCCGGAAAATCCATGGTGGTTTAAACTCGGTCTTACGACTCGCGACGGAAAAGTCACTGCCGATATGCAGCATAAGTTCAAGCAGATATGCAAATATGTGGAGATTGTAGATGGCGTGATGAAGAACGTGAAGTTCGACGGTAAGATTCGTATCGCTGATATGGGCGCAGGGAAGGGTTATCTCACTTTCGCTTTGTATGAATATCTCACCCAGAAATGCAAATACGACATTCAGATGGAAGGCGTCGAGATTCGTCCCGACTTGGTGATGAAAATCAATGAGATTATCAAAGAGTCTGAAATGAAAGACTTCCGTTTCGTTGAAAGCAGTATTGAAGATTACGATTGTCAACAGACAACAGACAACAGTCAACAGACATCGTCCAACTTTTCAGATTCTCAACCTTACAATTTTTCAGATTCTCAGATTCTCAGATTCTCAGATTCTATAGATGTTCTTATCGCTCTTCATGCCTGCAATACTGCCACTGACGACGCTATTATAAAAGGTATAGAATCGGGTGCTAAGTTGATAATCTGCGCTCCATGTTGTCACAAGCAGATTCGTCAGGAGATGGAGAAGTCGAAAGTCGTTGATGCGATAACACGCTACGGCATTTTCATGGAACGTCAGGCAGTGATGATTACAGATACGATACGAGCTTTGATAATGGAATATTTCGGATATAAGACTCAGGTGATGGAATTTATCGAGATGGAACATACTCCGAAGAACGTGCTTCTTGTAGGAAGAAAAGTAGGAGAACCATCAACTGAAGATAAAGAGAGAATCCTGAATGAGATAAAGTCTCTTAAAGAAAGATACGGAGTAGAGAGACATTATCTGGAGAGAATTTATAGATGTCCCCTTTAATTCCTCAGATTCTAACTAATGTGGTCAAACCATGTTCCCTGCCGACGATATAAATCTTGGATTTGGAAGAGGTCTGTTGATTGTTGACCGTTGTCTGTTGACAGAATTTATTCATCTGTAATTCTTTGCCCAAGACAAATTGCGAGCATACGAAAGTGTCGCCTTCTTTGATGGTGGCATTTTCGCAATGTTCAGCAACGAACTTGTCATCACCGAGATAGCGAGCCTCGCATATTCTGTCGGGCAACCATCCGAAACGTATTCTGTCACCGACATTTAAGTCTTTGGAGAAAATCATCTCGGTATTGAAAACCTCCGATTCTATCTTGTTCTCTTTCTTTAACAACTCGCAGAAGTTCTCCCAATTAACATTACAAGCATATTTCGCCAAGACATCGAGGGTCCTGACGGAAACATTATCGTAACCTCTTGTGGAATAACTCCAGACACGTTCTAATGTCGTCTCTGAAATATGCTGACGTAATTCCATCTCGATGACAGTCATAAGTTCAACGAAATCGGCATGAACGTATAATGTCTTGCCAAATTTGTTTTCTACTCTTTCGCGTAAGGCGTGAATCTGTGGTATGTCGCTTTTTATTGCCATGATTTTTAAGTCAACGGACAACAGACTACGGTCAACAGTCTTTGTCCATGATTGTTTTAAATTTTTATTTCCCGTTGCAAAAATATAATTATTTTTGACAGAAAAATCACACACTATGGATGACGAAAGCGGATTGTTCGATATTGATTATGTTTCTGAAGAGAAAAATGATTCTTTTCACGATTATAAGTTGTTGAAAACCACGGCTTATTCTAAGTTGTGGCGTGTCAGTCGTGATGGGAAATACTTCTTGATAAAGACAACAAAAGACAATACCGAGCATCAGATCTCGATGCTTAGAAGAGAGTATGAACTATCTATTGGCTGCGATAATCCTAATATCGTTCATGTCATTTTTTACGAGAAGAATATCCTTGAAGGTGACGGCATCGTCATGGAATATATCGAAGGTCGTACCTTGGACGAATTTCTTTTGGAGAAACCTTCGTTGGAAACGCGACACAGAATATTCGGAGAATTGCTTTCGGCAGTAAATTATCTTCATAAAAAAGGTATTATTCATAACGACCTGAAACCGGAGAATATCATCATAACACGAAGCGACAATACCTTAAAACTCATCGACTTCGGTCTGGCAGACAATGACGCTTTTTATGTCTGGAAGAATTTAGGTTGTACGAAGAAATATGCTTCTTCTGAGTTGTTGTCCCGAAATAATATCGACGCTCGCAGTGATATTTATTCAATCGGAATTATCATGAGCGAGATTTTCGAAGGAAGATACAAACGTATTATTAATAAATGTATAAAAGAGAAAGCGGACGACAGATTCTCGGATGTTGCTGCATTACAAAGAAAATGGAACGATAGAAATAAGGTCTGGAAAAACTTGGCTGTTATTGTGATTCTATTAGTTGCGGCATTTCCTACATATCTATATCTTTCAGAAGAAAATGCTGAGAGAAAAGAAATTGCGGTTAAGGAAGCTAAGATTGCTGAGATAAAGAGCGACATCAGAGCATTTTTTGAAGTTTATATAAACGAGTTAAATTCACACACTGATGCTGAAGGTTATATTGAATATTCGGAATATGTGAAATTGATGACTGAATTTGTAGAAGAATATCCTCAATATATGAACGACAAAGTTTATAGTCTCACCGACTACGAACTCAAACAAAGAGCCATCTTAGAGATAACCTTGATTTATAATGAGTTTTTCAATATGATTGATGAGAAGGTTAGGTTTGAATAGTATAATGACTAAAGTTCATTGCCTCCCGTAGAGTCATACGGACGTGTGACTGCTCATTCACCGAATGAATAATGTCTGTTGACCGTTGTCTGTTGTCCGTTGACAACCGAAGGTTAAAAAGACATTATATCTTTATTTACTTTTAACTGTATTTTCTTGTTTTATTTGATCTTTTTTTATATATTTGCAGGGTGAAAATGCGGATAACCGCAAAAATAACCCTTAATTTATGAAAATAGAACGTAACAGGTATCTTCAAAAACTTATCAATAGTCGCAAGAATGGTCAGGTGAAAATAATAACAGGCGTTAGGCGTTGCGGCAAATCATATTTACTTAGCGTGCTTTATCGGGATTATCTTTTGCAAGAAGGTGTTCTTCCTGAACAGATTATAACTGTTGAATTGGATAACGACATTAATGTGCGTTATCGTAATCCGTTGGAATTAGGCGCATATCTTCGTGAAAAAGTTGCCAATACTGAGATGGATTATTACATCTTGTTGGATGAAATTCAGATGGTTGAGTCTATAAAGAATCCTTATATGCCAAAAGAATCAGACTCTAAAATAACTTTTGTTGATGTTCTTTTAGGCTTGAGAAGTTTGCCACATGTTGATGTTTATGTTACTGGCAGCAATTCCAAAATGCTTTCATCGGATGTTGCTACGGCTTTTAGAGATAGAGGAGAAGAGATTCATATTACACCTCTTACCTACGATGAGTTTTATGCTGCATACCCGAATGAGAAACGTTACGCTTGGCGAGAGTATATGACTTTTGGAGGAATGCCATACGTTTTGCACAAAAGCACTTATGAAGAAAAATCAAGATATTTGCAGGAATTATTTCGGTTGACTTACATAAAAGATGTAGTAGAACGAAATAGGTTGCGAGCAAACATTGAAGTTCTTGACGAATTACTTAATGTGATTGCATCTTCAGTAGGGTCATTGTCTAATCCAACTCGATTGTCAAATACATTTAAATCTGTAAAAGGATTAAATGTGAAGAATGAAACTATTTCTACGTATTTGGATTGTTTTATTGACGCTTATATACTGTGTAAGTCATATCGTTACGACATAAAAGGCCGTTCATATATTGACACTCCGCTGAAATATTATTTTACAGACATTGGGTTGAGGAATGCTCGTCTCAACTTCCGCCAACAGGAAGAAAATCATATCATGGAAAACATCATTTACAATGAACTCATTGCGAGAGGTTTTAATGTTGATGTTGGTGTTGTAGAATATAATCACATAGATGAGAATGGCAAGAAAGTACGTTCACAGTTGGAAGTCGATTTTGTCGTTAATCAAACGGAGAAGCGATATTATATTCAATCAGCTCTTACAGTGGCTGATGAAGATAAACGTAAGCAAGAAGTTAATTCTTTAAATAGAATAGATGATTCTTATACTAAAATTGTAGTGGTACGTGATAATGTTTTGCCATGGACCGACGACAAAGGCGTGCAGTATATCAATATCGAAGATTTTCTTTTGGATAAGATAAATGAACTTTGATACACTCAAAAAGGAAGTATATTCATAAAAACTCCTCATCTCCCGTAGAGTCACACGGACGTGTGACTACTCATTCACCGAATAGATAAAGTCCGTTGCCCGTTGACAGTTGTCTGTTGTCTGTTGACAACCGAAGGTTAAAAAGACAACAAAAGACAATTTTTTCATTCTCATATTTATTTACTTTTGCAATTAAAGTGTAGAGTGTAAAGTTTAGAGTGTAGAGTAGTTTTAAAGTTTAAAGTTGGAAGTTTTATGGTTTATTAAATTCTGATACACTTACAACTTATTACTATCAACTTTCAACTACTCTAAACTCTACACTCTAAACACTACACTGAAATAAAATTGTCTTTATGTTGTACGAATTAAAAAAAAACTTTAATTTTGCGACGTAATTCGATTAACATGAGAAGTCTATGTCTAAACTAATAAATAAGAATTATATGAATATGAATGAAAAATTACATCTGGATATCTGCTGGAAGGTTTTTGAAGAATATAACCTTTCATTCATTATCAAAAAACCTGATTTTGGTAGTAAAACAATAGTAACGGCACCTGATGAATTGGATATAAAGAACAGGGCAAATGATTTTTGCGAAAAGAATGATTTTGAATTAGTTTATGCCGACTGCAGAACAATTACATTGAAAGAGGCTAATGTCATCAGAAACTCTTATTGTTTTGATGATGAAGATAATATCGAAGGTGGAGAACGCGGATTTATCAAATATTTCTTCGGTAATTTTAACAACAAAAAAAACAAGTTATATGTAATAGACCACATTTCTGAGATTCCTGATTCTCATGACCAGAGGGCTATATACAATATGTTGGTTTATAGCTGGAAAAATAACGAAGGTGCAAATGTCATATTTGTTAAAAATTCCGATGAATCTATAGAAAGAAAAAACTATATCAACGACTTGCATTATTGTAGTTACTTATATTATGGTCCAATTGTCTTTGATCCAACTATTGAACCAAGTGGAGAGCAAAAGTATGTTATGGAAAGTAAGATCGAAACGTATAATAAAATAAGACTCACATGAAAACTGGTCGTTATATTCCATACGAAGATGTTGTCTATAGATTGGATGGATATGTGATTGATGATATTGATGAAGCGTCTTATCCTGTGTTTGAGGTGTATCATCAGGAAGAGATCTTGTTTCATTCTTTGGAGGAAGCGGAAAAAAAGATAGAGGAGTTGGCAAAAGAAGAGTCAAAAAACCGATATTGTTTCTTTGTTCGAGAGGTGCCTTTCGGTGTTCATTGCTATCATTCGCGATCTCAGTGCACTCGTTCTTATACTCGCGACGGTAAATTGTTTGCAAAGAGCTTGGCGTCTGAAATTGATGACACAAATGGTGTTTGGGAGATTTTCATGGGTAGGGACGAACGCGAATTGCAGTTTCGTCCTGGCGATTTGGTAGAAGTGCTCAGAGGTGACAAGGTTTCTCTTGAGATAGTTTGTTCGTTGCCAATTGACAGAACGGATGTTGAAAAACGGATTCTATCATCTAACATAAGGCCTCCATTTGACTTTACTGATGATGGATATACAACTCTCGATGGCGATGATGGATATATGGAATGTCATAGTCATCCGCTGATTGTTCAATGCTTTCCTGCAAATACTTTAACACTAAATGATGCCCAAAAGGAAGTACTGCTCAACGGATATCAGAATTTCCTTCAAAATAAATAATAAAGGGGATTTCTATAAATTGCTTTGCAAATGATTTATGAATTTTTATAGAGAAGATTTTTGTATTTCTTGAATGAACATAGCGAGCTATGTGATTGAAAGAAAGACGAAAAGATTCCGATAAAAAACATAAAGCATGCAAAAGTTGTTATTATAATTGTTAAAAAATGTTAAAACGGGGAATTTATAGAAGTCCCCTAAAATATTCGCCTGCAATTTAGGTGAATTTTTTTTGCTTTTATAACTGAATTTTTTGACCATTTTTACTATATACATATATATTCATAACAATAAAAAGCTTATTAAAATGAAAAATAAAATTCTAAATCTTATCAATAGTGTAGAGTTCCAAGAACTTAACTCATACTATAACGAAAAGACAATGTTTAGTGCATTGAATGTTGAGCGTAATGAAAATCGCCATAGCGCTTTTATCGCATGGTGGCTCAATCCTAAATCGGAACACGGTCTTGGTGATGCTCCGCTGAAGTTATTCCTTCGCCTTATGGCAACAAAAAAATGGAACGCAAAATTAGATAATGACTTATATAGTCGAATACTTGCAGGAAACTACAATATAACTCTTAAAGAAGATATTGAGGTTGAGAAGAATGTCGGCAAAATTAGTTCTAACAACTCCAAGGATCGTATAGACATCTGGTCTGTCCTTGAATTTTCTTATGAAGAAGATGACAAGACAAAAGAGTTGATAATTCCTATGGCTATTGAAAATAAGATTTATAGCGGAGAAGGTCGAAATCAAACACAACGTTACTTCGAGGCTATGAAAAGTTATGGCGGTGACGCTGAATTCGGTGTTTTGCTGACTGTCGCGTCTAAAGAAGCTGCTTGTGATAAGTTTGCCAATATCACATATCAGGAATTGTTGACTTATGTCATAGAACCCCTCGCAACAAGCGTGTCACCTGATAGTTCGCAATTTGTTGAGTCATTCATTCGCAACCTTGGTCGTCCTGCGCTGACCGACAATAAGTGTTATGGAGTGTTGGCAGTGTCGCAGAAGGAAAAGAGTATGCTTCAAAGAGTTGTTGAAAATAACAGAGATATATTTGATACCGCCTTTGCATCATTATATAATTTAGCAGATGTGAAGGAAGTCGTTGACGAAGGTACTCAAATAACTGAGATCTCGGATGACGAATTAGATATTCTACGTATGCTTTGGGATGCGAATGAAGTGGTTTTCAAGGCTGTTTTGTATCACTTGTATGGCGAGCAGCATAAGACAATGTTGGACAAACTTTTCAAGTCAACAAATAGAGATACAAGCAAATATGTTGTATCACACAATGGCACGCCGCTCTTCGGTGGCAAGCGTCTCTCGAAGGCTATGACGGCTTGTGCGATATTCAAAGCATATCTTAAGGAGAATCCACTCACTACTCTCAAAGAACTGCGAAAAGCTTTCCCTTGCGAGAAACTTAATGACTACTATTATAATCGTAAATTCAATGACTTGTTCTACGAGTTTAACTGTGATGGATATATACTTTTCACGGCAGGTAAACATGAAGGAGAAAAAACTCTCGCCCAATGGGATTTCTATGTCGATGATGAAAAATTATTGCCTATTGAAAACGGTCAGAAGAAAGCGATGTGCGTAAAGATGTGGCGTAAGGGCGACTTCGATAAACTCATTGAATTTGTTGAAAAAAACTATAAATTTATTGTTATAGAAGAATGTTAGGCAATTAGGAGTTGATGCCTCTCATGCTTTCGATAATCTCATAGCTCACAGCAAAAAATAAAATTATTAATTAAAAAAAGAAAATCATGAATACTTTTATCAACGACGTATTAAATTTATATAAAACTCCAGAATATCAGAAGTTAAATGCTTATTACGAACAACAGACTGTTTATAATATGCTTGGAGTGGAGCGTAACGAAAACCGTCATAGCAAATTCATCGCATGGTTGTTGAATCCTAATGAATCACACTCTTTGAAAGAGTTGCCGCTTCGTCGCTTCTTGTCTCTTGTAGCAGCATTGGCAACAGATAAAGATAAATGCTATGAACAAGAGGATGTTAGAACACACCTCATAACTGGCAATTATAGACTCAATGTTCAGGAAATAAAGACAGAGCAATCTATTGCAGGTCTCGTACAGAATAACATAGAAGATTTAGATTCTATAATTGAAAAAAATGAAAATGGTTCGTTCAAGTCTGACTCTCAAAATAGATTCGACATCTGGATGCTGTTACAGATAAGTTTTAATAATCGTTTTGACAAAGAGGTGACATATCATATTCCTATTGTGCTTGAGAATAAAATATATAGTAATGAAGGAAATGCAACTAATCCTTCCAAAGCTCAGACTGTACGATATAGCGAAGCTATGGGTGTGATTTGCAACTCGCTTGGATTTAGTGTGTCCAAAAATCCATACTACCAGCCTTTGATGGTTTATCTAACACCGTCTGGTGCTAACAAACCTATGTCAGATGCTTTTATCCATATAGAATACCAACAGTTACTTGACTATGTCATTACACCTGCATCCATGAATTCTCATTTGCAGAATGCAGCTACAGAAGTACAGGTAATGATTGATGGATATATTCGTAATTTAAGTTGTCCAGCAAGCAATGATGAAAAAGATTACTCTATTCTTGCCATTGCTCAAAGTGAGGATGAAAGTCTTGAAGTGATATACAATTCAAAAGCTTTTCAGACAGCTTTCCGTGCGCTTTACTACAATGAAGCGAAAAATCTACTCGAAGAAGATTTTGAAACTGCTGATGAAACAACTTTGGTTACAGATTTTTGGAACAGCAACGAGAATCTTTTTAAAGTGGTTTTATATAACCATTGTAAAAACAATCCCGACAAACTCAAAATAATAAGTAAAGTGATTAAGACCAATAATCGAGACAACACTCGTTATTTGATTGGTATTGGTGAGGATAATTGGCTAAATGCTAATGGTAAACCTGCATCTAAAAGCGAGGCTTCGTACTTGATTTTCAAGGCTTATTGTATGAAGTGGGGAGAAGAAAATCCAGGTAAAAGTTTGACTCTTGATGACTTGAGAAAGGCATTCCCTGGAAAAATTAACGAATACTATCACAATAGATATCTAAACCATCTATTTTATGTTATGGACAAAACACTTCGTGTTGACGTTGAGACATCAAAACATTACGGTAATACAATAGATGTTGAAAATAGTTGGGACTTCTATTATGATGATAATCATGAATTGCCAAACGTGCAACCTAATGATATTCGCAATGTAAAAATGTGGCGCAAGGGCGACTTCGATAGATTAATAGAATTTGTTAAGAAAAAATATAAGTTTATTGGTATAGAAGAATGTTAGGCAATTAGGAGTTGATGCCTCTCATGCTTTCGATAATCTCATAGCTCACAGCAAAAAATAAAATTATTAATGAATTAAAAATAAGTAATATGAGTAATTATGGTTCAAACACTTTTGTAATTGAAGGTGCAAATGGCACAGAGATTTGTAATAAGATTATGAAAATATTCGACATTTGTGTTGAGTTAGATACGAGATACAAAATAGGTGAGGTGAATGGTAAGGTTTACACAATAGAGAAATCAAAAACGGAGTATGCGTATCCGGATGGGATGGAATATGTTTTCAGTGTATGGGATAAAGACGATGATCATAATAATGGTTTCAAACGACCACTTGCATACTCATGGATTCATCCATCTAATATCGAGTTAAAAGATGGCAATCTGCATATTTCTGAAAGTTGGCTCAGTTCAGTTGGCGCGGTGGAATATTACATCAGAGATGTGAAATTACACAAGCAAACAAATGTGTATTTTGAAACTCATTGCGAAGCGGATATGGTAGGAGCGACAAATGACAGTGATGGCAAATATTTTAAAAAATGTTGTGTCCTCTTGGGTTATGATACTGATGCTATGATAGAAACACTGGCGCAATTGTACGCTTCTAAGGACGAACTTGATAAATTCGACAATATCAAGATGCAAAAAAAATATTATGAATTGTCATTTGACGAACAATTGTCGATTTGTAAATCCTTAGAGGAAAAGGGCGTAGATATTTATTACGATATTCCTGAAGTTATTGAAACAGAAAAGTTCTTCGGTTAGGATGTGAAAAGTTAATAGTAACTCGACATAAAATCCAATTAGAGGTAATTAAATGAATAGTTAATTTTAAAATATAATGAATTATGTCAATTTTAGATGATATTGATGTTCAGATTGATAGATTCGACAAACTCATTGAAGCTATAAATAACATCATAGTGGATAAGTATAAATGTGCAACTCCGGAGTTTGTTCAAGATGTCAGGTGTGTATATTTTAACAAAGTGATGCCATCAATAAGAGATATGGTCAATTCTCATTCGTTGATTAAATGACCCGGTCTCGACTTATATGAAAGTGAAGATTTGCTCAAGATGATGGAATTCTGGAGAGAAATGAAGATTGAAGGAAATAAGAGGTTTTTAGAAAATAAAAAATAAACTGAATTAATATGTCATATACAGAAATCAGTATCAAAGATGCAATTGAAAAAATCAACACCGAATGGTTTTTGCCTGCAATTCAGCGCCCTTATGTATGGGGTTCTCGCTATAATTCAGAGAGGTATATTTGTAAACTTTTTGATTCTCTATATCAAAAATATCCGATTGGTGTTTTGATTTTTTGGGAAACAAAGAATGCTGTTGCTCATCGCGAGTTTTTAAGGGACTATCATCAAGGTGATGTCTATAAAAATGTTGAGGAGGGTTTATGGAGTAGATCAAAAAATCTTGTTTATGATGGTCAGCAGCGTTTGCAAACACTATATAGCTGTCTAAAATACACTTTCAATGACAGAATCTTGGTTTTTGACTTAGCGTATAATAGAGATGCTGATATAGATGGAGAAACTGGATTTCGTTTTGTTGATCCTAAAGAAGATCTAAAACCGACAGAGATTAAAATGAATCAATTATTGGTTATACCCTCAGACGATAAAACTGCCAAAAGAAAACTGCGAACAGAGAAGAGTAAGGACTTGTCAGATGATTTATGTACTGTCATAGAGGATAATGTAGATATTCTGTGGAATGTATTTGTTGAAAGAGGTGTAAAACCGTTGGCCTATTTCCCTGTTAAGTCAAGTAATGAAGATGATGTAAATGATGTTTTTGAAAGATTGAATACAGGAGGTTTGCCTCTATCAAAAGCAGATTTGTTATTTAGTAAAATCAAGGCTAAATATTCTGATTTTGAGGCGGAGATGATGGGTTTGTCTAATCAACTAAAAATGAGGACAAAACTTGCTTTTAGTTCGTATGACATTTTACAACTTATACACCTTATTGTTAGAAAGCAATCTCGAATAAATGAGAAAATATCAGACATAGAGATTGTTGAATTTCAAAAAGTATGGGAAGAATTACCGACTGCACTAAATTCGTTCTTTGACGACTATGTGTGTGGTCGTTTTCACATTTCACATATCTCTATAACAAAATATAAGAACCCACTTCTTATAATGTTGGTGTTCTTTTATAGACTATATAAAAATGGAGGAAAATATCTGAAATTAACGGCAGATGTTATTAAGTCGTTAGACAGATTTTTTATAATATCACAACTTAATGGTTGGGATTTGCAGTCCTACACAGATAACTTTGTAAAAATCATTATGGGAAATAGCAATACAAACACATTCCCAGAAAAAGATATATTCGATTATGTGAGAGAACGAGCGAATAGGGAAATTGACATAAAAGAGGTTGTTTTTAGAAATAATTTGTGGTTTTCACTTAAAGTCGCTTTTCCTCATAGAACCTTTGAGTTTGACTATTCAATGGCAAATCGTTTTAATCCTGAGTTGGACCATATATTCCCAAGAAATTTGGCAGGAACAGATGAGACATACAAACAATATGTAGATATTATTTGGAATATGCAACCTATTAAGGGTATAGTAAACCTTGCTAAATCAAATCACCATCCAAAATTATTCTTTACAGACGGAACATTGAATAATGGCACGCAGTTAAGTGGAAAAAAATATTATGATGACTACGATTTTTTGCCTAAAATTGAATCTTTGGATTGGGATAACTATATAATATTCATAGAGAATCGTAAAAAGAAAATGATTCAGTTTATGAAAGATCAATATGATATATCTTTAATACCTGACAAATCTTAATAATGTCAAAATAAATTTTATGAGTAGGTTGGTTTTAAGATTGAAGTAATGTAAAGTCGGATGTAATTAACTAGAGACGTACCAATTACACCATTGAAAATAAACAATATATAATTGATGCGTCTCATTTTTTTTTATGCATTTTCCAAAAAGCTAACTGCTCACAGCAAAAAAATATTTTCACTTTTTATTGAATTTTTTACCATTTCCTATTATATATATAAGTAAAGCATTGAGCTATGAGCTGCGAGCCGTGGGTAAAACTGCTCGTAGCCCATGGCTCATAGCTCACAGCAAAAAATAATAATATATGAGACTAGGTTTTGCAAAAATTACATCATGTCCTCATTGTGGAGGTGAGAAAGAAATCATGTCGTTAATGTCTGGAAATTACATCGGCGCAGAGCTTTGGTCGGATGGAAAACTCATTGCTCCT
>JAZUST010000133.1:0-16006 GCA_045606865.1 Bacteroidales bacterium
AGAATGTGTGGTGGTAGAAAATCATACTTCTACAAAAGCCATAGGCATCAAATCGGAAGGAACTCAGAAGATATGGTACGGCAGAGGCTACGGCGCTGTCAGAACTGAAACCTACGACAAAAAAGGAAAAATACTGACAACAAACGCACTTGTGGAAATTGACTAAAGGCTAAAGGCAAAAAAAATACATTAACTAACTAAAAATTTTACTATTATGAAAAAGTTTATTCATCTTTTAGGATTAGCGATCTTATCGCTTTCTATGACGATTTCTTTAACCTCATGTGACCCAGAAGACGATCCTTGGGGCAACGAACCAGGTTCCGGACAAACTCCTGGCGGCGGTGACAACCCTGGCGGTGGCGGCGGAACAGACCCAACACAATTCAGTGGCAATATCGATGCCAACACCACATGGCCCGACTTGGGTCTCCCTGTCGACTATGTAGTGAGCGGAAGAGTGTATGTTAAAGGCAACGCTTTATTAACTATAGAACCGGGCGTGACTATCATGTTCGACGGTAACGACGGCGGCTTGACTGTAGAAGAAAACGCCGGTATCAGCATGGTAGGTACACCCGACAAACCTATCGTATTCACTGGTCCTACCAACAATCCTAACAATGGCTCTTGGAATAACATTTTGATTAATTCAGTACGTAATGACAACCGTTTGGAGTATGTTCAGTTCATAAGAGGTGGTTCACAAACAGGAAATTGGAGAGCTCCAGTAGAAATCAGAGGTAAGGTTCACATGAACAACTGCTTAGTTGACGGTTCTCTTTCAAACGGTGTCTCAACTGAATACAGCGGATGTTTCTATAGCTTTGATAACAACATTATTAGAAATTGTGCTAACTATCCTTGGATAACAGAGAATAACGCTGCATTGTATGAAGGCATTGGAAACAATAATAGTTTTATCGCTAATGGTAAGAACATGATTTATGTAAGTCCAAGTTATTATAATCTTGAAGATCATGTCACTTTGAAGAGAATGTCTGTACCTTATTTATTTAATAATGGTTATGATATTAGAGAAGCATATAAATACACCATTGAACCTGGTACAACGATGTTATTCGGCAGCAATACAGGATTTAGAATTGCAGAAGAAACAACTTTTATTGCAGACGGTACAATAGACGCTCCTATCACAATTCGTGGTTTGGAAGATGAAGCAGGATACTGGAATGGCATTGTTTATTATAGTAATAAACAAGCTTCTATAATGAATTACGTGAATATTTCCGGCGGCGGTTACGGCGAAGGCTGGTCTGAAAGCAATAATTTATACATCTATGAAGGTAATCGCCGTTTGACAATTACAAATTGTGTTATCAGCAAGAGTCAGTATTACGGAATACAGGTTGGCAGTCCTGAAACAATGCAAAATATAACTCACAACAATGTTATATTCTTGGATTGTCAAGCAGGTAATGTAAGATTCTATTACGGTGGAGAATATAACGGCGTAACATACGAAGGCGGACAAGTAATACCACAACTACCATAAAGTTATATTTGAAAAGAATCTTTAAAAGAGCCTTCGGGCTCTTTTTTTTTACTATGAACTATGACTATGACTATGACTATGACTATTGGCTGAGAGCTAACAGCTGATAGCTATTGAATTCCTAATTCCTATTTTATTTAGTGGAGTTGGTGCGGAGTACATTCTACATTGTTAATTGTTAATTTTCAATTGAAAGAAACAAGTGTTCCGGCAGAGATAAGGTCTGAAATGGATTTGTTATTTGCCATAGCGTCCTAAGTGCTACATCTTTGTCTTTTCGTCTTGTAACTTCTGGTAGAGATTGGAGGAATAGATTTTCTTTATGGCTTATCTGTTAGTTTGATTTATAATCTCAATTAACGTATTTAATTGTTCATCATTTTTTAGAGTAGTATTGGCTTTTATTTCTATATCAGGAATAATTCCGTGTGGTGCATCTGTCAATTCTCCTGATGGTCTGATAAGTTTTATGTGTGGCGCGAAATAATCATAACGTATATATTTGTTATTTAAAACATCGCTGGAAAATTCATAATCCATAGGATTGCCATAACAGTTAACAGCAGATGATTCCTCACCAACAATTATCCCGATGTTATTGTCTTGTATTGTTGCTGCAAATTCTACGGCAGCAGAATGTGTGTAAGGTCCAACCATTACCCAAATATTTCCATTAAACTTATCTGTATGTTTGTCAGGATATATTACGTCTGATATTTTTACAAACACACTGTCTCGATCATCTTTCCATAATTTCTTTACATCTTTTCTGTTGATGTAATCTCTGTGAATCCATGGTTTTCTCATATATTCATTCGGAGATTTTTTCATTGATTTTTTTACATAGAAATGTTCTTCTGAATGAATCTTGAATGGTTTGTCGGTTATCTGTTTGATAAATTCTCCAATTACTTCAGCATGACCTCCAGGCGACTCTCTTAAATCAATGATTAAATTCTCAGAATCATAATTACTTATACTGTCTATAATATTATTCACGATAGGTAACATTGTCTCCAATGTATAGAAATATTGAATCTTTACCAAAGCTATTTTTCCGTTATTTAAAGGAGTAAAACTTACAATTTCATCATTTTCACCATACGCTTCTGAAAGATATTTGTCGTAATCAAGCACATGTACACCACAATCAAATTCTGCATACAAGGTGTCGTTTTCATTATATGGCACAAATCCGAATCTGTTAACTCTATTTGACAATAACTTATATTGAGAGTGACGACTTATTTTAGCATCTTTGTGCGAATCTAACTCTGAACATATTGTCATCCTTTTCCCCATAATCCATTGTGAAGTTTCTTGTTCGTTAATATAAACAATCTCACTTTTTTCCGTGATGATTGAATCTGTGAAAAAATCGTAGGCTACATACATCTTTCCATCAATTATGTTAAAGGCAAAGGGAAATACATTCACTAAGGAATCTGTCTGAGAAACTGTAGGATTCTTAGTCTTAATGTAACGTTTGTACATCCCGATACTTGAATGGCTATCTTTGGTGTATGATATAAAAGAGGTAAATATATTGCAAAGATCATCTGGTTTATAGTACTTGTTCAATTTCAGGTCTGACAAATAATCATTAAATATTTTGTCAAAATCTTTTTTTGAAGTGTATTCATAAATATTCGGATGATATCTTTGCATTGAATTATACAGATTGTCCAACAAGGATATCGCCTCATCTTGTGTGATTTCTTTGTCATATACAGAATATTGAGATAGTAAACGTAAAGGTGATAAGATAAAGAAACATAAAAACCATATCCCAATAATTATACGATAATGTTTCATATTGATATATTTTAATTAAGATTATATTTATTTTTACTTCTACAAAAGTAACGAATTTATTTTAAAAATCCATTATTTTTAAAATGTTTTTATTAAAAAATAGGGGGATAACATATTGATTACCTATTGTCCAGTATGCTGTATTATCGATGTGATAGGATTTAGCAATATCTTATGTTGTTGGGTTAGATGTGATGGTTTGAACCGTTTGTTATGTAAAATATTTATGTTTTTTTACGATGTTTCTTTTGTTATGTATTTGGATAAACAATATT
Source organism: Bacteroidales bacterium (assembly GCA_045606865.1). Classification (GTDB taxonomy): domain Bacteria; phylum Bacteroidota; class Bacteroidia; order Bacteroidales; family F082; genus Limimorpha. The sequence continues at coordinate 3,607 of JAZUST010000133.1, forward strand.
CATAATTATTTCGCTTAGACTTTTGTCGTGATTCTGTAGATATGTTATATTTTCTTAACTTTGTGAAACTTTAATGCTATTAAAAAAATCATACAAACATGAACAAACAGGAATATATACAAGTCAACAGGGATTGGTTGAAAAACAAGGCTCAGGAGGAGGGCGTCAAGGCTCTTCCTAAGGGTATTTATTATAAGGTGATTAGCGAAGGTAGGAATGACGGCGTTCATCCTTCTCCTCGTAGCGTAGTGACGGCTCATTACACAGGCTGGACTATCGACGGTAAGGTGTTCGACAGCAGCCGCGACGAGGGCGTGCCTATCGCATTTCGTCTTAATGATTTGATAGAAGGTTGGATAATAGCGATGCAGCAGATGTGCGTGGGCGACAAATGGGAGGTTTATCTTCCTGCCGAGATGGCTTACGGCAATTATTCGCAGCCTGGCATACCTGGAGGCTCAACGCTGATATTCGAGATAGAATTGTTCGGGATAGCGTGAGATTGGAATAAAGAATGGGAAAAGTGTAGTTAGGTGTTTTTTTGAAATAAAATTTATGGTGACTTCTATAAATTACTTTGCAAATGATTTATGAATTTTTATCCGAGAAGATTTTTGTATTTCTTGAAAGAGCATAGCAAGCTATATGATTGAAAGAAAGACGAAAAGATTCCAATAAAAAACATAAATCTCGAAAAAGTTTAACTTGTGAATGACAAAGGTTGTTAAAACGTGGAATTTATAGAAGTCACCTTACATAAGTCCTCTAAAATTTTTATTACAATCATAAATGTTGAATTAAAAATATTACTACTTTTGCTGGGCGAAAATGATTGCGGATGTAGCTCAGTTGGCAGAGCGAAAGCTTCCCAAGCTTTAGGTCGCGGGTTCGAGCCCCGTCATCCGCTCGATTGTTAAAATCTGAAAATCTGAAAACCTGAGAATCTGAAAATTATTTTCAGGTTTTCAATTTCTCAGTTTCTCAGATTTTAAACATTCACTCCATACCCGAACAAGGCGAAATCATATTTTACTGGGTCGTCAGGATCTAATTCTCTGAGTTTTGAAGTCAGTTCCTCGACGGTGGTTCTGTCGTTGCTTTTTCTTTGGAGAAGTCCGAGCTCGCGGGAGATTCGTCCTACATGGACGTCGAGAGGAATCATCAAATCAGAAGGTCTGAGTTTTTTCCAGATGCCGAGGTCAACGATGCCGTCGTCACGGACGAGCCATTTCAGAGCGAGATGAAGTCGCTTGCAAGCAGAACCTTTTTTCGGATTGTCGCAACAAGGGTTGGAGATGTGAACGCTCGTAATCCCGTCATTGACTTCCTGAATCTTATCTCTGAAATTCTGGATGCCTCGCCATACATCATGATTTTCATTCAAAGTGAAAATGTCTTCAAGACTTTGATATTCCGAATAGATATGTTTCAGACCTTTGCAATAATAGACGAAATCTCTGTTGAAGAAAGTGCGATGCACGCATTTGTCAGGTTCTAAGTTTTTGAATCCGTCAGACATCACGAAGTCGTAAGGCGATTTTCCCATGACGTTGAGCATCTTATTAGCGGAGTTAAGAATCATGGATCGTTTTCCCCAAGCTATTGTGGCGGTGAGAAAAGCTACTATTTCGATGTCGTTCTTTTCAGAATAACGATGTGGGAACTGCACCGGGTCGTTCTCAATAAAATCGGGAGTGTTATATTTTATTAACAAAGAATCTAAATAATCTTTCATAATGATGAAATTGATTTTACAAAGATAGTGAAAAAAGTCAACAAGACAACGAGACAATAAGTCAATGAGACAACGAGTAAATGGGACGTGAAGAGAAACGGAAAGCTTTTTAAATCTGAGAATCTGAAAATCTGAAAACCTGAGAGATTTTTTAATTTCTCAGGTTTTCAATTTTACAGAATTACTGAATAACCTAAAAGATTATACAGATTGCACAGATTTTCAAAGGTGGGACTTTGTTTTGTAGTAGCCTCTATGCGTTAGGGATTGGAGCGGCATGCTTGTGGAGCGTAGGGGAAAAAGATATAGCGGAAAGCCCGACGGCGATAGCCGGAACGCCCTCCTTTTTAAAGTTTAGAGTTTAAAGTTAATAGTTTAGAGTAGTTTTATAGTTGAAAGTTAACAGTTTACAATTAACAATATACAATGTACCATGAATAATGTGGGATTAATAATTGAGAATTTTAGATTAAGATAAAAAAGATTTTAATTTTATGAGATAGATTGCGAAATTATTTTTACTTTTACCGAGCGAAAGGCGAATGTAGCTCAGTTGGCCGAGCGAAAGCTCCAAATTTAGGTCGCGGGTTCGAGCCCCGTCATCCGCTCGATTGTTAAAATCTGAAAATCTGAAAACCTGAGAATCTGAAAATTATAATCTATTTATTTCTGATCTAAATGAAAGATGATTTCAAATATCCTTATGCTAAAACTGATGATGATGAACTTATATGTATAGAATCAATTAATAAAGATAATAGAAATGATTATCATTATTATTGCTATGGTTGTGGAAAAGAATTGGTCCCTGTTCTTGGGAATATACGTGAGCATCATTTTAGACATAAAGAGAAGAGTGTTAATTGTGATAGAAATAAGTATTTGCATGAATTTGCTAAAAATAAGATAAAAGAGCGTTTTGAAACTTCAGAGCATTTTTATGTGTGGTATAATGCAAAACGTAAATGTAAAAAGAAAGATGAATGTGAGTTAAGTAAACACAATTGGGAAGAATGTTATGCTGATGGATTATATAAAATTGATTTAAAAGAATTTTATGATACTTGTACTCTTGAAAAATGCTATTCTATAGAAAATGATGATGAAAGATATATTGCAGATTTATTGTTGACAGATAGTAAAGATCAAAGTAGGAAACCTATTGGTATAGAGATTTGGGTTACGCATGAATGTTCCGAAGAAAAAAAGCTAAGTAAAAATCGTATAATTGAGATAAAGATAGAAAAAGAGTTTGATGCACTTAGAGAAATAACAGAAAGTGATGAAAATGAACTTCCGATACGTTTTTTTTATTTTAAAAGGAATATTTTGTTAAAACCTTCAAAGGAATTATATCATTGTAAAATTGATGCAAATAATAATGTGGTGAAAGATGAACTTTTATGTTCAAAAATGCCTTTTGATGATAATTGTAAATATGAATTGTATGCAGACATTGTGAAATTATCAGATGAGGATAAATTTAATTTTGTATCAACTAAATTGAATGATAATGGAGTTCGTGACCCAAATTGTTTGATATGTGTTAATATGAAATATTATAGCTGTTTCAAGAGAGAGTTTTGTGATATATATAGAATAGAAAAGGAGGAGTGTTATAAAAATAAACGTTATCGCAATTGCCCTAGTTATGAATATGCATCAAATAAAGGATATCATTTAATGCATGAATTTGAAGAAGTCTTGTATTGGGAGAAGAAGTAGTGAAAGTCAATAAAATTAAAGGCACCATCCATAATTTTGTGTAAATGAAAATTACAGGGTTGAAAAATGACTCTGTAATTTTCATTTAGGTAGTGTAAACAAAACTGTGTCAGGACGACGGTATAAGAAGCCCGACACAGTTTTTATAACTAATATGTAGGAAGTTTACTGACAGTTATTTCCTGACGAACGCTCTTTCGAGGTCTTGAGAGACGTTGATCATGAAGTCGCCCATTTGTTCGTAGGTGTTGATGATGTCGATGAAATAAACGCTTGCCTGATAGTTGTCGCCCTTGCTGTCGATGTTTTCTATCACAGAATCTCTGAGGTTGTTTCTCAATGTGTTGAGACGATCTTCGGCGTTATAAGCGTTGGATATTTCAACGAGTTCTCCTTTGTGAGCTGCTGTCAGGTTCTCTATCATGACGTCGTATGTTGCGTTTACAGCATCAGCCATGGCGTTGAGATTCTTTATCGACTCAGAATCAAATTCCTTCTTGTGGATATTCTTTCTCGACAAGATGCGGCTGAGTGTCTCGCCTGAATCGCCCAACGACTCTAACTCACCGATGATTTTATACATCGCCTTGATCTTTACGGAAGTGCTTTCGCTTATCTCTTCTGCCGACACTTTGTTAAGGAACGTAGCGATCTCGTATTCAATGCGGTCGGATATTTCTTCATATTTGACGAGTTTCTTTCTTAACTCCTCGAACTTATCGGAATCGGCTTCGATGATGGCATCCTTTGCGTAATCGGCTCCCTTCTTCGAGATTCTTGCGAAATTGATGATCTCCTCGAAAGCCTGTTCCACAGAGAGTTCTGGAGTGGCGAGCGGTCCCGCTGAGATATATTGTAGTCTGAATACTTCTTTCTCTTGATTCTTTGGAGTTTTGATTATCCAGCTGACAGCCTTAGCGATTGATTTTGTGAACCATATTAATATCAAGGTGTTGGTGAGATTGAAGAGAGTGTGCAACATCGAAAGTCCGTATAATGCTGCTGTTCCTTCAGGAGAATTAGAGTCCGTTACCACGAAGCCTTCTGCGGCAGGATTAGGCACTCCGAATATATTTTCGGTGATAATGCCTACTATTCTCAAGAACGGTTTGAAAAGTATCAAAGCCCAGATGACACCGAATACATTGAAAATGGTGTGCGATAACGCAGCTCTTTTTGCAAATGTATTACCTACTGAAGCAGCGATATTGGCAGTGATGGTGGTTCCGATATTCTCGCCGAGAACCATGGCGCATGCCATCTCAAAAGGAATCCAGCCCATGCTCAACATAATGAGAGTTATCGCCATAGTAGCTGATGACGACTGTAATACGAGTGTCAATATCGTTCCGAAGGCGAGGAACAGAAGCACTGAGCCGAATCCGTATGACGACCAATTTCTCACGAATTCCAACACTTGTGGTGTCTCTCTGAGATCTGGCACCGATTCTTTCATGAAGGAAAGACCGAGGAACAATAATGAGAAACCGATTATCAGTTCGCCTATGTTCTTGCGCTGATCTTTTTTAGAGTTGGAGAAAAGGAAACCGAATAACATCATCGGTACGGCGAGAATCGAGATGTCGGCTTTGAAACCTAACCACGATACCATCCATGCCGTGACCGTCGTTCCTATATTGGCACCCATTATAACTCCAATAGCTTGTGCGAGTGTGAGAAGTCCGGCGTTGACGAAGCTGACTACCATGACGGTAGTAGCCGATGACGATTGTATGATAGTCGTTATTCCCAATCCTGTCATGACACCTTTGAAAGGATTTGAGGTCATGGCCGACAAGAAGCCTCTTAGTCTGTCGCCTGCTGCTTTCTGTAATCCTGAACTCATCAAGTTCATTCCGTAAAGGAACATTCCCAATGCTCCTAATAGTGTAAATATTTGCAATATGCCCATAAAGTTTATAAAATTTTATGCTGCAAAGTAAAAACAAAAATGTTTCAAAAATGTTTCAAAAAGATTAGGCTTCAGTTAAAGATGATTCTATTATCCCATCTTTCCTGTCAGATATGCTTTTGTGCGCTCGTCATTAGGATTTGAAAACATGACTTCCGTGTCGCCGTATTCCACCAACTCGCCGAGATACATGAACATCGATTTCGATGATATACGTTTGGCTTGTCCCATGTTATGCGTGACAATCAATATCGTGACTTCTTTCTGAAGTTCTAACAGCAATTCTTCTATATGTTTCGTGGCTATAGGGTCGAGGGCGGAGGTAGGCTCGTCCATCAGCAGGATGTCGGGTTGCATTGCCAAGGCGCGTGCAATACAAAGTCGCTGTTGCTGTCCGCCGGAGAGGAAGGTGCCTTTCTTGTTCAACACGTCTTTCACCTCGTCCCAGAGCGCTACATTTTTCAGGCAGCGTTCTACCGTAGAGTCTTTCTCGTCTTTGGAAAGTCGTACTCCGTTTAAGGTGAATCCCGATAAGACATTGTCGTAAATGCTCATCGTAGGGAAAGGTGCCGGACGCTGGAATACCATTCCCACTCTGCGACGTACATCGATAGGTTCCATAGTAAGAATGTCGTCGCCATTGAGCAGTATCTCGCCATCGACACGTATGTTAGGATAAAGGTTGTGCATCAGGTTGACGGCGCGTAGCAATGTAGATTTGCCGCATCCCGAAGGTCCCATGATAGCTGTGATGGTTTTTCTTTCGATGGCTGCCGACACATATTTTACCGCCATCGTCTGCCTGGTATATGACACGCAAGTCTTTTTAAATTCGAGTATAGGTTTTATTGATTCCATTTTTTTGCAAGATATTTAGCTGTGATATTTAATGTTAATACGAATAATAAAAGGAATAACGACGCGCCCCAGATAAGGTCTTGAAGATAAGGGTCGTTGAAGAACTCCCATATTAATAAAGGTACTGCTGATATTGGCTTGTCGATAGACCAGCGTATGAGAGAGCAGCCTAAGGCGGTGAACATCAGCGGCGCTGTCTCTCCGATGACGCGTGAGATGGCGAGGAGCACTCCAGTGAAGATGCCTCCGAAAGCTGCAGGGAGCTGTACTTTTAACATCACTCGCGCGCTGTTGCCTCCGAGTGCCAAGCCTGCTTCTTTAAGCGAAGCGGGTAGTATCTTCAGTGTCTCTTCTGTGGAACGTATGATGAGCGGCAACATCATGATAAAAAGCGCGACGCTACCTGCAATGGCGGAGTATCCTTTCATCGGGACGACGACCCAGATATAAGTGATGATGCCTATGATGACGGACGGCGTGCCTTGTAATAAGTCGGTGAGATAACTCACTATAATGGCGAAACGACTCTTGGAGTTTTCAGCGAGGAAGGCTCCGCATAAGATGCCGATAGGTACGGCGAAGACTACCGCCATGCCGAGTATTATCATGGTGCCGATGATACCGTTGGCGATGCCTCCTGGTATTGGCTCTCCTGCTTCTATGGCTTTCATAGCTTTGTAAGCAGTAGGCGTAGGCTCGGTGAAGAAAGACCACGAGAGTTGGTCGTAGCCGCGAAACAGAACCTCACCTATGATGGCGAACAACGGAACCGCTGTGAGTGCGGCGAGGATACATGTCGTCCACAGCATCAGTCTGTCGGAGATTAGACTTTTTTTTATTTTTGATTGTGTCATAACTTTAAGAAATACGAGCGCGTTTGATCATAATTTTACCTATCATATTTATTATCGCAGTGATGAGGAATAATATGAGTCCTATGGCTATCAGCGATGAGAGACGTAAGTCGTCAGCTTCTCCGAATTGGTTGGCGATGATAGAAGCCATGGAGTTGCCTGTCGAGGTGATGGAGTCGGGGACGTTATTGGTGTTGCCGATGAGCATGGTGACAGTCATCGTCTCGCCGAGAGCACGACCTATCGCCAAGATATATGAAGAGAATATCCCGGAACCTGCCACGGGAAACACAATCTTACGTACTACTTCAGCGCGTGTGGCGCCGAGACTGTAGGCTCCTTCTTTCAAGTCGTTGGGAACCATCTTGATAAATTCGGCACTCAAGGATGCAGCGTAAGGCACAATCATAATCGCCAAGACTAATGAGGCTGTCAATATTCCGGAGCCTTGCGATGAGATGCCTAACTCCATTATGATTGGTCGTAAGGTGTAGAATCCCCATAAGCCATAGATGATGGAAGGAATGCCCGCTAACAAATCAGTGACGGTGCTTAATATGGCAGCTATTTTCGTTCCCTTCAAATATTCTCCGACGAATAATGCTACACGTAACGAAAATGGTATGCAGAAGATGAGAGCTAACAATGTCGTCATCAGCGTTCCCGTGATGAAAGGCAATGCTCCATATTGTTCTGCACCTTCGGTATAACTCCATTCTTTTGAAGTGAGAAATCGGAAGAATCCGAAGTGCTCAAAAGCCTCGTATGCGTCGGTGACGAGAGCGTAGATGATGCCTCCGCATACGAGGGGAATTATTGCAGCTACCAAAAACAATATCGTTTTATAAATCTTGTCGTTCATCTTTTTGACGAATTGTTATTTGCTTTTTTCTGAGATATTTGTTTCGCTCAATGCTACTCCGTTGTATGTTATGCTTTTTAAGTTGTTAAGGCTTAACTCTTTTGCTTTTGATGGGAGAGGAGCGTAATGTACTTCAGATGTTATTTTCTGTGCCTCATCGGAGAGTATGTATTTGAGGAGGTCGATAGTAGCGATGGCTTGTTCCTTGCTTCTGTCGGAATAGTTCTGCTCTTTATACACAACGATCCAAGTGAAAGTTGAGATTGGATAAGTTCCTTTAGCATCTGAGTTTGTTATCGAGCAACGAGTGTCGTTTGGGATGACGCCTGATGCTGCGGCTGAGATGCTTTCTGAAGAAGGCTTTACTAACTCGCCGTTGATGTTTTGTATCGTGGCGTATGGTATCTTCTGTGCGAAGGCATATTCTGAACCGATATATCCGATGGAGTTTTTGGTGTTAGCGATAACGCCTGCTACGCCCGGATTACCTTTGGCTGCTTGTCCTACAGGGAAGTTAACTGACTTGCCTGTTCCGAAGTTTTCAGCCCACATCTCGCTGACTTTAGAGAGATAATCGGTGAAGACGAAAGTAGTTCCTGATCCGTCGGAACGGTATGCTGGAATTATTGTCTCGTCAGGAAGTGTGACGTTAGGGTTCAACTCAGCGATGCGACTGTCGTTCCACTTTGTTATTTTACCAGCGAAGATGTTGGCGATGACGTCACCAGACAGATTCAGCTCGTTGACGCCGTCTAAGTTATAAGCGAGAACGACAGCTCCCATGCAAGTAGGGACGTGTATTACAGCATTCATATCGCTCATTTCCTTGTCGGAGAGGAAGGCGTCGGAGGCGGCGAAGTCTACGATGCCGTCACGCAAGTTTCTTATTCCGCCACCGGATCCGATGCCACCGTATGCTACAGCGTCGCCATTGAGCTCGGAAAATTGTTCGAAGATGACATTATAATAAGGTAATGGGAATGTAGCTCCAGAACCTGATAGATCTTGTGACTTACGATCGTTGGTGTTTGAGCTTCCGCCGCATGATACCATAGAAAGAGCGACGATGACTGTGATGATTGACAGGAAAATCTTTTTCATATTATACAAATTTATTTGTTGTTAAACATTTATTTATAATCCGAAGTAACAATTGATATAAGCGTAGTAAATGTTGTCGCTGCCATCTTTAGGGATGCTCATCCTGAAGTTTGGAGCTATCTTGACATATTTGCCTAACTTGAACTGCGCTCCGAGAATAGCTGCTTGTTCGTCTTTTGATATGTTCCAATCGTTTTCTGAATTAAGGTCGTCGAAACGAGCGTAGATGTCGGCGAATTTTGCTACCTTAACAGAACCGAATATTGAATAACCGTTCTGATCTGCATTGTCGTTGTCAGATGTGTTTGTCATGTAGTTATATTCTGCGCCAACTCTGAATCTGTCGCATTTGTAACCCATGAAAGCTGCTATGTTAGCGATGTCTTTCTTTGTCTCGTCGCCTTTCTGGTTGAGGCCGCCGTACAGACGAATCTGGAATCCTTTTAAAGGAGTGAGTGTCACGCCTAAGCCGTAGTTGAAACCATCGTTACCTTGTATCTTCTTATAACCTTCGCCGTTGACGATGATCGCGTCGGCTGACAACCAATCGGTGAATTTGTATGCTGCTGAGATACCCAAGTCAGCGCTGCTACCGAATTTATATTCGTCTTGGAAAGATTTCATGACGTAACGATAGCCCCAGAATTTCTCTTGAAAATTAAATTGTGTTGTTGAGATCAAACCGCCGTTGAGTGTGAGGTCGCCGGTCTTCCACTGAATCAAGGCGTTCTTCATATAAGCCACGCGATGAAGGTCGCTGACGTCAGACGATTTACCGATGTCCATCACGCCTTTAACAGAAAGACCATTGCCGAGATTGTATTCGTAGCCGAGATAAGCACGTTCAAGTTCAAAGCCGATGTCGTTCTTGTTGTCGCCGAAACCGCTATGGAAGTTCTCGAACATTTGGATTATAGCCTTGCCTTTAGGCTCTTCGATTTTGGTATCCTGCGCCTTGGCTGAGATACCGAAGCAAGCTAACATGCCTGCTAAGATTAAATGTTTTTTCATTGTCATTTTTTTGAAGTTTTGATACGGCAAAAGTAGAGAGGAGATGTTACAGTGATGTTACAAAATAAATAGTCTTCGGTTAAATCGCTATGACAAAATATTACATTTTTATTAAATGTTGTTTCATGTGTCGTTAATTTCATTTTTTATCAATAACTTTGCACTACAATAATATAAGTATGACAACAGAACGTATTTTAATAGTCGATGATGAAGAGACTTTATGTGAAGTCTTGAAACTCAATCTTGAAAATGAAGGCTATGATGTCGATATTGCTTTCAGCGCAGAACAGGCTCTGACTTACGACCTGAAATCTTATTCGCTTATTCTTCTTGATATTATGATGGGTGAGATAAGCGGCATCAAGATGGCTAAGATGCTGAAGTCGGATGTCACGACTGCCGATATTCCTATTATATTCTGTACGGCTCGCGACACGGAAGACGATATGATTATGGGGTTAAATCTCGGTGCCGACGACTATATCATGAAACCTTATACTGTCCGTAATGTGATAGCTCGAGTGAAGAGCGTCTTGCGCAGGACGTCGTCTCATAAGAATAATAATGTCACGTCGACGGAGAAATCTAATATCTTAAAAGTCGATGGCTTGCATCTCGACTTGGAGTTTAAACGTTGTATCATAGACGGCGAGGAGGTGAAACTCGCTCGAAAAGAATTTGAGTTGTTGGCTTATCTTATCTCACATCGCGGCAAGATATGTTCCCGTGAGCAGATACTGAGTCGCGTGTGGAGCGATGAGGTCGTGGTTCTTGACAGAACTATCGACGTGAACATCACACGTCTGCGTTCAAAGATAGGTAATTATGGTTCTTATATTGTAACACGTTCAGGATTTGGCTATGGCTTCCGTGATTAAATTATCGTATCACAAACGACTCTTCTTAGTGATAATAGTCTTTTTGTGGAGTGTCGTCTTATGTTTCATCGGATTTCAATATCTGCGTGAGCAACAATATAAATCAGATTTCCTTAGCGCGCAGCTTCAGCTTTATAATCGTCATTTGCTTGAGATCGTGGAAGAAGGTCAGCCTTACGAGGAATATATCATGACCCATAACAAGCCCTTCGATGAGCTTAGAGTAACCATCATCACTTTGTCGGGTGCTGTCATCTATGATAATGTTTTATTGATAGATTCTCTTGACAATCACCGTGAGAGACCGGAAGTGAATCAGGCTTTGAAAAATGGTTCCGGCTATCATATCGGGCGACAGTCGGCAAGCGACGGACGCGAGTATTTCTATTCAGCGACGAAAGGCGAGCGTGTCGTGGTGCGTACCGCCATCCCATATTCGTCGTCGTTAGACGAACTCTTGAAAGCAGATTGGAATTTTCTCATAGTGATGATTTCCATCAGTGTCGTGATGAGTGTGGTAGCGTTTTTTATTACCCGTAGACTCGGTGAGAATATTGAACGTATCAAGCATTATGAGGCAGAACAAGAGAAAGACCTTCTTAAGCGACAGCTTACCAATAATATAAACCATGAGCTGAAGACTCCCGTCGCGTCGATACAGGTATGTCTTGAGACTTTGCTTTCAGGCATCAGTTTGAGTGACGAGAAACGACAGGAACTTATCGAACGTTGTTATACTAACAATGAACGTCTGCGCCGACTTCTTAACGATGTGTCGCTCATCACGAGGATGGAAGACGGCAGCGCGCTTATCAGTAAGGAGAGAATCGTCGTCAATGATATTGTTAAGGAGGTTGCCGAAGAGTTGGAGATTTTGCCTAAGGAAGAACGATTGAATTTACATACAGATTTCGATGAGCAGGTCGTGATGGAGGGAAATATCTCGCTGATAGGATCCATATTCCGTAACCTTACGGAGAACGCCATTGCATATTCTGAAGGCAGAAACATTTATATATCGTTGCTAGAAAATAACGATGAAGAATGTCGCATCAGTTTTGAAGACGACGGCAAGGGAGTTCAGGAGGAACAGCTGCCTCGACTTTTCGAACGCTTCTATCGTGTTGACAAAGGACGCTCACGACAGAAAGGCGGCACAGGCTTAGGACTCGCCATAGTGAAGCACGCCGTACAGTTTCACGGAGGCACGATAAAGGTAAGCAACCGTCCTGACGGAGGACTACGCTTCGAGTTTTCTTTGAAGAAGTAAGGAATTTTAAAAAAACTTTTCTCTTACATTAAAAATCATTTGATTTTTTCCCTATCTTTGTTCCCGAACTCAAATGGTGGTGTCCGGTATGCCGTTAGGCTGCCGTGTCTGAGATTATACACATTGCACCAGTACAGATAATGCTGACGCTGGAAGTTTTGGAGTCCTTCATGGTACCATGCCGTACCACT
>JAZUST010000134.1:0-50301 GCA_045606865.1 Bacteroidales bacterium
ATGATTGCTGCATAGATGAGAACACGGTCGAGAGTTGATGTGTTATCGTCTTGAAGCACATACCAGAACTGCAGTAATGGTGTCGTTGCCGCACGCCCGACTTTGATAGCGTAAGGACGTATTTTTTTAAATAGCTCATCGGCTTTCTCGCGCCAATCGATGTTTTTTACTTTCTCCAAAAGAGAGCTGAAATCTTTTCCCATAATGAAATAAGCCAATACTGTGATGCAAATAATTGTCAACATGATTATAAAGTTTTTATGATTCGTAAAAATAAGAAAAATACTTCAATACAATATCAAAACGAAACAGATTACATCATATTTTGTTAATCTTTTTCTAAATGCTTCTTTTCGTATCTCGCTTTTGCTATAACCAAACTTTGCAATCCGACATTCATCTGATGTTCTAAATCTTTTTTACCAAGACATGATATTTCAGATGCAGCCAGAATCCAGTTATCTGATATATAAACCTTGGCATACTTCAACTCGGCGTTAACATCATTACAGCATTTATATACGTCATAATATACATTCGACTCATCTTTTAATATCGGTAGTGTTATAATCAAGGAACCTTCACTCTGTAGGTCCTTAGAAATATAAATATTCTCTAACTGATAACGAAATATTATACATTCTTCGCTGTCTTCAATAACTTTAAACCTGCGTTTAAAAATATAATTTCTCGCCAACTTATAGGTGTCCATACTATTTTTTTTAAAAGATTAATCATCAATGTTTTCCAATAACTTCTCTAATTCAGATTCCAATTCGATGTCAGAGTCGTCAGTCGAATCATTAGTTTCATCATCGTCTTCTTCTGGATTATAATCCAAATAAGGTATTTTCTCACCTTTCATCTTTTTAAGGAATACTGATAATGATGCTGATAGAGCATGGATAATGTTCTCCAAGAGATCTTCCAAATCTTCATTCTCTGCTAATCTGTGTTCAAATACCATCGATATATATTCATCATGAATCGTCAGTTTGACATATCTGACAAATGTATTTATCAGGTTTGCAGTCTCATAAACACTCATCTTATTCTCTTCTGTAAGTTCATAGACCCAAGGTATTGAAATCGAAAGAAAATCCTCGTTGTCACTGTCATTTGTCAATATGAATTTCATCTCTTTGTATTCGAATAAATATTTCTCATCATCTATACAAACCGGATCGAATCCCATGATCTTCAATTGTTCTAAAATCAATTCATATTTCATAGCGTTAAATTTTATTTGTTATGTTTTATATTTACACATTAAATCCTATTTTAGGGCGATCGTTATTTCTGCCTCTTTCAAAGTTTTCACGAAGTTTCTCATAATGTCGAATTTCATCATGGCTTACAGACGGATTTGTAGAACTTATGATTTTCTCTAATCGTTCCTGACTTATTTTGACAATATGTTTTGTTTTCACCGATTCTTGAAATGTGCAACGAGAACATTCTTTCACAATAAAAGTGATGTCACTTGCGCAGAAGCCCTTTGTCAACTGAACTATACGTTCCATATCGATGTCATCATGAGGGATGTCGTTAAGTTCGATATTGAAGAGTTCCTTGCGAGCCTCATTGTCGGGCAGATCCACGTAAATAGCCTGATCGATTCTGCCTTTACGCAGCACCGCCGGGTCTATGGCGTCGATACGATTTGTCATCGCCACAACAAAGATGTTTCTCTCCGCACAGTTGTTAAGTTGTGTAAGGAACTCCGCCACTTCATCGGCTTGGTTGTCGTTCTTGTCATTTTTGTCTCGTCTCGGCACCAAGGCGTCGAACTCGTCGAACACGAGAAGCACCCCGCATTTGTTCTTCTTAGCTGTTTTTTCGCAACGTTTGAACAAGTCGGCGATCAGTTTCTGTGAACCGTGGATGTAGATATTCCCTAAATCACTGGGCTTGACCATACAATACATCATGCCGCATTCCTCCGCCAACTTCCTTGAGATGAAAGTCTTGCCGTTGCCGGGAGGTCCCCATAAAAGAATACCGTTAGGAGGCGTGATCTTATATTGTCTCGCCAACTCCGCGTTTTTAAAGATATCGATAAAGTTCCTGGTCAGCATACTTTTAAGATGAGACATCCCAGCCACATCTTTGAAGCCGTTTCCCTTAACACGTTCTATCTTCAGATTAATCTCAGGTTGAGACGGAGCCTGCTGCTTAAAAGGATCGTACGATTCGTCTTCATCGTCATCACAGTCTTCTTCGTTTTCTTTTTCATTTTCTTCTGCTTTCTTATTTTCATGTGTCAAATAGAATTTTTCTACAGTATAATGTTCAGAGATATCTATCCCAAGATAGTCTTCTATCAACATACAGAACTCTTCTATTGAACTAAAACGCGATGAAGGTTTCACGGCAATAGCCTTTTGCACGATATACTTAATCTCTTCGGGAATATCGAGTACAGGCTCTTGTTGTCGAATCGACTTTATAAAACCTTTCAATGTAACGTCTTTGTTCTCATCGATGATCGACTGCCACGGATGTTTGCCTTGAAGACATATCGCCAAGACCACACCAAGAGAGAAAATATCGGTTGCGATATTATATCTTCCGAGTAATGTCTCAGGAGCTCGAAAGAACTTCGATTGAATGTCGGTGTCGAATGTCGGATTATTCTGGCATGAGCTGGAGACGCATTCCAATCCCGAGAGATGAAATTCGGGCAGGCCGTCTTTTCCTTCCGACACTTTGATGGTGTCACAATTTATATTATTATGACAGCTGCCATCTAATGCGATTGACAGCTTGTCGACATTAATGAGAAGCTTGCGAAACTGATGCAAGACGACATCAACATCGGAATCGACTATCATCTTCAGAGAGCCGGAAAGCGGCGAGGCATCCGTTCTTTCTACCGCCATCCATGCTATACAGAGATCATCAACCTCATATCTTCCGCCATTGATATATTTGGGCAGGCAATCGGCAGAAGGTCTCATAAGCATGTTAAACTCAGGGATTATTTCAGCCACATAACATTCCGGCAATGATTTCAGGTCGTATACTATTATATCACAATAGTTACTGTAAAGATCTTTAGCACGATAAACCTCACGGTAAGTAGAACTTTTTTCTATCATCTCGAGAATGATAAAACCCTCAAAATATATGTTCTGTTTTAATATCATGGTATGTTGTTCTTTTAGTTATTCAATAAAGTACCGAGTAATATTTATTTTTTCTATGTAATCTTGATGAGAAATGAAAGTTGTTTATCATGTTTTTATCTTCGTTATAGGATTACCATCAAGATCAAGGATACCGAACCGACCTTTTTTCGAAGCCATGATGAAGTTTTGTTCTATATGAACCTTGTCGTATTCCAGCGGGACAAGAATCTTACCCGCAACATCAATGACTCCATATTTTCCATTCATTTCAATGATAAACAAATTCACTTCATTGTAATAACTAACGCTGTCGTAATCAAAAGACACAACCGTTTTCCCATATTTGTCAATAACTCCCGCTTTACCATTTTTTTTAACAATAGTAAATTCATCATCGTAGCTATGGATCTCATCGTATATGCAAGGAACTGCCGTATTTCCCTCAGAATCGATACACCCAAATTTTCCATTAAGTTGTACCTCAAAATAACCATTACGAATACCATATTCATATATATCATCATAAATACAATCAGTCAACATTTTTCCTTCACTATTCACGAGTCCGTATTTGCCATCAAAGCAGACAACATATTTATCCAATACTTGATTAATATAATCATAGCCATTCACTAAGATTATTCTATTTTCCAAGTCATACAAGGCTATCTTACCATTAACTATAACCTCTGCAAATCCATTTCTCAATTTCCACTCATAATCATAGCAACATGGCACCTTCACCTCCCCATCTTTTCCTATGACCCCATATTTTTGATTCTGCATAATTACCGCATAGCCATCTTTAAAGCTATCAATGTAATCATATATGCATGGAATAATTTCATTTCCACACTTGTCAATACAACCATATTTCCCATCAAGTTTGACTTTAGCTACACCACCCTCAAACAAGTACACCTCATCATATACACATGTGAGAGTAGTTTTATCATACAAATTGAAGAAACCTGCTTTTTCATTAATTTTGATTATAGCAAAGTCCTCATTAAATTCCCATGGAGAATCATATACACATGGAATAATCTCCTCTCCTTTTTTATTAATTATCCCATATTTTCCGTTTCTCATAGCGGATGAATAATAATTCTGACCGAATTCTATTATACGGTCATAAATACAAGGAATCACTTCCTTACATCTCTTGTCAATATATCCGAACTTACCGTTACGGCTGACATACCAAATATCCTCAGAACAACAGAAATAATCACAGTCATAAACACAAGGTATTCTATCATTACCATTCAGGTCGACATAACCCCATTTGTCGTTTTTACATACAAGTGCAGATCCATCTTTGTTAAGTTTCACATCATCATAAATACATGGGACTATCTCCTTACCAAGATTGTTAACTACACCATGTTTGCCATCTCGCACAACATTCACATAACATCTATTAAAATCCAATATTCCATCATATACAAATGGTATCACCACATTGCCATTCTTGTCGATAAGGCCAAATTTACCATCCTTTTTCACGCCTGCAAATCCATCGCTAAAGCCATAATATACTATATCATCATAGGTAAAATCTATCACAAGATTTCCTATTGTATCAATGAAGCCCCATTTACCATTTTTCTTGGCAGCAGCAAAACCTTCCATGAAATCATAACAATCTTCATATTGACATTTTATAACTTCATGTCCATACTTGTTGATAAATCCACTCTTACCATTGCATCTAACACGAGTCAAGCCATCTGTCCAATAGCAATTCAAATATTCATCGTGATTTGTGTATCGTAATACTAGTTTATCTATTTGTGCAGTCATAATTCATTTATTAAATGTTATAGGGGACTTCTATAAATTCCCCGTTTAAATAATTTTTTACAATCATGTTAAAAACTTTTGCGTGCTTTATGTTTCTCTTTGGAATCTTTTTTTCTTTCTCTAAATCACATAGCTCGCTATGCTCTTTCGAGAAAAACAAAAATCTTCTCAAAGATAAAATCATAAATCACTCGCAAAGCAATTTATAGAAGTCCCCTAAAATAATCTGGACAAAGTCTGTTGACTGTTGTCTGTTGACTTAAAAAAATAAAAAATGAAACGAATATCAACATTATTGTTTGCTGTCGTATTTTTCTGTATGACGGCGAACGCTCAAGAGACATCGATAAAAGATGTCATACAACTTCACAAGAAGTTCAAGAATCAGGCGGAAACGTTGGCAGATGAACATGAATGGGTCTCGTTCAAATTCAAGTACATGCATTATAGCAACGATAGTCTGCTCTTTGAAGATGAATCGGAAGTCATAATAAGATATGACGGAAAAAGATCTCTGTTGTTTTATAACCAATACGGCATTGAAACGATGTATCTTCTTGATGATGATTATTATAAGAAGATAGAAAAGCCGGAAGGTTCTTTGATAAAATATAAAAACACCATATTCGACTTCGACAGACATTACGATGCTTTAGGCAAATATGGCTTCATTCCGAGATATTTCCGCGACATACCTTATTACTTCTATCCAATCGACTTCGCTCATTCAATGAATATGACTATGCTGTTTAACGGTTTTGACGAACGTATGATTGACGGCGAACTTTATAACGTCTATAAATTTGACGACAAGGAGCATAGAATCAGATTGTATGTCAATG
Source organism: Bacteroidales bacterium (assembly GCA_045606865.1). GTDB lineage: Bacteria > Bacteroidota > Bacteroidia > Bacteroidales > F082 > Limimorpha. Next base: position 5,780 of record JAZUST010000134.1, read on the forward strand.
CCGCCACTAACATCATGGATAGCGCATATAGCGAAATGTATCAATATTCCTCGAAAGTCTATTACTCCTTTTATGACTTCAGCTTCGAAAACCGTCAGGCGTATATAGACTCCATCTTCAATTTCAACAATAAGGAATATGAGAAATATTCGAGATATGATATCGCAACCCCAGAACCTTATCATTCGTCCGACACCATCGTCACCGACAAACTCCTCGATTTCCCGTTGGTTGATTTGAACAACGATACCACGACATTAAGAGAACAGGATGGCTGGGTGCTATTGAATTTCTGCACCATAACAAGTGGATATTCCATGCGACAACTCGACATATACGCACAAGAGAAAGACTCTTTAGGATATAGAATCCTTGAAAAAGAAGGAGTTAAGATTATGGCTATAGAGCACAGGTCGAACAATATGGAATATATCGAGAAATATGCGAAGAAACATTCAAGCGAAGACATCACATATTCCGCTAAAGGTATTTTCAATGCCATCGATGTTCAATTCTGGGATTATTATTATCTCATCTCGCCCGACAAGAAAGTCGTTTATAGGACTGATAAGTTGGGAGACTATTCTGAAATACTTAAGATAATTGAAAATTGAAAATTAAAGTCGCAAGGTCATAAGGTCGCAAGGTCGCAAAGTGAATTAATGCTCTGCGACTTTGTGACTCTGCGGCTTTGTGACTTTAAGTCTGTTGTCTGTTGACTTAAAAAATAACCCTATGAAAAAACTATTTTTATTTATTGCTTTGGCATTTGTGATGCAGTCGTGTATCTGCATTAAATTTCCTCCGGCAAGAGATACAAGTTTCCTGAGAGATTTGACATCTGAACAGAAAAACATGGTTTGCTGGACTTCCGACACCACATCGTTAGAAGATTTGGCCAATGACGGACGTATTTATGCCGTCAATCCGAATCAGATGAGAGAACTTTTGAAAACTAAAGAAAAAGTTATCGTTTATAAATGGCTGCCTATATGTACTTCTGAAAATTGTACATCATTAGGTCTCACTCAGTCATATTGCGATGAAAAAGGAATTGAACTTTATGTTATTGCCGATTCTTATAAAGAAGCGTTCTTACAGATAGAAAGCATAAAGAATCCTTTGTTCTCAATAAATATTGATTATTTCGATGAAGATGTGAAACATTGTGATGAAGAATTTTACAAAGAACTCTTGGGCGACAAATACGATAAAAAGAATTATTATCGTTTTTATTATTTTGAAAACGGCGAGTTCGTAAGAACGTATGATTCAGTTAACAGTTTATAATTAACAATTTACAATTGTAGGGATATGTAAACATAAAAGAACAAATTATATTCTCGCAAAGGCGCAAAGTACGCAAAGGAATAAATGACAACTCTGCGATTCTCTGCGTCTCTGCGAGAGAAATGGAAAAGAAAATTGAAAATTAAGGTCACAAAGTCGCAGGGGGCGTAAGGTGAATTAATACTTTGCGACTTTGAGACTATTAATCATTAACAAAAATTTAAAATCATGAAAACACAAATCAAAGCTTTTTTAATGACGTTGTTGTTAGTCGCGTCATTTTCATTTACAGCATGTTCGCAAGAAGCGAGCGAGAAGAAACATTGGTCTGATGTTGTGACGTCACAACCTGCGGGTTATGTAGTCGGTGAAGACGGTAACATCACGATATCCGATGCCGAAGGTTTCGCCTGGATAATCTCTGTCGTTAACGGATTGAACGGAGAGAAAGCAAACTCTCTTGAAGGCAAGACGATTACAATAACCAACAATTTAGATATGTCGCAATATCAATGGACACCATTGAAGACGTTCAATGCAACAATCAAAGGCGACAATGTTGAAATCAAGGGAGTGCCTATCAAGATGTTTCTCGACACAAACATTTCAGATTCATTTTCTTTTGCAATAGAAGGAATTACTTTTGATCTCAAGTATTGGTCAATTTCTTTTCCTGCGCAAGAAGAAGAATCTGATGAAGAATAAAAATTAAGGTCGCAAGGTCGCAAAGTAAATTAATGCTCTGTGACTTTGTGACTCTGCGACTCTGCGACCTTGAGACTTTAAATCTGTCGACATTAAAAAATAAAAAAACATTATTCCGCATTTGATTTTTATGTAATTTTGGCATCGGATTCCAAATTTGCATAAAATGAGAGTGGATTATATCGATAGAAAAATAGAAGGAATAATAAAAGAGGCTTCTGAATATTATTCCGTTATAACTGTCACAGGACCGCGTCAGTCGGGAAAGAGTACATTGTTGAAACATCTTTTCCCTGATTATAAAGAATATAGCATGAAAGATGTACATATTCGAGAATTCGCATTGAACGACCCGGTAGCATTTCTTCAGCAGACTACAGATGGAATGTTTATTGACGAGATACAGAAAGTTCCTGTCTTGATGGAATATATACAAGGTATTGTTGACAAAAATCCGGAGAGAAAATTTATGCTGACAGGAAGTTCTAATTTTGAGATGATGCGCGATTTGTCGGAATCATTGGCAGGAAGATCTGGCGTCTTTGAACTGATGCCGATGTCGTTGTCAGAAACCGGTACGCAACGTAAAGACCTCGATTTATCGCATCAATTGTTTTATGGTTTGTATCCTGCCGTATGTTCCGGGAAAAACAAGGCTGAATTATTTTATCCCTCATACGTAAAAACATATTTGGAGAAAGATGTCCGCGATCTGCTCAATGTTCAGAATCAGATGCTGTTCATACGATTCTTGAAACTATGTGCCGCTCGTATCGGTTCCGTTTTCAACGCTTCGGAACTTAGTGCGGAAGTAGGTGTTGACGTAAAAACAATCACTCGTTGGTTGTCGGTTTTACAAGCATCTTATTTGGTGACTTTACTTCCGCCTTATTACGAAAATATCTCTAAAAGACTGATAAAGAGTCCTAAACTTTATTTCAATGATACAGGATTGGCTTGCTATCTTCTGGATATTGAATCTCCAAAACAACTTGACCGCGATAAAATGCGAGGTGCGTTGTTCGAAAATATGATTGTTATGGAAGTTCTGAAACATCGTTACAATAATGGTAAAGAAGGTGGAGTGTTCTTCTATCGCGACTCTAATCAGAATGAAGTCGATATTTTATTGAAACAAGAAGGTGAGATAACAGCGTTAGAAGTAAAATCCTCAATGACGTATAATTCTTCATTTGAAAAAACGCTCAAGCAACTTCCATTATGGATCAACACGCCTATAACTAAAAGAGCTGTCGTTTATTCAGGAGATTTCGAGAATCTTTCAGCAGATATTAAATTGATTAATTATAATAATATAGATAAGATAATTGAAAATTAAAGTCGTAAGGTCATAAGGTCGCAAGGTCGCAAAGTGAATTAATGCTCTGCGACTTTGTGACTTTAAGTCCTAAAAAGTGAAATATTTTGCACAATGTTATCTGTTATATTTAAAATAGATGTATATTTGCATATCAAGTGAAATATATTGCACTATGAATTATAATATAATCAAAGAGCGTCGAGCTGTATTAGGGTTGACACAACAGGATTTGGCTGATTTTTCAGGGTTAAGTGTCAGGATTATTAAGAGCATTGAAACAGGAAAAGGTAATCCTTCAATAGTAACATTGAACAAGATTGCTGATATTTTAGGTTTGGAAATAATAATGAAAGTCAAGGAGATTGGCTCATGAGAACGGCTGAAGTTTATTCGAACGGAATATTTGCAGGAATATTGACCGAAACTGAAGACGGAAGATATATCTTCAGATATGACGATTCTTATATCAACGATTCGAGACGGCGCGCTATATCTTTGTCATTTCCTAAAAACCAGAAAGAATTCATTTCAGATTTTTTATTTCCGTTCTTTTACAATATGCTCTCGGAAGGCGCAAACAAAACAATTCAATGCGCCTCACTCAAAATTGATGAAAACGACGACTTCGGATTATTATTGGCGACAGCGAGATATGATACAATAGGAAACATAACAATTAAAGAAATATAAACCATTAACATCAGTAATTTATGAACACAATTGAAGTCTGCCCAGGAACATTGTCACCTGGTTTTAACAAATACAGTCCGACTTGCATCAAACGGCTTTTTGACGGGATAAATGTTAGTCATATCATGGACTTTTGTTACGATGATGAGAACAATACATTCTTAGATTCTGTCAATCATATTTCAATATCAGGTGTACAAGAAAAAATGTCGGCTGTGATTATTGACAAGAAAATTCAAATGACGCCACCAGGAAGTCATGGCAGATACATTATCAAGATAAAAATACCTTGCATCCGTGCAAAGAAGATTTTATTACTTTTGGGAACAGAATAGGCGTTCTGCCCAAAAAGGTAGATGCAATGATTGAACTGTTTTCAAAAGAACATGAAATGATATATGAACTTATTGAGCGTTCTTTCTTAGATGACAGATGCAAGCGAATGTACAAACGATCATATCAAGAAAGATTGCAAAGATTCATAAGAAATTGAGGATTAAGGTCGCAAGGTCATAAGGTCGCAAGGTCGCAAAGTAAATTAATGCTCTGCGACTTTACAAGAAAAGCAAATAAATTGATAATTAAAACAAATAGAATAATAAAAGTGGACAAAGTCTGTTGTCTGTTGACTTTTAAAAAAAAATGTTGCATTATGTACAACAAAACGAAATTAAATCCGTTTTCTGTACGAAATATAACTATATTTGCAGAAAATTATTTTTGAAAAAATGTCACCTTTTGATTTTATAGGGAATGTTCCTTTTGACTTGAGCGTCTTATCTTCAATTTTTCCGAAAAACAAGCAGATTAGCGACAAAGCTCGTATGCTTGAAAATGCGGGGCGCATTATAAGACTGAAAAAAGGTCTTTATGTAGCAAGTCAGAATGAGACAGGAAAAACACTTTCTCGTGAACTTATCGCAAATCATATATATGGACCATCGTATGTAAGTCAGGAGACCGCATTGCGTTATTATGGATTGATACCGGAAAGGGTCTATCTTGTCAAGTCGGTAACGACAAAGCACTCTCGTAATTTCGAAAATTTCACGGGAAATTATCATTATCAGAATTGTAGTAAGGAATATTTCCCCATTGGAGTTAAAATAGAAGAGAACAACAGCATCAATTTTTTGATAGCTACACCAGAAAAAGCATTATGTGATTTAATAAACTTCGGCAAAAGTCTTAATTTCAGATCATTAAAAGATGTATCAATATTCCTTAATGATGACATCCGTTTAGATATGGATCGTATAGATAATCTGAACATTTCGATAATTGAGAAATGTGCTGAATATAGTCGCAAGCAAAAAAGTATTAATTTATTAACAAAATTTATGAAACATGAACGAAATCTATGAAACAATGCTTCGTCGTCATAATCTCGACAATGAAGATGCAAGACGAAACGCTCATTATGAAGTGATGCAGCAGATTATTTTGGGAGGTTTATATCGAGGAGGTTTCTTTGAGAAGGCCGCCTTCTACGGAGGAACATGCCTGAGAATTTTTCACGGTTTGAAAAGATATTCTGAAGATATGGACTTTTCATTGATGAAAAAGGATGATAGTTTCAATCTTGAAAATTATTTTCAATCCATTGTCGAAGAAGCGAAATTATTGGGAAGAGATGTTATAATTACCAAGAAAAACAAGACCATGTTTTCCAAGGTAGAATCAGCTTTCTTGAAAGATAGCACTGACGTTTACGATATTACTTTTCAATCAGATAAATCTTTAAAAATTAAAATCGAAGTCGATACTAATCCTCCGTTGGAATTTAACACAGAACAGAAGTTATTGATGTTGCCTTTTTCTTTTACAACACGATGTTTTACCTTGCCTGATTTATATGCAGGGAAAATGCACGCTTTGGTTTTTCGTCAATGGAAAAACAGAGTTAAAGGTCGCGATTGGTATGACTTTGAGTGGTATGTCAGGAATCATGTTCCTTTAGATTTTAATCATTTTAAAATAAGGGCGAAAGAATTCAACGGATTGGACTTAAATAAAGATGGGTTTGTTAAAATGCTTAAAGAAAAACTCGCCACTACTGATATTAATGCTGTTAAGAATGATGTTCTTCCGTTTGTCGTTAATCCTAAAGAACTTGAAATGTGGTCTAATGATTATTTCTTGCAAATAGCTGATATGATGATTATTAAATAACAACATTTAAGGTCTAATGCTTTTGGTGACAGGATTATTTGCTTAATAGTCGCAAGGTCATAAAGTCGCAAAGTGAATTAATGCTCTGCGACTTTGTGACTCTGCGGCTTTGTGACTTTAAGTCTGTTGACATAAAAAAAACTTTAAACCAAAAGTCAGTACAAATTCAATTTGACTTATAATAGCTTAAATAAAATAATAGAAATTATTACATAAAAAAGCATTCTATTGAAAAAACGGTCGAACTTTTGACTATATTTGCAGTAAAAATAATGATATGATTATCAACAGAGATACTTATATTAACAAGCTTCTTTCCAAGAGAGATAATGGCAAGGTGAAGATAATAACCGGAATAAGAAGATGCGGCAAATCTTTTCTGCTGTTTAACTTGTACAAAAACATTTTGTTAAAAGACGGCGTTAATGAAAACAACATCATAGAAATAGCATTAGACCGTAAAGAGCATATCAGATATAGGAATCCCAATATTCTATATGAATATATAACATCAAAAATAAATCATGATGAGAAGTTTTATGTCTTCATTGATGAGATACAAATGTCATATAGAGTTAAAAATCAGGATATTGATGAGAGATATGTTCCAGAGGAAGACAGGGAACTTTTATATACAACATTTTATGACATCCTAAACGATTTAATGTCATATAAAAACATTGATGTATATGTTACAGGTAGTAATTCCAAAATGCTGTCAAAAGACATAGTTACAAATTTCAGAGATCGAGGTTCTGAGATAATGGTTTTTCCTCTTTCCTTTGCTGAATATTATTCGGTTTCAGATTTGGATAAAATAGATGCATTAGAAGAATATATGATGTATGGAGGAATGCCGTTATCCGTTATTGAGAAAGACGAATCTGAAAAAAAGAAATATTTGTTGTCGCTACATAACAATGTCTTTCTCAAAGATATCGTTGAGAGATATAATCTAAAAGATGATGTGTTGTTGTCTTCACTGATAGATATTTTATATTCTTCAGTCGGTTCTTTGACGAACACTCACAAATTGGCAAATACAGCAGAAAGTATGATGAAAGTAAAGTCATCCGACAACACAATAAAAAAATATATTGATTATCTTGAAGATGCATTCCTATTTAGGAGTTCCAAGAGATACGATGTAAAAGGTAGAAGATATTTTGGAACAAATCTGAAATATTATGCTACTGATGTAGGATTGCGTAATGCGAAGTTAAACTTCAGGCAGTATGAACGTTCTCATATCATGGAAAATATAATTTATAATGAATTAATTATAAAAGGATATTCAGTTGATGTTGGTATTGTTGAAGTTACAAAAAAAATTGAAGGCAAAAACGTTCAATCTCAGCATGAGATAGATTTTATTGTGAATAATGGTTCCAACAAAATATATATACAATCGTCTCTTAATGTTGATACAGAAGAAAAAAGACAACAGGAAATATTCTCACTTAAACGTTCAGGTGATTTTTATAAAAAGATTGTGGTGCTTTACGGCAACCAAAAACCTGTTTATGATGACAATGGAATATTATATATAGGCATAATACCATTTATTTTCTCTATGGAGAACATCCTAAATTAAATTGAAAATTAAAGTCGTAAGGTCGCAAGGTCATAAGGTCGCAAGGTCGCAAAGTGAATTAATGCTCTGCGACTTTGTAAGAAAAGTAAATAAATAAAAATTAAAACAAATAAAATAATAATTGTGGACAAAGTCCGTTGACTGTTGTCCGTTGTCTGTTGACATAAAAAAACTTTAAACTAATAATTGTGGACAAAGTCTGTTGACCGTTGTCCGTTGTATGTTGACTTTTAAAAAATAAAACAAATGAAACGTTTATCAATGTTAATGTTTGCCGTCTTGTTCAGTTTCTTGACGGTAAACGCTCAGGAAAATCTGAAAGTCGAGACGTTTTACCTCGACAATGGTTTGAAAGTCGTGTTGTGTGAAGACCATTCTGCACCGACAATCCTCGGTACTGTTTATGTACATGCAGGAAGTAAGAACGACCCTCTCGATGCGACGGGCATGGCTCACTATTTCGAGCATATCATGTTCAAAGGTACCGACAAGATCGGAACCACCGACTGGGAAAAAGAAAAGGTGTTCTTAGACAGCATCGACATCATGTACGACAAATTACATGAGACTGACGTTCCGGAAGAACGCGCCGCAATCCAACAAAAAATCAATGAGTTGTCAATCGCTTCCACCGATTATGCCATTCCTAACGAAGTCGATTTGATTCTCACCAAGATGGGAGGCGAAGGTCTCAACGCCGGTACTTCTTACGACATGACTGTCTATTTCAACTCTTTCCCTTCCAATCAGGTAGAGAAATGGATGGACGTTTATGTGGAACGTTTCCGCAATCCTGTCTTCCGTCTCTTCCAAAGCGAACTCGAAACCGTTTATGAAGAAAAGAACATGTACAGCGACGAACCAACAGCCGCTTTCATGGAGATGATGTTCAAGGAATGTTTCGGCGAACATCCTTACGGTCGTCCTGTAATCGGTCTCACCGAACATCTTAAGAATCCTCAGACATCGAAGATGCGTGAGTTCTTCAACACTTATTACGTAGCCAACAACATGACTCTCATCATGGTCGGCGATTTCGTAACAGAAGACATCAAACCTATGATTGAAGAGAAATTCTCCGTATGGGAAAAGAGAGAACTTCCTGAATTTCCTGAATTCGAACTTCCTGCTTTCGATAAGGAAGTCATCAAAGAAGTGAAACTCACTCCGATGAAGATGGGCGTCATCGCTTATAAAGGTGTCAATAATTCTCACGAAGACAATCTCGCATTGGGAGTTATGACATACATCTTGGCAAACGGAGGTACAGGTATCATTGACAAAGCTATGGTAAACAACGAGATTATGCTTGCCGCAATGATACCATTGTCGTTGGAAGATCATGGCGTAAATATCTTCTTGTACGTACCAAAATTAATTGGTCAGTCGCACGAAGAGGCTGAGAAGATAATATTCGATGCCATCAACAAAGTCAAAGCCGGCGATTTCAACGAAGATTTGGTTGAAGCTGCAAAGACCGCCATCTTGAAAGACAGACTTCAAAACCTTGAAGGTATCGACAATCTTTCAAACATCTTCATGGATTTAGAAGGTAGAGGAATGACATTTGAAGAATATCTCGCAGAGACAGATAAGATCAAGAATCTCAGTAAAGAAGACATCGTAGCTGTTGCGAACAAATACTTCACAGAGAACCGTACGATCTTGCGTTCAAGCATGGGATTCCCTGAAAAAGACAAGGTTGAGAAACCTAATTGGAAACCAGTGGAAGTGAAGAACACAGAACTTAAATCAGAATTCGCCAAACAGATAGAAGCACAAGAAGTAGCTCAAGTAAATCCTCAAGTCATCGAATTCGGCAAAGATGTCGTAATTGAAAAAGCAAACGACGCCTTCACAATGTATTCTTCAAAGAATCCTTACAACAACATCTTCAATTTAGCTATAACTTATAACTACGGAACTCTCGATAATCCGGAACTTTCAAGAGCTAACGAATTATGGACATTGCTCGGCACGGAATCAAAGACATTCGAAGAAATTGAACTTGAATTACAAAAGATGGGCGTTTATATGTACGTCAATGTGAACGATGGTTACACCACATTGAGCATCTCCGGTTTTGAAGAAAATCTCGATGAAATATTGGCGATTTGTGAAGACAAAATCTTCAATGCGAAATTCGATGCAAGCAAACTCGACATCTTGATTGACGCCGACAAGATGAACAAGAAAACAGATAAAGACTCTCCAGGCACATGGAGCCGCGCTTTATCACAATACGTATTTTACGGAGACAAATCATATTATCTTAACAAGAGCGACATCGAGAAATGGGCTAAACGCAACGGCAATGAAATCCTCAACGATTTGAAGAATGTGCTCAACTACAGCGGAACAGTCACTTACACCGGTAACCTCGACACAAAAGATGTTATCGCTTCTTTGAACGCACACAATCTTATCAAGAACGATGCGATAAAAGCCGAGAAGAAAATAAAAGAACGTCAAGAACAAAACGAGAACATTGTTTATTTCGCTCATAACAAGAAGTTCAGACAAAGCAAGATCGACATGATCATTCCTGGAGAAAAGTTGAATCAGGAAGAGAAAGCTTTGGCAAACGTCTTCAACAAATACTTCGGAACAGATATGTACTCGATAGTATTCCAAGAAATCAGAGAGTTACGTTCGTTAGGATATTCCGCATATTCTGTATATTCTTACGATTATCTAAATAGAATACCTGGTTATCAATATGCATTCGTAGGAACACAGTCCGACAAGACAAACGAAGCCGTCGATGCCATGAGAGAGCTCCTCGTTGATATGCCGGAGAAGATGGAGAAATTTGATACTTCGAAAGAAGCACTCATCATGTCGAGAGCAGCGGATTATATCGCTCCACGTAACATTCCTTCAAGCGTAATATCTTGGGTTGAACAAGGTTACGACCATGACCCTCGAATTGAAACAACCAACATCATCAAAGAAACATCATACGATGACGTTGAGAAATTCTATCATGACAAGGTAAAGAATCGTCCGATCATCATCATGATTACCGGCAACAAGAAAGATGTCGATATGAAGGCATTGGAAAAATACGGCGAGGTAAGAATGGTGAAGTTTGATGAGATCTACAAATAAATCTGAAAATCTGAGAATCTGAGAATCTGAAAATTAAGGTTAAAGACTAATGACAAAAGTCTAAAGTTATAATCTAAAATTTCTCAGGTTTTAAGGTTTTCAGGTTTTCAAGTTTTTTTTGATAGGAGCAGAGGTTACGTCATTTTGTATAGAATATGTTTTGTTTTTGTTTTACAACGAAGTAATTATAATATTTTTTTTAAAGAATATTGGTATTTTAAATATTTGATAATCATTAAATTACCCCCCCCCATAGGTAAAAATAAAATTATCTGAAAAAGTTTGGAAAATCAAAATAAAATTATAAAATTTGCATCTCGAAATAACAACAAGTAATCACGTCATAAAATGGGTTTGATTGGGTTCTACCTGTTTTTATGATATTAGTAATAGAACCCGTTTGTATTAATACCGATGGCCCGAATGGTATATAACAGGGTGAAATAATATGAAAAAAACATCATTATTCTCAAAATCATTGATTCTTATGATTTTGTTGTTCATTGGTTCAGCACCTATTATGGCGCAAATCTCAGAAGGTGAACCTTATTCAAGAACCATCAGAACAGGCAATCGTCCTGGTTCAGGTGATTGGGGTATTTTCATCGGTCCTAGTTTCTCGGAAATAGAGCAGATGTTCGATTATGGTATTTCATGGAGAGGTCTTCCTCTTGTCAACGTGAAATATTATTTGAAAGACAATTTAGAGCTCAGATGTGGCATCCAAGCAAGTAAACTTACTTATAACACAAATGGTTATTATTGGGAAGATGAATTAAATACAGAATATAACAACAAAACTTCAGAGTCGTTGTTCCGTTTGTCTCCGGGCATTGCTCGTCACTTCTCTCCAACAAACATATTGGATGTTTATGTAGGCGCAACATTACCATTCGGTTTGAGTACAGACAAATATATCAATAGAATAAACGGAAAAGGCAATGGCACATCAGAAAGAAGCTCTTTCGAAATTGGTGTCGGCGCATATATCGGTTTGCAGTGTTTTGTAGCAGACCTTCCTGTAGCAATAGGTTTGGAATATGGTTTGTCTGCTGTTAAATACTTCGGACAAAAATATAAGAATGTCATCACAGACGAAGATGGTGTTGAGCAAACATATTACACAGAAGAACCTGACTATGGTTGGAATACACAATATTCAGAGTTAAAACGCTCAAAAGGCGAACTCGGTGCTGATGTCCGTTTTACAATTAGTTACTTCTTTAAATGATTAAAGCCATGAAGAGATCATTATTAGTACTGGCAATGATGGCACTTATGATGTTGTCGTTTAGCTCTTGCAGCGGACTTCAACAAGTGTCGGAAGTTCAATCTACTTCTTTCGCTCCAACATTCGTTAGAGTTGATGCTAATATAAGCGATTATGTTCTTCTCGGAGAGACAACAGTTAGCGTTGAGAGAAAAGAATATTTCGGTTTGATCGATAAGATTGACAAGATAAATGGCGAATACTATAACTTCAGAGATGTGAAGATAGTAGAGTTTGAAGGCAGAAATAATATTAAACTCAGAGGTGATATTAAAAAAGCTGTCTATAAAGTCGTTGAAGATTATCCTGAAGCAGATTATTACGTTCCTGTAATGAAGACAACCGAAGTGGAACGTTTGTTCTTAGGTAAACTTATCAAGGAATCTGTGACAATCAAAGCTTATAAACTTAAATAAATTTAAATCTACGTAATATGGTTGGAGGTATGATGCCTCCAACTTTTTTTAATTAATATCATGAAGAAACTCATTTATCTTTTAATTTGTGGATTGTTTTTGACATTGTCGTCATGTGGTGGCGATGATGAATCAGACGTGATTATCGTTGCCAAGACAATGAATTATAAAGATTATTATAAAGCAGGGGAGAAGATTATTTTCAAGATAGAGTCTTTCGCTAATGAGGGATTCATTTCTTCTATCGATATATACACTATCAATTCATACGGAATAACAACTTTGATGGATACCGTTATTGACGCAGAAAGAACAGAATTCATGTATCAATATCTTGTTACCCAATTTGATACTTATTCCACAAATATCAAGTTTTATTTTAAGGTTACTTGTTCTACGGGTAACTATTCTGAGATGTCTGTCTCACATTACATTGACAGTGGTACCCATTTAGAGACGACAGAGCATACAATGTTTGCCTATTATAAAAATGAAAAAAACGGATTTAGCATTGACAGAAATGAGATTGTAGATGTTGAGACAGATAGTCTATTTGTCGACATATACGATTATTCGATGGATTCTACTTTGTTTCTTAGTAGAGAATGGCGTAGCATGACAGGGTTGATGTTCGCTCGTTTCAACGATTTCGACTTCGAGAATGCTAGTTTCACATCTGTCGTGAATGCTTATACCACTTCAAACAAGACATCGAAACTCACGAACATAGGTAATGAGGATATTATTTTGGTCGGAAAGGAATATGGTGCTCTCGGTGTTATCAAAGTCATCAACGTCTTCGATGAGTTCGACAATATGCAAGACAGATATTATTTCGTATTTAAAGGAATCTACAAATAAATCTGAGAATCTGAAAATTAAGGTTAAAGACTAATGACAAAAGTCTAAAGTTATAATCTAAAATTTCTCAGGTTTTAAGGTTTTCAGGTTTTCAAGTTTAAAAAAAAGTCGTCATTTCATTACGAAGTGACGACTTTTTTATTTCAAGAATTCCAGAATTCTATTTAAAGCTTCTCTCCAAATCCTGCGAGACGTTGATCATAAAGTCTCCCATTCTCTCGAGTTCGTTGATTAAATCCATGTAATAGACGCTGGTCTGATAGTTCTTGTTGCCGTTTTCTATGTCTTCAATCTCGGCATCACGCAAGTTGTTTCTGAGATTGTTGATGCGGTCCTCGGCGTTATAAGCGTTTGTTATGCTATCGAGTTTACCGGAATGAGCAGTTGTGAGATTTTCGATCATTACGTCGTATGCGTTGGCGACATAATCCGCCATATTGTTAAGTTTCTTTATTGTGTCGGCGTCGAAAGTCTTGTTGTGGATGTTCTTTCTCGCCAAGATACGGCTGATAGATTCTCCGGAGTCGCCCAGCGATTCGAGTTCGCCTATTATCTTATACATGGCTTTGATTTTCGCAGAAGTGCTTTCGCTTACTTCCTCTGCCGACAATGCGTTCAAGAAAGCGGCTATTTCATGTTCTATGCGGTCTGAGATCTCTTCATATTTAACGAGTTTCTCTCTCAAAGTCTCAAACTTGTCGGAATCGTTTTCGTTGATAGCGGCTTTCGCATATTCGAATCCGTTCTTGGAAATCTGGGCGAAATGTATTATCTCGTCTAAAGCCTGTTCTGAAGCGAGTTCCGGTGTCGCCATAGGTCCTGCAGATATATACTTGAGACGGAATGCCTCGTTCTCTTGATTCTTAGGTTCTTTGATGATTGTGCAGACAATCTTTTCAATCAAAGGAATAAACCATATTAATATCAAGGTGTTGATTGTATTGAAGAGTGTGTGAAGCATCGAAAGTCCGTAGAGCGCTGCTGTCTGAGAGTCGCTCTGTAATAAGTTGCCGTCGGCATCTTTTGAAACTTCAACGATGAATCCGTCTGATGCAGGATTTGGTACACTGAAAATACTTTCTGTTATGAATCCGACCAGTCTCAAGAAGAATGGGAATGCGATGAGAGCCCAAATCACACCGAACACATTAAATACAGTATGAGCAAGAGCAGATCTCTTCGCTGAGGTGTTACCGACAGCGGCTGCAATGTTAGCTGTGATTGTCGTACCGATGTTTTCACCGAGCACCATAGCGCAAGCCATATCGAATCTTATCCATCCCATGTTGAGCATGATGAGTGTCAACGCCATTGTAGCACTCGACGATTGAAGTACAAGCGTAAGTACCGTGCCTAATAAAAGGAATATTATGACAGAACCGAAACCATGTCCCTGCCATCCTTGTATGAAGGAAAGGACTTCCGGAGTCTGTTGTAAGTCTGGAACAGAGTTTTTCATCAATGAAAGACCGAGGAAAAGAAGCGAGAAACCTACTATGAGTTCCGAGATGTTTCTTCTCTGGTTCTTTTTAGAGATTGACATGATGAAACCTAATGCCATCAATGGTACGGCAAGAATAGAGATGTCGGCTTTGAATCCAAGCCACGACACTAACCATGCCGTTACCGTAGTGCCGATATTTGCGCCCATGATGACGCTGATCGCTTGTGCCAATGTGAGAAGACCAGCATTAACGAAACTGACCACCATAACGGTTGTCGCTGATGAAGATTGTATTACTGATGTGATTCCTAATCCCGTGAGGACGCCTTTAAAAGGATTTGATGTCATTGCCGACAATAATCCGCGAAGTCTGTCGCCGGCTGCTTTTTGAAGACCTGAACTCATCAAGTTCATGCCATAGAGGAACATACCCAATGCTCCTAATAATGTGAAAATTTGTAATATACCCATTTTTTAAAGTTTATAGTTTAAAGTTAATAGTTTATAGTAGTTTAAAAGTTTATAGTTTTTTTAGCTGTCAGCTGTCAGTTTTTAGCTTTCAGCATGTTGATTTAAATTATAGTTGATAATAGTTTAAGATGTCAGCTCGAGATTATCTGCAAAATGCTGATGGCTGACTGCTGATAGCTAATAGCTAAATAATGAGTTTCCCAAGTCTTATCAGGCGATAAGAAGGCTCAGAAAGTGTCGAGTATTTAATGGTAACTTTATTGATTATGTATTCTGATGTATCAAGATGTGTTATCTTATTTATTTTTAAGTAATATGATAATTGTCTTTGATTATTGTCACGTCGGAGGAGATTTTTCTGTAAACGTTGAGCGTTTATAAAGGAAGGATGAAGATGAAGTGAATCATGGAAATCTGCAGAGAGATATTCCGTTTCATCTTCAAGGTGTTCAATAAAGTCGATGTGATTATTTTTTGATGAAAAACTTTCCCCTTTGCATAAAACAATTGCAAAGACTATAAAAATTAGTATTATATATTTCGACCAAGCTTTCATCTTGATGTCACAAAGATACGAAAAAAATCGTTTTCCTCAACTGTATTCTTTTAAAAAAAATATTAATTTTGCAAACGTTAATAGTCAACAATCAGCAGTTTTGTTTAAGTGTTAAAACTCAAGAAACTTATAAACTTACAAACTTAAGACTAATAACTTTAAACTACTCTAAACTATTAACTCTAAACTTTAAACTAAAACCACGGCTTCGTAGTTCAATGGATAGAATAAAGGATTCCGGTTCCTTCGATCTGGGTTCGAATCCCAGCGAGGTCACGATTTAGAATCTGAGAATTTGAAAACCTGAAAATAATAAAGTCGTCACTTCATATTGAAATGACGACTTTATTCATTAATAATTTGACTTTATCATTCAACCACAGATACTTGTCTTACGATGACATCGTTTTCTGTAGTGATGCGCACCATATAAATTCCGGTGTTAAATTGCGACATATCGATAGTTTCAACATCTTTGTCTACATTATCTTCATAAACCACCTGACCTGCCATATTTATTACAGTTATGTTTTTCATAGCTTCAGCATTGATATTCAATATGCCGTTTGTCGGATTAGGATAAATAGTCACATCATCGGTTGTGTTTTCTGCAATTGAAACGTCATTTATCTTTGCGGTTTGCGGGCATGACATCGCATAATGCATAACATCAGGTTCACCGCCGTAGACCACTCTTAATGTATATTCGTCGCCTGCTTGAGCGTTGATGTCGATATATGATTCATCGGTGACGAGTTCTGATATGAGTTCGCCATTACGATATAATATCGCGCCGAGGACTTCGGTAGGGACGACGGTTTCTTCTACATAAGCGCGGATCAGCCATGTGAACGGTGGCATCGACACCATCATATTGTCGATCCAACCAAATCCTTCGTAGTAGATCCAGCGACCGTTAGGATTGCCTTGGTCGACGCAACCCGCTGCAGGCTGGCTGCCATCATAATGTGTGAAGACGACCCAGATATTCTCATTGCCGCTGATTCCCACGGCAGTGTTAAGTTCAATCTCTCTTGTGTCTTCGATGCCTGTACATGAGAACTCCTGACTATACAACAATGTCTCAGGTTGAGAAGAACCGCCGCTGTAAATAAAGACCTCTCCGTTGAAAGCCTCACAGTCGTAGATAGAGACCTTTGTCATTGACAGACCGGCATATTGAGCCATATCTGAAGCAGGGAACATGATGCCCCATTGGAATTGTTCGAAGTTGACGCCGTCGAAAGTGAGACCGATATGTTCTTCATAAACGCCATTGTCGTAATGAATCCAGCTGCCTTCTTTTGAAACTTTGTTTATTGTAGGTAATGTCCAACTTAGTATTCCTACATTATTAATTAATCCTGCATTGAAGTTTGTTGCACCTTCATAGTTGTCGCAGTTGACTTTTGTCCATGAATATTCGGCGGCAGCGTCTGAATTGGCGAGAGTTACTTTTGTGGTGTATTCCTGTCCGTCGCTGATATTTTCATGCTGGAAGAAAGTCTCGTTCAAATCTTCTGCAACCAATTCTCCGTCAAGATAAATGTCATATAATGAGGAAGCGTCGCCTTCCCACATTGCCCATCCTGTAGGTGAGACATATAAATTATTGATGCTTTGTGCATTTAATGAAAACATAGCGAGCACAAACGCCATAAGGATAAATGATTTTTTCATAGTTATACCATTAATTAATATAAATGTTGATGTTTTAAAATATGCCACAAAGATAATGAAATAACGATTGTGAAATTAAAGTTGAAAGTTTTTAAGTTTATCTGTTGACTTAAAAACAATTAATAAAACAATCGTACTTTCATTAAGAAAAATGAAAAAATGCATCAGTGTTAGTATTTTGTTAGAGAAAACACTTGACAAAAGGGCGATGAATGATGTAACTTTGTGATGGAAATAGTCCTAAAAGAATTTAATATAATTTACCAAAATATTATGAAAGACTTACAAATACACTATTCGGAACAATTTGTCAAACAGTTTGATGAAATTGTTTCACTGATTAAAAAGACGCGTAACAATATCATACGAGTAGCAAACACTGCTTTAATAGATCTCTATTGGAATATTGGCAAATATATTTCCGTGAAACTTGCTTCTTCGGAATGGGGAGATGGTATAGTCAAACAATTATCGGAGTATATAACAAATGTGTACCCTGAATTAAAGGGATTTTCCCAAAAGAATTTATGGAGAATGAAACAATTTTATGACACATATTCCCTATGTGACGAATTTATCTCACCACTGGTGAGACAAATTAGCTGGACTAACAATATTATCATAATGAGTAGAACTAAAAGTTTGGAAGACTCGGACAACTTGATTTCTATTTAGAAGCATTAGACAAAGACGTAAAGAAAATCAATGAAAAACCTAGTATCGGTATATTATTATGTAAAGACAAAGACGACGAAGTTGTTGAATACGCACTAAATAGAAGTCTTTCACCAACAATGGTCGCAGAATATCAATTGTGTCTACCGAACAAAGAATTATTACAAAAGAAACTTCGAGAGATATATGAGGAGTACATATAAAATTATTGTACGTTGTCCATTAACTTAAAAAACCTTCCGCGCATTCGTGCCGATATGTCAATGTTAATAAATTTAAAAATTCTTAATTTTTGTTTGGTTTTATATGATAAAAATAATTACATTTGTCACGATAAAAAACAGGAATAAAAAAATGTAGAATTTTAAAGAAGACATATTGAAGTAAGTTTTTACTTATTGCTAGTGCATTTCTGAAAATCGCCAAAAAATAAGAATGAGCATGTCTGCAATTAGGTAAAGCTTCGCACGTTTGTGCGGACTTTCTTATTTGTATGCTCATGGGCGTTTGGCGATGCCTCAGAAATGCGAATAAGTTAAGTTCGCATTTTTTTTATTAATGTCTGATTGAGAATGAGTAATTGTAAAATAATATTCATAGCATAAACAGATGATAGTTTTTATAAAGAAATATTTAAGCATGGTATTAATAACAATTGTATTATTGTTATTGTATGGTTCTTTATTAAAAAATCATTCTTCTTATTTTGAAGAAACGCAGCGTAGATTGTCTTCCAACGAGACAATACATCTTAACTGTGAGTCATCAAAATTGGATGTTAAAAATATTTTGCTTGAAAACCATTATGTTCAAACAGAAACAGAAGCAACTTTTATAGCAAATATTTTAACAGAACGTTTTGATTCAGTACGGCAAATTGGTTCTTTATCGGAATTGAAAAATAATTTTTGGAAAGCTACTATTGAAGAAGTTGAAAATTATGGAGGTGAATGCCACAAAGAATCTTATGCAAGGATGTGCTATGATTTAGAGCAATACTATTTATCTAATAATCCGAATACTTCAAACATGCTTTCAAAGATATTGGTAGATGAGAAGTGTGAAGGTAAGATAGAAGTTTTTGTTTATGAAAAACAAAAAAATGTTTCGTATATCTCAAAGGTGTTAAAAAAGGATAATACACCATGCAGTGGAGTATATGTTAGATTAAATGAACACTATTACGATGAAGAGAATGGAGTGGTGTCAGAAATACCTGTTGCTATCTTGAAGACCGATGAAGATGGTTCTGTAGTTTTCGAAGGTTTAGATGTAGAGTCTTCTTATAGTGTACTTCCAATAAAAGAAGGATTTAAATATGGTAGTGCAAAAGGAACAACTAGATCAATTTTAAAAGATTGCAACAAAGGCGAAATGAAAATTGACTTTATGCAATCTCCAATAACCATACCTTTAATAGATTCAAGCACTCTTCGACAGATAAAAGAAGATGGTACCTTCATAGTAAGAACTCCAGATGATTTTAAAAGATCTTTGTTTAGGAATTTCTTTCTTATTATACTATTGTGGTGGGGAATAGTTCTATTATTAAATTTATTTAGGCGCAAAGTGGATGTAGTCATTGTATCTTCACTGATGGGATTGACGGGTATATGTATATTGATGATGTATTCCCTTCATAATCCTTTGATGGATACAATTTTGGGAGAAGAAATGTTCCCTGGAATTTTAGCGGGTGGTATATTGTTATTTTTGGTTCAATTTATAAATCCAATAGCTTTTTATCAAGACAGACTAAAACTACGTTTTGATTATTTCTCTTCAATATTTAAAGTTAGTAAAGGTTGGGGATATCTGTTTTTTGGTTTGTTTTTAACACTGTTACTTTTCCCATTTGGTTCAGAAGTTGGAGGAATGAAAGTGAATCTTAATCTTTTTGGAATAAGATTCCAACCGAGTGAGATTGCAAAATATCTTATAGTGGTGTTTTCATCGGCTTATTTTTGCCAAAATGCAGAAAAAATTATTCTTTATTCCAATTCTGGTTCTGTGAATCTACTTCGTCATAAATTGCTCAATATGAGTGGTATGATTTTAGGTTTTGCCTTTTTGATGTTCATTTATATTGTATTACAAGATTTGGGACCAGCAATGGTTGTTGCTTTTACATTTATCATTCAATATTCATTAATAAAGTCAAAAGTTGATCTCAAAGGATTATATAGTGATAATTCACATGCGCAAGTATCTGCGATTAGAAATTTATTAACATGCGATTTTGCATTATTGATATATGGAATAATAACGTATGTAATTTGTTTGTATTTAGGATCTCTGCTTAAGGTTCAATTATTGGGCGCAATTATTTGGTTTGTTGCATGGATAATTGGAGGATGGTCAAAACGCAAATTTATTGAAAGTCCAATATTATTTAATCTAATCATTACAGCATTTGTTTTTGGCAGTTCGTTACAATATATTCCAATATCAGCATGCGAAAAAATTGGTGAGAGATTAGAAACTCGTGCATCTATGTGTACCAATACGTGGGGCGTTTTAGATGCAACTGAGCAGGTGGCAACAGAAAATTCACAAGTCGTAGAAGGATTGTGGGGATTGGCTACAGGAGGACTTAAAGGACAAGGGTTGTCAAGAGGTGAATGTACATTTATTCCTGCTTATAAAACAGACATGATACTTGAGAGTATAGGTACTCAATTGGGATTCTGGGGGATATTGCTTGTTATGTTGTTGTACTGTATGCTGTTGAGAAGATCTGTTGTTGTTGGTTATAAGTCTTATCATCCTTTCTCATTCTATTTGTGTACTGGAATATCTATTGTCACAGGAATACAAATATTAATAATTGCCCTAGGAAGTTTGGGTATTATACCTTTGACAGGAGTTGCTGTGCCTTTTTTGAGTTATGGAAAAGTCAGTATGATTCTAAACCTGTTTGCATTCGGATTGATACTATCTGTATCACATTATGGCTGTAACTCTAATTTGGATCATAGTATGGTGAATAAATACAATGGACCGACAGCTCTCATTACTGGGATTTTTACATTATTGATACTATTTGTTTGCGGAACATTCTTTAAGTATCAAGTCCTTGATAGAAAGGATACTTTGATGCGTCATCTTTTTGTAAAGACAAGTAGTCAGGATCCAGAAATAAGATACAATCCAAGAATTCAGCTTCTTACTAAAAAAATGAGAATGGGTGATATATATGATAGGAATGGAGTTCTACTTGCGACAAGTGATAAAAGAAAATTGAAAAATCATAAAGCTTATACAATATGTAAGCTGAAATCAGATACAATAAAAAGACAGAGCAGATATTATCCGTTTGGAGAACATTTGTTTTTCATGGTAGGTGATTACAATACAAAGTTATTTTTCAACACGAAAGACCAAAGAGGATATATGGCAGAAGACCGTCACTTGGATTCGTTAAGAGGTTATGACAACATAAAGGAAAAAATAAATATTCTTCCAGTTAAAGTTTCAGCTGGAAAATTTGTGCAAGCTGTTAGGGAAACTGATACTATCAAGAATTTTGCATTAAGGGATTATAGTGATCTCTTGCCATATCTTAAAGCTGGCATTCATAGTGAGCGTGTTAAAGATTATAATAACGATGATGAAAACTGGTGGAAACTCGGAAAAATTAGACCTAATGATATACACCTTACAGTAGATGCTATTTTGCAAACACGATTGCAACAAGAAATAGAAAAACATATTAACGATTACTATGAAAGTCCATCATATAATAAAGTTCGTGTATCAGTTGTGATTCTTGATGCAAAGAAAGGCGATTT
Organism: Bacteroidales bacterium; assembly: GCA_045606865.1. GTDB lineage: Bacteria > Bacteroidota > Bacteroidia > Bacteroidales > F082 > Limimorpha. The sequence goes on from JAZUST010000134.1 coordinate 27,827, forward strand.
GCTAGCTTCTGCTGTATACCCATTGCCTGATTATGAAGTGTTGCGTAATCTGTCGCCAAAAGAACTTAATAGATACAGTGATTATTATAAAGATGATAAATGGAAAGCTTACACTGATATGGACTTGGGAGTATGTTTCCCTACAGCTCCGGGATCTACGGCAAAAGTGGCGACAGGATTGGCTGGCTTAAAGAAATGTGGAGTTGATGTAGGTGCTGATAAATTTTACTATGACCCAATAGAAAAAGTTGGGGCTGATCCTAAAATATTGGAAAATAAATGGGTATATATGAAAGATGCTATTACTTGGTCTTCAAATAATTATATGATAAAGTTATTAAATACTCATGATTTGTATGAAGAATTAGGAAATATTTATCACCAATTAGGAGTTGGAGGAATAGCTGATAGAATGAAAGATGAAAAAGATGAAGCTATAAAAAAATACAATGATTATGAAAAAGATAAAAAGAATAGAGGGCCTTTAGACCGTCATTCTGCATGGCAATGGGCATGGGGCCAAGGTTCTTTGTCTGTGACACCAATACAAATGGCAAAAGTGGTTTCTATAGTTGGAAATGAGGGTAGACTTTTAGACACACGTTATCTATTAAAAGAAGCAATAAAAGAAGAAATATCAAGTACTCAAATCGTTCCAAAAGAAGAAGCTGATTTGATGAAAACATACATGAAGAATGAAGCAAAATATCATAGTAAATTTGATGATAAATTTGTTGGCGGTAAAACAGGAACACCACAAAGAATTATGATTAACGGTAAAGGCGTTAAATCAAAACCCAATGATGGATGGTATATCTGTTTTATTGAGCAGGCAGATATATATCCTAATGACGAACATGATGATTGCATTGCTATTGCAGTACGTATGGAGCGTCTTGGTGATGGAGGTTCAGTAAGCGCTGTTAAACTTACAAAAGATGTCGTTATCAAAACTTTAAAGGAATTAAATTATATACAATAAGAAAATATAAAGAATTATGCCAGCATTTTTAGAAGACTATACGAAAATTGACGAAATAGGCAGTGGCGGTTATGCTACGGTTTATAAAGTTCGACATAATCAGTTGGATTATATTCGAGCGATTCGAGTGTTGGACAAAACCATATCTAGTACTAAAGATAAATTATATCTCAATTTTTTAGAAGAATGTAAACTGCTTCTGAGATTGGGTAATGGTAACCATCCTAATATTGTACATATTTACCAACCACTATTTAAAGCTAATAAAGCATTCGTTGAGATGGACTTTATTGATGGTCTAGATTTGGCGCGTTATATTAAGGATAAAAGTTTTATAGAAATAGAAGAGGTGTTGTTACTTGTAGAAGAAATAAGTAGCGCATTGGCATATTGCCATCATGATATTTATAAATTCTGTTACGATAAAGAGAGAGATAATTTAGAGGATGATCCTAATTATGGAGTAAAACCATATATCAATGCAGAAATAGAGAAACGTTTGGTGGAGAAATATCGAGTGATACATAATGATATTCATGCAGGAAATATTATGAGAAGAGAAAATGGTCATTACGTTTTACTTGATTTTGGATTGGCCATAGAAGGAAGTAATATTATCCGTAGTAGTAAAAGAAGAAATGGGGCACCGGAATATAAATCGCCAGAAAAGTGGGAAAACGAAGATGTTATCAGTACAGAGTCTGACATATATAGTTTAGGAGTAGTATTGTATGAATTCTTGACAGGAAGGGTGCCATTTCAATATAACCAACAAAATTCCAACCAAACAGAAGCAGAACACCAATTGTTCCTTGCACATAAGAAACAGAATCCTCCTTCAATTTATGAGGAGAGAAAGAAAACGTTTGAGAAAGTCTATCCAGGTAAAATATATCAGAAGGATTATCCCGATTGGTTGGAAAAATTAATCATGAGATGTTTGGAAAAGAAACCTAAAGATAGATTTCATGATGGAAAGGAATTGTGGGAGTATAAAAGTACAAATAGTAAAATACAATATACAAATGGAGAATCCATCCAAATAAAAAAAGATAGATTTATCGTAAAAGAACAAATTGAAATAAAAATTAATGATGGAAATGATATAGGGAATGATACAAAAAGTGAAAAAAAAACAAAAAAAAGCCGTTTAAAAGATTTTAAAAAACCAGGTGAAATAGAGAAAGAAGAACATGTTGAAACACATTCTCATAAAAGTAGTAAATCGTGGAAAACAAATATTCCAAAACATAAATAATTGTCTAACTAAAAAACTATAGAATTATGGCAGATTTTTTTGCAGAAGGTGATTTTAAGAAAAGTCTTAATCTCGCAGATGAACTTGTTTTTGACAAACAAAAGTTTAATAAGATTAAAGTCGAATTGTCATGGGAAGGCGATGATTTAGATTTATGTGCCTTTCTTGTAGATGCTAATGACAAGATTTGTAATAGACTTGATTTGGTTTTCTGGGGTTCTGAACGTCGTTGGTTAACTGAAAAGACATTCGATGATGCTAATTTTAATCCTCTGAATGGAAAAGTTAGTGTGTGGGAAAATAATGCAGAGAAAGATTTTAAAAACAAGGATAAATGGAAAGAAAGGACTTTGCCTCTTTCATTGGATGATTCTGTTATCGGATCATGGGATGATGGTGGCGAAGGTGAGTGTGGGGAAAGAATGCACGTGTTGCTGTCAGAAGTTGACACTAGACTTTATAAATCAATAATATTTGCGGCTGTTGTTTCTGAAAAAAATATTGCACAAGGTATGACATTCTCAGATGTAAAAAATCCATATGTATCTATATACGATGCAGAATCAAATAAGGTTTTAGCAGAATATAGATTAAATCAAGATTTTCCAGGTAAAGGGTCTGTTTGTTTTGGCAAATTAACTCTTGATCAAAATGATTTGTGGAAATTTATAACAATGGCTGATTCCTATGAAGGTGGAATGTATTATTTAGCTCGTGAGGTATTCTAATAATGTAAACTATGGCTAATAATTTATTTACAAAAGAGGACTTTATTAAGAAAAAAGATCCTCAGAAGAATAGAAAGTATAAATACTTCTATTTATTACTTCTTGTGATTGTAATTGCAATTGTGATTATAGGTGTGAAAAAAATGTCTAACAATAGTTCTCTCCCAGAAAAACAAGTCGTACAAGAAAATTCAGACAAGGAAAAAATAGTTGATACAATGTTAGATGTAACTAACATTGTAATAAATGATATGCCTATAACTGAGATGGATACAATTGTTGAGACAGAAACGTGCCTTGATTTTAATGTTGAACAAATGGCTTGGTCTGTTATTCGTGGAAATTATGGCAATAATCCAGTTCGCCGTCAAAAGTTAGGTGAGGATTATCAAGTTATTCAAGATAAGGTGAATGAATTTTACCGTAAAGGTCTCGTTCATTAAATGTTTGAGGAAGGAACTGATATTAGAATATTAGTTTCTTCCTTCTATTTGTTAAAAAAAAGATAAAATGGCAAATTGTATAAATAAATTCTTAACATTATTAAAACCTAGTAGAAATCTTAAAGATGCAATTGAGGCAGAGTCGAAGGTCTATACAAATTTAGTAAATGACTTGAAGCCTCTCTATCTTGGGAATAATGCTAATTCGGAAAGTTCAGTTCTTCATATTGGTCTTTTCAATAATGATTTTGTAACCGCTTTTTCGGCGACAATAGAAAATGGTGATTTCGTTTCCAAAGTACGAAGTAAAATTCAAATAGAATTGGGTATATGTTTTGCCGATATAAAAGTTTATACAACAGATGAGTATTTTCCTCGGCAGAGAAAAAATATAACAGAACTGACAAATTGTTATTATGTAATACTTCCTCGAGCAATACAGGTTTTAACGTCAAAGGCTGAATTAAAAGTCGCTCATAACCGAGGTAAGCTTCTTCAAGATTCTTATATTATCACTCCTATGGGTGATGAAAGAAAATGGAATATAGGAAGAGGTGAGAATATTGATGGTGCTTATTTCAGACAAAACCATATTGTTTTTGAAGATGATTCGCCAAACGAATGCAATAAATATGTCAGTCGAGAACATGCTCACATAGTCTTTTCTGATAAATCTGGTTTTCTGCTATATGTTGATTCGGGTGGAAGAAAATGTGTTGGAAACAGAACAAGGATAATAAGAGATAATACTCATATTGATTTGGGATCTAATATGAATAACCCAATTCAATTGTGCAATGGAGATAATATTGAGTTTGGAAAACATGCGATATTAGAGTTTAGAATGATTTAATAGAACAATTATGCATAAATTGATATCATATATAAAAAAAATAGTGGAACGTTTAGGTACAGATCCACCACCAGGACCAGAAAAGAATCCTACGTCTGATGGAATGTCAAATCGGCAATTATTAGATGATCTTCTGATTTTGTTTAAAGACGTTTTAAATAAGGAGTCTTTGGGAAATACTATGTTATTCCCTATGTACTTTGATATACTTATGCATCCAGATGATTATAATGACAGAAAGGATGCATTGGCGGTTATTTTGCCTGAGTTTGTGGAGAAGTTTATGGAGGTTATAAATGAGAATCGAACCACCTATCCTAAAATTAAGAATGTGTCAACAAAATGGGTTTTTCAGTTTTCTCCATGCCGAGTTGATGGCGAATTAGAGATGGGAAACGGAAAAATCATAAAAGTTGAAAGAGGCAAGCTAATAAAATCGGCAAGATTATTCTATAAAGAAGATGTAAATGCTAATATTCATGTTTATAGTAATGTCAAAGTTAGTGTAAAGTGTGATAATTCGGATGTTATGAATATTTCGTTTCTGAATTTTGAAGCATTGAAATCTGTAGACATTGTGGAAGATGGTTTATATATGTATAATTACTCGGATGGTTCTCCTATAACGAATAAAGGAAAACAACAGAAAAATGAACATATAGATGCATCTAATCCAAATTCAATGGCAACACTGACATATACATATCAAGGTCATCGCATACATTATACAATGTTGGATGAACGAATATCTATTTCAGGGCGAAAGGATACACGTAAACAACGTATGATTTTTAAGTTGGAGAATGATAATTTGGAAAATGATCATGTTCAAATTAAGTTTGATAGAAAGGATAACGAGTTTTATTTGTGTGCTTTTGGAAAGACAAAACTTAATCAACGCTCGCTGGATTTAAGTGTAGGAGGTGATGTGAAATGGTATAAGTTGGCAGATAATTCTAGTATCTTTATGAATGATGAGATAAAGGTGGAGTTTGTAAAGAAATAATTAAGAGAGATGGAAAAGACTAGTCATATATCTTTTTGCGCAGCTTCTGATTTGGGACAACAACGTTCCAATAATGAAGATGCTTTCATTGCTCAAAATATTTGGGACAATGATAATGTATTGGCAGTTGCTATTGATGGTGTTGGAGGCTATGAAGGAGGGGAAGTTGCTGCATCTATTGCAAAAAAAACTATTGTGGAGTACCTCGAAAGTTATACAAATGGTGAACGCGCTAATTTGTTAAAACAGGCTGTGGTTGAAGCAAATAATAATATATTTAAATCTCGTGCAGAATCTGAAGAGTATAAGAATATGAGTTGCGTGTTAACAGCAGTTCTTGTAGAGACTAAAAAAGGATTGCTTCATATGGCTCATATCGGAGACACTAGATTATATCAATATCATCAGGGTGAAATAAAAAAACTTTCACATGACCATTCCTTAGTTGGATATAGAGAAGAGGTTGGCGAACTGACAGAAGAAGAAGCAATGAATCATCCTCAACGAAATATTATAGGTCGTGATCTTGGTTCTAAATATGTGGAAATGAATACAGATCAAATAGAAATAGAAACCTTTAAGTTGAGAAGTAATTCTATTTTGTTATTGTGTTCAGATGGATTGAGTGATATGATAACCTCGTCAGTAATGTGTGGAATACTTTCAACTTCTATGGCATTGGAAGAAAAAGTGAAAAGTTTGATAGACAAAGCAAATGAAGCTGGAGGTAAAGACAATATCACTGTTGTTCTAGTTGAATATACAGGTGAAGAATATATAGCCAATGATGTTCCAGATTCTGGTGTTGAGACAATTATTGATGACGAAGATAAAAATGAGGAGAATGGATATATAGAAGATAAAAATTTTCAAAAAGGTTTTCATCAAATACGTTCTTTATTAATGGTTGTCATTGCTCTGTTATTTGCGATACTATTGGGAATTTCTTTTTTGGTATATAATGTTATTGGTGAGCGTAGTGGCAAAAATGAGTTTGAACCAAAATTACAGCAAGAGCAAGTTGTAGATTCATTACAATCAAATAATCAGTAATCAACTAAGAATTTAATTTAAAACATAAACTATATGGAAAACAAAAAACATTATCAAGGCTTGACTGATGCTGAAGTGTTGGAAAGCCGTAAAAAGAATGGCGTGAATATTCTTACGCCTCCAGAAAAAGAGTCATTATGGTCTAAGTTTATGGAGAAATTTGAAGACCCGTTGATTAGAATTCTTCTTGTGGTTGGAGTTCTCTCGGTTGGTATCGCATGTTATGAAATATTGGCTTTAGGTCACAATTGGACAGTGTTCTTCGAACCAATAGGAATCTTTGTCGCAATACTCCTCGCAACAGGTCTGTCGTTCTATTTTGAGTTGAAAGCTGATAAAGAATTCTCTATCTTAAATCAAGTCAATGATGACGAACCTGTCAAAGTCATTAGAAATGGTTTTACTATAGAAGTTCCAAAAAAGGACATCGTTGTTGGAGATATTGTTATTCTTTCAACAGGAGACGAAATCCCAGCTGACGCAGAATTGTTGGAGGCAGTCACTCTTCAGGTTGACGAATCAACATTGATAGGTGAACCTGTTAGTAGTAAAACAACAGATATGAATGCTTTCGACAAAGAAGCTACATTCCCATCAAATCATGTGATGAGAGGTACAAAAGTGATGGAAGGTCATGGCATATGTCGTGTATTTGCAGTTGGTGATAAGACAGAAAACGGAAAAGTTTTTGAAGCAGCGCAAATTGATAAAAGTGTCAAGACCCCTCTTAATGAACAACTTGATGGATTGAATGACTTGATTACAAAACTAAGTTACATTTTCGCAGGTATTGTTATTGTGGGAAGATTATTTGTATTCTTCAACTGGAATCCTCTTGCATTGACACTAGCTATCCCAACAGCAATATTCTTCTGGTTGGTGATTAAGAAATTTGATGATTTTAGCAAAGGAAAGTGTTTAATAAGTATTTTGGTATTCTTCGCCATCTTGATGGCAATGGTCGTAGGTTTGTTCATGCATTTGAATTCGGGACAAGACATCTCAAGTCTGTTGTCTCATACAATGCAGACATTGATGATCGCTGTCACGTTGATTGTTGTTGCTGTGCCAGAAGGTCTTCCAATGGCAGTTAATTTGAGCTTGGCTTATAGTATGCGTAGAATGTTAAAAACTAATAACCTCGTTCGTAAGATGCATGCTTGCGAAACAATGGGTGCAACAACTGTTATTTGTACAGATAAAACAGGTACACTCACACAAAATCAAATGAAAATTTATCAGACAAACTTCTATTCTTTAGCAGACCAGAAGTTGAGCGATAATGAAATCAGTACAATAATAAAAGAAGGTATTGCTGTAAACTCGACAGCATCATTGGATTTATCAGATGCAAATAAGGCAAAAGTTTTGGGTAATCCAACAGAAGGTGCTTTGTTGTTATGGTTAAAAGATAATGGTGTTAATTATCAAACATTGAAGGATAATACAACATTGGTTGAAGAACTGCCATTTTCTACAGAAAGAAAATATATGGCAACCGTTGTAAAATCATCTTTAGGAAAGAAGATTTTATACGTCAAAGGTGCCCCTGAAATTATACATTCATTATGCAATCAAACATGTGGAAATGTTGCGAAAGCAGATATTGATCAACAGCTTGTACAATATCAAAACCAAGCTATGCGTACGTTAGGTTTTGCATATCAAGAGTTGAATGATAATGATGTCACAATCAGAGAAAATAAAGTCGTAGCAGATAATCTTACATTCTTGGGAATAGTCGCTATTTCAGACCCAGTTAGGGAAGATGTTCCTGCAGCTGTTGAAGAATGTCTTAAAGCCGGTATCAATGTTAAAATTGTTACAGGTGATATTCCAGGTACAGCAAAAGAAATTGGACGTCAGATAGGTTTGTGGACGGATAAAGACACCGACAAGAATATTATCATGGGACCTGAATTAGCAGCTTTATCAGATGAAGAATTGGATAAGATAGTTCTTGACCTTAAGATTATTGCTCGAGCAAGACCAATGGATAAGAAACGTTTGGTTGAATCATTACAACGCAGAAATCAAGTTGTTTCTGTTACAGGCGATGGTACAAATGATGCTCCTGCATTGAACGCTGCTCATGTTGGTTTGTCAATGGGTGATGGTACATCAGTAGCAAAAGAGGCAAGTGACATTACTATTATCGACAACTCATTCAGCAGTATAGGTCGTGCTGTTATGTGGGGACGTTCCTTATATCAAAATATCCAACGTTTCTTGTTGTTCCAATTAACAGTTAACGTAGCTGCATGTTTCATAGTCTTGATAGGTGCATTCATGGGAGTAGAGTCTCCATTGACAGTAACACAAATGCTTTGGGTAAATTTGATTATGGACACATTTGGTGCTATGGCATTGGCTTCATTGCCACCATCCAAAGAAGTGATGAAAGATAAACCTCGCAACAGAGATAGTTTCATTATCAATAAATCAATGGGAATTAACATTTTTGGTGTTGGTACATTATTCTTCTTGATTACATTAGGTTTCTTGTACATCTTCCAACATGCTGATATCACTTCAGTAAAAGACTTGTTGACATTGAAATTAGGTGCAAAGAATACCGTTACTCCATACGAACAGACTTTGTTATTCTCAATCTTTGTCTGGACACACTTCTGGTACATGTTCAATGCACGTTCATACGAAACAAATAGCAGTTTCTTTGGAATCAAACATAGCTCTGGATTCTGGACAATAGTTTGGGTTATCGTAATTGGACAAATACTTATAGTAGAACTGTTATACAACTTCTTCAATGTAGCACCGATGTTCCATACTGCAGATTGGCAAATAAATACTAGCGGCTGTATTGACTGGTTGTTAATTGTAGGTTTGTCATCATTAGTATTGTGGATTAGAGAAGCATATTGCTTGGTAAGTAAATGTTTTAGAAAATAAATTTAAGATTATGAAAAGAGGTTTTTTTATTTATATTATAGTTTTCTGCATGTTACTCGTACATGCAGAAAACGCTTATTCGCAAAATAACTCAAGGGTTAATATTACTGATAAATTATCAATTATTGCTGTCCGGTAATTTTTTTTGAAAAGAATAAAAATTAAGGTCGGTATCCCTTCTTGGAATCCGACCTTTTTGTTACCTTTGCTTTTACCACGAAACTTCAGTAACATGGGTAAAGATAGCAATTTTACCGGACAGCCGGTCTATAATCAGGTATTAAATTTACTTGATCGTGAAATAATCATGCAGATTAGCCGAGAGACTCCAGGCAGCGAGGCGTATGTAAAGCGTTTCGATGGGTATCAGCATCTTGTAGTGATGCTGTTTGGCATATTGAAACACTTTGATTCTCTTCGTGAACTGGAGATAGGAATGAAAGCGGAGGCTCACAAGTTGCATCACCATAGAATCCCTCTACAAACAGCTCAAGCAGAATTTCCCCCTGCACTTCTTCTATGGCGACAGCGTCAATGCCATACAGATACAAACGTGGGTCGTATTGATTGCCAATCTGCTCATCACAGTCCTATCAAGGAGGATAAAACGCAATTGTGCTTTCTCGCAGGTGGTCACCATGATACGCCTTACCCTTATGTACTACATCGATTTCATACGATTTATGGATAATCCAGACAGAACATGGGATAACCTGCTTGCGAAAGAGATGCAGAAACCACCACCAGAACCCACATTGTTTGATTAGGGGGCTTACTTTTTCAATAATGAACCCCGAAGCTAGTATTTACTTGACTTCGGGGATGGTTTTTATTCCTTTCTGTGTTTTACCGGACAGCAATATTCCAAAATCTCATATTCAGTGCAGAACCATTCGTTGAAGGTATATTACATTTCATACATCTCTGGATATTACTCAAAAAAATTTTCTCTCTTATGATAGAAGTTGATACTTTTTTTTCTCAGTCTTATTGAACTATAGTTATGAACTTTGAACTATGACCATGGTTTTTGACATTGCTTAAAAAGTTCAACAGTCAATAGCAACAGCCAAAGTTCAAAAAAAAGTTCACAGCAATAAAATTATTAACCCTCTCAACCGTTGACAGCAGACCGTCGACTGTTGACCAAATTTAAAAAATAAGAATGAAAACAAGAATCTTCAACCTCATCAACCTTGACGAAAGCGGCTCGATGATCAGCATCAAAAAAGAAGCCATCGACAATGTAAACGAGTCATTACAGACTATCCTCAAAGCTCAGAAGGAAAATCCCGATCAGGAGCATTACGTGACATTTGTGTCTTTTAACAACGAGCATAAAACTTTATGGAATTGTATCCCTGCAAATGAAGCAAAAATAATCACAGACAAGGATTATAACCCCGATTGCATGACAGCACTCTACGACGCAATGGGATTTTCGCTCAACGCCCTACGCCATAATGTTGCCGACAACGACAGAGTACTCGTGACGATAGTTACCGACGGAATGGAGAATGCCTCGCATGAATTTAACGGTCCATCGATAAAAAAAATCGTCGATGAACTTAAATCTAAAGGTTGGGTGTTCGCTTACATAGGTGCGAACCATAACGTGGAGGAAATGGCTGCTCATATCTCCATCACCAATACAATGAACTTCCACGCTACATCTTTTGGAACCAGAATGATGACCGACCGTACCAACAGAAACCGCGAACGCCTCTATAGAACAATGTCGAACAAAGACTTCAATTCCGATGAAGCTAACTGTAATTTCTTTGAACCTTGACGCTGAACTATGACGCTGACTATGGATTTTGACATTGTATAAAAAAAGTTCAACAGTCAAAGTTCAAAATAAATCACAGCAAAAAAAACATAATTATTAACCATCTCAACCGTTGACTGTTGACCGTTGACTGTTGACAAAATTTTAAAAAAATGAAAACATTAAAACAATTTTTAGAAGCATTAATCGAATTGGTGTTTTTAGTAATCACAAGCACTTTTGCATTCATCCGCTGGATATGGCGTAAATTCAAATTATGGTGGAAAAGACGTAAGAAATGGGCGAAAGCCGTCATAATCTTCTTATTGGCGATATGGATTTTCTCTGACGACATCGGATATTATCATCGCAGAATTAGTAATCCGTATAAAGAAAAACTTACCGAACGCACTTCCGTTCACGATTTATACGGGGGGAAGAGCAGATTGTATGATGACGTAAATGATAAATACCTTACTCCAAAATATAAATGGATCTCTCCGCTTCTCGACGGTGAAAATTACGACGACACTCTCACTGTATTCTGCGACAAAAACGACAAACGTGGTTATTTGAATGCTTATACCGGAGAAGTCGTCATTGAACCTCAATATGATGCGGCGTGGGTGTTCTCGGAAGGTCTCGCCGCTGTTATGAAAGACGATACGATTGCTTTCATCGACAGAAAAGGAGAAATTGTAATCCCGTTCAATTTCAGACATAATGAAAGGAGGTACGATTATGACTATATCGACTACGTATTTCACGATGGTTATTGCTATATGATTGGCGACAATGGATACCTAGGACTTATCAATAAATCTGGCGAATGGTGCATAGAACCTGCTTACATATCCATCTCAAGAAATTGTATGCTTGATGGTTATAAAATAGTGGCAATTACAGAAAAGGAAGGATATGTCGACAAAAACATGAATGTCGTCTTACCTGCAGAATATTCCGATATCACCATAACTTCTGACGGTTTCATCTTAGCCCAAGATAATCGCATATGGAAAGAAGATTTTGAGGGCAATGTGATAATACCAAACATGTTTGAATACATACACCACCTAGAGTATGTTACAGGTTATGACGAAGACGGCGATGAGATATACGAAATTTCTGATACTTACCAATGTTATTATGTTGATGGTCGTTGTGGTATATACAATATCAAAGACAACGAGTTCATCACTCCTGCGATATATACCGACATAGACATGTTAGATAAATATTTGTTCAGTGTCGAACTGGAATATAGCGGTTGTTATGTTATCGACGGGACAGGAAAAAGAGTCAATTGATAAATAGGATTACATATTTCCTAAACTTATAATAGACAAACAAAAACCTTAGAATCAGGACTTCTCAGTTTCTCAGATTCTAAGGTTTTTTATTTTAACAAAAAATCACTGCAAAAATATCCGGAATTATCTATTTTAGACTTGTTTTTTGGGGGGCAATAAAATTGTTATATTTGTAAGTGATAGCATAAACCAAAGAATACACTTTAATCACAAGTTTAAAGTAGTTAATTCCGATGAGCACAATAGAGAGCAATAGCCATTTGCGAAACATTCCGCCATAACCGGCATTAGGGTACTTTCGTCCTAAGTTCCAATGCTATTGCCGCTTATTGTTACTTTCCAAAGAAACCATCAATCAAGGTCGAATGTTATAAAGTCATTCGCTGTTCTGTCGCGCCTACAGCGCTTTGATTGCTCTTAGTACCTTTTAAGCAGGGATTCCGCTGACGCTACATCGCCTGCCTATTATCCGTCGCCCTTTCAGGGTTATAATTCTCCTGATGAAGATTATTACTTGATTATATGTTAGTTGCTTATATCGAACTCACGTTAAATAGCTTGTCAGTTCCTGATATGCCTTCAAATACTTTTTCAATCGTTTTACATCCCAATCGGAGAGTTCTTTATAACGACGAACATCCATATTATCGGTGAGGTCGTTAATCTTCACAGCAACAGCTAATGGATTCGTCTTGACACGCCCTATAAACTCATCATACGGCTCGTCATCTGAGAGTTTTGTTACACACCTCAATGCTTCCACAATATGCACAGGAAAGCCTTCATTGAGTAGCGCGTCAAATGTCCAGTCGGTATCTTCTACGACATCGTGCAAAACGCCAACAATCTTTTCATCTATCGTCCTACCTGCTGCCATTACACGCATAATGTGCCCGACATATGGCATTCCAGATTTATCAACCTGCCCTTCGTGTGCTTTGAGGGCGAGGGTTATTGCTTTTGAAAGTAAGTTTTCCATTACATTAAGTTTTTAACGTTTGTAAAGATAATTAAAAATCTGAATCATCTATATAGAGTGATGAGCCTGACGCGCTCCACATAAGAAAGCACTATCGTTATATTCACTTTCTATTTTCAAAATTCTTTTATACATATTATTGATAAAAAACAAAAACCTTAGAACCTAAAACTTCTCAGTTTTTCAGATTCTAAGGTTTTTACTTTTAGACGCATCAATTACATATTGTTTATTCTCTTCATTAGTGTAATATGGTACGTCTCTACTAAATCCTTCAAAAAATCTCAGATTCTCAATTTCTCAGATTTTCAGATTCTTTATCCGTGGAGCTGGAGGGAGTCGAACCCTCGTCCAAACAAGGAACACCCATGCTTTCTACATGCTTATTCTGCTGTTGGTTTTCGAGCCGCGCAAGGAAGCAGACGCCCTAAACGCGACCTTATCTCTTAAATTTCGCTATGCGGCCAGAGCTTCCGCATCGCTATCCTGAACTTGATGAGCACCTCGTTCCCGGGCCGGAATCAGGAAAGTCCACCCGCGAGATGTCTCGTTCATCCACCTTGTGGACGAATTAAGCAACGATCTACTGTTCTTCGATCAAGCAGCGAGAGCGTAGTTATTTTCGCCAATTAATTTTTCGCAGCCAAGATTAATGAGCTTCACTGCAAGGCTCAGCATGCTTACATGACCATTCTACAAGCTGTCAAAACCGGTCAACCCCATTTCAATGAACAATTTACAGTTTACAATTAACAATTAACAATTGACAGTTGTCAATTAGCAATTCTTTGCAAAGATACTATTTTTTAATTAACAATCTACAGTTTACAATTAACAATTATTGTTTTTAGTTGTTTTAATAATGCTTGTGATAATCCTTATCAACTCTTTGTTTTTAGAATATAATACATCAAATCGCTCTTTATCAATATATCCGCTTTCATATAATAGTTCCAACCAATACTCCGTCTCGCCAGCTTCTTTTAGTGATATGAACAATTTTGCGATAAAATCAGCTTTTGATTGTGCAAACGAAGACTCTTTGGCATTTGCCCCAATACTTGTACCACAACGAAGAAGTTGTTTGGAAATAACAAATTCTTTTTTATTATAAATCAAATATTTATATAAATCAACTACACTTAATGCAAAATCCTTACTTTTACTTAAAATAATACTATCGTTAGATTTCATAATTAATCTTGGTTTGATATATCCTCTACATCTTAATTGTTAATTGTAAACTGTTAATTGTTAATTGTAAACCACAAACTTCCTCACATCTTCTCCATTAATCTCATTTCCGCAAAGTATCACCAACCTCTCTATAACATTATGCAGTTCACGAATGTTTCCTGTCCAACGATATTTTTGTAATTCCTCAATAGCATCTTGAGTAAATGTCGGAACCGATTTCCCCATTTCGTTAGAAATATTATCTACAAAAAATTCTATCAGTTCAGGAATGTCGTCTAACCTGTCGCATAACGGCGGCACATTAATTATAATCACACTCAATCTGTGATATAAATCTTCGCGGAAGTTGCCTTTCTGTATCTCTTCCTTGAGGTTTTTATTAGTGGCAGCTATGATTCTCACGTTTACGTTTATCTCGCTTTCGCCACCTACACGTGTTATCTTATTTTCTTGTAATGCTCTCAATACTTTAGCCTGCGCCGAGAGACTCATGTCACCGATTTCGTCTAAGAAAAGCGTTCCGTTGTTGGCGAGTTCAAAGTCGCCTTTCTTCATCTTTATCGCCGAAGTGAATGATCCTTTCTCATGTCCGAAGAGCTGACTCTCTATTAATTCGGATGGTATCGCCGCACAATTCACTTCGATGAATGGAGCGAAGGAGCGATTACTGAGTTCATGAAGTTGTCGTGCCACGAGTTCCTTTCCTGTGCCGTTCTCGCCTTCGATGAGAACGCGTGCATTGGTAGGAGCGACTTTCTCGATGATGCTATGAATCTCTTTCATCGGAGCGGAACTGCCAATCATCTGATACTTACGATTCACCACTTTCTTAAGTGCCTTTGTCTCCGTTATCAATTTCGACTTATCCAAGGCGTTACGTAAAGTGATGAGCAGACGGTTCAACTCTGGCGGTTTTGCGATATAATCGAATGCGCCTTTCTTTATCGCTTCAACGGCAGTGTCAATTGTGCCGTGCCCCGAAATCATGATGATAGGAGCGTCAGTGATTTTCTTCGCCTCTTCAAGAAATTCGATGCCGTCCATTTGAGGCATCTTGATATCGCACAAGATAGCGTCGTATTCATTCTCTTTCACTAAAGGAAGAGCTTCGATAGCTGATTCCGCCACATCAACCTGATATTGTTCGTGCTCTAAAATCTCTTTTAAGATACGACGTATTGCGGCCTCGTCGTCGATAACTAAAATCTTTGCCATAATCATTTTTTTAAGGTAAGACGCATTTTCTTTAATTTGTAATTTATGACAGCATGATATTTATTCAACAAATCACCGCCGAATACACCATCGACAGGAGGAATCTTCAACATCGCATACGAATCGTTCACATTCGACAGATCCATCGCAACAGCTTGATATCCGTTGATTTTCAATTCTCCGAAACTTAATTCATCAATATTAAAAATAAAACTCGATATGTCAGTTCCGCCAATGCCGGCAGAGATTCCTTCTTTTTCGTTAAACTCAGGATTTTCTATATAATTCAAAATCCTGTCTTTATCGAAGACAGTGCGCGAAGCTCCTGTATCTACCACGAAACGAGCAGTCTTGTTATTTATCAATCCTTCCGCGATAAGATGAAAACCGTCACTCTCGATACTTATGATGTTGATTGGTATTTCAATGTAATGACGCATCATTTATAATTGAAAATTGAAAGTTTACCTTAAACTTTAACCCTTAAACTAAAAAACTATTAAAAATTCGGTTTGAGCGCGTATCTGTGATAGAACTCTTCGATGATGCCTACTGCTTCTTCAACAGTGTCGACGATATGGAAAATCTTAAAATCGTCTTCGCTTACCATACCTTCTTTCAACAATGAGTTTTTGAACCAGTCGTTTAGAGGTTCCCAGTATTCTTTTCCGACCATGATGATAGGGAAGGAGATGAGTTTGTTGGTTTGTATCAAGGTGATAGCTTCTGAGAGTTCGTCTAACGTACCGAAACCTCCAGGGAAAGCGATGTAACCTTGAGCATAGCGCATAAACATCGTCTTTCTAACGTAGAAATAATCGAAGTTGATGTTCTTGTCTTGGTCGATGAATGGATTTGGTTTTTGTTCGTGAGGGAGAACTATGTTGAGACCAACGCTTTTACCGCCACCAAAGTGAGCACCTTTGTTGCCTGCTTCCATAATGCCAGGACCGCCACCGGTAATGATGCCGAAACCTTTCTTTACCAAAAGATAAGCTGTTTCTTCTGCCATCTTATAGTATTTGTTGTCTGGTTTTGTACGTGCAGAACCAAAGATGGCGACACAGGGTCCAATCTTTGAAAGCGTCTCATAACCTGTTACAAATTCCGACATGATTTTAAAAACCGACCATGAGTCTTGCGATTTTATCTCTGTCCAATTCTTTTCTTCAAATGCTTCTCTTATTTTTGATTCGTCGAGTGTCATATAATATGTATTTATGTGTTTTTATAAATTACTTTGTAAAAGTGTTTGTTGTCATTATCAAAATTTATTTGTGCCCGGAACTCACATAACACCTCGCTAAATTTATACAAAGATATAATTTTTGTATAAATGATAACATAAGAAATAATTAAATATTATCATTTTTCTATAGAATTATAATACTTTGCGGCTGATGAATTGTTGTATAATAAATTATGAAAAATTTTATTCTTTAGTCCTTAGTCATTAGTCTTTTTCTTATCTTTGCCCTTTCTTTAAAAAGGGTAGAATTCGTTTAGGTGATTTCTATAAATTGCTTTTCGAAAGATTTATGAATTTTTATCTGAGAAGATTTTTGTTTTTCCTGAAAGAGCATAGCGAGCTATGTGATTGAAAGAAAAACGAAAAGATTCCAATAAAAAACATAAATATCGAAAAAGTTTATCTTTTGAATGACGAATTGTTAAAACGTGGAATTTATAGAAGTTACCTTTAGTATTTATTTAAAAATTAAGTTATGAAAAAGTATTTCGTTTTAATTGCGATGGTTTGCGGCATTTTGTTTTCATGCAAACCAGATCCAACATTACCAACAGTAACAACATTAAGAGTTGATAAAATTACAGATACTACCGCATTATGTGTCGGTGATATCAAAGACTCAGGCAACGCAGACATAACTGCAGAAGGTTTCTGCTGGAGCACAAATCAAGAACCTACATTGAATGATAATTTTGTAAATTTATATAATAGAAATTCTCCAGTGCCACCATTTGAATCAACAATTACTGGTCTGACAGCAAACACTAAATATTATGTAAGAGCTTATGCTACAAATGAAGTCGGCACGGCATACGGAGAAGAATTGACTTTCACTACTTTAGAATCGAACAATGATGATAACAATGATGATGACAATGATGGCGATGATGATGGAAATGATGACGGAAATGATGATGAAATAGAAATCGTTATTCCAACAGTTAGCACCTTGTCGGCAAGCTGCATTTCATTCGACAGCGCTACATTAGGAGGTGAGGTCATTGCCGATGGTGGAGCAGAGGTGACAGCACGCGGATTCTATTGGAATGAAGCTGATGTTGAGTTTGAAGGTGAGATTCCAACCAATGACAATAAAGTTGAAGTCGAGGCTGGTACAGGCCCTTTTAATTACTATCTCTCAGGTTTAAAAGAATGTACAAGATACAGAGTGATGGCTTTCGCGACAAACGAAGCAGGAACAGCATACGGAGATGTTGTTATTTTCGTTACTGAGAAAAATAATATCGAAATAGTATTGCCAACCGTCACTAAAGTTACCGTAAGTGATATTACATATCAGTCTGTAGTATGTTCTGCAGAAGTAGTTTCTGATGGCGGAGCAGATGTTACGGAATATGGCTTGTTCTGGCAAAAATGTAATGCAGGTATGGACGACAATGAAACAATAGAACCAAACTATGTTAAGGTAGGAGAGGGGATAGGTGCATTCACACATAAGATTACAGGTTTGTTGGAATCTACAGGCTACTATGTAGGTGTATATGCAATAAATAGCGCAGGTACTGTTCACGGTGAAACGGTTTCTTTCACAACAGAAGCAAACGATGAAGTTATAGAATATGAATATGTTGATTTAGGTCTTCCGAGCGGAGTGAAATGGGCTATGCACAATGTCGGAACCACATATCCTGAAGGTCATGGCGATTATTTTGCTTGGGGTGAGATAGAGCCAAAAGCTACATACGAGTCTGGCAACTGTTCTTCAAATTATCAGGATTTAGGCGACATCTCCGGCAATCCGCTATATGACGCTGCTGCTGCAAAATGGGGTAATGGATGGAGAATGCCTACTTTGGAAGAGATGTACGAACTCACACAAGAATGCACTTGGACCTGGGTTGAAGATAATGGCATTGTGGGTTATAAAGTGACTTCAAAGACAAACGGAAATCATATATTCCTTCCTGCTGCTGGATTCCGCGTAAATGATCAGTTGATAGACGAAGACTTTTTCGGCTATTATTGGATGTCAACACCATACGAAGAAGAAGGTGCAGAACCAACTTTAAATAAAGCATGTTTCTTGGATATGTGTTCATATCAGTTCTACTGCAACTGGAGTCTCCGTCGTAACGGTATGACAATACGTCCGGTGAAAGACTGAGCATCTTTAGAACCTTAAAAAAATAGAGCCCTTGAAAATCAAGAAATAACGTTTATGGATTCAGATTAGTGATGGAGAAACTGTAATCGATTATTAATGCATAATGCATAATTTATGATGGACGATAATTATTGTTATAAATATCGTTCATCATATTTTTTTGTTAACTTTGTGGTCTCGTTGAAAGGAAAGTTTTATTTTGTTATTGTAGAAATGCCGATATGATATCTCTTATGTCGGTGTCTTCTTCTATACACATTCTCTCCTTGATTTTTTTCATCCTTTCCCAGACGGTCTTGCGGTTTTTGCTGAGAAGTAATGTGATCTTATAATTGTCTTGTCTCAACAATATGAGGCAGAGATAAACTAAATCCCCCTTTTTAAGATTTGGAAAACTTTGGCATATTCTGACAGTGAAATTATTCAAATGAATGTCGGCACTTGTCAACAATAGTGTTATATCATTATCACATAAAGGTAAGATTCTGTTGTTGTTTTGTAATAGTATTCTTTTGCAGATGTCAGATTCGTAAAATGTATTTATGTCTGTGGCTCTTTCGGTGTATTGGATTTTCTCTTTTGTTTCAGACAATTCTAAATCTTTCGAATTTATGATTTCATCCTTTTTCTTTAGCTCTTCATTCTTGTTTTTTATCTTACCTTTTATGATGGAATATTTGAATCGAAGATCATTGATGACGGAATCTTTTTCTTTGTTTTCTTTTTTTAATAAGAAAAACAGATATAATGAAATCAAGATGACTGTAATTAAAACAGGTGAGAATGTGGATATATAGATTTTTCTTAATATAGTTTCATGGTTTGTATGTTTTCTTGTTAGATATTCGTTATATATCTTTTGTAAAGAATCTTTTTTTATGCTGTTGTTGATTTCATTATCGGAATAATTGATGTAAATATCGCTATAATGGTTTTTGTTACTAATATCGTTGATGGAGTCGTATAATGAATAAAGAATTTTTGCACTGGCGAATCTTATATAATAGACCTCGCTCTCTATACTTCTTTCCAAATAATATACTGAAGAATCATAGACTTTATCATGGTAAAACATTTCTCCTAATGTGTAACAATAAGCATCGTGTACGATCTGATTATCAATTTTTCTAATATTGTCTTTCAGTATGTGGTATGCACTGTCCTTATCACCTTTTTCATATAATATTAGGGCTAAACATTTCTGAATGTCTATATAGTTGCCTTGATTGTCACTGGTTTTTAACGACTCATAATAACAGTTTAAAGCACTGTCAATATTATCAGATACATAGTAGGTGTTGCCTATATATTTTAAAATTATTGATTCAAATTCATGATCGTTGATTTCCCGTACATGTTTTAATGATTCTAAGAATGTGGTTATCGCCATATCAAAAAGATGGTTGTTATACATCAATTCTCCTAATCTCATATTTATCATAGCAACAAATTTTCTTTTTTCGTAATCTGAGCTATGAGCTTCGAGCTGTGAGCCATGAGCATTTTCTTTTCCTTTAGACTTTAGCCTTTTGTCTTTAGCCATCAGACGCCACAGGGGTGACGTCTCTACATGAGGCTCCATAATCTCCATCGCTCTCAGATAATGCTCGCATGCTCCAACAATGTCGTCACGCTCGGTGAGACCAACGGCGTGGTAGTAGTGCGCCTTGGCGCAGAGCAGGGTGTGGGATTCGGGGACGGAATTTGGGGACGAGGTTTGGGGACGAGTACGGGGTTTGGGTACGGGGATCTTGTTCCTGTTCCCGTTCCTGTTCCCAAAAATCCCGTTCCCGTCCTCGTTCCCGCTCCCGTCCTCCGCTCTCAAAAATCCCGTTCCCGTTTCCCGTTCCCGTTCAAAGAACTCCATCGCTGCTTTCACTTCCTCGAAGTTATGTTGCGGGAGATAGTTTTTATATAAGGAGTCGGCGAGACGGATTTGGGATTCAAAGTAGTCAACAGACAACGGACAACGGTCAACAGTCATTGAGCTATGAACTATGGGCTGTGAGCCTTGAGCGGATTGCTCGTTGTTCATAGCCCACAGTTCACAGCCAGATACCAATCCACTGACGGCTGATAGCTGACAGCTGATAGCTAATATCAATATAAAAATCCAAATTTTTCTCATAGTCGCAAAAATAAGAATTTTTTGAAAATAGAAATCTGGAAATCTGAGAAACTGAGAATTTTTGGATTTCGTCTTTAGACTTTTGTCATTAGCCAGACTTCTTTCAGATTTTCAAGTTCTCAGATTCTCAGTTTCTAAAAAAGTTGTCTGTTGACCGAGCAAAGCGAGCAATATGTAAAGCAGAATGATTCTCATAATTGCAAAGATAATAAAAGTCAACGGACAACGGTCAACAACCAACGAATTTTTTTTGAACTTTGAACTTTGAACCTTAGTTCAAAGTTCAAAGCCAACTCTTACTTTTTCATCAGTTTTCCTGTTATTGAATATTCTCCGCATTTCACGAAATATGTGTAGACTCCGGCTGGAAGTTGTTCGAGATATAATGTCTTTCTTCCTTGGTTGCCGTCGAGTTCCACTGTCATCACGTTAACGCCGAGAGCGTTTGTTATCACGAGACTTGCCTTCTCTTCATCAAGAGGTAGCGTGTAGTCAATCTCCGTCCATGCCGTTGCCGGGTTCGGTGCGAAATCGGCCTTCATTCCCATAGCGGAAGCAATATCAGACTTGAGGTTTGCGGTTCCTCTCTTGGAATTGTTGTTCGCCGTAGGCAGGACAGGACAATTCACTGCAGTAACCAAAGTCTCATCGTTTTGCGACAATATGGCGTACGCCATCGATTGTGAGGATCCGCTGCCGTTGTCGGCTATTTCTTCAAGCATCTCGGTTTCCGTCTCTGTAAGCTGCATGATGTCGCGACCGCTTTCGTCTAAGGTCTCGTATAATCTTAAAATTGAGATGTAATCGTTGTGTTCTTCGAGTTCCGTTCCTTGCAATCCATAGACATCAGGAAGAGTTTCCGCCAAGGCGAGGGCGTTCTCGAAGTCGCTTTCCTGAATGTATGTGGCGATAGCGAGACGGTCGGATGCCATGTCGTTCATATTGCCGAGCCACTGTCTCAGTTCTTCATTGTCAGACTCTTCGCTGTTGAGGTTGCTTCTTACTATGTCGCCTGCCGCGAGAATATATTCGCGTTCGGATTTAGTCATCTGTGATTCTAAAGCGGTACGAGCCGTGCTTCCGTTGGCTATCTCCCTGAGAAGTTCCGTCATATATTCCGGCATAGGGTTGTCCTTGTTTTCCAAGTATGAGATAAGAGTGTCTTTCTTGAGTTCATCTGGGTTAGCCGAAAGAATCTCGAAGAGTGTGGAAGTGGAGAACACGTCATTTCTGCTTGCCGCTGTGGTAAGCACTTCCTGCGAGAG
>JAZUST010000135.1:0-3057 GCA_045606865.1 Bacteroidales bacterium
CTGTGAAGATCGTGAATTTTTTGATATGCCAATGCGAATCAAGCAATAGACCTCCCCAACCGATTTTGGCAGAACTACCTTGAGGTTGATATTTCAAAGTAGATACATACCCTTCGATACCGACCCGCAAATATTTTCCAAATCCAACACGCAATGCACCTCCAAGCCCCATACTTGCGCCTCTCAATTGATTAGATTGTCCAAGTGGCAAACCATTATTGTCGTGAAACTGAAACTCGCGACTTTGTACATAACCAACATTGAACATCATACCGCCTTGATAGCCATTATATGCCATAGGATGACGTTTTTTCATCGCAACAGAGTCTGCATCAACAGCAAATATATTTAACGTAACACACAGAGTGGCAACAAGTAATAATAAATTTCGTTTCATATATTATCATTTTATCATAAAGTTACAAAGTTACTAATTTTAATTCAAATAGTTGTTATTTTTATTCTTAAAAAAGCAAAAAGAGAGGTTTGTTTTTGTTATTTTCTACCTTCAAGCAAGGTGCAAGCATACTGCTCCTTAGTAAAGTGACACTTTTTAGTGAGAGAGCAGGAAATAAGGTGTAAGGTGTAGGGATGTTTGAAGTGGTACTTCCCCATTACTTGACACTAGAAAAAATAATATCCTAAAATTTATTTTTTTGTCGTTATCGATGTTACAGTACAACTCTTATTTCTAAGAGACTCAATTATATATTGTTCTTCTTCTCTCTTTTTTTGTTTCATAATTTTCACCGCATCTTTACCATTTTGTTGTTTGCAATATTCTCTAATGTCTTTATATCTACATGTTGTTTTTGTGATACATTCGAATAAACAAGACCAAGATTCTTCCATAGTACAATTTCTTGTATTCCATTTAAAGACAAATAAATCTAAATATAGTTGTAAATAATAATCTTTACAATGGGTTGTTGCATATCTAAATTGCCTTTGGTAATGAGAAAAAGTCCCTTCTATAGAATTGGAAGAATATCCATTAGGCGAAATATATTGTTTACGAGAATGGCAGTTTACTTCACGAGCCGTTAAAAGATCACAATATAGTGGTGAGTCGTCAGAAACGTATAAAACAACATCTTTTGTGTGTTGCTCTAATATGGTTTTAATATTCTTTGAATTAAAGTTATTTGGTAGTATTTTTAGAAAAATATTATTTCCGTCATTTCCACCCAAAACAGGAGTCTTAGATAAACTCATTGCTTGAAAAGCTTCAGATGCATTAAAATACTGTTGATCAGGTGGAATTACTCCCCAATAATGTAATAACTCTAATTTCTTTTTCCAGTGTTTATTATTCCATTTACCACCCAGGTAAACTTCATCTAACGCAACCAGACCCGAGAGCGGAGTATCTTGATTTAAAGCATGCTGCAATCGTTTCACTAAAAACCAACTTGTATTATAAGAGACATTTATCATTCGAGCTAGATCACCTGTAGATATTGCATTTTCTGCTAAAATGATAAAGATTGCACAGAGAATTTGGGCTGTCGATAATTTCGAATTTTGGAAAATTGTTTTTACTCTACTTGAATATTTTCTATTACAATGATTACATTTATAGCGATTATTTTTACAATGATATTGCTTCGTTTTTCTTTCACAATATGGACACACTGGGATACCATCTTCCCATCGAAAACGAAGCCATATTGCTTCAGCATTATTTATTATATGAATAATATTCATATCAGATTTTTTGATTTTCATATATTGTATTGTCTTGATTTTCAATACAAATATAATAAAAATAATTGATATACACAAATATAAATAACTGATATTCAATATATTAAAGTGTTTTTTTGAGTCTTTTTTTGCATGTGTGTTTGTTTAATGAAATTAGTGTCAAGTAATGGGGAAGTACCACCCGTTGGCGGAATTAAATTAAAGTGTGTTTAATTTTCCCGATAGGCTTGTTGTTTATAAAGTTAATATATTGTAAAACAGTCATAATAGCTATTTTGTTTTTAATACGAGTAAATACTCCTTTGGGTTGTTTTGCATAATTACGAGATATCATAAATTGATCAACCATTTGAGAATAAGCAATTTCAACTCTTTTTCTTACTTTTGAAAAAGGTGCAAATATAGGCTGCCTATCCTTTTGATTTAAGCGATAAGGAACTTCTAATTTAATTTGAGACGATTCAAATAAATCGAGTTGTATATCAGTTCCTATATAACCTTTATCACCTATGATTGTACAATTGAAATACTCGTATTTGACATCCTGTAAATATTTCACATCATTCACACTAGCTTTTGTCATATCATAAGAGTGAATAATACCATTAACACCACATAAGACATGTAGTTTATAACCCCAATAATAACAACGTTGTGAAGCACAATATCCAAAATCTGGGGCTGTTGTATAATCTGTTTTTCCTAATTTACAGCGTTTTGCACGTACTTTGCGACAAACTGGAATTGGTTTTGAATCTATGCTAAAAATATTTTCTTTCCCATCTATTGCTAGAACAATATTTTTTCGTATTTGCTCACATAAATCAGCAGTATATTTTCGTCTATCATTGTATTGACGACGAGAAATTAAATTTGGTATTTCTGATTTATATTTTTTAAGTAAATGAAATAGATAAGACTCACTATCAATACTAAAATTTTCAGCAGTAAGACTAAGTGCAATAACTTCTAAATCAGAAAAACGAGGTATAACTCCTCTTCTGGGTATATTTCCACGATTGTCTACTAGATTATTTGAGAATTTCTTGCATATGTCAAGAATTTTTACGAAATTTGAAACCAAGTTGTACATGTTGAAAATTTTTAGTTTTTTATTGTTTGGTCACTATAAAGTTACTAAAAATCAACGATATGTGCAACTTTTTTTTGTTGTTTTTTGTTCTATTTTTATTAGTAAAATTAAAAATTAATTCCGCCAACGGGTTATATTATAGTATATGGGAAGATAGGGTTTTAGTTAATTTTGGTGAAATATTATTTTGTATTTATAAGTTTTGTTTCTTAGTTGTTGATGATGAAATGTTGAGAAATTAAATTTCAAGTGTAATA
>JAZUST010000136.1:0-7190 GCA_045606865.1 Bacteroidales bacterium
GATAGCACCTCTAATCTGATAAGTTAACTGATATTCTTTCATATTTTTTGATTTTTAGTTTGTTATTGTACTTTGTTTACAAACACGACAAATATACGCATAATATCCGTGCCCATTTGTGGTATCAGTGGGAAATATCTTTCTCCCACGGATTTCACGGATTTTCACAGATTTGGTTACATGTTATCCGTGTTCATTTGTGGTATCAGTGGGAAATGTTGTTTTCTCCCACGGATTTCACAGATTTGCACGGATTTGTTTTCTTGGTAGCCACCAATGCGTTAGGGATTGGAGCGGCATCCTTTTGGAGCGTAGCGGAAAAAGATATAGCGGAAAGCCCGACGGCGATAGCCGGAACGCCCTAAAAAAGTCAACAGACAACAGACAACAGACAACAGACAACAGACAACAGACAACAGACAACAGACAACGGTCAACAGACTTTTTCCACGATAAATTAGGGGCGCATCGCTTGCACCTTTGAAATTGAAAGTTGAAAGTCTGGGGAAATAATTGCGATGCGCTTTGAGTAATGAACTGTGAGCTAAGTCATTGTCAACGAACCATATGCCACATCTTATGACCTAAGAAATCTTTTTCTTCAACTCTTTCAAAACCAAGGGATTTATAAAGTCGCTCCGCTTTAGGATTTTCGAAATCAACCAAAAGACCTAAAGGCTTGTTGTACTTTTCGTAAGCAATTTCTTTCAAAGCAAGGATCAGCTTCGCTCCTACCCCACAGCCTCTATATTCCGGTAAAACGCCGAGACTATCAAGATAATACTCAGAAGCGTCAGTCTCATCTTCAGTAATTTTCAATTCTTCACCTCTATATTCAGAAATCACTTTCAGAGTCGCTTCACGAAGCATTTGTAAGTCAGCACCATTGTATGCGACAGCAGCGCCAGCCTTTACACCATCGACCTCAGCTATAAGAACGTTATTATAACTATATTGCGAGGTCTCCATAGAAGCCAACTCCTTTAAAACCAAATCGTAATTCTCACCACAATAATATGTTGCGATGTCATCTCCTATTGCCATCGCCACGACTTCCGCTATCAGAGAAACGTCGTCTTTAGTAGCTTTTCTAATTTTAATGTCTTTCATAAAAAAACTATAAGGTATCTACATCAATATAAAAAACCGAATGCCCACAAAGGTATCTTACGAAAAATAGCATTGTCAATATCATCTGCAGCAACATATCCATATTCCTCATTCTGAATTTGTTTTAATCCTTTATCAGAACCTCCGACCTCTATAACAATCTCTTTGTCTATCCTAAAATCACCAGTTTTAAGACCACCGTACTCAACAATATGCCCTGCAGCACATAACTGGTTACAGAAAAAAGTTTCTCTAACAGTTCCTATTTCAGGATTAGAATCTGAAAGCGTGTAAAGAATATTACTATTGTCTATAAGTATTTTGTCAGGTTTTTGCAGGTCTGTTATAGTATCTATCTTAGTAAATAATCTCCTTATTAGTGCTGCTTCCTCTAAATTTTTAAGATATTTCAACGTTGTTGGCCTCTGGATACCAATAGTTCTAGACAATTTCGAAATATCAACTTCATAAGGAACCATCTTCGATAAAACCTGTAGTAAAGCTTTAATTCTCCTGCTATTACCGACTTCAAGACCTCGAAACATAGTCAATTCATTATCGACAATATAATTAATCACATTCTCAATTACATTATGATACATTTTCTTGTTTTCGAAATAGAAAGGATAGTAACCTTCTTTCAAATACAAATGAAAATATTCCAAAGGGTGAAAATGACGTTTAACTTCCTGACAAAAAAGGTTGGGGGAATTTAATAGTGAAGATAGTTCTATTGGTTCTATGTTGACACCCGTCATCATGCACATAAATTCTCTAAACGATAATCCAGACATCTGGTATTCAGTCAAACGTCTAGATAAATCGGAATGTCCATCATTAATCTGTAACAAGGATGAACCACTTATGACAATATGCAACTCGCGATGTAAATCATATATTTCCTTTATCTCCCTACTCCAATTTTCATATTTATGAATTTCATCAATAAATAAATAACGTCCCCCGATTTTGCAAAACTTATCTGCCGTATCCACAAGCGTGTGCGTTGTAAAATAGTTAGTATCGGCAGAACAATACAAAACATGCCTATCATCGGCAGAGAAATTTAACTTAATATACTGAAGCATCAAAGTCGATTTTCCGACACCTTTAGGGCCTTTAATAGCAATCAAACGAAGCGACCAATCAATTTCATCAATAATACCTCTCACAAATTTAGTAGGTATTTCCGCTAAATATTGATCATGACGTTCAAACAATTTTTCCATATCACACCATTATAAAGTTAGTGCAAATATAAATGTTTTTTACAAAATACAAATAGAGACAATAAATGTTTTTTACAAAATACAACAAAAATCATTCAACAACTTCAACATAAAAACTTACCGGACGAAAACCGTCGTTACAAGAAAGCATGGCAGAATGAGGATTCTTCATCCAACCGTCGAAGAAATTACCGCCGCCTTCAGCGAGTTCCTTGACGAAAGGAAGCAAAGTCTCCCACGCGCTATCGCACAGTCCCTCAGGTTTCTGAGCATTATTAACAATGAAAGTCTGCCCGAGCTTCAAATCGCAGGCATGCTCTATCGGGTTTTCATATTGCGCCATGAGGTCATCATAACGAGCCATGCGCATCACCGTGATTTTCAGAGTTTTCATAATATTAGAAAGAATTATATTCACTTATAACAACAACCATTTCCATATAGGAACTACATTAATTACCTTTCCATTTTTCAACGGAATAGACTTTTCCTCGTCACGAGTTATTATCAACATTGTTCTCAAGCGAAATGCAGAATCTAATTTTAGCAAAGCATTAATTTCACGTTCCAATGTTTGATTATCACTTACAGAATATGACACTTGTATCGCTGTCTCCATATCCGGAATGTAAAAATCCACCTCGACATTATGTTTATAGAAATACAAATCATTGCCATATTGTTTATAAAGGTGTATTGCACAAATATTCTCCAACAGAAATGTTTCAGGATCGGTCAGGAACAAATTCAATATACCATTATCTATAAAGTAGTGTTTCTTAACTGTTTCTTTTTCTACAAACTTCGAGGAATAGTTTTCTATAGAGAAAATCAGGCATGATTCCCGCATAAATCTCACATAATCTACCACAGATGCTGTCGTGGTAGAATATCCCACAGTTTTTAAGAGGTTAGATATTCTGGTGTAAGAAGTAGGTTGTTTTACACATTCCGCCAAACGTTTTACAGAAAGACGCAATACGTCCTCATTTTTCACCCTATTTCTAACGACCATATCACTAAAGAATATTCTTTCATAAAGACCTTGCAACCAATTTCTTTTATTTTTATAATCAAACGACTCAGGGAAACCTCCGTAATAAAAATAATCGTTGAAATATTTATTTACATCGCCATACTGTTTTCCATATTCCCATTGTGGAGTCAACACAACATTATGAAACTCAAGAAACTCCTTAAAAGAAAACGGGTAAACCATTTTTGTAAAATAACGTTCACCTAAAGTTGTAGAAATATCTCGAGCCAACATTTTTGCGTTACTTCCCGTAATGAACACTTGATATTTCTGATTTGCCAGACGCCTTGCAAAATGTTCCCATCCTGTAACATTTTGTATTTCATCAAAAAAGAATATTGGTTTATGTGCGTACATGGAATTATAAGCCTGCAGAATAAGGTCAAAATCATCAACGCACATCTCCGACAATCTTTCATCATCAAAATTAATGTATGCTATCTCCTCAACAGAATGTCCGTCTTCAATAAACCTTTTAGCCCTTTGGTATAGAAGATACGACTTTCCGGCATGTCTGATTCCTACCAAAACATACTTTCCTTTCTCCTCAAAATCAAAATGACGTTTATAAAGTTCCACTTCCTTTATAAACTCCTGATTCTCTTTTATTATACGCCTAAAAATTTCCCTATCCATAACAAAAAGACTTTTTGCAAATATACATTTTATTTATAACCAACAAACAAATTTATAATTATTTATTTATTACCAATAAACAAAACAAACATCGGGTTTTCATATTGCGCCATCAAGTCATCGTAGCGAGTCATGCGCATCACTGTTATTTTCAGAGTTTTCATAAGTCAGTCCAATATATATATATATCACCAAACAAAAGGAATCACCTTATATCTCACCTTATTTTTATATTCTTTATAACCTTCTAAGCCTTCTTCGAGGACTTTTTCCTCGTTATTCATTCTTACTGTGATGATTGGAATATATACCAACATTATCACAAAAGATATTAACGATCCTAAAATCAATGGTATGGAAAGGAATAAGATTAATGTTGCAGAATACATCGGATGACGTACAACGCCATACAGTCCAGTGTCAATAACCTTTTGATTCTCCTGGACTTCAATCGTTCTTGAAAGAAAGGTATTTTCCCGAATCACTTCAGCATACATCATATATGACAGAAGAAACAATGTGGCGGCAATCCATATAATATAATCAGGTAATATATGCCATGAATAACGGAAATTCAATCCAGCGACGACAAAAGCCGCCACAAACATGATTCCCGACAATGCCACGACCCATTTCTGCTCCTTCTCCTTTTCCTTAGCGTCAAGTCTTTTGGATAGTAAGTCTGGAGATTTGAACAACATAAATATTCCTAATAATATCATCGGAAAGAACAAAACCGCCATAAAGAGCCAAGCGTTCCAATAATGTAAAGTTCCTGCCGGCAAGAAAAGCAATAATCCGATAGCGACAAAACCAGCTAACGCTTTCTTCAAAGCCTGTAACGACAAATTATTTTTCATGATAATATAAAATACACGCATACAAATATACAAAATCATCTTTTATAAAAGTCGTCCTCCCTCAGATTCTCATAGAAAAGAAACAGTCTCTCATATATAAACTAACGTAAACAGCATGATATCAAAATATCTCGTATTTTTGCAATTAAAATATCACATCCATTGAATATGACAACTGAAATATATAAGGCACTATCATCTTATTCTGATGAAGAAAAGAAAATCATCTTGCCACGTTTCTTCAAGACAGGAAAAGGTCAGTACGGAGAAGGCGACAGATTTCTTGGCGTGACAGTTCCAAACATCAGAAAGGTAGCAAAAAGTTTCAACGACATCAGTCTTGAAGTCATTGAAGAATTGATACATAGTCCTTGGCACGAAATGCGGATGTGCGCTCTGCTAATTCTTGTCGACAACTCTAAAAACGAAGTCACAAAAGAAACTTTCGATTTCTATCTATCTCAGACTAAATACATCAACAACTGGGATTTAGTAGATCTGAGTGCGCCACAAATTGTCGGCAGATACCTCCTACATAAAAATCGCGACATACTTTACAAATTAGCTGAAAGCGATTTACTTTGGGACAACAGGATTGCCATAGTATCGACATTGACATTCATCAGAAACAATGACTTAGACGACACTTACAATTTATCCTTAAAGATGATACAACACAAACACGATTTAATGCATAAAGCCATCGGATGGATGCTACGCGAAGCTGGCAAACGCGACACAGAACGACTATACGATTTCGTAAGAGAACACAAAGCAATTATGCCTAGAACCATGTTACGATACTCGATAGAAAAGTTCGATAAAGAGACACGCATAGAATTGATGAAATAAAAGTGTTATTTAGAGAATAACATTTCAGATTGACAGAGTGAATTTACAATCGGGATAATTACTGCACCCTATAAATTTTCCGTATTTTCCTTTTCTTTCTACTAATAATCCATTACATCTCGGACAAACTCCCGAACTGATTTTCTGACTTTTCACAGAAACATTTTCTTTCACTTTCTTAACGTGATACCTCTTATACTTCCTATCCTTAATATTTTGTTCGGTCAGAAGCATAATGATACGATGGACTTCCTCATCATCAATAATAACCTCATCGTATCTCTTTATCGTTCTGTTAAGATGATTGATTTTTACTACATTTCCCGATGTATTACATTTCAAAGTCGCGCCTTTCAAAAAAACAACTATAGGGATAAACTTATTTTGAGGAAGTTGCAATAAAGTCTGAAGCATTTTAACATGATAGTAATTTTGTTTCAACGGATTACGAAACTCATACTTATTACCATACATATTTTTCGTCCAATATTCAGACTTATCTGTTCCAAAAATCCAGCCTTTGATATTCTTTGTCTCAATAACAAAAACGCCGTATTTAGAAACAACGATATGATCGATTTGAACAGAATGTTCATTTATATTCAGATAAATATCATCAAAAATTTTATACTCATCTGGATGCAAATGCAGTCGTAGGGAAACTTTTTTTTCACCAATATTTCCAATAATTTTAGCACGATTTAAATGATATAAAACCGCAATAAGAAAAAAAGAAATTATCAGTATTAAAACAATAAGATTCATTATCACCGGATTTTAAAGATCTTCCATTGCGGCATCATCAAATTTCTGGGAATTAATTTTGTCGGAATAGAACAGTTTAACCCGATTGTGCCTAAAACCTAATAAAACATTATCACTCACTATAGATAACACTATATTTCCATTCTCCACTTCATAAGCAGAATAATACTCACAATGATCATTCTCAACTTCTAACATCTTATCATTATCATCATTAAGATCTCTGTATGATGGAGTGTTAACAAATTTCTCAACACATTCATCTGGATCACCATATTTTTTTGTCAGCATTGACTTCAGTCTTTCATAATCATAACTTAATCCTGCCCATTTATCCTGTATTGGAAACAACACAACAATTTCATGAACTAAGTCTTGTTTCTGCAATGTTTTAACTCCAATCATACAATCTCTATATCCAGCAAATTCTCCTTCTAATACAGCTACGCCATCGTCTGTCTCAATAAGATGAAAACCAGCCTGTTTCATCTTTAAAACATACTCACTCAAAGTACCATCAATAGGAACTCCTTTAAACTTGAGATGTTCATAACTTTGTGAAAAGGTTAATGTAAAAGACATCAACAAGAACAACGTAACAACTATTTTTTTCATAACATTATCTTATTAATTCGACTACAATATTACAAAAAAATCAAATGTTTTTTATTAATTTTGCAGATATAATTTCTAAACAAAATC
>JAZUST010000137.1:0-8559 GCA_045606865.1 Bacteroidales bacterium
TCTTATTTAGCCGGAACACTTGTCAGCCTAGCGGTTCTCTATTCCGACATCCAACGTTATGAAGAAAGCGAGCAGATGTATAAAGAAGCCTTGGGAATATACCGCCGTCTGGTGGGGAAATACCCCGATGCTTATGAATCTTATTTAGCCATAACACTTGGCAACCTAGCGGGTCTCTATTCCGACATTCAACGTTATGAAGAAAGCGAGCAGATGTATAAAGAAGCCTTGGAAATATACCTCCGTCTGGTGGGGAAATACCCCGATGCTTATGAATCTGATATAGCCAGAACACTTGGCAACCTAGCGTTACTTTATTGCAGAATTCAACGTTATGAAGAAAGCGAGCAGATGTATAAAGAAGCCTTGGAAATATACCGCCGTTTGTCTGAAAATAATATTGATGTATATAGAACAAGTATGGCCCTTGTGCTTTGTGGTATGTCCTTTAATTGCGTTTTGCTAGGAAATTATATTCAAGCCGAACAATACGTCCGTGATGGATTGTCATTGGACGTTACACAAACGATGCTTTATACCAATCTGGCATCTTCTCTCCTTTTACAGGGTAGATACCAAGAAGCCGAACAGATATATGTAGATTATAAGGCTGAGTTATTCGAAGATTTCCTATCCGATATAATCAAGTTCGAGGAACTGAATATAATTCCAGAGGAGCATGTAGCAGAAGTGAATAAGATAAAACGAATGCTTCAGGAATATGAAGTTTGATTTCAATAGTAAGATAATTGTGTCAGATATAAATTAAAAAATAATAAAGCAATACAATATGAGAGAGATAAAAATATTTTTAGCCTCAAGCGAAGAGCTAAAAAATGATCGTAATAGTTTACAAGCATTTATTTCTACACTTGATAACATATATGAAGAAAGAGGTATAAGAATAAGATGTAGAAGATGGGAAGATTTTCCAAGATATTATACAAATTGTCGTACACAAGATCTATATACTGAAAAAGTACGTTCTAGTGATGTCGTTATATGCATGTTTCACAAAAAAGCAGGCAAATACACAATAGAGGAATTTGAAAATGCTATTGATGAATACAAAAAAAATGGTGAACACCCTAGAACGTATATATGTATGCGGAATCTGAATGATGGTGATGTTGAAGAACAGACCTTGACAAGTTTTAAACATGAATTAGATAATAGTATTGGACACTTTTGGTGTAATTATACATCTGATGATGAATTAAGACATATTTTGGGGATACAATTAGACCTAATAATCAATGAAAAGAAACTACCGCTCTCAAATAACATTGAGGTAAAAGACGGGGATATACTACTTCATGGGTATAAAATCTCAGAATTGAACAACCTTCCTTTTGCATACAATAATAAAGAATACCAAACATTAAAAAATAATATCAAACAATTGGATCATGATATAAAGGATCTCATATCTGCGAATTCTGATTCTGGTGTTATTTATGAAAAAATTTCTGAACGATACGAGATTCATGAAAAAATAAAATCAAGAGAAGAAGGTTTGTTAAAAATGAGTATAGAAATATGTAAAATAATTAGTAGAGGAACTCGTATAAATTCACGTCTTAACGATGCTATTAAAAGGTTTAATGAAGGAGATTGTGAAGGTGTACTTGATATATTGGATGCTGACCAAATAAAATCTGATATCTGTAATCTTCTTAAAGAAAAAGAAGAATTTAATAAAACGATAGATTCATTGCGACAAATAGGAAATGGAATGTTCAATTCAAGACTTATATCGCACATTAATGAATATAAATTAAGAATCAATACATTGATAATGAATGTAAGTGGTTGTAATGATGTGAAAATTGATGAAGTATGTGAGTTGTTTGAAGAGGTGATAAATGTAACTAAAAAAGATATATCCGAAGAAATACAATTGATAAGATTATTTACAATATTGGAATTCATTGATTTTATAGTACTTTTAGGTAAAATTTACGATAATGCTGAAAATTACTGTTTAGAGGCAAAAGCATTGGCAAGAGAATTGGCAAATAGTAATCATGAATTATATGGCTCTCTGTATGGAGAGACACTTATGAGTTGCAGTGCTTATTGCTATAGAATGAATAGATTAGATGATGCAAAAGTTTTATTAGAAGAATCTTTAGATTATTTCGATGAGTCTGTAGAATGTAAAGTAAAAGTTGCAGCTGTATATACAATGTTAGGGGAAATATATTCAAATTTCTTACCTGTTGACATACAAAATGTAAACAAATCATATAATTATTATAAGAAAGCGATAGAGATATATTATAATGTAGATAGCAATGTTTATAATATACAAATTGCTAATATATATAATTCAATAGGTGGTTTATATTACAATCTTCGAGATATGAATGAATCACATATTGAAATTTCGGAAGAATATTTCAAAAAAGCTAAGATTATGTTTCAAGAAGTACTTGATGATGATGTCGATAATAAATATAATTATGCAGTGATACTAAATAATTTAGGTTCGATATATTGTTTCTGTAAGGAGGAATATAATAAGGCAAAGGATTATTATAGTGAAGCTTTGGATATATATAAAAATATTAAAGGATTTAACCCTATATATCAAGAAGACTTGGCTAGGTTGTATAGAAACCTTGGAGGTTTATATTTTAAGATGGGTGATCTTGATGAATCTAAAAGATTCTACAATAATTCGTTATATGAATATATAGGTTTATATGATAATAATCCTATATTATATGAGATTGAATTACAGAGAATATATAATGAGTTACGATTATTTCTTGGACATTGGTATAATGATGGTCAATATGACAAAGTTTGTAAATTATCCGTACTTTTACATGGAATAGCAAGTCATATTTATGAGGTCAATAAATCTGAAACAAACATTGAATTATATACTGATTCGCTTGTGAATATTTCATATTATCTTCTACTGGGTCAAGAATATGAAAAGTCGGAATATTATTCGCGCAAAGCTTTAGAAGTTGACCCTGAGGAAATATATGCATTTACAAATCTTGCTCATGCATTACTATTACAAGGAGGAAAATCTGATGAAGCAATAGAAATATACCTTAAATACAAGGATACGCTAAAAGACGATTTTATCAATGATTTAAATGAACTAGAGAGGTTAAATATAATCCCTAAAGAACTGAAAGAGTTTGTGATGATGCTTATAAATTCATAATTAACGTGTTTTTTATATGGACATTGAGTTAAAAGTTACATTGATAACTAATTCGATGCTAGAAATATATTTTTAAAACCAATTTATTGATATTCATGAGGTTGTTGGTATACAGCCTCTTTTTTTTATTATTTTTTTACATTAATAATAGATAATTAAAACCCGAATGCTCTCTTCTATAAACTGACGAAAAATAAATTATTAACGATAAAGAATATAACATTATGAATTCTGTATTATATCCAGCTGCGGTTATAGCAGTAAAAAGTTTGGACAAAGAAATGAGAAGTACGCTTCCAGATGAAATAGTAAATTGTATTCAGCTTCATGCAGGCCTTTCTGTGGCAGGTTCTTGCATACCTGTTGGAGGGTTGGATGTAGCTGCATTAACTGCAAATATATGGACAATGTATGTCCGTATTAATAATAAGCTAGGAATTTCATTCAGTGAAAATATGATGAAAAGTATAGGCTCAGCAGTAGTTGCGAATCTTACAAGCAACTTGGCTCTTACTGGTGTAGGTGCGGCATTAAAATACATACCGCTTTTTGGCACTGTGGCTGGTTCTCTTATTATGGGGGCTAGTATGTATGGTGCTACGATTGCGGCAGCATGGATTTATCTAATGGCTATTGTCAATTGGGTAAAGAAAGGTAAAGGTAGCGGTGATGATTTAAAATCATCTGTAAACGATGTCATTAAACAAAATAAAAATAAAATAGATGAGATTATAAAAGATGCCAAATAATTAAAAAAATTAGATTCGGTATTAGATTTTTATGCCGGCAAGCATCTATAAATAAAAAAGAATAATTAACATTAAAAACAAAATATCATGGGCGTATTCAAAACAAACAAGATGTTATACGGAAATCCAATATTGATTCCTAACATCAGTTCTGCAATCGTGGAAGAATTCAGAAAAGATGGTTACGAAGTAACAAGCCAAGATTTAGTGTCTGGAGGCAAAGACATATCCATCACCAAGGGTGGTATGTTCAAGGCTATCATAGGGATGAAGACAGCTTTGAAAATATCATTGAAGTCTTGCGATAATAAGATTCAATTCGAAGCAGGTGTAGGTATCTTCGGATTGCAAGCAATACCTGCAGCTATAGCTCTTTTTGTCGCATGGCCGGTAATGATAACACAAATCTGGGGATTGGTACAACAGAGCAAACTCGATGACAAGGCTC
Organism: Bacteroidales bacterium; assembly: GCA_045606865.1. Classification (GTDB taxonomy): domain Bacteria; phylum Bacteroidota; class Bacteroidia; order Bacteroidales; family F082; genus Limimorpha. The sequence continues at coordinate 4,385 of JAZUST010000137.1, forward strand.
TTGAAATTGCCGAGAGGGTGATTTACAATAACACACAGAGCAATTACAAACCAGAACAATACAAATTTTGCCCTAATGACGGAAGTAGAGTACCTGCCGATGCAGAATTCTGTCCTTATTGCGGAGGAAGGATCTGAAATAATTTTTTCTTAATTGTTAGATTATATCTTCCATAATTATCATTAAAGTAAAAGAAATATTAATCTATAAAATATCAAATTATGTCAATCGCACATTTAGGAGCACATTTGCTCCACAATCCAAAAGTTCGCAAAGTTGCAGTTGGAGCAGCAACAGCAGCAGCAGGTTCAACAGCAGGTGCAGCAACAATTGCTGCAGGCAGTGCATTAACAACAATTGGTGCAACTGGCGTTGGAAGCGCATTAACAACGGCCGGATGCTCAGTCTTAGGTACAACAGCAGCAGCACTTGGCGGTGGAAGTGCTGTGGCAGGAGGTGCAGCTGTAATAGCAACAGGTGCGGCAATTATTGGAACAGTGGCTCCAATAGCAGCTGCTGGTTATGGACTATACAGATTAGGTAAATGGATTCTTAAATAACGATAACTATGAAAACATACAATCCTAAACCGTTAGACACAAGTGATGTGAATCTACCATTAGAATTGGCTGATCTCATTGAGAAAATGGCTGAAAATGTACACGAAGTATGGGCTCAAAATCGTATTAATCAAGGATGGTCCTACGGGATAGAGCGTAACGATGAACTAAAACAACATCCTTGTTTGATCCCATACAATCAACTTCCAGAAACTGAAAAAGAGTATGATCGTGATACTTCAGTGGAGACCTTAAAGTTGATTCTTAAATTGGGTTTTAAAATAACAAAATAGGAGAAATTATATCTGCATACATGTACATGCATCTATAAAAAATACATTTACCAAGAGAGATATTAATTAAAATAGACAACATTATGAAACTGTTCAATATAAACAAAATTTTTACATATCTCAGCGATATTGATTTCGATAAACCTACAGGAAAATGTGACATCTGTGGACATAGAACATATTTGATAAAAGGAACTGTAAACCAGGATGTTTGTCCTTGGTGTAAAATTATGAGATTACTTGTAGTTTTAAGATTACCTAAAGAAGTAATTGAATCTTTTTTCAGAAAAGTTGAAAATAAAGTCAACGAAAATCGAAAAGTTAAAATAAAGTTATAAATATATATAGATACAATCATCGAAACTTTTTAAACCATGTTAACAATTATTTGCATCACAGTATTGGCTTATTTCATTATGGGAAAAGATTTCAGCTCTCTTTTGGAGAAAGTAAAAAACATCGATTGGCGCGAGAAAGCCGATGAGTTATTTAAAAAAATACGTCCTTACGCTATCAAAGTCGGGCGTGCAGCGGCGACACCATTACTGCAGTTCTGGTATGTGCTTCAAGATGATAATACATCAACTCTCGACCGCGTTCTCATCTATGCAGCAATCATCTACACCATAGTGCCGATGGATCTTATCCCAAGAAGCGTCTATAAATTATTAGGTGTGTTAGACGACGGTGCCGCAATGCTTTACGTCTATAAAAAGATTAAAGATAAAATCACTCCAGAAATCATGATGAAGGTGGAAGACACTCTCAACGAATGGTTCGGGGCTGAATATGAGATTCTATAAACAGTAGAAAAATGGATGAAAGAGATGCCGTCTAACAACAAAAATTTTAGGCGGCTTCTTTTATTTTTAGGCTATAAATGATAGTTGCTGTAAACTTGTATATGATTACGTAATTTTTCCATCACAATCTATGATAGAAAATGAAGATTGCTTCATTCTGTATATATAAATTATTTCCTCAATTCTATAGGAGACTTCTATAAATTGCTTTGCGAGTGATTTATGATCTTATCTTTGAGAAGATTTTTGTTTTTCTCGATAGAGCATAGCGAGCTATGTGATTGAGAAAAAGACAAAAAGATTCCAAAGAGAAGCATAAAGCACGCAAAAGTTTTTAACATGATTGTCATAATTTATTTAAACGGGGAATTTATAGAAGTCCCCTTAATTGTTCAATCTTTTCAATTATACCTTTCTTGAAAACCTCAGGAGAAGAGTAGGCGTTAGAAAAAGCGAACTCCGTCATGTTGTTGACTTTTTCTTTTTTGCCTTTTATCTTATTGATAAACAGTGACGACCAAGCTACTTCATATTTATATGCCAACTTTTCGCCTTCCTCGGTGGAAAGGTCGATTTTCTTAAATACGACTTTCCCGTTTTTCATCTCATCGGCAAATTCATTCTCAAGAACTTCTTGTGTCAATGTCTCGATAGCCACGCAAGTGATGCATCGCTTCTTGCCATAAAAATAAATCACTTCGACATAATCGTCGTTGACCGACAATTCATTAGAGACTTTTTTCTCAGACTGTGCGGAGCAACCGCTTACTGTTAAGACGGCAACTATTGCCATCATTAACCTGATGAATTCTTTCTTCATAAGATATAAATTTAATGTTAAATGTTAATGTTATAAACCAATCTTGATTGAATTACAAATTTGTTAGACATCTGAATTTCTTCCACATATCTCCATAAAGGCATTTCTGCTATGAGCATCAGCTGCCACTTTGACGACAATCTGCATAAGACCTGAGGAATCGCTTTTATCATGTGATATGATGTTCCGATCAAAACATAGTTTTCGCTTTTTGCTCTGCCTTGAAATTCATAACCCATTTGCATTCCTATTGATACAACTTTATGAATCTTATAATACGCTGCGACATTGCTGTAGAAAAGTCCGCCGTATTGATAGTCGAAATTTGTTGAGACAATACGTTGAGAATATTCATATAGGCCATATAATGTCAGGTAGAATTTTTCTGACAGATTTGAATAAAATGAGAACCCTAATGAATATTTGAAACTTCCTGATGAGGTCTGCATTGAAAGCGGCAGTTTGACGCCAGCGTTTTCGCTGTCAAATTTTCCGACGGGAATCTTTATAGAGGCGAAAGGCGTAAATTCGATACCTTTTTTTATATCACGAAATACGCAGTAACTCAGACTTACACTCATGTCGCCGAGACCAGAAATTGACGCATCGGGAAGCATAGGATTATCGAAGTCTTCACTCTTTCGAATATAATATCCTAATTGTGTTTGTAATGTTATTTTTCTTGTCACGCCATAACCGATACCAATGTTCATAAAGTCGTATGATGTTTTATCGACCATGCCGAAGAAATTGAAGTCTGATTCTATACATCCTTCGTAATATCTGTCCGACTCACTATGACGATAATCTAACGAAAACTGAATGTTGTTCTTGCTGATGCTTTGATCCACATTGGTTACGTAAATAGGATTACCTGCTCCGCAGCATTGTGCGTTTACTTCCACAATTATAAATGAAAGTGCTATCAATAATGTTAATTTTTTGGCAGCCATTCTCTTAAGATATAAACGTTAATACTTTCTGTGTAAGAACCAAATTCGTTTGATACTGTGCAACTTATTGTTAGCCATCCAGTGCAGGTGGTGCAGCCCCAGAAATAAGCGATGTTAGGTTCGTCGGCTTTTGGGACGAGAGAGCCTTTGTTCTTCTGCCATTTGTAATTCAGACTTTCTCCGCTTGCAATAGCTTTTACAACAATAGTGTCGAACATATAAGCAGTGTCTTTCGAGACTTCTAATCTCTCGAAATTGATTGTTTCTGTCGGGATGTCTTCCGTCATTTCAAAATACTCAGGCTGACATGCGGTTAGCGACATCAATGCAGGAATAATAAGATAAATCATTTTCTTCATAAGACAGTATTATTTAATTTGTATTTCGGCGAACTACGAACAATATGTTTATAATTATTGATTAAAATTATTATTGTTAAAAAATCATTTACAGCAGTTTTCTTTCTTGCAGACAGATTGGTTAAAAAATTCGTGGAAATATTCGCAAGCCAATTTCCAGTTTTCGCGGTTGATGCAATACTTCACTTTTGGAGTTTCCACTTCGCCTTGTATCAAACCAGAATCTTTAAGTTCTTTTAGATGTTGAGAGACAGTAGCTTTAGCGATAGGGAGTTCTTCGTGAATGTTTCCAAAGTAGCAAGTATCTTGTTGAGCGAGAAACTGAAGTATCGCGATTCGAGCCGGATGTCCCATCGCTTTTGCAAAACGCGCAATCTGTTCTTGTTT
>JAZUST010000138.1:0-6690 GCA_045606865.1 Bacteroidales bacterium
CACTATTTTGAGAAAGGTAAAACTAAAAAATAGTGGTATGAATCAATCGAAATCTTATCCTAAAGTATTGTCTATCGCTGGCTCGGATTCTTCTGGCGGCGCTGGCATACAAGCCGACCTCAAGACTTTCTCGGCTCTCGGCGTCTATGGCGCGACAGCGATAACTGCAATCACAGCACAAAATACTCAAGGCGTAAATTCACAATTCGCCCTAGAGCCTCAGATGGTCTATGATCAGATTGCGGCGGTGATGGACGACATTGAACCTTCCGTAGTGAAAATCGGGATGCTGTCGAATACGGCAATCGTCGAGGCTGTGGCAAAGGCTCTCCATGATTATAGACCTTCTTTCATCGTCCTCGACCCGGTCATAGTGTCAAGCACCGGACATCGTCTTCTCTCCATCGAAGCACAAGAGACTATAAAAGAAAAACTTATCCCGATAGCAGATTTACTGACGCCTAACATCCCTGAGATGAAAGCCCTGACTGACTCTCCACTCTCATCTCTTGAAGAGAAAAAGGAAGCGGCTCAACAGCTTTTCAAGCTCGGAGCGAAAGCCATTCTTCTCAAAGGCGGTCACGAAGAAGGCGAAATGAAGACGGATGTTTTGTTTTACAAAGGTCAACAGTCATCAGACAACGGACAACAGACTTTGTCGATGTTCACTTCAGAGACGGTTGTTACTAAGAACACTCATGGTACGGGTTGTACTCTTTCTTCGGCGATAGCGGCTTTCATAGCGAGAGGTCTTTCTTTGGAAGATGCTATTTCAGTAGCTAAGATTTATGTGACGGAAGCCATACGTGCTGGAGCTGATATTAACATAGGTAAGGGGATAGGCCCGGTGAATCATGCTTTTAACCCTCAAAAAATGATAGTGTTATGAAATTAAGAAATGTAAGTCTCCAGTTTATAACACATTATACCGAGCGATATTCCTACATCGACTCGGCTCGTATCGCGCTCGAAGGTGGCTGCCGTTGGATTCAGTTACGAATGAAAGATGCAGATGAAACTATGTTAGAAGAGACGGCTCTCATAGTGCAGCAGATATGCAAGAATTATGACGCGACATTCATCATCGACGATAACGTTCATCTTTGTAAGAAGATAAAAGCCGATGGTGTGCATCTTGGTAAGAACGATATGCCTATTGCGGAAGCGAGAAAGATTCTCGGCGATGATTTCATTATCGGCGCGACGGTCAATACTTTTGATGATGTATTATTATGTCAACAGTCAACGGACAACAGACAACAGACTTTGTCCCCGTTCCCGTCCCCAGCACCCGTTCCTGATTATTTCGGTTGTGGTCCTTTTCGTTTTACCTCGACGAAGAAAAACCTCGCTCCGATATTAGGGTTGGATGGTTATCGTGAGATCATGAAAAAGATGAAGGAAAACAATATCGACATTCCGCTTGTCGCGATAGGAGGTATCACCAAAGACGACGTGCCGGAGTTGATGAAGACCGGCATCGACGGAATAGCTATCAGTGGCAGCGTTTTGAGAGCGGAAAACCCCGTGGAAACAATGTACAATTTACAGTTAACAATTAACAGTTTGAACTTTGTATGGCGAAAGACAATAGGCGAGTGTGGAGTGAAACTAACGCCTGCCGAGGAGTGAATGATGGAAGCACAGATTTTCAATGGAGGCGCTTTGTTTTGTAGTAGCCACTATGCGTTAGGGATTGAAGCGGCATCCTTTGCGAGCGCAGTTTACGGAGCGAGCAAAGATATAGCGGAAAGCCCGACGGCTTGCCGGAACGCCCAAATAAATTAACAATTTACAATTAACAGTTAACAGTTGTTTAGACGCTTTAATTATACCAATGAAAATTAACAATAATTAATTGACAGCCTTAAAATGCAATGATTTATAAAAACTAAATAAAAGAAATTAACCAATAACAGACTGTTGTCTGTAGTCTGTAGTCTGTTGACTTAAAAATAAACTATGAATTCAAATATTAAAATATCGTATCCGGGTTCGGAGAAGGTGTATATGCAAGGCACTATATATCCGGATGTTAGAGTCGGAATGCGTCTTGTCAGACAGATGCCGACAGTGGTGATGAAAGACGAGGAGAGGATAGAGACGCCGAATCCTTCCATTTATATTTATGACACTTCAGGACCTTATAGCGATGAGAATGTCAGCATCGACTTAGAGAAAGGGCTGCCGCGACTGAGAGAGGCGTGGATTAGAGCGCGTGCTGAGAAAGACGCCGATAATATAGGTCAGATGTATTACGCCAAGAAAGGCATCATCACTCCAGAGATGGAATATGTCGCTATCCGAGAGAATATGAATTGCAAGGAGTTAGGCATTGAAAGTCATATCACGCCGGAGTTTGTGCGTCGTGAAGTTGCAGAAGGTCGTGCCGTCATTCCAGCTAATGTAAATCACCCGGAGTCGGAGCCTATGATAATAGGACGTAATTTCTTGGTGAAGATAAATACCAATATCGGTAACTCTGCCACGACATCGAGTATTGAAGAAGAGGTGGAGAAGGCGGTGTGGAGCTGCAAGTGGGGCGGCGACACTCTCATGGATTTATCGACAGGCAACAACATACACGAGACGCGTGAATGGATCTTACGTAACTGTCCTGTCCCTGTTGGCACTGTGCCGATGTATCAGGCGATGGAGAAGGTGAACGGCAAGGCGGAAGACCTCAGCTGGGAACTGTTCAGAGACGTCTTGATAGAACAATGTGAGCAAGGTGTCGATTATTTCACCATACATTGTGGGATACGTCTGAAGAACGTGAACCTCGCCGCGGAGCGACTGACGGGCATGGTAAGTCGTGGCGGAAGCATCATCTCGAAGTGGTGCCAGATACATCAGAAGGAGAGTTTCCTGTATGAACATTTTGACGACATCTGCGATATTCTCGCGAAATATGACGTCGCTGTCTCCTTAGGCGACGGCTTACGTCCGGGCAGTATCTACGATGCAAACGACAGAGCGCAGTTCGCGGAGTTAGACACCATGGGCGAACTCGTTGAGAGAGCGTGGGCTAAGAATGTGCAGGCTTTCATCGAAGGACCGGGACATGTGCCGATGCATAAGATCAAAGAAAACATGGAACGTCAGATAGAGAAATGTCATAACGCACCATTCTACACCTTAGGACCTTTGGTGACAGACATAGCACCAGGTTACGACCACATCACCTCTGCCATCGGCGCGGCACAGATAGCGTGGTACGGAACCGCGATGTTGTGTTATGTGACGCCTAAGGAACATCTCGCGCTGCCTAATAAAGACGACGTACGTGACGGCGTGATAGCGTTTAAGTTGGCGGCACATGCGGCAGACCTCGCGAAACAACATCCGGGAGCGATGATACGCGACAACGCATTGAGTAAGGCACGTTATGAATTCAGATGGAAAGACCAATTCAATCTCAGCTTAGACCCGGAGAAAGCATTGGAATATTATAAGACAGCAAATCATGTGGGAGGAAAATATTGCACCATGTGCGGACCTAATTTCTGCGCCATGAGAATCAGCCAGACGATTTGTGACAGTTAACAATTAACAATTAACAATGTAGAGACGCGTCGATCACTCCTATGAAAATAAACAATAATGTGATTGACACGTCTATGAAGATAAATTGACATGTATGAATATATGTCTAAAATTGAGATGATTTATAAAAATTAAATAAAAATTATTAACCAAAAACAGACTGTTGACTGTTGTCCGTAGTCTGTTGACATAAATAAAAAATAATTATGATAGAAAAAAAAGTATCACAGGGAATTATCAGTACCTATTTCAGTAAGTTAGAAAGAAATTTAGATTTAGATGTCGCTATTGTCGGTGGCGGACCTTCTGGCATTGTAGCGGCTTATTATCTCGCCAAAGCCGGCTTGAAAGTAGCGCAGTTCGACAGGAAGTTATCACCTGGCGGCGGCATGTGGGGAGGAGCTATGATGTTCAACCAGATTGTGGTGCAGGAAGAAGCGCTCCACATCATCAAGGAGTTCGACATCAATTATGAGAAATATGACGAGAACCTTTACGTCATGGATTCGGTGGAGAGCACCTCGGCTCTTCTTTACAAAGCAGTTCATGCCGGAGCAACGATTTTCAACTGTTATTCTGTTGAAGACGTGATTTTTAAGGATAATGTCGTGAGCGGTGTTGTCGTCAACTGGACACCTGTCTTGCGAGAAGGAATGCACGTTGATCCATTGAATATCATGGCGAAATGCGTCATTGACGGAACGGGTCACGACAGCGAGATGTGCAGGACGGTAGCTCGCAAGAACGGCATACGTCTCGCTACCGACACCGGCGATGTCATCGGAGAGCGTTCTTTAGATGTCGTCTCAGGAGAAGAGGAAGTCGTCAACGGAACAAAAGAAATCTACCCAGGACTTTATGTCTGCGGCATGGCAGCTTCGGCAGTGAGCGGCACACCACGCATGGGACCTATCTTCGGTGGGATGTTGCTCTCTGGAAAGAAAGTCGCGGATTTGATTATTAAAAGTTTATAGTTTATAGTGTAGAGTTTAGAGTAGTTGTGAGTTTAAAGTGAAAAGTTTAAAGTGTAGAGTTTAGAGTAGTTGTGAGTTTAAAGTGAAAAGTTTAAAGTGTAGAGTTTAGAGTAGTTGTGAGTTTAAAGTGAAAAGTTTAAAGTGTATTAAGCAATGATAAACTTCTAAACTCACAACTTTACACTATAAAACTACTCTACACTCTACACACTAAACTCTACACACTAAACTCTAACCCCCAAAGACATGAAAATAATAGCGATAACAAAACCATACTTTTATGAAGGCGAGGCAGCTTTCATCAAGAGGTTGTTTGAGAGCGGCTTCGACATTGTTCATCTTCGGAAACCTTGTTGTAGGGACGTGGCTCGCCGCGTCCACAGCAACGACGTGGCTCGCCGCGTCCATATCGACTGCATATGTAATATTTTAAACGAATTATCATCGGAAGAAAGAAGTAGAATCGTCGTCCACGATTATCCTGAGTTATATTATGAATTTTTGTTGAAAGGTTTCCATATAAATAAAAACATTGTAAAATATCCAGAAGGTTATCAAGGATTTAAGACGCGTTCTTGTCATTCGTTAGAGGAGGTGATGCTGTATAAAGACGAATTCGACTATGTGTTTCTAAGTCCGATTTTCGACAGCATTTCAAAGCAAGGATATAAGTCAGCGTTTACGGAAGATGAGTTGAGACGTGCATCGCAAGAAGGAATTATTGATGAGAAAGTCGTTGCCTTGGGAGGCGTCACATACGACAAGATTCCTTTATTGAAGGACTTAGGTTTCGGTGGCGCGGCAATGATGGGAGCGGTTTTTATAAGTTGAAAGTTGAAAATTGAAAATTTGAGAATCTGAGAAATTGATATGAAGTGTTGTTATAATGAAGTGAATTTATAGAGGTCTGCTACAATATTTTCCCTTCATGAAGTTGTTCGATAGGGAATATCAAATCCCAATCTTTCCCCCATACGATATTGCCGTTTTCGATAGTGAAGCAGTTGAACATCTGAGGATCAAGATATTTGTTGTATTGCGGATGGGGATGACGACGAATGAAATCTCCGATGTTAATAATCTGAACGGTGTTGTCGTTGAAATATAAACGAACTGTCAATTCTCCATCAGTAACGGCACTAATTATTTGAAGATTCTCCATGACAATAATTTTTATATCTTTTTTGTAATAACAGTACACTTGACATTCTGTTTCATCACAAAGAATGTTACCCACTTCTCAATTATTTCTTTGTGATACCGACGAATGAACGTTTCCGCAATATTTATGTCTTTATCGACCAACATATCAATTCCTTTTCTCTTCCTTATATTGATTTTGATTAGTTTACCATCTTGCATGATTAGATCAAAAACACTTTCCTTATCCCCGTGAATTGCATGTACATGAATCGGTTCATGTTCGTTAGAATAAAATAGAATATGAACCCAAAATATTCGTAAATCTTTGGCATAAATCTTAAGTTTAAAGTTCTGCTTGCAAATGTAATAAATATTCTTTATTATTCTATATTTATCTGATTAAGATTTTAAAGAAACTTTATAAATTTGCATTCTTATGCCAAGTCTTGTCCCGATATTGACAATAACAGGTTCTGACGGCGCAGGTGTCGTTGGAATACAAGCTGATATAAGAACGATATCCGCTCTCGGCGGTTATGCCCTAACGGCGATAACATCGGTGACGACGCATGATGATAATGGCGCTACTTCCATAAATGACATTCCGCCCGAGATGATAATAGGACAGGTAAGGGCTGTCGTGAAAGAATGGCATCCGAAGGTTACGAAAATAGGTCTCGTCCGTGATGTTACAACAATAAAGATGCTGAAGAAAGAGATTGTCGCCTCGCAGAAAATAGTGTTGGTGCCGGGAATATTCTCTTCCGATGGCAGCCAGATAATTCCCGATGCGGCTGTCGCTGCCATTAAAAAGCATCTCGTCCCTATGGCTACGCTGCTGATATTACGTTGCAACGAAGCGGAAAAGATGCTCGCAATGAAGATCAAGACCGACGACGATATGATAAAGGCAGCTCGTGCCTTCATCGATATGGGCGCGGAATCTGTGCTGCTGCGTGTGTCAAAACATTCCGAAGGACTGCTGACGGCTTTGCTTTATGAGAATGAGAATTGTCATTTCTTCACT
>JAZUST010000139.1:0-4228 GCA_045606865.1 Bacteroidales bacterium
TGGAATTGATAAGGTTTTTTACACTTACCTTTCAGACTTTGCTTGGATCATTCTCTCAAAGAACTTTCGCAAAACCCCCTCTTCATCATCCAGCACCGTTCCCCCTGTTTTGCGAGTGCAAAGGTACGACTTTTTCATTTAACTCCAACTTTTTTCTAAACTTTTTTTTCAATATTTTTGAATTATTTTCATTTCGGATGATTACCAATGTGTTAGATAATGAAAAATATTCAAATTCATGTAATTTTATTACGTTTTTACGCCTTTTTTCACGATTTCAACCACATTTTAAGAGCAATTAGGACGGAAAAATATCACAAAAACCAGAAATCAGAAGAAAAACAGGTATTATTGAAGTTATTCATAAAGGGTAAAAAACACCATTTTCTCTGTTATTTCTGTTTTAATAATATTAATCAGTGTAAAATTTACCAGTATCCTTTCAGCCTCTCTTTTATTAATTTTTGCTTCTTTGACAAAATCCTTTAATGTGATTTTTTTATTATCATTTAAATATTTTAACAAAAACATTTCCGCGTCATTAAAAGTTACTTTTATATTATGCTTATTGTTTTGATATTTCCAAATTTTTAACAAAATACTATCTGCAAGAATATTTTGATCTTTCACTCTAATATATACCTTATATACATCATTATGGTCTGGCGCTTTATGTCTGCGATATTTACTTTTAGGAACAAACACCTCCAAAACAGTTTTACCGTTTACATTCCATTCTTTTGCCTGAAATGGAACATTAGGAGAACAATATAAATCCGAAGCTGCTTGTATCATATGTTTTTCTTCCTCCGTTCTAATACCTGAGATTGCGCCATTATCTTTTACACCTATTAACAAACGTCCTCCATCAGTATTAGCAAAGGCAACCAGTGTTCTTGCTATTTTCTTACTATCTGAGATTTCAAATTTAAAATCCAACATTTGATGTTCACCTTCTTCTATTAACTTTTGAATATGATTGGACATGATTATTCTGTTTTTAATACGCAAAAATAGTGAAAACCTAAATATGATTTTTCAATATATAGAATTTAATGGACATCTATAAATTCCCTGAACAAATAAATACGTATACATTAATTAATAAGGTATATATAATTTCATATTTAATATAATCAATCATTACAAGATCTGTTTCTTACATCATTTGCATTATTCCCAAAGTAATTAACTAACTTCTTCACCATTTAAACAAAAATTAATTACTTTTGTAATATGAAAATATCTAAACAAATATTAACTATATTATTGATTATTTGCCATTTATCATTAAATGCAAATTCGTATCTACCTGATAATAATTCTACTGAGGAAATTGATTCTACGTATGTAGAGTATTTTAACAGTAATCTTAACAACCATACTTTAGGAATTATCCATCCATTTGATACAACAACCATAACATCTTCTTTCTATGAGCCTTTAGAGAATCCTTTTGCAATATATCAAACGTTAAGCAATTCAGGTCTCGCACATAAAAAATTAGACTTCTTCTACCCTACTTCTATTGGTTTTAACACTGACTTAAATTCTTTTGAATCTTATATCAGAAACAAGAATAATATAATATTTCCCATCGTACATCAGCCATTCACAGAAATCAAATATATGATGGGCGACAAGAAAGAACAACATCTTGAAGTTTTATTCTCAAGAGAGTTTTTACCAAACTTTTTCATAACATTAAACTACGACGTTGATTTCTCACCAGGAGTTTATAAACGCTCCAAGATGCAAAATTCTTTCTTTAATGGAAGTCTGAGATACAACACAAGAAACAAGAGATATGGCATAAGCGGTTATTATTACAACAACAAGATTGACATTCAAGAAAATGGAGGAATTAAACACGATTCTATATTCATCAATAACATTGAATCTGACAAATCCGTAATCGACGTAAATCTTACAGGTGCAACTAATCTAATTAAAGTATCTGGATTCGCTATTGATCAGTATTTCAATATTCTTGGACCAAATGTAAAATCAAAAAATGATAGTATAACAAATAATCGTAAGATTGAAATAGGTAGAATAAACCATCATTTCGCATATCAAAGAAACAGATATATCTACGAAGATAGCAATCCCCTATCCTATTTTTATCAAGATTTCGACTATGTATTAGATTCTACGAAGACAGCAGATAGCGTATATTTCCACAACATAAAGAATGTTTTATATTGGAACACATTAGGTTATAAAAAATATAATAACGACATACCATTTTATCTTACTTTCGGAATAGAACATAATTTCACATATCACGCAGGTTATTACAACTACAATACTGATGAATATTTCAACAAACAAAATTTATCTAATCTGCGCGCAAATGCAGGAATTATCATAAACATATTAAAATCAACCAGAATCAGCGGTAACGCACAGATTATCACAAGTGGATATCATGCAGGAGATTTCTTCATTGAAGGTCAATGGAAGCAATTTTTAGGTACATACAACAAAAATTTCGGCGCATTAAATTTTGATATCAATCTTAACAGACAATCGGCTGACTGGTTTGAAGAATATTATTATTCAAATAATTTCAGATGGGAAAACGACTTTAATCCATCCACTTCCCTCCTACTCCAAGGTTCATACGAATTACCTTATCTAAAAATAGGCATAAAACAAAATACCATAAACGATTATATTTATTTCGGTACGGATGCAAAACCGAAACAATATTCAGGTACAATAAGCGTAAGTTCATTATATTCAACATTCAATGTAAAATTAAACAAATTTGAATTCATCGGATTTGCATCATTACAGACCACAAATAATGAAGATATAATCCATATTCCTACTTTCCACGGAAAAATCAAATTGGCATACAACATCACTTTGGTAAAGAATGTCTCGATGATGCAACCAAGCGTCACCGTTAATTATTTCACGGAATATTATGCAGATGCATATATGCCTGCGACACGTACTTTCTATTTGCAGAATGAAGTAAAAGTCGGTAATTTCCCATATATAGACTTATGCGTAACATTCAAGGTTAAAGAAGCGAATATCTTTGTACAATACACCAATATGTATTCTCTAACGGGAGACAACAGATATATAACCACGCCACATTATCCTATGAGAGACAGCAGATTCTGTTTCGGTGTAAAATGGAGATTATACAAATAAAAAAGAGGTTTAAAAACCTCTTTGCTTTCTAATTTTTTCGTAAGCCTCATTGACTTCCTGGAGTTTCTGTTCGGCAGATTTTCTGACATCTTCTCCAAGATATGCAACTTTGTCAGGATGATATTTCTTCGCCATTTCTCTGTATGCCTTTTTAACCTCATCGTCTGTCGCTGTCGACTCTATACCAAGAATCTTATACGCACTATCGACCTCTTGCACAAACATAGCTTTTATCGATTGGAAATCAGAACTTGATATTCCCATATATTTTGAGATGACGGAAATAACATCAACCTCATTTTCGTGTGTCGCTCCATCTGCGGAAGCTATACCGAACAGATAATGAAGTAACTGCAGTTTAGAAGAATAATCCATGAAACGTCCGACCTGCTGACTGACCTCATAAACCTGAATATCCTGTTTTAATATTTCACGCAACATCAAGATATATTTCTCGGCACGTTCCTGACCGAAATTCGTCAAAAAGAAACGTTTCACATAATCCAATTCAGACTTTTTAACAGATCCGTCAGCTTTCATCACGGCAGCAGAAAGAACTAAGAGACTGACATTAAAATCACGTTGTTGTGTTGTTCCTCCAATATATTCTTCAGTATTAGAATTATTTCCGAAAGCAGAACCTAATGCAAATCCAATTATAGCACCTAACGGCCCGCCGAAAGCCCAGCCAAGTCCCCCTCCTATCCATTTTCCATAACCACGTCCTCTACGACGTTGAGTATTGGTTCTCGGTTCATTTGTACTATGATTATTCGATTTTTGATTTTTGTTAACATTTCTAAACAAGAAATAAACGATAAAGACTACTGCTGCAACAGCTATTAAAGATGACATAACTAATAATGTTTTTTTGAGAATAACGATTTTATATATGAACAAATTGTATTCCAAAAATAATTATTGCTGTCCGATAAAAGTTTAAAAGTGTATAAAAGCGTGTCTCAAACGCAGTATTTATGCGGTTGAGATTTCTATTTTCAAATTCCAAGCCCCCCCAATTCAGAAAAGGGTTAATTGATGTGGCGAAATTTCATCA
>JAZUST010000140.1:0-14934 GCA_045606865.1 Bacteroidales bacterium
TCCTGACTTCGTCATTGCGTACCCCAAAATTCTTCATCGAATAATTTTTCGATAGCCTTGTGTCGTTTCATGATCATTACTTTTGATATGACTTCGTTGTTTAACGGCAGTCGTACCTGCAATGTCGTGATTGTTTTCGCCATGCGGAGCACCTTGTCGACACTCATACTGATATTGTTTAACTTAAGTGTTCTTTCGAGTTCCTTGTAGACTTTCAGAGCTACGAAGCAGATGCAGATGTGAGCCTCAATGCGTTTTCTCGTGAAGTGGAACATCGGTCTGACCTCTATCTTCGACTTGGCGATCCTGAAGGCAAGTTCGACAGTCCACAGATTATGGTACGCCTCGTAAACCTTGTCGGAAGGCAATTTCGTGTTCGTCAGATAACCCTTCAGTCCGTCCCAAGCTGCATCTTCGGCCATAAGCTCATCACAGGACTAAGAGCCATCGCGAAGTTATTACTAAGTCCCCAATATCCAACACCTTCACCTCTTCTTTGGGAAGGAAGCACGTCGATGGCGACGGTACTGCTCGACACCGTAGTTAATCCGAATGGTGCTCCATGAAATGTTCTGACAACAGCAAAAAGAATTATTGAACCAGTAATATAATAGCCAAAAAACATCAAGGCGAATGCTGAATAACCTATCAGCAACACTTTTTTTCGAGGGAATCTGTCGACGATATAACCGCTGAAGATTCGTATGGCGAGTGCCGCGACACTATAACCACTCAACACAAGACCTATCATCGCCTTGTCGGCATCGAACACGTCTCTCAAATATAATGGCAACAATGGTGTTACGAAATAAAAGGAGAAGTACAGCATGAAATTGGCAATCCACAATTTAAGATAATTGCCTACGAACAATTTAGGTTTCTCTTCCATTTCTGCAATTGTTTTCATCGAATGAAAATAATCAATTAAAAAACCCGACTCTTTTCAGAAATCGGGTCTTCAAATTATGAAAAACTCTTCTTATATTATTTCATTTCAGATTGTGCTCTAGCGATATATTTTTCAATGCTGAAACCTTCATTGCTTGTTGGATATTCAGACTTGATTGTTTTATACATATCAATAGCTTTTTGGTAATTACCTGCCATTTCGTAAGCCATACCTGCTCTGAGCAAATACATTGGTGAAGTAAAGTTATTAGCAGAATTCATTGCTGCGTTTTCATAGCACTTAGCGGCTTCAGCCATATTGCCGAGTTCCATATTTGCATCACCCATAGCACCTGCTGCCATAGATGTTAGCATAACGTCTTTACCATTGAAATCTTTGAGGTATGATATTGCGTTATTAAAATCGCCTGTATTGAGGCAGCAAATACCTGCGTAATATTTTGCTAAGTTAGCTGTTTTTGTTCCACCAAAGTCGTTGATGACATCAACAAATCCCAAGTAGTTACCATCACCATTGAGTGCTGAATTAAAGTCATCCTTCTCAAAATATTGTTCAGCATGGAAGATAGCTTTTTGTGCGTTTTCTTCACGTGGTTCAAGATAAAACTTCTTAACACCAAAGAAAGCTAAAACTGCTACTAAAACTACAGCAAGCACTATTATTATAGCTTTCTGATTCTTTTCTACGAAAAGTTCTGCATTACTTAATGTTGATTCAATCGATTCGAGGCGTTCGTCACCTTCATTCTTTACGTTTTGTTTTGCCATATCAATAGATTTTTTTCGGAGTGCAAATTTAGTTTTTTTTACTGAAAAAACAACAAAAAAAATAAATATATTTGCTCAAATTTTTTTTTAAGGATTAAGCAATGAAAAGATTCACATTCTCAATGATTTTATTGATTCTTTGCGTTTCATTCAATACAATGAATGCCCAAGAAAACGGAAACTACACGTATAATAATGCTGAGATATGGTTAAGTTCTGACGTACAAATTCTCAATAATCCAATGCTAAACGTTGGTGCTAATATCGCAGGCAAGACTTTCAAAGCAACCGACTTTTTTGGAATTATCAAAACTCCGAACAATCAAAGGTCCGCAATCAACAGAAAATTATTCAACACTAATGGGTCACCTGTATGGTACGAAATCTCAGAAATGCCTTCTATAGATGATATTAATAATGAGCAATATGCTTACACATATCTCGCCGGTTATTTAGACAACACAAAATATCAAGAAGTTAAATTAAAGGCTGAATCATCCTCTCCTTTCGAACTTTATCTTGACGGAGAAAAAATCATTACAAATAACGATTTCTGCAAAACAAATACAAAAGATAAAACTTTAAAATTAGAGTTAGGCAAGCACGATATTTTGGTAAAATCTTTGTACCAAAAGAAAGACTCCTGCGACTGGAATTTTAAGTTTGAGTTCGGCAGCAAGAATCCTAACACATTAGTATGGAGCATCGACCCAACAAAAAACATGGATCTTACATCTGTAATGCACGGAATACGTTTCGCAGGCGTATCTGTATCACCTAACGGAAAATATGCAAAATATTCATACAGAGAGACTGTCGCTCCTGAAGGAAAATCATATAGCTGGTCGGACATCGTTGATTTGGAAAGCAACAAGATTATCTTAACCACAAAACACAACAGTTTAGGAGGCGTAAGTTTCCACCCAAAAGAAAATGCTGTTTATTACAGAAAAAACAACGATGGCAAATCTCAAGTTTATATGCAGTCTCTTGAAAACGGCGAGATTACATTATTGATGGAAGCATCGAAAGACATGAACTATTACGACATCTCCAACGATGGAAACACTATCATCTACGGTATTAATATAAAAGGTGAAAAAAGTAAAGACGGCGTCCATCGCCTCGACGGCATGGAAGACCGCTGGCCATCATGGCGCAACCAAACAAACTTTTATCATTATAACGTTACAACAGGAATTCATACACAACTTACAGCAGGAAATTTAAGCACTTCTTTACATGACATAAACAATGACGGAAGCAAAATAATTGTAAGTCAATCGACCAGAGATTACGAAGTACGTCCTTATTCTAAGCAGATAATGATGGAAATCAATTTGAAAGACTTCACCGTAGACACTTTATGGAACGACCCATTCGGAGGTTCGGCACAATATTCTCCTGATGGAAAATCATTGTTAGTCACAGGTTCTGCTACTATGTTTGATGGTGCTGGCAGAAATCTTCCAAAGAAAATGATCGCCAACGACTACGATACGGAAGCTTACATTTTTAATTTAGATACCAAAGACGTAAATTGTATCAGCAAAGACTTTGACCCTAATATTGAAAGAGTTATATGGTGCGGAAACGACAATAAGATTTATATGCTCGTTGAAGAAAAATCATATAACAACATTTATGTTTACGACATTAATAAAGGTATCTTTGAAGAGATTGAAACTGAATTAGACAACGTCTTCAATATCAGCAAAGCAGAAAACAGTTCACTTTTAGCATATTACGGAAGCGGAATTCAATCACCGGAAAGAGGATTCATCATCGATTTGGAAAGCAATGAAATCATAAGCAGAAATAGTCCTGAAGAAGAATTATTCAAAGACTTCGAATTCGGCGATTATTATGACTATACATACAAAACAAAGAGCGGCGTCATCGTCGACGGTTTCTATTATTTACCTCCAGACTTCGACAGCAGCAAGAAATACCCGATGATTGTTTACTATTACGGAGGAACAAGTCCTACAGGCAGACATCTCCGAGGTTTATATCCGAAGAATTATTTTGCCGCCAATGGTTATGTTGTATATATTATCATTCCTTCTGGTTCAACAGGTTACGGACAGGAATTTGCCGCACGCCACGTAAACAACTGGGGAATAACTGTAGCCGACGAAATTATCGATGCTACAAAGAGTTTCATCAAAGATCATAATTTCGTTGATGCAGAACACGTTGGTTGTATGGGTGCTTCATACGGAGGATTCATGACAGAACTTCTCACAACACGTACGGATATTTTCGCAGCAGCAATATCACACGCCGGCATCAGTTCCATCTCATCCTATTGGGGCGAAGGCTATTGGGGTTGGGGATACAACACTGTCGCCGCAGCCGGAACTTTCCCTTGGGATAATCAGAAAATGTATGTCGGACAGAGCGCGTTGTTCAATGCCGACAAAGTCAACACTCCTCTCCTACTCCTTCACGGAAGCGCCGACACTAACGTACCGGTTGGTGAAAGTATCCAACTTTACACTGCGTTGAAACTCTTAGGAAAAGAATGCGAATTAGTTCAGATTGAAGGACAAGACCATCATATAGTCGACTATAAGAAACGTATCAAATGGCACAAAACCATTATGGCATGGTGGGAAAAACATTTGAAAGAGAATGATGAATGGTGGGAGGAACTTTATTAATTGAAAATTATGGTAGAGACGTCACCCCTGTGGCGTCTTCGAATTGAAAATTGAAAATTAACAATGAATTTTAATTTGTTCTAAGGTTTAATGCATAGGGTTTAAGGTTGGATTAATAAACTTTAAAACTAACGACTTTAAAACTACCTTAAACTTTAAACCTTAAACTTTAAACTAAAATAATAATGACAGAAAAAGATAAAGAATTATACAAGTTTCTTCAGCAGTACACAACCGAGGAGAGAAAGAAACGTTTTGAGGAAGTTCTTAACTACAGAACACGTCATGTGACTGTAGTATTGGAAGATATTTATCAATCGCATAATGCAAGTGCGGTTTTAAGAAGCTGCGACATAAATGGAATCCAGGATATTCACGTAATTGAAAATCGTTGGGTTTATAATGTAAATCCAGACATTGTTGTTGGAAGTATCAAATGGCTTGATTTGAAAAAGTACAACGAGCAAGACTTCAACACACCGGAAGCGTTTGATGCTCTTCACAAAAAAGGTTATAAAATAGTAGCGACTTGTCCGCATCAAGACGACTATACTCCCGAGGAGTTACCTTTGGATGAACCTGTTGCCATTGTCTTCGGCACTGAGAAAACAGGATTAAGTGATTATGCTTTAGAACATGCCGATATGTATGTTAAGATTCCTATGTTCGGATTTACAGAGAGTTATAACATCAGTGTATCAGCAGCATTGATGATGTACACTCTGATGCAACGTCTGCATAATAGCGATATCGATTGGCATCTAACCGAGGAAGAAAAGGAAGAATTACGTTTCGACTGGACGAAGAAAACCATAAAACGCTTCTGGGATTTTGAGAACAAGTTCAGAGAAATACACCCTGAGTTTTATTAGAATCTGAGAATCTGAGAAATATTTTCAAGTTTTCAGGTTTTCAGGTTTTATAACTCTATAAACAAGTTCTTCACCAGGACGAGCAAGACGCATTCTTTGACGTTGATTTTCCGTAAGTTCAAAAAACAATCTGTCGGCATCAACTTCAAATCCTGCATTCTTTAAAACATCGGCATAGTCACGACCGAATTGTCTGACGTGGTCATATTGTCCGAAAAGACGTTGACGTTCTTTTGGATCTGTTATTGAAGGATCTTCAAAAGTATCGACATTAGGATTTATTGGTACCAACAATATAGCCCATCCCCCTGGTTTTAAGATTCTCTTTATTTCTGAAAACGCTTTATCAACATTATCAACATGTTCCAAAACATGATTA
Organism: Bacteroidales bacterium; assembly: GCA_045606865.1. Classification (GTDB taxonomy): domain Bacteria; phylum Bacteroidota; class Bacteroidia; order Bacteroidales; family F082; genus Limimorpha. Next base: position 5,595 of record JAZUST010000140.1, read on the forward strand.
CAAATCACGACATCGTATGTATTGTCAGGAAGATTTATGTTTGTAACGTCAAGATGTAAGTCAGCAATAGGAGAATCTAAGTCTGCGGTTGTATAATCAATATTATTCAAAGACTTAAATCTTTTTAAGAATGGCTGCTCAGGTGCAAAGTGCAATACTTTTAGATTATCTGTAAAGAATGTAGTCTTTTCTTTAAGGTAAAGCCATAACAAACGATGTCTCTCCAATGACAAGCAATTAGGACACAAACGATTATCCATCGCCTTTCCATAACCGTAAGGTAAAAACTTACGAAAATGCTTTCCGCACACCGGACATTCGACTTTATTTCCCCAATAGAATGGTCTTATCAAAACACTGAATAAGTAACTAAATTTTATTAAGACTTGACGAGGAAATATTTTAGTCAAAAGAGAAATCAGTTTTTTCATAAAATTATTTAAGATTGTTATATAAGTCAATTATTGTCGCAGTCATCTTCGACCATTCATATTTCTTCTTCTCTTCTATAATATTATTCTCGAAGAATTCCTCTCTTTCATTATCGTAGAAGTCGCAGATGGCATCAGCTATTTTAACAGGATTAGGCTCAACCACATAACCGACTTTTCCATCAGGAACTATTTCTCTCAAGCCACCGACATCAGTAACAAGCATTGGTTTTTCAAAATGATAAGCCACCTGCGTGACGCCACTTTGTGTAGCAGACTTATAAGGTTGAACGACCATATCAGCCAAATTAAAGAAATTCTTGACTTCTTCATCTGGAATATATTTGTCACAGATAATCACTTTATCTTTTATATCAAGATTATCAATCATTTGTAGATAAGGTTCTTTCTTATCATAAAATTCACCGGCAACAACAAGTTTCAAAGGATAATTGTCGATACGCTTGTCAGCCATTGCTTTTAAAAGTAAGTCGAGACCTTTATATTCGCGTATCAATCCGAAGAAAAGAATATAGTTATAATTTGTATCTAGATATAAACTACTCATTGCCATCAGTTTATCCTCCTTATCACCATAATGGTCATAAAGCGGGTGTGGCGAGAATTGTTTTGGTTTATCTTTCTTGTCCAACTTAGAGACATCTTTTAAAACCGATTTAGAAAGTGCGACAAAAGCATCCATCGATTTTACAAAACGTGGTGAGAACAATACATCAAGTAATGACTTCTCGTGAGGAAGCATATTATGTACCAACCCGATACAACGAGAATGTTTATTTTTTTTAATTATTCTCGCCATTTTTGCATAACATGGAGCGAAGAACGACATCCAATATGCGAAAATCACAATATCAGGATTCTTGCCTCTGATTTCTTTTGCTGTTTTAATCCATGTGAAAGGATTGATAGAATTAATCTTCCGGTATATTTTAACGTTTTCAGGAGCATGTGTATCAGAATACTGTGTTTTTCCTGGGAAAAGAAAGGAAGGATATTGCAAAGTAAAGGTATATAATTCCACATCAACGTCTTCGGCAACGAACTCAGTCGCCAAGCGGTCGGTGAAAGCTGCAATTCCTCCCCTATACGGGTGTGCGGGTCCTACTATTATTATCTTCATATTATTAATCTGTCAGTTTTAATAATGATAAAATCTTATCGATAATATCATTCACTTGTTTTGAAATCTTTAATTTATATATAGTTACGATTCCCAAAATCGAGAATAACATTGTTCTTACGACGGAATCCAATATTTGTCCTAACAATTCTATATCAAAAAATGAAATAAGATAATTAGATATATATTTCTGGAATAAGTAATCCATTATGAATAACATAAAAATTATTAAGAAAGTGTACAATTCTCTCATTGAGAATGGATTTACTTTCACTTTTACCTTTACAAATGTTAATAAAAATAAATAATACACAATATAAGAAACAAGAGAAGCCAAAGCGGCGCCATTCATTCCCCATATTGGTATCAATTTGATATTCATATAAATTGCCACGAATGTAAGTATTATTGTAAACAGAAGCGAGTAATAATAATATTTTGAATAACTTAATACAGTTGCGCCTACATTTAATGACGTATTAACAATCTTAACTATGGAAAGGATAAACACCACCAACATCGCCTCACCATAAACATTACCATTAGGTATTAAAGTATAAATCAAATCAATGTTAATCCATATTAAGAAAAATATAAATGTTGAAGCCAGAAACTGATGTAAAGAAACATTCTTAACCAAATCATTAACAGTCGGCATATCATTATCTTTCATTCCTTGAGATATTTGCGGTCGTGAAATTGCCGCCAAGGAACGATAAGGGATTTCTACCATACTTGCAATATAAACCGCTATGGTATTGATGCCAGCGACTGCCAGACCTAGTTTTCCTGATACAAAGAATGTATTTAAAACAGGTACCAGATTACTTGCCAACGATGTAGCTATCAGAAACAAAGTATATAATATAAAATCCTTACGCAACCATTTTGAGACGTATGAAGGTTGTATCTTAAAAGATATTTTCTTTAATGTTAAAAGATAAATAATATTAAGAATTGTAGCGATTCCATAAGTAGCACACAATGCTATCACCATTCCATCAAGATTAAGAATATCGAAAGCATAAAGAAGATAAACCGCCAATGTCATAAGACGTATTCCAACTTCACGAATGAATTTAGGGATAACGATACGCATTAAAAGATTTGAATTCGTCTCAAAAACAAGAAGATACATCATAAAGAACGCCATCGGGATAACGAAATAGATGTAATCTACAAATAGTTTTGAATTTTGAGAGAAGTAATTTTCTATCGGTTGCTTAAATACGAAAAAGAGAACCGTAAAGATAACGAAACCAATCAATGGTATTATCACCGACCATCCAAAAAAACCATGGTCTTTTTCTTTTTCATCTTTAAAATATGGGTAATACCGCATTGCGGACGTACTCATTCCAAGTTGAGCAAGTCCTGAAAGCAATATCGAAGCATCAACGAGTACGCGCGTCAGACCGACTTCTTCCGTAGTAAGATATTTAGTAACGATAAAGAATGTGGTGATAAATCCCACCAACACTCCCAAATAATTCATTATCGTACCTTTAATACTCTGACGAACGACGATACCCATTATTTCAATTTACAATTTACAATTAACAGTTAACAATTTACAATTAAGAATTGAAATTAGAGTTATTTGATCTTATTTAAGATATTTTTAACGAACTTCTTTGTTGGATAATCATTGTCATTAAACACATGATAGAGTTCCGACATCAGAGGATAAGCATTAATATCTATATGACTATCTTGAACTTTCTGATAGAAGACATCGACAGCGATACGTCCTTCGAGCACTACTTTTTCTGATATTCCGCTATTAAAGAATCCTTTACCGATGAGAAGTCCTAATGTTCTGTTACGGCTCATGTCGTTGAGAGCTGTAAGAGAGAAATCGCCGAAGCCGCAATAATTGAACATGGTTATATCCTTACCTCCGAAATTGATAAGAAGACTACGCATCTCATTGATTGCCTTAGTTATAATTAACGACCTCATATTTGCGGAATCATAGTTAGCATCGAGCATACCAATAATTATAGCATAAATATTTTTCAAGATACTTGCATATTCGACGCCGTTCATGTCGTTAGAATAATCGAAGCAGATGTTTGTATTTTCGAACAGATCCGCAACTTCATTAAAAAATTCATTGGTATATGATGCCAATGTGAAACCTGTTTCCTGACGATTTATTATCTCACGGGCAAAAGAAGGTCCTTTCATCGTAAGTAATGGATTTACAAGGAAGTTCTTTACACAATCAGGGATGAGTTTGTCATCTTTTCCGAAACCTTTAGCAAGATTTACTATAATAGCTCTTGGATTCAAATATTTCTTATTCTCAAACAAATAGTCAACCACTGCAGTCGATGGTATTGCCATAAAGATCACATCAGCATCGCTCAGTATATTTATATCTGAGGAAGCCTTAAGAGTTCTCGACAATTTCACATTAGGGAAATACGTTATATTAAGTCTCTGGTTGTTAATAGACTCCACTACTTCTTCTTCAATAGAAAGCAAAGTAACATCATACATTCCTTTTCTTGCTAAAACATTGCCTATGGCTGTCGCAATAGCACCGCTTCCTACAAAAACTATCTTTTTCATAGCGTTATTTTTATAACCTAAAATATTATTTCTTAATAAATTTTCTGACAACAACATTAGAATCTTCATCCTGTAACTTCACAAGATATAATCCTTCTTTCAAGAAACTTACGTTAAATTTATTATCAGCAATTGTCTCATTACAAATTTCCTGTCCTAATGAATTATAAATCACTATATTCTTAATCTTATATCCTGAGAAGAAGATATTGTCTCCAACAGGATTCGGATATATATGGATTTCATTATCCATGCTATTCTCTGCAACATTTATATGTTCGCAATCAACATAATAATTAAATAACTCACCAACTTGAGGTTTGTCTTCCGACTGATATATCATTATATCTTTATCATAAATTTCAAAAGAACATTCATCATCTTCGTCAGAATATGCAGCATTGACATAATTCCAGAAGAACGTAAGCGTGTCATTATCAGGGACAGATACCGTAATAGTATCAAACGAACCATTTTCTAAACCTATTCTTTTCACGACAATGCCTCGAGAATCTAATACTGAGATAGAAGGCGAAAGCCAGCCGTCATCATCAGAGTCGTATAGATTGAATCTTAGTTCACAAAGCGGACCGGTCACGACAGTATCGATGACAGCCTTACCTTTCAAACCATTAACCATAGGGTAAACACAATAATAATTCACTCCATTCTTATCCAATTGATCTTCATAATACAATGTCTCACCTGGGGTTGGATTATTAAATGTAAACAAATGCTCTGTATTACGCAGTATTATTATAGAATCAATCTTTGAGAGTGCGTCATCATTAAGTTTTTGTGTTGGCGCATCGAAAGAAATTGTATTCAACAGAGTTTCATCATTAACTTCAATCACAACATTCTCAACAGGTTTTGGTTGGTTATAGTAATTACTTTTTGGGCGTAAGTTAAAAATCACTTCATGACCGTATGGGAAATCGTGATATGTAAGATAAAAATTATCTATAGCGTAATAGCCATTATCGAATCCCTGCCATCCCCAATTGAAATGGAACAAGTTATTATCATCGTAGCCAGAACACACGAAAGCATGGGCGCCATCAGAACCAAATGCTGCATAATAGAGCGGCTCTCCCCTATCAAAACTCTCACGCAACAAATTTTCCCATTCTACAATGCCACCATCTAAGTTATTTAAGTATGTTGTGTACAAATCACATTCATAACGGAAGCAATACAACATCGCAATGGGGACATGATACGAATAAGCTCCGCTCGCATTCGGACCATACATCATATCTACGCTAACGCCTGCATGATATTGCAACAAGGCCACCGCATCAATTTCTGGCTGTATCGAAGTATAATCCAAAAATTCGGGCATAAGTTCGTAACAATAATTTGTATTCCCGAAGTCAACGTCCAAGACACCGTAATCACTTTGAAAAGAATAAGAGCCTTCTCCTACCTGTGGCCATTCCCAGTAATTCATTATCTGAGCCATAGCGTTTGCGACACAACCCGACTTTACATGCCCGCCATATCCAGCAGGATCTTCCGGACACATCGAATTATATAGATCAGATTGATTCCATGTTGTCGTGACTAAAGGTTTAACGAAGTTATCTGTTCTGTTAAAAGAAAGTTTTCCTGTATTTTTCAAACATTCCCAATCTTTTTTAGCAGATTCTGTTCTTTCCAAATCATTGTCGACGACATATTCGTAAGTCGACACATAATTGCAGAAGAAAGTATTCAGATTAGGATTTATATTATTGCTATTAAATACATTATCACCAGAATATCCTAAAACAGGCCGCATTCTGTCATCAGCAGAAACTATTACGAAACCCTTGCCTTTGTTGGTAAACACATAGAAAGCAATCTCGCCTTTATGTGTCGACGACGTGTATGCTAAATCCAAATCTATGTTTTTTAGATTCGTATTATTCTTCAAGAACAATGTTCCCAACGACTTTGCTGTTTGAACATCAACACTTTTAGATAAGAGATTGACATTCATCAAAAACAAAATTATAGAAATAAAAAAGACCTTCTTCATCGTTACAATATTTTATCGACAAAGATAAGTCTTTTATATTTATTTATCAAGATAATTACAGCTAAATTTTCAAAAAAATACCGTTATATCATCGAGCATTTTATTTTTCTGCTCGTATCTGTCTCTCCTAATGTTATCTCGACTTTAATAAAATGTTCAGGCATCAGAGGATCAATAAGTTCCGGCCATTCTAAAAGGCAAAGACTGCCACCATAGAAATAATCTTCATAACCAATATCAAAAACTTCTTCCAAACTTTTTATTCTATAGAAATCGAAATGGAAAATCGAATCGAAGGTATCCGTTTGATATTCATTGACCAAAGCGAAAGTCGGACTGTTGACTTCATCTTGTACGCCTAATTTCGCACAAAGATTTTTTATCAAAGTAGTCTTGCCGGCTCCCATATTTCCGTAAAAAGCGATTATATTGGATTTATCGCGCCAGCTAATGAGCAAGTCAGAGACCTGCGACAATTCTTCTATATTATTGATTTCAAATGTTGTATCTTGCATATTAAATTATTTACTTGTAAGGAACGCAACAGGTATCAACATCTCGTTCATAGAGATGCCGCCATGTTGGAATGTGTTTTTATAATAATTAACGTAATAATTGTAATTGTTAGGATAAGCGAAGAAGTCGTTTGAACGGCAGAAGACATAACTCGTGCTTACATTTATTCTCGGCAAGAAGATCTTTTCCGGGTCACGGATTTCAAAGACTTCTTTAGCATTATATTTCAAACTCTTACCGTATTTATAACGAAGATTAGTATTTACCGCCTTATCACCCAAAATCTTAACCGCGTCTTTCACCCAAACAGAACCATGGTCGGTTGTTACGATTACATTACATTTTTTCTGAGAGATAAATTTCATGATGTCGAACAAAGAAGAATGCTCAAACCATGAAAGCATCAACGAGCGATAAGCCTCTTCATCGGCAGCCAACTCCCTGATTATCTCCATCTCTGTACGAGCATGCGACAACATATCGACGAAGTTATAGACAATCACATTGAGTTTATTCTGCATCAGATTCGACATCTGCTCAGCGAGTTTCTTTCCTGCGGCAAGATTTAGAACTTTGTTATACGAATATTTTATATTCTTTCCAAAACGTCTTAACTGTTCACCGAGCAACTCACCTTCATATTGATTCTTAGTACCTTCGTCTTCTTCGTCAGTCCAATATTTAGGAAAACGTTTTCTAATTTCCAAAGGCATCAGACCCGCGAAGATAGAGTTACGTGCATATTGAGTTGTGGTTGGAAGAATACTATAATAGAGATCGTCGTTTTCTGTACGGAAATAAGGTTCCAACAAAGTCTGTATCGACTTCCACTGGTCGTAACGAAGATTATCAATAAGAATGAAAAACAAAGGTTTATCGCTTTCATCGAGACGCGGAATGACTTTATCTCTAATCAGAGTATGAGAAAGCGTTGGTTTATCATCGCTATTAGGCTGAACCCAATCCACATAATTACGCTCAACGTAACGAGAGAAAAGATTATCAGCTTCTAACTTTTGCATTGAAAGTATTTCCTTGATACCTTCGTCGTTAGATTTCTGAAGTTCCAACTCCCAGCGAGTCAAGCTTTTATAAACATCAATCCATTCGTTATAATTAAGATTATTGTTTATCTCCATTCCAATCTTACGGAATTCCTGTTGATATTTTGAAGTCGATTTCTCATCGACAAGCTGTTTCTGTTCGAGGTTTCTCTTCAAGGAAAGCAGAATCTGGTTCGGATTTACAGGCTTGATAAGATAATCCGCTATCTTACTTCCGATGGCATCTTCCATGATACTTTCCTCCTCGCTCTTGGTAATCATCACGATAGGAAGATTCGGAAACTCCACCTTAATTCTTTCCAAAGTCTCGACACCGGAAATGCCAGGCATCTGCTCATCTAAAAAAACTATATCGAAATGACGCTCACGAACCAAGTCGATGGCTTCGCTGCCATTGTTGGTCGTAACCACTTCATAACCTTTCTTTTCAAGAAACATAATATGCGGTCTGAGAAGTTCTATCTCATCATCAGCCCAGAGGATACTTGTTTTTACCATAGTTATTTTTATTGTCAACAGTCAACGGACAACAGACAACAGTCTTCGTCCACATAATTAATCACTTCGTAATTTTAACGACGTAATTTTAAAAATGTTTTACAAAAGAAATAATTTTTAATGTCAACAGACAACGGACAACAGACAACAGACTTCATCCACATTTTTTCACATCGTGACTTTCAATTCAGTCTAACAGTCAAATATCATTTCTTTTCTTTCGATTTCAAAACGAGAGCCTTCGCTTCTTCTTGTAATCTCGCTTCTTCTTCTGTTGTTGGAGTGATGACAATTCCGTGAGGTTGCGGCACAGTGTCGTCATTGACGTGTACGAAAGTAGCGAAACCGTCACAGAAAATTCTTTCCGGAGTCTTATTACAAGTGACTTTAGTATAAACTGTCAATGTGCTTCTTCCGTTGGCAATTACAGTACTTTCAAAAGAAAGAGCGTCGCCAGCATAGATTGGATGTAGGAACTCCAATCCGTGAACTTTCAGACACACAATATGCTGAGGATTGATATATTCTGCAACAGCGATAAATGATGTTTCTACGAACCACTCAGCACATCTTCCTGCGAAGAATGTCTTGTGGTGATTAAGGTCTTCACTTTTGACCAGTCTTTGTGATAATGCTTTTGGTAACATGATTTTTAAAGTTTAAAGTTTAAGGTTTAAAGTTTAAAGCAGTTTTAAAGTTGAGAGTTTTAAGTTTTGAAGTTTATCAAAATCAACCTTAAACTTTAAGCATTAGACCTTAAACCAAATTATTTATTTTTTTCAACTTTCAATTCGAAGACGCCACAGGGGTGACGTCTCTACTATAATTTTCAATTTTCAATTCGAAGACGCCACAGGGGTGACGTCTCTACTATAATTTTCAACTTTCAATTCGAAGACGCCACAGGGGTGACGTCTCTACTATAATTTTCAATTTTCAATTCGAAGACGCCACAGGGGTGACGTCTCTACCATAATTTTCAACTTTCAATTCGAAGACGCCACAGGGGTGACGTCTCTACCATAATTTTCAACTTTCAATTCGAAGACGCCACAGGGGTTACGTCTCTACTATCTTTAAATTGTCAATT
>JAZUST010000141.1:0-33031 GCA_045606865.1 Bacteroidales bacterium
TGGATGCTGACGTCTTGAAAGGATTGATTGAAAAATTCATGGCGTAAAATAGATATATGAAAATTGAAGAAGCCATACTTTACTGCCTCGCTACCCAAAACAGGGGGATGCGGACGGAGCAGATTGCAGAAATGATTAACCGCCAACAATTGCATATCCGCAAGGATGGACAACCTGTAACGTCCAATCAGGTTTATGCTGTTATCTGCCGCTTTCCCGATATGTTTGTCAAGGCAGAAGGACGGATTATGTTGATGATATAAAAGAGTATTATGCTAGCATACACATACATAGAAAATGGAAAGTTCGCTTTGGTGGAGAAACCGAAGCCTGTGTTGATAGAACCAACCGATGCCATTGTTCGGGTGACGATGGGTAGTATCTGTACCAGTGACCTTCATATCAAACACGGAAGCGTGCCTCGTGCGGTGCCGGGGATAACAGTCGGACATGAGATGGTTGGCGTGGTGGAAGAAGTAGGAGAGGAGGTCACTAATGTAAAACCAGGCGAGCGTGTGACAGTCAATGTTGAGACTTACTGCGGTGAGTGCTTCTTCTGTAAGAACGGTTATGTGAATAACTGCACCAATCCTGATGGCGGATGGGCTTTAGGATGCCGCATCGATGGCGGACAGACGGAATATGTGCGCGTTCCTTTGGCTAATCAAGGACTGAACAGAATCCCTGATAGCGTGACGGATGAACAGGCTTTGTTCGTGGGTGATGTCTTGGCGACAGGATTCTGGACGGCTCGCATATCGGAGATTACCGAAGAGGATACCGTACTGATCATAGGAGCGGGACCTACAGGTATCTGTACCCTTCTTTGCGTGATGCTTCATAAGCCCAAGCGCATCATTGTATGCGAAAAGTCTGAGGAAAGACGTCGGTTTGTGCAAGCGCATTACCCTGAAGTACTGCTCACCACTCCCGAAGGATGTAAGGACTTTGTCTTGAAAAATAGCGATCACGGAGGAGCCGACCGAGTGCTCGAAGTGGCCGGAGCTGATGACACCTTCCGCTTGGCGTGGGAGTGCGCCCGTCCGAATGCGATTGTAACGGTGGTGGCTCTTTACGACCAGCCGCAAATTCTTCCTCTGCCTGATATGTATGGCAAGAACCTCACTTTCAAGACTGGCGGAGTCGACGGCTGCGATTGCGAGGAAGTTCTCAAATTGATAGAAGAAGGCAAGATTGACACCACGCCGCTCATCACGCATCGTTTTAAATTGAGTGAGATAGAGGAGGCGTATCGTATCTTTGAGAATAAATTGGATGGGGTAATAAAGGTGGCAATTATTTAATTTGAAGAAACCATGCAACCACCAAAGATAGACAATTCCAGCAAAGAGGAAAGGCTGGCTTATGTCATGGAAGCCTGGAAATGCCTACACGATTGCGAGGAGTGTGGCAAGTGCCGTATCCTAAAAGGTAGGGATGCCGAAATCCTCTATGCTGACTACATTGAGGGTAAGCGAAGTTATATGGATATCACATTGGAGATAAGAAATCGCTCAATGATACAATAATTAAAAATCATAAAGCTATTATAAATAATAATACCCTACATATATGAATCCCAATATTGAATACGAAAAGTTTACTCAAGAGATATATCAAGAGTTGGTTAATGCTGATGTTTTAAAAACGACCATGGTGCAACATAATGTTAAGTTGAAAGGCAGGTCGGGACAAGAACATCAGATAGATGTTTATTGGGAATATGAAATTGCCGGAAGCAAGCATAAAGTTGCTATAGAATGTAAAAACTATAATCAAGCAGTACCTATTGGTCGAGTAAGAGACTTCTTTGGAGCTTTATACGATTTAGTTGATGTAAAAGGGATTATGGTAACTAAAGTTGGGTATCAAAAAGGAGCTAAAGAGTATGCTTCATATTATGGAATAGATTTAAAGGAATTGAGAAATCCTAATCCAGGTGAAGCTATTATTGGCGAAGTTGAAATGAATTTCGACATTTCTGTTAGACGATGCTTATTCTTGGTAGACGAGAACGATTCAGAAACAGAAAAATTCAGTGTGTCTAGGTATAAACAATATCTCAGTTGGATGAGTCTCAATAAGGATTCTTCTTGGATATATGCAACGCATATTCCTCTAGAACTTATTGATAGAAACATTATTGATTCGAATGGAACCATAATGACTACACTTGAAAAAATAGAGGAAGAACTTCCAAAAGATTCTGATTCAGATATTATTTTCAAATACGAAGATGCATTTCTGAATACTCGATGGGGGAAGATTAAAATCAATGAAATCAAGTACGAGTATAAATACACAAATGAAAAGAAAGTCATCGCTATTGATGCACGAGACTTTGTAAAAGCGATATTGAAAGATGCTCAGAATGGTGAGATAAAATTGATAGCCAATAAGGGAGTCCGATAAATTTGACATGAACCCAAAAAGTTTTTTGTCTAACTTTCGGGGGTCATGTCAACCTCACGAGTTGTTTTTTTTAATATTCAAATTATACACTCTGCAATAGATAATGTCGAGTTATCTACATATTCGATGGCTAGACGATGTGTTTTTTTAGTTTATTTATTAGTGTTATTAGAGAACCAAGATGTTCCATTAAATATCTCACAATTTGGTCGTATTCTTGTTCCTCTATTAGATTGATTCTATCCAAGCTTTTATATTCGAAAACTCTACGTCCATCTGGTAAAATGATCGGTTTTGTGTTGTATAATGAAAATTGCTCATTTAAGCATCTGTAAAAAGCGCAATCTTTTATCTCTGCTATTAATTCTAACGACTCTGCATCTAAATATTTATCCCAAAGAATACAATACTCCAGAAAACTCTCTCTAAAATATTGATATGTGCGCCATATGGCCTCACAAAGGCTTTCTTCATTATGAGCATTAACGAATCTATCATACAGAGGTGTCTTTTTTAGATTCATACATAAATCATCAGCAGTAATTTCTTTGCTACTAGTAATTCCTCCTCTAATTTGTGCAATAATATTACTTGTCACAAGACTGGTTGATATTATGAACATCTTTCTTCTTGCTTCTATTGTTCGTTTCCTATCCTTGCATTCTGGAATAACAATAGTTAGAAAATAAACAATATAACTACCCAGATATCCAGATGAAAGTATTACTGCAATAGAGTTCCATTCTTTGTATTTATCACATGGAATAAATCCCAGTCCTAATTCAATAACTAAAATTAGGATTAGTGACATTATTGCTAATCCTAATAATATTTTCGAAAATACACTTTTCATACCTCAATCTTTAAACATTATTACTCCTCCTGCTCGTAGTAGTACGAGTAGTCTATACCCTTCATAAAGGTCTCACGATCGTTGATTTTGTCGGTTAAAGCAGACTGTAAAAGTCGCTTAATATCCGACGAGTCAGCGACACTTTTTTGCATCGCATTCAAGTAGTCGTTCTTGTCAATCTTACTCCAATCAACGCATTTTTGCAACTGTTTTTTGAGAATCAGATCAAGCCAAATACGAGTAGCACGACCATTACCCTCACGGAATGGGTGGGCGATGTTCATCTCAACATACTTGTCAGCAATCTCCTCGAAATTCGTTTCGGGCATCTGCTCAATTGTAGTAAGCGTCTGCGGAAGGAATTGCGCCATTGCAAACTGAAAACCTCCCTTGGCGATATTCACCGTACGAATCTGACCGGCAAAATCGTACAAACCGCCAAATAGGTAGGCGTGAATCTGCTGCAAGCCTTTCACCGTGCCGACCTCGATATTTTCAATTAGGCTGCTCTCGAAAAGGGCATACGCCTTCGACTTGCTTTTGCCGTCAATAGTCTCGTCGCTATAGGTAAACCACTCGACAAAACGCATCGCTCGGGCGTTTGGAAAACTCTTTGCGAGGAGCAGAACGCCATCGTAGTCGAGGACATCAGCGAGTCGTCGCTTGCCATCGGGCGCAAGTAATTTCAACTGGTTAGTGCGACTAACCACTTCGCTATTCTCGCCTTTGAGTTTTGTTTTGAAATATTTCCAGTAGTTTCGGTTTTTCTGGTAGTCGTCTTGGTCGTTCAGCACCCCAACGATATCTAGCACAGAGAACCACCATTTGGATTTTTCCTCATCCCAAACAGCTCGCACCTCTCGGTCATTATAAAATCGAATGGATATTTTGGTCATAAAATATTATGCTATCAATTAATTGTTGGCTTTGCCCATAACCAAGTACCTGCGAGTTGTTGAGATGTGTCGATAAACTCGCAATCAACCACAGATTTTGCAAATTCTATATTCTTATTTAAAGTATCAATCTCAAGTTCTGATAGTCTAAAACTCAATGTATGTTCAATTGTTTCATTTGTGTCTGCTATATGTATTTTTGCTATAGCTGAATATTCTCCAGCTTTCCACAGTAGGGAATTTTTGTATAAACGGATCAATTCATTGTATTCGTGAGACCGTTTAACAGCTTCCATATCTACAGCACCATTTGTTTTTTGATTTTCAACTAATGTGGTCAACTTATATGCTAATAATTTCCTTTTGTCTAGAAAAGCAACCGACTGAAATCCAATAAACTTTTCAATCAATACATCTCGAAATGCGTTAATAGCAATAGCGTTCTGCTGTTTTGCCATAGTTGAGTTACCTGCAGGTCCTTGAAGCTCATAAAATGTTTCACTATACCACATCCATTTGAGTATATGATGTGCCCCATCCTTATCGGTAAGGTGGAGTTCAATATCATCAATAAGCGCATGTTTATCTCGTGCTAAAAATGAAAACCTAAGATTAAATGCATTGCCATTTTTGATATACCCAACTTCCGCTTCTCCATCATGGTATATTGAAATCTTTGGTTTCTTCAGCCAATTATAAATCCATGAAAAAATTTGAGGGAGCCATGCAAGGGCGCCTAAAATTGCAATAATGTCTATAAGTTTCATAATATTCTATTCTAATTGTTTTCTATACACTGAATCTAATGTGTTTCCATCATTATCTTTCCATTCAATCCAACCATTTGAGGAACGACCTAAACAAAAACAAGCAGCTGTACTTGGACTTGTGAATGTTTTGTCGGATGTCATTATTAACTTGCCGTTGTCTAAAACAGAATATTCCTTGATAATCTTCTCACGTTCTTCAACCCAACTGAAAGAAGGTGTTGCGCTTTGGGCAATTACGCTATCTTTCAATACAGTAAAACCGCTTGTGTTGTAGAAACCCTTTGCGTCGCAACCACGACCTTTTGTATAGAATAAATGTTCTTCGTTCTCTTGTACGGTTTCAAAAATATTACAGCCGATGAATGATGCCAAAAATTTGACATCCTCGAAAAACTCATCCATAGAGTCTTGCTGATACTCAGGCAAGTTAGGTGCTTTTGGAGTTTGTTTGTTGTCGTTTAACACAAAGGTGTTAGCTCTTTTTGCCTCAGAGATAGCTTTATATTCCAAATATTGAACATCTGCTTTTGTCATATCAGCATCTTTCGATACGAATATGAGAGCCTTTTGCCAGAACGCTTTCTTGCTATCGTGGTCTTTCACACGCTCACGAAAATTCTCGGTCTCTCCGATATATGCTTGTGGTTTGGTTGCTTCATCTTCACCGAGAAGGATGTAAAACGCAGGCTTCTGCAACTTCTCTTGCGTGTTTAGATAAGAGAGGTTTGAGCGTGGAACAACAAACATCTGGCAAATCTTGTTGCTGATGAATGCATATTGAGTTCCTTTCGGATCTCCGTCTATTAAATATGTAGTTACTGTTTTGCCCATAATTATACACCGTAATGTTTTTCCAATCTTTCAACAAGACCATCTACTAATTGCTCATAGTTTTTAAAACGCAGTTGTGAAAGATTTCTGAGATTAAAACCTATAAATTTATCAGTGTCTGTCTTCCTTTCCTTATTAAAATCAGTGTCTTCTTTGTATAGAAGTATCATATTAGGGAACATATTATGTGATTCTGCTACTCCCATAGCATAACCGATTTCATGATAAACATTGATGTTTGCGCTGCTCAAATCTGCGATTATCAGACTACAATCCTGAATAGCTTCCAAAATTCTATCTTGAATCGAATACGTACTTGACTCTATAGTTTTATCAATCCGAATTGGTTGAGCATTCAATGTAATGCTTTTATGTTTAGCATTGAATTTTTCAATCGCACGAACAATCTTTTCGTATATTAGTTCGCTTTGCGAATCCCCAAATTGCATAGATATGAATATTTCATTTCTTTTTGATTGGTGAATTCGCTCAAACATATTTACCAAATTTTCTGAGCCATCGTCAGACAGATCATCCGAATCAACAATCTTGTTTATTCCATTTTGTTTCGCCCAATACACAAAAGATTTAAGTCGATTCTTATCTAGTAATGCATAAAATACCATTGTACATAGGAAAGCAATATTTCCATGTTCGTTCTCCTCAAATTGTTCATATTCTCGTGCAACTATATTTAAAGCTTGTTCTATGAAATTTACATCTTTTGTCTTGTATAGAAATGATTGATATGTTTGCAATTGACTCTTTTTTACTTCTAATGAGTGTTTTGCTCCATTGTATTGATTTTCCAAATCACGCACAAGCAAACTATATTCATAAACATCTTTCTCTAATGCTTTATATTCTGGTGAAGTTACATCATAATGGCTCTTAAATTTAAAATCATTAAATGTATCTATTAAACCATTACGTGATTTCTGGAGTTCAGCTAATTTTGAATTCAACTCATCATATTTTGCTTGAGTATCTGACAAACGTTTTTCCCCGTCTTCGTATGCTTCTTTAATTTTGGGGACAAATTTGTTTATTAGTTGTACAATTCTTAGGCAAGAAGTGCGGTAATAGTCTTTGTCAATAGAATCATTAACACTTAACCAAGGAATCGCATTGTATCGTCCTGATTTAATTTTATTTATTAGACGAAGTGCTATAGGATATTCTGCTCCTAAATTTTCCTTATCGTCAAACACATTCAAATCATGAATAATCTTCAAGCTTGCTTCTTGTCTTAACGGTTCTTGTTTAAAATTTATGTTATGGAATATACCTGCTTCAAACTTGTCAGCTTGTTCTTGAGCTGAGAATATCACAGTAAAAGGTACAATAAGTGTATTCAACTCATTTATATCCGCATTTGTTTCAGTCCAAACACTATCATTAGGATTGTCAAAAGGTTCCAATCTGTGGTTCCCATCAACCCTAACTAATTCATGATTTGTCCCTTTGATTAAATAAGCATGTCTGGCTCTGTACCCCTCATAAGGTAGTCTTTCACTTAAAACTTTTAACCCTGAAACAAATTGTGCATCATTCCTATCTACTGCATTATCAATACCGATATTTCTAGCAAAATTTTCATAGTCATTAACTCTGCAAGCAAGGGTTATTTCTGGGAAATACTTGTATTCGCCATTTTTCAAAAACTCAACAATTTCTTTTTTATGATTATCCAAAGCATTTCTTTGGTATGAATCTGGCTTATGAGATATTGCAGCCAAATCTTTTATTGGAGCAAAACCTCTGAGCACTACATAATGATCAAATGTCTTATATATTATTCCTTCTAACTTTGCCATAATATCTATTAATATATTCTTCTATTAATTACCTAATATAATTTTTTCTATTTCTTGTTTTACCTTTTCAAGTAATTCAACTCCCTCTTTTTGAAGTTGTTTTGCCTGTTGTCGTATTGAAACGACACTTTCTACAATCTTATTTTGATCCCCTATTTCGGGTACAGGGATATGCATTGAGGATATTTCTTCAAGATTTATATTAGCTCTAGCTACTGGTCGTTTAAAGCGATCAAGATTTAGCTGACCTATTGAAGATTTTATTACCTCCTTAATATATTCCGGATTATATCCTTCTTTCAATCGAACTAAAGCTATAGCCTGATTGATATTTGCTTCACGAGACGAATGATAAATTCCCACTTGTCCTATTGTTGCACCAACTATAGCAATCATTATATCTCCTTCTTGTACTTTAGATGACTTCATTCGCGTATTGTGGATTTCGCGTTTTATGTATAATAAATTGTCAAAATCAACTTCGCCCATAATGTCAATGTCGCCACTTCTGATAAAAGCCACTCCATGTTCAGAATCTGTATAATCTTCCCCGCCAGACTTAGGAGTAATACCACTTGTTATCAATACAGAAATATCACTCAATCTTACCAATCTATAATTAGAAGTCTCTTTTAGGGATTTAAATGCTTTCTCAAAGTATTCATTATGGTAATATGGGTCATATCGGTTTCCTATCAATTGGGATAATGTTGCTTTATTTTCTTTGGCATAAGTATCTCTTGAAGGTAAAAAAACTCCGAGTTCTTTTAATATAAAAGAATCTATCTCTCCTAATAATGACTTGGCCTTTTTATCATTGTCAAATTTGCCATTTAATCCCTTATTATATATTCTTATTATTTCTTCTTGCTCTTCATCTTGAATTATAGGAAGAAGAAGATTTTCTATATCTGTTGTTTGTAGTCTAGGAAGAGTATTCCCTGTCATTAAGTGTTTTGTTTGAGCAAGGACAATGTTGGAACGTAGAATAATGGTTAGATAGTTTGGGTTAATCCCTTTTGCCTTGAAAACATGAAACTCAGTTGAACATTTCCCGTCAAATTCTGCGCGATATACTTTATTCAAATATGGTCTCAATTTTGGGAATAGGATATCACCTTGCTTAAACACTGCAGCAGATGATATTGATTGTTTTTCTCCGGTAGGAAAATACTCGCCAATATTACTTGTGATATTTTCCAATCCTACATAAATATCCTTGTCTGATAATGTCTGAGTAGTTGTTTTTACATTAGTAACAACGTCCTTTAATTTACACCAATGTTTTGTGGAATAGATTCGTTTCAACATTTCCATTCTTTCTTGGTTGAATTGATGCGGATCTAATCTGCCATTTATAGCATCACTTATATGTATGATATTGGTCGTCACCATTTCTTTTAAAATGAATTATAATGCACTTATATATTCCTTTATTTTAATTGCAACTTCTGGTAATTCGCTTCCTGCTATCTTCTTGCCAGTTGCATCATAACCAATATTCTCAACCTCTATCATTAGAACCTTATAGTCATCAATAAACTGAAAGATTCGTTCCTTGTAAAGCTCTAACATCCGCTCTGTACGCTGTTCTTTGTCAAGACATTTTTCTTTCTGCATAAAAGCCTTAACATCTTTAAGCGTTTGTTCAAATTTCTGAATTACATTTTTTGGATGTTTTTTGAGAAATAAGATAGAAGATTTCACACCAGCTTTGACGTGTGAAAAAGTATGCTGCGGTAGGGAAACTACAGCAAGTATTCTGAACTTTTCTACAAGCCAATCACGCACATATTGACTTGTTGAATTTGTCAGAATGCCATCAGGTACAACTATTACCAAATAGCCATTTTCTTCATTCAGATATTTATGGCATCGTTCCAAAAACAGAATTTCTGTACTTTGAGATGCGCGCCATTTCTTTTTATTATTGTCATCTGCAATTCGGTCTTTAATCTCTGTTATGCCAAGATTTTTTTCAAATAGTTCATACTCTTTATAATAGTTTACTTCATCGGCCTTAATAGTAGAACCAAATGGAGGGTTGGTCATAATCAAATCAAACGTTCCGTCCTGGAATTTGAGATTGCGATTTTCAATTTCCAATGTTTTATTGTTCTTAAGGCCGTCGTTTGTGATTATGTTAGTATGACCGTCATCGTGAATGATCATGTTCATTTTGGCAACGCGCGATATTTGCTCGTTGATTTCAATGCCAAATAAATGTTTTTCGGCAAACTCATGCCAATAGTCTTTCCATGATGCGCTTTCTGCATTCTCACCATATATTTCATTTGCTTCGTCACGAATTGCTTTTAAAGCATGAAGCAAGAATCCACCACTTCCGCAAGATGTGTCAAGCACTTTCCAATCCTTGTCAATATTTATAGAATTAACGATAAACTCGACGATAGGATTGGGTGTGAAAAATTGTCCGAAATCTCCTCGGAAGAATTCCCCCATGAAACTTTGAAAGGCAACACCTTTTGCGTCAAGATCTGTTCTCGAAAGATTTATATCTTGCAGATACTGAACAACAGTATATATCTTGTGCTTGTCAAGCTTGATATCATCTTTGAAAACTTCCGGATCTTTCTTGCGCCCATGTTCATATAATTCTCGAACACGTTTTTCAAGTTCCGTTTTGGCTTTCAGATTCTGTTTGTCATCTTTGTCCTCTGGATAAGATATGATTTGGAAAGCAAACGGTTCACCTTTGGTCTTCGGCGCATTATCCCTCCATTTTTCATCCCATATTTTACAGAAGATAAGTTTGTCCAATTCATCAAAAGCAGTCGTAGGAGCTAATGCTCCACCGCCCCACAAAGCATCATGAGCCGATTTAAACTTTTGCCTCAATTCAGCTTGTGTTCCTGCCTGAGGTTCTCTTACCCCTTTTACATATTTATACCTTTCAACCTTCCCCGCTTGTTTGGGTATATCGGAGATGCTAATTCGTTCTACGGGATATAGTTCAACAATCTCAAAGTACTCATCTTTAATTCCAGACGTAACCCAGATATACTGACTGGCCAAAGAATGAGCATAGCTATATGCTTGATCGACAGCAACCTGAAATTGTCTTTCATTTATTTGTTCCTCTTTACACTCAACAACAATCAGAATCTTAGAATTCGTCTCATTATAGACAAGAATATCAGCTTCTTTTATGGAAGAACCTATCTGTACATTTTCATTGACGGATATATTCAGAGGTGAATAATTGTAGTCAATGATTAGTTTCAGATATGCTGTCGCTTGTACAAATTCTTCAGGATTGCAGAGTTTGCGTCGTGCATTATTCTTACAATAATATGTTATATAACTATTATCGCTGTTGATAGCAATATAATTATTCGCCATTCCCTTTTTAAATAAATCTGTGGAAAGCAATTCTTTTATTTCGTCTTGAGTCTTAGCCATGATATATCAAACTTTACTGTCAATTAATTCCTTAGGATCTACATTTAATATCTTAGCTATCTCGAAGAGGACTTCGAGACTTGGCTGTCGGCGGTTACATACATAAGAGTTTACAATGCAGAAACTCTTGCCAAGTCGTTCAGCAAGCCATGTTTGTTTGATTCCGCGCTCTTCGAGTACCTCTTTTATGCAGTTCATGGATTTCTCTGTTTTTTGTAATTTACTATTTCCTTACAAAAATAGGAATTATTATGCAATATAAAGAAGAAAAAGATGAAAAAAAACTTTTCTTCTTAATAATCTAAACACCTTCTTTTCCCATCCTTATATGCCACATCTCATCGATAGCCGACAATGTCGCTATGAGACATACTGCTGCAGAGCTATAGACGGGTTCAATAAAACCGAGTGTTAAGGGGAACAGAAATAATATAAATCCTGTTACCTTATTCAATATAGTATGTAGGGATATCAGCTTTTTGTTGTAAATCAAAACCCAAATAAAATTGCCTATTTTAATGATGGCTATAATGACAATCCAAATCCATAGCCAAACAGGAAATTGCATTGTTGGCAGTATCTTTACAAAACACCCTGCTACAAATACAATGTCGGCAATCGTGTCTAATATTGCGCCCAATTCACTGTCGGATTTTGTTCTCCTTGCAATTGCTCCGTCTGCCATATCTGTAATTCCACAATATATGTATATGATGTAAAAGCTAATGGAAAAAACAGGACAGAGCAACAGACATATACTGCTTAAAATTCTGCTTGTTGTAATTATGTTCGCTATCCGTTTTCTCATAACTCAATTTGTTGAGCAAAGATATGCAATTGCCAGGAAATACAAGGTAATTTCTGGGCTTACTTTGACAGCCATTCTTGCATGATGGTATAATTGACGTTCGGTGATTTGTGGAAATGAATCGGGAAAATGTGATAATAGATAATATTTGAACAGAAATTATTGCAGTAAACAATAAAAAAGGTTGTATTCGTACAACCATATTGAAAACATTGTGTATATTTGCATTGTGTGATACTAAATAAGGTACTGTATGAAATATCTTAATATTAAGAAGGCTTTGACTGCATGGCAAGAGTTGCAGCCATTGTCTGAAAAGGATAGGGAAAGGCTTAGCCGTCGTTTTACTGTTGACTTCAACTATAATAGTAACCATATAGAAGGTAATACGCTGACTTATGGTCAGACGGAAATCTTGTTGTTATTTGGTAAGGTGATTGGCGAGGCCGATATACGCGATGTTCAAGAGATGACGGCAAGCAATGTGGGTATGAAGATGATGACAGAAGAGGCTAAAGTAAAAGAAGCTCCTTTGACGCAGAACTTTATTAGGACATTGCATCAAACGTTGTTGCGCGAAGATTATACAGTATATCGTAATCTACCAGGTGGAGTGCAGACGAGCTATGTGATACATGCTGGACAGTATAAAACTCGTCCTAATAGTGTAATTACACGATATGGTGACAGATTTGAATATGCTTCTCCTGAAGAAACTCCCAGTCTGATGGCAGACTTAGTGGATTGGTATAACAAGGCAGAGCAAGAAGGTAAACTTACCCCTGTAGAGTTGGCCGCATTGTTCCACTATCGTTATATACGTATTCACCCCTTTGAAGATGGCAACGGTCGTATTGCCCGACTGATGGTAAACTTTATTCTTACTCGCCATAATTATCCAATGATTGTAGTTCGTAGTCGCAAGAAAAGTGAGTATTTGGAGGCTTTGCATCAAGCCGATCTTGAAGTCGGTCCTGTTCCCAGTGATGGAGCACATGCTGACATCAAGGAAATCCGTCCGTTCCTGAAATACTTTAATGATTTATTTGCCACCGAAGTGTATAATGATGTCTTGTTTGTGAGCGAGAAGAATGAAAATGTTTGGTGGTATGATGGCGAACGAATAGCATTCCGAACTCCTAATTACACAAAAATTCTTAATGCTATGCGTACACAATCAACATTGACACTTGCAGATATGAAAGAGATTACTGGTATCAGCATCGCAGCCATTCAAAAGTTACTCTATCAACTCATTCAAAAGAAGTACGTTGAGCGTGGAGAGAAGGATGGCAGTTGGAGAGTTTTCGTGACGCAATAAAAAGTTTATATTTTTCACTTTCCGATGCAGAAGCGGCCAAACACGTTTTTTAAAATTTCTCCGCTGGTGATTTCTCCGGTGATGCTGCCCAAATGATATAATACGTCTTTCAGATCTTGGGCGACAAACTCGGTGGAGAGTCCCGAAAGTAATCCTTCCTTGACTTTCAATAATGCACCGCGGGCGTTTATCAATGCTTCGTAATGACGAAGGTTCGTGACAAGTACTTCGTTTTCATCGACATTAAGTTCGCTACTGTTGAAGTGAATGTCGTCTTTCAACTTCTCGATATCTGAGTTTTTCTTTGCGGAGATGAATGTGTATTTCAGGAGATTCCTGATGTCGTGGCAGTCTTGCCCAGTGATGCTGTATTTATATTCGTCAAGCATATAACCGCCGTTTCTCTCGATGTTTTCCTCAATAGAAGAACGTAACTCGCATAAAATCTGTTCGTTGTCAGTCCATAAGGCGAGTTGGTTCGTGTCCACTTTGTTGAATACAAGTATCAGTCTTTGTGTCAGCAGATTGACGTTAGAGATGATGAGTCGTGCTGAGTTGAAATATTCATCGCTGCTTTTGCTCAGGTCGAGGATGCCCAATACGATGTCGGCTTCTTCAATCTTTTTAAAAGCTCGTTCAATACCAATCTTTTCTATCGTGTCGTCGGTCTCTCTTATACCAGCTGTGTCGATAATTCTGAATGTCTTGCCTTTGATGTTGAGTGTCTCTTCAATTGTGTCGCGAGTCGTACCTGCAATGTCGGAGACGATAGCTCTTTCTTCACCGAGTAATGCGTTGAGAATGGTACTCTTACCAGCATTGGTGTCGCCGACGATAGCGACAGGGATACCTCTTTTTATTGCGTTTCCAAGTTTAAAACTCTCGGTGAGTTTAGTGAAATGAGTAATAGCATTATCTACAATATTGTTAAGTCTTGTTCTGTCGGCGAACTCTACGTCTTCTTCGCTGAAGTCGAGCTCTAATTCCATCAATGAAGTGAGGTCAACGAGATTTCTTCTAAGTTCTTGCAATTCTTTCGAGAATCCGCCTTTTAATTGGTTCATCGCAACACGATGTTCTGCCTCATTCTTTGAAGATATGATGTCGGCTACGGCTTCTGCCTGAGTGAGATCCATCTTGCCGTTTACAAATGCACGCATTGTGTATTCTCCTGCTTCCGCCAAACGAGCACCATTGTCGATGAGAATCTCTAAAATCTTATTCTGAATGAAAACCGAACCATGACAGACAATCTCAACTGAATCTTCTCCTGTGTAGGAATGTGGTGCCTTGAAAAACGTAACCATAACATCGTCAATAATTTTATTGTCGTTGTCTACAAATTCTCCGTAATACATTCTGTTTGGTGTTATGTTTTCCAAAGTCAGTTCTTTGCCTTTTCTTGTATATCTTGAAAGTGCAATCTCGTGAGATTTGTCTCCCGACATTCTAATTACAGAAATCGCAGCTGTTCCCGATGCTGTAGCTATTGCACAAATAGTGTCATTACTCAAATAACTCATATCTTATCTTTTAATTATATGAAATTCAACTTCTTCTGCTTTTATATGCTTTGCAATAATTTCTTTATTTTTATTAAGAAGATATATTGTCGGTGTTGTCATAACATCATATTTCTTGATAATATCATGACTTACATTATTATAATTGTCTTCGCTTATATTAATCTCTAAAACAGTTAAATCGTTTCTTCTTTTCTTGATCAATCCTAATATTCTTTTGTCTCTTATACATTTCTGACAATCAGGTTTGAAGAAGAACAAAACAGTATATTTTGACTTTATGCTGTCCAAACTGATTGTATCTCCATTATCGTCTGTAAACGAGAATGTTGGTGCTGTTTTCCTAATTGTGATGTCTCTTAAAATATCGGCTCGTTTAATTATTTCTTTTCTGATGTTATCAGTAAGATTTTCAATTTCTAATTTTGAAAAATAATTGTCGACTAAATGTATGTAAACCAATTCGTTTTCAATATTTTCGGGATTGAAATATTTTGAGTATAAATACCATAAGACGTAATCTCTTATTGAAGACTCTGAACCCTGAACTCTCAACTCTGAATCATTTATCATACTAATCAAATCATCTATTTTTTGACAAATAACTTCAGGAGTTTGTTTAGACATATAATTATCGAAATAATAGTCTAACTTATTCTTCAACAGACGGGTATTTAAAATGCGAGTGTCGCCAAACAAAACATCATCAAAATAATGGTCAATGATGTATTGTCCTTTATTATCTTTATATTCTTCAGGCACAATGATTTCCTTGTTGAAATATATATAAGTATCAAGAAATGAATTAAGATACTTAATTCTTATTGATTCAAGATATTCGTTATGTTTTAATTTTATGGAATCTATTTTTCTTACATTATCCGGGAAAAATTCCATTTCACTTTCTAATGCTTTGATATGAAGTTTGTTGTGGGTCGTTTTGGAATAAATGTCGAAATATGCTGATGTTTCTTTACAGCCTTTTACCTTATAACTACCCAAATCCATAAGTTCCTCTACGTGAATTGAAAACCTCTGGTCTTTGCCTAATAATATTTCGAGAAGTGGATTTTGTTCGCTGTCCGCCAAAACGTAAATGCCTTCATCATAATTGATGTCATTTGTGAATGTCTTATAATCATCGGAAACAGAACTTTTATCGAGAATAGTATGTGTCTTATCACTTTTATATTTAAGAAGGTAATATATACTATCCTGATGATTTTCAATTTTTACTTTAATTTTAACCTGTGACATAAGCCTGAATGGCGCAAATGTTAAAAAAAATATGATGAAAAATATGTTGATAATATACCTCATAACTTAATAATAGTTAAAAATCGAACAAAGATACTCATAAAATTTTTTTTGTCAAAAATTATTATATACTTTTGCAGCAGAAAACTAAAATAAAACCTCAATTTATGAAAAGAATATTTCTAATATTATTCTTGTCTGTTATATTACAGATGTTTACAATAGACAAAGTGTATTCTCAGAATCGTGATAATTTGAGAGTAGTATTCTGGAATTTAGAGAATTTCTTTGACCCTTTCATTGATTCTACCAGTAGTTATAATGAATATACGGAGAATGGTTCTCAACATTGGACGATGTCTCGATTTTATAAAAAAAGGAATAATATATATAAGACGATCTTGTCTTTGTCGGAAGGTAATCCTTTGGCGATAATAGGTTTGTGTGAGGTTGAAAATACATTCGTGACTACGATGCTTTTTCATGAGACGCCACTAAAGAAACACAATTATAAGGTGATACATTATGAGGGTGATGATAGAAGAGGTATCGATGTCGCATTGGTTTATTCCATTGATAAATTACAACTTATATATAGCGAGGCGATAAAGATAAGAGGACCGAATAATAAGATAATTAAAACACGTGACATTTTATATGCCAAGTTTTATGATAGGGTGGGAGACACCTTGCATTGTTTCGTCAATCACTGGCCGTCGCGATATGGCGGTGAGAAGGAAACAATTTATTTACGCGAAATCGCAGCAGGACATTTAAAGTCTAAAGTTGATTCTCTTGTGGTTAATTGTGACGATTTTCCAAAGATAATAATCATGGGAGATTTCAATGATACGCCTTTTGATAACAGCATATTGTATGTTTTAGGTGCCAAGTCACCAGATGAATTTAAGAAGGATGATACCTTGGTGAATCTTTTTACTGATGAAAAGAAGTTATGTTTTGAAGGGACATTAAAACATCAATATAGATGGCAAATCTTCGACCAGATAATCATAAGCAAGTCGTTGTATGATTCGAAATCGTTACATTATGTTAAGAAATCTGCTAGAATATTTCATAAAGAGTTTCTGTTTATTGAAGATGCGACCTATGGAGGAAAGAAACTTTTCAGGACGTATGTTGGTCCGAAATATCAAGGGGGATTCAGCGATCATTTACCTGTATATATCGACTTGAAATGATATTTTTAATAAAATAATTCTGGTTATGTTGTTACATTGAATGGAGTTTTTTTAATATTGTTGTTATAAAATGCTGAACGATAATTGGTTCGTGTTTTTATAAAAAAATAGTGAGGATAATGTCAAGATATAAGAAAAAATTGTATTTTTGCAATGGGTAAGTTTATACGACCAGCTCCTGTCGAATCCCCCAGGACCGGAAGGTAGCAAGGGTAGATGGTTGAGCGGTGCGATATCAAACTTACCTTTTTTTATATCCTTATGCTTATAGAACCTACATATACCAAAAAACAGTATTGGTTAACAATACTTTTAGCAGGATTCATTTTAGGTATCTTGTCTTCATCTGTTTATTTAACATTATATTGGTTTCTATACGTACGGCTGTCTTTCATGTTCTCTCTGATTTACTTGGTGCCGTTATTAGGATCGACAATCACTGTGTCTTTTTTTAAGCATAAATTTGTGTGGAAAGATTTTTCTTATGGTGCTGCTTTTAAAATGTTGTTTATAACAGGAGTTATATCAGCCTTGATTCTGAGTGTTGTACTATTCATAGCATATAATTTTTTCTTGGAGTCAAGGATTGATTTATATAATATGGATTATGAATCTATCGATAGATTAATGTCGCCTTTGGCGGTGTCGTTGTCGATGTTTTCTATTAATGTTATTTTATCTTTATTTTACTCGCTTATAATTGCTATATTTGCAAAAAGAAAATTTAAGGAATAATGGATATTTCAGTCATAATACCACTTTTGAACGAAGAAGAATCATTGCCGGAATTGGAATCATGGATCAGACGAGTAATGGAAGAACATAAGTTTTCATACGAAATAATCTTCGTTGATGACGGCTCAACAGATGCATCATGGCATATAATTCAAAATCTTTCTAAAAATAATAACAATATAAGAGCTATACGTTTTAGAAGAAATTATGGAAAGTCGCCTGCTCTTAACGAAGGCTTTAAAATAGCTGAAGGTGATGTCGTTATAACAATGGACGCCGATTTGCAAGATAGTCCAGACGAGATTCCGGAACTATATGACATGATAAAAAATAAAGGTTATGATCTCGTCTCGGGTTGGAAAAAAGTACGTTATGATTCAAAATTCGCTAAGAATATTCCATCTAAATTCTTTAACTTCACAACTCGTCTGATGACAGGAATAAAACTTCATGACTTCAACTGCGGACTAAAGGCATATCGTAATGATGTGATTAAAAATATTGAAGTTTACGGCGAGATGCATCGTTATATTCCTGTTATCGCTAAAGCTGCAGGATTCAATCATATTGGAGAAAAAGTCGTCCAACACCAAAAGAGAAAATACGGAACCACTAAGTTCGGGATGAGCCGTTTCGTTAGAGGATACCTCGACTTGCTAACAATCACGTTTATTTCCAAATTCGGCAAACGTCCAATGCACCTCTTCGGAGGTTTAGGTACCATCTTGTTTTTTGCAGGTTTCATTATGGGAATATATCTAGTATTCCAAAAGGTGTTTAATTCTGTTTACGGAATGACCGACAGACCTTTGTTCTACCTCGCTCTGATTTGTATGATTATAGGAACACAATTGTTCTTGACAGGTTTTATTGCAGAATTGATACAAATCAACTCAGGTAATAAAAAACAGTACGGAATATCTGAAAGAATTAATTGTGAATAGCCATCCAAAATAAAATATAAAGTTAGTGTTAAACTTTGAGAAAAAAAAATTATATTTGCGCTTTATTGTGAATATAGATTTATAATCAAAATTTAACATATATGAATAAGCAAATAACTTTAGAAGAAGCCGTTGCTAAAGTACAAGACGGCATGACTATTATGTTCGCAGGTTTCCTCGGTGTCGGTAGCGCAGTACAAATCATCGACGCCATAGTGGAAAAAGGCGTTAAAGACCTTACCATCATCGCTAACGACACAGCATACGATAATGTTGCTCATGGTAAATTAGTTGCTAATCATCAAGTTAAAAAAGCTATTGTATCTCATACAGGAACCAATAAAGAAACCGCAGCACAAAAGAACGCCGGCACTCTCGAAGTGGAATATGTACCACAAGGCACTCTCGCTGAACGTATCAGAGCCTACGGCGCAGGTCTCGGCGGCGTCCTCACCCCAACAGGTTTAGGCACTATCATCCAAGACGGAAAACAAATCGTCAACGTAGATGGTAAAGATTATATCCTCGAAAAACCTCTCAAAGCCGACATCGCTTTCTTACGCGCTAACATCGTTGACGAAGAAGGTAACATGGTTTTCCTCGGAACAACACAAAACTTCAATCCTCTCATGGCAATGGCAGCAGACTATGTCGTTGTTGAAGCAGAAAAACTCGTCAAGAGAGGTGAAATAGCACCGGAACAAATCCACGCATCAGGTATATTCGTTGACGGAATTTATTTGGAAAAATGAACAATTAACAATTAACAATTGACAATTGTAGAGACGTGCCAATGATTCCTGCATATAAATACACATTGATGCGTCTCAATGATGAATAATTAACAATTAAATATTAAGAAAATGGAAAAAGAATATAGATCTCTTATCAGATTGCGTATGAGCGCAAAAGATGCTCACTACGGCGGTAACTTGGTTGACGGTGCTCACATGGTTCACCTCTTTGGCGACGTCGCTACAGAATTATTAATTATGACAGACGGCGACGAAGGTCTCTTCTGCGCATACGACAATATAGAATTTTTGGCACCAGTTTACGCTGGCGACTATATCGAAGCTGAAGGCTGGGTTACAAAAATCGGCAACACTTCACGTAAGATGGAGTTCGTGGCACGTAAGGTCATCATCCCACGTCCTGACATCTCCGATTCAGCAGCCGACGTATTGCCAGAACCAATCGTTGTTTGTCGTGCAAGCGGCACTTGCGTAGTTCCAAAACAATGTCAAAGAATTGAAAGATAATAATATTACACGATGGAAAAACTCATTATCACAGCTGCTATCTGCGGCGCAGAAGTAACAAAAGAACAAAACCCTGCTGTTCCTTATACAGTAGAAGAAATAGTAAGAGAAGCTAAGTCAGCCGTCGACGCCGGCGCTGCCATAGTTCACCTCCACGTTCGTTTCGACGACGGCACTCCAACCCAAAACGCCGCTCGTTTCCAAGAATGCGAAGAAGCTATCTACAAAGCTTGCCCTAACGTAATCCTCATCCCATCAACAGGTGGCGCAGTAGGTATGACACCAGACGAACGTCTTCAATCGACAGACACAAACCCACTTCCGGAAATGGCAACATTAGACTGCGGAACATGTAACTTCGGTGACGAGATTTTCGACAACACAATGCCGACAATGCGTGCTTTCGGCAAACGTATGATTGAACGCGGCATCAAACCTGAATACGAATGCTTCGAGATGGGTCATATCGACACAATCTTAAATATGGCTCGTAAAGGTGAAGTGCCAGGCGCACCAATGCAGTTCAACTTCGTTCTCGGCGTACCGGGTTGTACACCGGCAACAGTAGCAAACCTCTGCTGGATGGTCAACGCAATTCCTGCAGGTTCAACATGGACAGCTACGGGTATAGGTCGTCACGCTTTCCCAATAGCAGCAGCTGCTATCGCGATGGGCGGTAACGTAAGAGTCGGTTTTGAAGACAACCTCTATCTTTCAAGAGGCGTCCTTGCAAAATCAAATGGCGAATTAGTCGCTAAGGTAGTTCGTCTTGCTAAAGAGCTCGGTCGTGAAGTAGCGACATCAGACGAAGCGAGACAGATCTTAGGTTTGAAGCCAAGAAATTGAAAAAATGTAGAGACGTCATTATATGGCGTCTGATGAATATAATGTAGAGACGCGTCAATGATTCCTTTAAGAATAAAAAACATTGACCCGTCTCTTTTTTTTTAACATTTTGTTGAATATAAAATCTCTCGTAGAGGCGCACTGCGTGAGCCGGCACGCAGCACAAATCCAACAGAAGGCACAGCCTTAGTCTTGTCCTTAGTGAAGCTGCTACAAGACAAAGCCATGAGTCTTATTATCGTGACGCATTATAACATAAAGACATACAACAACAAATGTCTTCGTGTGAAAGGACTTGAAAACGGCAAGATGAACTATGAGTTAGTCGAGACCCGTGAAGGCGAGGTCCCGCACGAGGCACTCAACATAGCAGAAAGTCTCGGCGTCGCCCCGCAATGGATTCAGATGGCGAAAGAAATTTTAGAAGAGGTGAGATGATGTTAGTTGCATTTTAGCGAAATAGAAACAGACTTTTTTTACACTTTAGCGAAATAAAAAATGTATTAATTTGCATTTTAGCGAAATAAAATTATATCTTTGCATTGTGTTTTAAAATGTTACGCTATTATGACAACTGAGAAGAAAATACTTCAGGTAATTACAGAGCAAAAAGAATATATTAAAGAATTTAAAACCGAAAAATTAGTCAGTAGAAAGGAAGAAAATCTTTTTGAATTTGACAGTTCGTTGGCGCAGGTTGTTATAGGAGTTCGTAGAAGTGGAAAATCAACGATATGTCATAAAGTTCTTATAGAGCAAAACATAGAATATGCTTATGTTAATTTTGATGACGATCGTATGGCGGATATCAGAACAGAAGATCTGAATACCGTCTTGTCGTGTATATATCAAGTATATGGATCTGATATTAAATATCTGTTTATAGATGAGATACAAAATGTTGACGGTTGGTATTTATTTGTAAACAGATTATTACGAACAAAC
The DNA here is from genome assembly GCA_045606865.1 of Bacteroidales bacterium. Taxonomy (GTDB): domain Bacteria; phylum Bacteroidota; class Bacteroidia; order Bacteroidales; family F082; genus Limimorpha. The sequence continues at coordinate 21,846 of JAZUST010000141.1, forward strand.
GTAAGAGTGTTTGTTACAGGTAGTAACGCCAAGTTGTTAAGCGGAGAATTAGCGACACATCTTACTGGCAGATATAATGAAATTCGCCTTTATCCATTTTCGTTTTCAGAATATTGTGATTATCATAAGATCGACACTCAAAGTATCACAACAAAGGCTGATGCGGAAAGGAAGCGTGCTTTTGTGGAATATGTTAACGATGGCGGATTTCCTGAAATTCAAAGCCTTAGAAATAAACGTGTATATATTCAAAGCCTGATAGAAGCAATTTTAACAAAGGATATTCAGAAACGTTTTAAGATACGTAATGTTGATACGTTACGAAAGATAACGCATCATCTGATAAACAATATCTGTCAGGAAATTAATTACGATGAAATTTCAAAACTTTTAGGCGTTACAGATAATACTGTAAGGAAATATGTGGATTATTTGCGTCAGGCTTTTTTGATACAATCACTTACCAAATATTCTTACAAAAGTAAAGAAAGGATACGAAACGCCAAGGCGTATATCATAGATCCTGGACTTCAAAACAATCGGGATAATGCTTTTGCGTCAAAAAATATCGGATGGAGGTTAGAGAATGTAGTGTATATTGAGTTGTTACGCCGTTGTTCAAATAACTTTCTTGACATATACTACTATAAAGCCAATGCCAGATCCAAAGAAGTTGACTTTGTGGTTTGTAATCAGAATAAGACTGTCGAATTGATACAAGTTGCATACGATATTGATAATGTCAAGACATATAATAGGGAAGTATCGTCATTGATAAATGCCTCAACGTTATTAAATTGCGACAAACTCTCGTTGATAGCATTTACAAACACACGAGACGTAGAATTAGATGGAAAGCTCATTCATATAGTCTCTGCAACAGAATGGCTGTTGGGAATTTGATTTACAGGCTGTTTTTAAGACAATAGATTTTGGGTTTGTATGGGCGTATATGTTTTGTCAGTCGAATTTTTAAATGATATTTGAGGTTTTGTCCAAAATATGTATATTTGCAAATTATAACATTTAAAAGTAATAATAGATATAGATAGATAAAAAAATAAGTAACATATAATATTAACATAGCGTTTGCTAATTATTCGGAGTCGTCTTTGAACCTAGGAAATTCATAAACGTTGATTCTCCAATGAATAAGTCTGCAAGTGCCTGCGTATATCGTGGGCTTGACTTATCCTGGAGAATCGGGCAGTTCCTAGGGCCTAAAGACGTGGATATAGTTGAGTCCGCGTTTTTTTGTGCCTATATGGATTTGCTCGATGTCGAAATGATAAGCAACCGCACGAAAATAATGGCGTATGAGTAATGTTAAAAATGATTTGATAATAGAAATAGAAAAAAGAGTAAATGATAAAATATTAGAACCATCAAATGCAGAACTTTTGAAAAAATTGATTCTGAATGCAGATAGCGATAACGAGGCTATGTCGATAGCAGAATTAGGTACAACGTACAAAAGAACAGGATTGCATTTCGATAAGCGATTGGAGAAATACACCAAAACCATCCATTATTTTAAGAAAAATGAAAATCTTAGTTTTAAAACCGATAATGATAAACCGACTCATAAATTGATAATCGGCGATAATTATGAAGCCATGCAAAATTTACTGATTCAATATAAAGGAAAGATAGATGTCATTTACATAGATCCTCCTTACGGTAAAGATAGTATGGGTGAGTTCGCAAAAACCAATTACGAAAACGCAATTACTCGTGATAATCTTCTGTCAATGTTATATCCGAGATTGATGCTCGCAAAAATGTTGCTCAGTGATAATGGAGTTATTTTCTGTAGTATTGATGATAAAAATCAGGCATACGTCAAGTGTTTGTTTGATGAGGTTTTTGGAGAGAATAATTTCTTGACATCCCTTAATTGGAAAAAGAAAAAGCAACCTTCATATTTATCTTGTGTTGCGTCAATAATGGAATATATATTGGTATATGCAAAAGATTTGAAAAATGTTAAGAAATTATCTGTTGATTCTATAAGTGATTCTAACAAACCTGTTATCAACGCAAGTAATGAATATTCTGAAAGGGTAATTAGAAAAGGAATACGTTCTAAATCTAATTTAAGTTTTATCAAGAAAGGTGAGTACGTAAATAAAACAATGAAAATAGAATTTCTTGATGACATTTTAATATCTAACGGTAGAACTCAAAATGATTTCAGATGCATAGCTAAATTTAGAACTGGACAAGATAATATTGATAGATTTTGTAGTGAAGATTTATTATTCATTACAAAAAATAATGGACTAAGAAGAGATTTGTTAGAAGAGGAAAAGGAAAAAGCAAAAGCAATAACAGATTTGATATTAGATTGGGGACAAAATCAGGATGGAACGGATGAATTAAAATCTATCTTTGATATTAAAAATGACACTAATATTTTTGACAATCCCAAGCCTCATACTTTGATTGCAAATCTGATCAAATCAACAATGCTGCAAGATCCAATTGTTTTAGATTTCTTTGCTGGTTCGGGTACTACGGGGCATTCTGTTTTAGAATTAAATTATGATAATGCACAGTTTATCCTTTGCCAACTCAATGAAACTACAGAAACAACGCCTAATGGAATCGCTTACGATGTTACGGCTAAGAGGCTCAAACGTATAATGACAGGTGAGTGTTACGATGGAACAAATGATTTTGAGTGGATAAAAAAGAATGATTCTTTTGGTGGTAATCTTGATGTGTATGAAATAGAACATGTCTCTAACTTCGAGCATATAAAAGGGAAAACGCCTTTTGATGTGATTGACGAGACTCTTTACGGAATGAATAAATTTGATTCTTTGCAAGATAAAATAGAATGGATTTGTTCAAATTTTTCTAATACTCAAAATATTGTCGAAAAACATAAAGATTGAATTATGCTCCAGGAAGTTATAGATGTTCAGAACAATGCCGTTAAGAACTTGGTAAGTAAAATTAATTCCAAAAAAGAAATAACATTTCGTGCACCTACAGGTAGCGGTAAGACAAGAATGATGGCGGATTTTATGAATCGAATAAGAATCAACAATCCTAATGTCATTTTTTTAGTTTCGACCTTATCGAAAGGCAATCTGGCGAAACAGAATTATGATGTCTTCAAAGAATGTTATGATAAGAAAATATATCCAGAACTTAATCCGTATCTTATCTCAACGGAGATAAGCGGTGAAGAAAGTTTGTTTATCCCAACGGAATATAATGTTTATGTCCTGGCTCGTGACCTGTATAAAAAAGGCGGGAAATTGATGCAAGGTTCCATGATTAACTTTCTTGATACGATAAGCTCAAATCTTTTTGGAAACGGACTTAACAAAACAATTTATCTCATCAAAGATGAATGTCATCAGGCAACAAACAATCTTGATACTCTTTCGGATAAATTTTTTACGAAGATTATAAATGTTTCTGCAACACCAAATACTAAAAGAGGTCATAATCCAGATGTCGAGATAAGTGACGATGAGGCTGTCAATGTCAAACTGATTAAAAGAGTTGAGTTTGGACCAGATGAAGATACGGTGGAAGACGCTATTTGTAAGTTCGAGGAAATTAAAGAAAACTATCGAAATCTGCTGGGCGTAAATCCTTGTCTTATAATTCAAATATCGAATAAGGAAAAGGCGGAACAGGAGTGGTTTGAAATAGAGAATATTCTGAATAAAAAAGAACATCAGCATCTGAAATGGATGTCGATTGTGGATAAAAAGGAAAAATGTAAGACGAATGATAAAATTGGAAAACTTCCTATTGATAAATGGAAAGAATACGCAAGAGAGAATTCGTCAACTATTGACGTAATAATCTTTAAAATGGTGATTTCTGAGGGTTGGGATATTCCGCGTGCGTGTATGCTTTATCAAGTCAGGGATAGTAAGAGCGTTCAGTTAGATGAACAAGTCATTGGACGAGTCCGTCGTAATCCTCGTCTGCTTGACTTTGAGAAGTTGTCGGTAGAAGCTCAGAATCTTGCTATGACAGCATGGGTCTGGGGAATAATGCCAAAGAACTTTAAGAAATCATATCAGGTAAAGTTGTTCGGTGAAATTGGCGATATTCCTTCAGCGGTAAAGATAAAAACTACAAGATTGAAAAATCTTACACAAAGAGCTGATTTTGATATAGAGAAGTTTATAAATGACAAAAAAGAACCTCAACCTCGAACAAGTATCTTTAAGTTATATTCGAAATTGCATAAGTGTGACAATGAATTGAAGAAGATGTGTTATGAATATGCAGGTGATGACGTCGGAAAATGGTTGTTGTTCTGCGAGCATATAGATTCTATTAAGAAAGAATACTACAATTATATATGTGATTACTCAGAAAGTATGGAAATTGTAAAAGATGAAAATGGTAATGATAAAGAAACTTCATTTCCTTTGACTTCTATGTATGCGGATAATATGGATAATTATCTGCGTATTTCAGATTGGGTCTGGAAAAGAAAGGATGGAGGTAACAAATTTTCATTTGATAGCGAGGCGGAGAAAGACTGGGCGGAAATTTTGAAAGATATATCTGATAATAGTTTCGGAAAAACTGAGGTAGGAGAGTCGAACCCACATTATAGACAGATTAGAACTGATGGAACAGTTGAACCGGAGCGTCTCAGTGACGAAAGCAAACATCTTTGGGGAAAGAATTTTTTAGTAAATTCTGAAATATGTTATGAATATTATCTGAATGGATTACATTCGTCATATCCAGATTTTATCATGAAAGATAAAAAAGGAAGACTGCATATATTTGAAGTCAAGAGCGTGAATGACTCTAATGCAATTCGGGTAAATCCAGAAGAATACAAGGATAAAATAAGAGCGTTAAAAGAATGTTACCGACAATGTTCAAAATTGCTCGATTATTATTTCTATTTGCCTGTTCTTAAAGAAGACTGTTGGCATATAACAAGGTTATACAAAGGTAATGAAGATACAATTACCGATGATATGTTCACGCAGGAGTTGAGCGAGAATTGAAGTAGTAACTTCATTCGTATCTCATTCGGGACACATTCGAGACAAGTTCGGAAAAGATACGCATTGCTCCTCACGATACGCGGAGATAAAAAAAGTATCAGTGTAATTTTGCGTAATTTAGTTGACAAAAAGATAGAATAATTTACCAAAAGTATGTTTTTTTTGACGATTTGGTAAATTATCTTGAATAATTGTGCTATATTTACATGGATTAAAATACAAGAATTATGTTGATAGGTCGTAAATCGGAACAGGATATTTTGTTATCTGCTGTAGAATCAGATACATCTGAATTTGTTGCAGTGTATGGTCGTAGGCGTGTGGGCAAGACTTTCCGGTTTCATATCAGCGTTTGAACATTTCTGGAACGGATAGGCTTCCTGATAATGGACACCAATGGGAATGACACTGACGACACTTTTGAGTTGTCGTTGTTTTCAGGACGAGAAATCAAGAAATACTATCCAGACTTCACTGGCGACGATGACAAGAAATATTTCATCCCATACTATGAAGGAAGTCCGTTTAATCCAGAGAGTTGAAAAACATCAGGAATGTGATTGCCACGTCTCTTTGTGAAGAGGATTGTCAAATAAATGAAATAGTTACCATGTCAAACAAGGAAATCTTTTATCACGGCAGCTGCTATCTCTTCGATAAGTTCTCCCTTTCGTTTCTAGGAGCAGGCGAGGGCAAGTCGAAGTTCGGGCACGGCATATATATTACCTCGAGTTATAAGACTGCCGTACTATATGCTACAAAGGCGGCGAGAGCCAATGGCAAAGAATGTCGCTATGTCTATACCGTAGAAGTGCCGCAGATTACCGACGATAACCATATCTTCTCGTGCAGGCCTGTAAATGCTGAAATCGTTAGTCGTGCCGAAAATGCTGTAGGCGAGACAATTCCAGAGGAAGTCAAGAGTGCTGGGAAGTATTTCCGTAAATATCTCGGCAATCTCCTTAAGGGACAAGGTTCTACCATAAAGAAGATGATGTCTAAGGCGGATTCCGCTGCCGAGAATGCAGCATCGGAATTCCTGAATAAAATAGGTGTCGTATATCTCGCATGGCCGCATTCGCAGACTAAACCTGATGGCGATACTAATCGCGCCGTACTGAACGAAAACGATATTCGGATTATAAAGATTGAACAAATTGAACCTGACGAAAAAATACGGAATTATCTACTTTAGACTTGTTTTTTACAAAAAAAATGGTTTTTTCAAAAAAATTATTAATTTGTAAATGAGAACATAAAACATATACAAATATGACATATTTTGAATTTACCAAACGCTTCCCCGATGAGACTTCTGCAATAAATTTTTCATAGTGTTGGGTTGGTAGTGGTATAAATATTGGTGATACATATATATTCAAATATTGATATTAATTAAATTATAATGATATGAATATAATTAAGAATTTTAAAGAATTTGTGAATAGCGAAACATTGAATGAAAAGACTTCTATGGAAGAAAGTTATGATATGTTGTGTGAAATGGCTAATTTATCTCAAAGGAGAACAGGAATCAATACAAGAATTTATATTAGTAGCAAAGAAGGACAACATGGACCAAGAATAAAGGTATATAATAGTAGTAATGATGAAAGTTTTTCAATGTCTATAGAAGACTCCCCCAAAGTATTAATTGGTAATCCAAATATTGTGAGTGATAAAATTTTTAAACAAACAATAAAATGGGTGCAGATAAATAAGAATGTACTCCTTTACTATTGGCAACATCCTGATATGGATATTGATGACTTGTTGGATAGAATCAAAAAATTTAATGAATAGAATCTATTAAATGATTATTTTTAGTGCAAAATGGCAATAGTGTCCAAAATAAATTTAATGACTATCGTATAATATAAATAAACATAGTCAAATAATCACAATAATATATTTATGGGGTCTGCCGCATTTGAAAGTGCGGATCAGGAGTCGTTTGGCGGTGGAGAAAAAGGTCTGTTCAGCTGTTTGAGACTTCTGAAGAACATCTCTATCTCCCATCGAGATTTGTAAAGTTCGGCGATGGAACTGGCGGCGAGGCCCGTTGCTGATGTCACGCAGGGAGACGCAGTTCGCGAACTGACAAAACACCATGCTTATCAAATGACTATAAGAATCAAAGCCTTTCGAGTGTTTGTCGGAATTATGTTCCGCAAATATCCTTTTGAAAATATTTTTTGGAAGATGTTGTATTACTTGTGCGAAAAGTGTTATATTTGCCATTGGAAGTTTGTTTGTTTTTTTGCACTACTAAGGTAATAATTTTTACCTCACAAATTAAACTTCCACTTTTTTTAAAATTATTTTGGACACTATTGCAAAAAAATATAAATAATGCACTATTCTGAATACGACAAAATCGAACGATATCCTGCTGAGCAGACTATCGGTTTTACAAAGCCGGCGGCAGAGTGGGGCATCTTCTCCAATTTCGCCAAAACGCCGATGACGGTCAACGGCATTGAGTTTTCCTGTGTGGAGCAGTTGTTTCATTACATTCGTTTAAACAGTGAGTCTGAACGTGCAGAATACCTTAAACTCATTCCTAATATGAGATTGAAGATGAAGGCGAAGACCTTCGAGAAACGAGGCATTGAACGACAGGATTGGAAAGGCATCGCTGTTGATGTGATGCGCTTCTGTCTTAATCATAAATATCAGAACTCGGCGGAGTTCAGAAAGGTATTGTCGGATAGTGAAGGGAAATCTATCGTCGAGGATGAGAGCAACCGCAGGAAGAAACCCGATTCATGGGGAGCAGTGCTCGATGCTGCAACAAACGAATACTACGGCAAGAACATTATGGGACGCCTCCTGATGGAATTGCGAGAAAAAAAGAAGTTGGAATATCAATTGCCATCCGATATTCACATTTGTGGAAAACCAATATTAAAGACATGAAATAAAAATGGCAACGATATAGATGTTAGTTGTTGCATCGAACAGGAAATATCCGTAACTTTGTAGGCATAAACATCCGTCCGTATGAGATACACTTACCTTTTTACACAAATAAGTCGTGAAGAAAACGGCAACTTGGTTCCTGTAACAGATAAACCAAACGAATTCATATTTACTTTCGGCAAGGAGATATATGAAATTTTAGGAATCCCTAAAAAAATGGATAGTCCTGATGATCATAATCCTGTTTACACCGTGCTGTTAACAAAGGATATGTGGAAAGAAAATCCCGCAACGAATAAAGAGATTTTGCCATGCGTATGTTTTTCAACACCGTCAAAACAAGGGTATCGTCGCCCGCTTGTAATGAGTAAAGATGCTGACAAGAGAGCAGGTGTGTATAAATGCGAACAGGTGTATAAAAACGAAATCAAGGATGGCGACTATCTTTCCAAGGACATAAGGCGATTAACAGAGACATTTGTGAATGGAGTAAGGTCGGTGAATAGTGATACTATGACTATTCCTTGGCTCAATCTTAAAAATGCTAATGTTAAGCATCTGATGTCCTATATTAAATCTTATGTATATGAGCAATTGCTGCAAGATAGAGACAATAAAGGCATCGCAAGGTCTGAGGAATATCTTAAAAATGTGTTGGAGACTTTCTTCTCTTTAATACCAGACGCTATGATAGAGAAGTTTGATAAAGGATTGGAGGCACACGATGCGATAAGGGAAAAATTGGAAAGGATTCCAGAAGGTGATGACGCTGCAAAAGAAGCAGTCTTGAAATCACAGAATTACTTTAAAACTATTGGTGACTATAATTTATTTGTTGTTATCTGCGATTACATACTGAGCGTTAAGAACTTTTTCAATCATCTTGTTTGGGTGATGTATCGTTCTAAGATAGGTCTGGTCTCGCTCAAAAAAGTAAAGAAGCAATTATGTGATATGTTTGGGTTTGTGAGCAATGTTCAGGATGAATATGAACTGAATAGCAATGACGAAATCCTTAAAGCAATGTGTGGAGGAGATAGATATTGTAAAGATGTAGAAGGTTTCCTGAGGAAAATATACGAGCAGTTTAATCCGGCGAAAATGGACAAAAGGTCGTCTCAGGCGGCACTTTGTTATAAGTTTATGAATGAGTGCAATCTCAAATACTTTGACAGCAGATTCAAACGTTATGACAAAGAAGCAAAAGCATATAAACCATATCATCAAGAGCAATTCAGAGATTTATGCTTGCGATACTGGGGAATAGAAAAGAAGAACACTTATAGACTTAACAAATGTGAGGAGCAAATGAAGAATTTTAGTTCCCTTTTGTACGACAACGAGATTTGGGAGCCAATGAGAAAATAACCCAAAATCCCCTAATAATTCCTGATAGATTCCCCGATAAATTCCCCTAAATATTTTTTTATCGTTATCTATCAAATAGTTAGGTGATTATTTTATACCCTGCGCGAAAAAAAGTAGCACAGGGTTTTTTATTCCACCATCTTTGCACTGTCAAATTAAAGAAAATAAGTTTAATAAAAAAAGGTAATTATTATGATTAAGACATCTGAACAATTTAAACGCAGCACAACAAAACCTATTTATTCATTAGAAGAATTTGAGGCGATATGTGGTATAATATACGACATCGTATCGGATAGTTACGATGAAGATGACATTGGTGAATTCATTTATTCGTCAGATGTTGAAGCAAAAGAACAATTCATAGAAGAAAATAAAATTGAAAACCTTCTGGTATGTCAAAATTGTGGAAAATTTATTGTAGAAGGTTGTATATATCGTGACAAAGAGACCTTCTGCTCTAATGAATGTCTCATGGAGAAATATGGAGAGGAGACCGGATTTTGATGATGCCGATATTTGATTTGTAGATAATTAAATAAAAGATATGAATTCAAAACCTTTAAATATTACTGTTGTTTCATCGGCTGCTGTCGACGAGCGTCCGGTGGCGATATATGTTCACGGACTCGCTTCTGGGGCTGCGGGCACTACCTTTGGCAGCCTTTCTCGTAAATTCAAACAATACCGATGGATCACGACGGATTTCGGTGAAGATATTTTAGTCAATAAGTTGATTCTGGAATATATGATAAGCCAGCATAATCCTTCCTTGGTCGTCGGCACTTCTATGGGAGGACTGACGGTCTTGTACGCCGATGCGCCGAATGTGGTGAAGATTGTCTGCAACCCTGCATTGTCGGTGGCCGACAGCGTGCGCAACACTATAGGCTTGGGACGACACGATTATTTTTGCGCACGCTTGGACGGAGTGCAGTCGTTTGAACTCACAGATGAGATGTGCCTCGGGTACGAGACCTTTATCAGCAGAGCTCAGCTGCGACTCGGTAAGGAGAGTTACGCGATTTTCTCAGCTCACGACGAACTGCTGGGCGACGAAGCCGCTCTTGTGGCGCAGCAAGTAGTATCTAAAGCTGGCTACGAAGTGCTTGTAGATCAGAAAGGATCGCACCGCATCACCTCATCAACAATAAAAATCATTGGTACGATTATAAATAAAGAACTGGAACAATAAACTATGAATGAAGATTTTTTATCAAAACATAGAATTGATGAGAAGGCGACAATTTCTCGTCCAACAGATAATATTCCAAGAAGATCAAAAGTGCTTGTATATGGCGAAAAAGATGAACAAGGCACAAAAACGCCCCATTTCCACGTCCAAATAGACAATGGTGATATTGAATTAGAGATTAAGTTTGAACATATTAAAAATATGGACATATGGAGAACCAAGAATAACTACCCGAAAAGTTGGAATGGCATTACCGATGTTAGAGATGGAATCATAGAATGGTTGCAAAGGCAAAACACAGACTACCATGGTTTTACAAATTATATTGTTTTGGCAAAAACTTGGAACCAGAACAATCGAGATAATCAAATAGATATCTCAAAATTGTGATTTGAATAAAATCAAAATCAGTCAAGCACAAATAAATGAGGTGAAACTGTGGATTGTAAAAAACAAAGAAATATTGATTATTGGAAAGAAAAAATAACAACAGATGAATTGTTTCCAAAACTAAAAAAAGTAGTTTTATTTAAATAGTGAATAAACTCAACTAATATAAAGATGACATATTTTGAATTTACCAAACGCTTCCCAGACTTAACAACAGAGATTGTAATGCTGCATTTTTGAAGTGTATAGGGTTAGCAGTAGCATAAATATTGGTGATACATATATGTTCAAATATTGATATTGATTAA
>JAZUST010000142.1:0-7259 GCA_045606865.1 Bacteroidales bacterium
GAAAAAATCCTGAAACAGCAATGGCTTTTCTGTTGAAATCCAATGGAAAAGCCTTATTTTTTATATAAAAAATATACAGAATAAGGTGTTGATTCGCAAAACGTACTCTTATATCAATTTTGTCTCGATACATAAAAAGAGACCGTCTAAACTTGTTAGACAGCCTCTTCTTTTTATAACTAATTGATTAGCAACAAACAACAAAATATATCATTAATTTTTAAAATATATTTCTTTTGTAAGTTTTTTTTATTATTTTTGCAACACGAAAAAAGAACGTAGAAGTTCAATCTAATTGTTTAATTATCAATAAAGTAAATTATGAATCAGTACGAAACCGTTTTCATTTTAACTCCCGTTTTATCTGATGAACAGATGAAGGAAGCGGTGAAGAAATTCGAAAACATTCTCACCAAATGTGGTGCAGAGATTGTTTTTGAAGATTTCTGGGGAATGCGTAAATTAGCTTATCCAATTCAGAAAAAATCTTCAGGTTTTTATCAATTGATCGAGTTCAAAGCCGAAGGTAATGTTATCGAAACAGTTGAAACAGAATTAAAACGTGACGAACGCGTTTTACGTTTCTTGACTGTAAAATTAGACAAACACGCTGTTGCTTACAACGAGAAAAAACGTAGAAAAGCACAAGAGGCAAAAGAAGCTCAAGCCAATTAATTGTTTAACACTTAAAATTTAGAAGAAATGGCACAAGCTAACACAGAAATCAAATATTTGACTCCAATAGCAGTCGATACAAAAAAGAAAAAATACTGCCGCTTCAAAAAGAACCGCATCAAATACATCGATTATAAAGATGCTGATTTCCTTTTGAGATTCGTGAACGAACAAGGTAAGATTTTACCACGCCGTATCACCGGTACTTCAACAAAATATCAAAGAAAAGTTGCTCAAGCTATCAAGAGAGCACGTCATCTTGCATTGATGCCTTACGTAGCTGACTTATTGAAATAATAGGAGGACAAGACATGGAAATTATTCTTAAACAAGATGTAAAAAATTTGGGATATAAAAACGATATCGTAACAGTAAAACCTGGTTACGCTCGTAACTTCTTAATTCCACAAGGTATGGCAATCTTAGCCACTCCATCAGCTCGTAAAGTATTGGCTGAAGAAATCCGCCAACAAGCTTTCAAACAAGAAAGAATTAAAAATGAAGCTGCTGAATTAGCACAAGTTTTAGAAGGCTTATCATTACGCATAGCTGCTAAAGCTTCAGAAAGCGGCAAAATCTACGGTTCAGTGAACAACGTTCAAATCGCTAACGCAATTAAAGAAGCTAAAGACTTGACAATTGACCGTAAGCAAATCATAATCAAAGAAGACAGCATTAAAGAAATCGGTACTTACTCAGCTGTCATCAGATTACACAAAGAAGTTTCTGTTGAAATTTCATTTGAAGTTTTCGCTGAATAATCTAAATTAGAAGATTTTTCATATTAAGGTTTTTTGTATTTGGAGCCGGAGAATTTATTTCTTCGGCTTTTTTTCGACAAAGTCACAAGGTCGCAAAAAACCTGTGACCCTGAGACCGTAAGACCCAAAAAAACGAAAAGCATGATAACAAAAAACGACATAAAACTTATACAATCTCTCAAACAAACAAAATATCGTAAAGAGAATAAGATGTTTATCGTTGAAGGCAACAAACTCGTAGATGAGTTATTATCTTCTAACTTTAAAGTCGAGAAAATATTGGTCACCGACTTATGGTTGGAGAAATTCCCTGATATGACAGGCAGACTCCCTTTCTACGATATTATCTCTCAAAAACAAATGGAACAGATAAGTTGTATGGTGACACCTCCTGGAATATTAGCAACAGCACATACACCTTATTATAATATATCTCCCGCTGATGCCGAAACCGAGTTTATCATCGCCTTAGACGGTATCAACGATCCAGGAAACCTAGGAACAATAATACGTACCGCCGACTGGTTCGGAATCAATAAAATAGTATGCAGCCGCGATTGCGCCGACGCTTGGCAAGCAAAAACGATACAATCTACTATGGGATCCATCTTCAGAATAAAAGTGATGGAAACAGATCTGAGAGAGTTTTTGTTAAAGACGCACGGACGTGCGTCTCAACATGAGATCCCAATATATGGTGCCTTGATGGAAGGCGAAAATATCTTCACAAAGAAGATAGAGAAGAAAAACGGAGTCATTATCATCGGCAGCGAGTCGCATGGAATAAGAAAAGACGTGCTTCCACTCGTCACCTCCCCTATCCACATCCCAAGAGGAAACGGCAGTAAGACAGAATCACTCAACGCCTCAGTGGCAGCAGCGATAATAATGGCGACTATCGCAAAAATCTGAGAATCTGAGAAATTGAGAATCTGAGAAATTGAAAATCCAAAAATGAAGTCAACAGACAACGGTTAACAGTTTAGAATTGAGAATTTTCAATTCATTTAGGAGACTTTATAAATTACAGTTCATTTATCTGAATGTCGTTTGACAACAAATTTTCTCTACCTTATGTTAAAAAATGAAAACGAAAATTAAGGTAGTAGAAACATTTATTGAAGAACAGATTAAGCAACTGAGAGAAGAACATCGTTTTGGCACAGCCAACAATTACGAGAAGACGAAGAGGAGTCTTGAAAGTTTTTTAAGAAACAAAAAACTTACATTCACCAATTTTAATGAACAATTAATCGCTGATTACAACACTTATCTGATAAGTAAAGGCCGAATTTAGTCCAGATGGAAGATATATAATGACCAAAAGTAATGATCATACTGTAAAGTTATGGGGTATGGAAGGTAAAAGTTGTGTAATGAATATGGAACATGATCATATAATTGAAAATGCATCGTTTAGTCCCGATGGGAAATATATAGTGACAACAAGTTCGGATGGAATGGCGAAATTATGGTCAAGTAAGGATTTAAATTGTATAATGACTATGAATTTGGATTATGAGAATAATAGTGTGGTTTTTATTCCAGGCAGTAAATATATGGCAATATTAAGTTCTTCTTCAGATGTATCTATAAGTGGAACGGCTCACCTATATAAATTAAAATCACTCACCGAGATTCTCGACAAATGGTCTGAAATCCTCGGTCCTAATGCTGAGATTACTGAAGAAGAAAAAGGGAAATACTATTTAAATTAGATGTTGTCTATTTTTATTAGTTAATAACCACTGATTTAATTTTTTTTAAAAAATTAACATGGGTGTTAGTTTTTTATGACTTGATTTCTCTCTATTATAAACGAACTAATTATTAACAAAAAAAAATTAAGAGTTATGAGTTTTATCAATGGTTTATTAACAATAGTTGGCATCAAAACTGTATCCCCTATAGCAGGTGCCGTCGTCGGGGGATATGCAGGTGCAAAAATTGGTCATAAAATAAACGAAGATCACGGTGGTTTAGTCGGAGGTGCTATCGGAGGTGCTGCTGCTGGTGCAGCAGCAGGATCTGCTGTTGGTAGTCCTGTGTCTGGTGCATTAGTAGGCATAAGCATAGGAGCGCTGATTGGTCATACTGTTGATAAAGGTAAATTGTAATTTTTATAAACAAACCATCAAAATAATAGTTATGACGACATTAGCAATTCCAGTAGCTCCTTTGTATTACGCATGGAGAAATCTATTTATAGCTAATCCACCTCTTGGCATCGCAATGGGTGCAGTAGCAATAGTTGGATATTCTATATACGAAGGAGTCCGTAAAAAGTAATTGACCTACTTGACTTAACCGTAGTAAAGCTGTATAATGTAAATTTATACGGCTTTATTTTTTTATATGTATTTCTTGATTAATGCCCTTTCATTCTAAAGAATCATTCTATGGGAGTTATATATTTTGAGTCTGTATGACTTTTAGTTCATTGTCTTATAAAAAATGCAGACTCGTCTGACATATAAAAAATTTCAATAACTTTGCTATCGGATAACATAACGTTTTGTTTTTATTTTTTGCACTTTAAAGATACAAAAAATATCGTTATGTTATTCATTTTATAATGAATTGGTTTATATTGAATTTGCGTTAGATTATGAAAAGAAATACAAAATACGACATCTTTATCAGCTACATAATCCTTGCTCTCAGGATGATATTTCTGATACAGTGAGAGTTGTGCTATTATGTCTGAACATACCATTTCCGGTGTAACAGAAGATTTATAATCGATGCCTTGTTCTTCATTTTCTTTCTCGTTGCTAATCTGCAACATAAGATAACTTCCCCAATGAGCGATTTTTCCCCACTGATACCACTGGTCGTCAGTTTCTAATATTGTGTTTTTCTGTTTAAACTCATCATATATGTCTTTTTCCATCTGCGCAAGTTTGCTGTCCATATCGCTTACCATCTCATCTAATTTTCGCTCCATATCTTCTATCTCAGCGTCTTGCGCTTCCAAGAAACTATCAAAACGAGACATCTTTTCGTCTGCTAATGCTGCCTCTCTATTAATCTTCTCTTCATAATATTTTATGCTCTCACCTAATTTATACTCAGCAGGGTAATGATGCCAATATGGTGACATCTGATTATACGTTTTCAAAGCACTCTCTGGGAATGCTGAAAGCTCAGCCAATACACCTAAGTAATATGAGTTTATCGTGTGAACGAAAACATCTATCAAAACCGTTCCATAACGAATATTTATCGTGTTTGGATCCATCACGGCATTTCTTAAAGTCTCAAGTAGATATAGGTAGTCACTGTAGATCATAGCTGAAAGAGATGGTGATATTGCTATTTCCTGCGAGCTAATGCCATTCATAGAGAGTAACAAACTATGATAATTGCTTATAATCATTTCTGACGAATCTATCTTGCAAGTTGTCTTTGCATTCTTTTCTGCTAGGTCGATACGTGACAACATATCTTCTTGAAGAGACTGTTTCCTATAGTTTTTGTTTTCGTATTTCATTTCAGTAGCGAAAGTATTCCAATCTTCTTTCATTGAAACATTCTCCTCAGCAAGCATATGAATTGCATTTGTGTTGTTGACGAGCTTCACTGCGTAAGTGCGGCAGACATCTTTAGAAAGAATCATGAATACTGCATACAAAACAGCCACCATAACAGCCAGCGACAAGGTTAGGATTCCTGTTCTCTTCGCCAATATCTTTGTCGCTACATGAGGTTTGCTTGTGAGATATTTTCTTTGCAGATTCTCCATCGCCATGTCAAAATATTCGACGGAGCTAGATGCTACGGCTTGATAATTACGCATCTCCTCCATTCCAGAAGGCATTGGCTCGGGCCAGGTGAATCCGTAGAGCATGACGGGGATAATATTTTTGTTATGCTTCATTGCATAACAAATCTCTAGTCTCACCCAGTCGTCTTCATTAACACATCGGTCGAGGGCGTTAGGAGGCAGCACCGATATAAAGTCCTTACAATTCTCTATCACATTATAAAGCTAGACTAGCGTGATGTCCTCCCATATGCCAACGTATTGCAAGTACTTCTTTATCTGTTAATTTCCCTACATCAATGGGCAGAACTAATTTCTCTCATCAGTAGTTTGATTTCTCACAATTATACAGCAGTCTTCAAAATCCCAACACCTCTTTTGCTCTGTCGGTCAGATATGGTTCTAACTTGTCATACGGCACTATGATATGGAATGTTCCGTCGGCATAGCATGAAATATCGTATGGTTGGAATGAGAAACATATACCTTCATCGGCAAGTCCAGGTCTCGGTAAATTAAGTATATCCATGATATTGTCATTCTCGTCTCTTGCGGCAAATACACTAAACAAATTATCGGTAGTATCAAACACTTCAATAATCTTTTCATCTTTAACCGCATAGTCAAGAAATACTTTATCTACATCTTTTTTGCACTCTGGTCGGAACAGATAATCCCAGTCAATTACTTTATTTGTGGTTGGATCGAACGAAACAAGCTCTTCGGTATAATATCCATGAGCACCTCCTTCATAATTTTCAGTATACATCTGATATGTAACATAGTTGTCCTTCACTATCATTGCGCGGAAATCATGGGATAAAAACATAATAGTATTCACACTATACCAAACATCATTCTCATTCTCTTTCTTAACATATTCATAATATTTATCCGCAAGAAATTTAGATAAACTGTCTATATCTATTATGTCATATTTATAATTGCAGCTGTCAACCTTATGCTTATTATATCCTATATACAAACTTGTCAATGGATTTATATCCTGTTCATAGTTTATCGATTCATACAGGAAGTCAGCTATCCATCTTGCTATTTCATTATAATATTTCATATCCTTATTAGGGAAATCCACATATAAGTCGTATGAACAGTAATAACATACAGTGTCATTGTCAGCATAATACGCCACCTCATATTGATGTTCATAGAACGTCCTCTCAAAATGAGGTTTCACAGAAGTATAATCCATAAATTCCTTAATGCTGTTTTTGTCGTTGAAGTCAAGAGCAAAATCTTTGCCGACTAACTCTATATAATATTTATTCACGTCACAGGAATCTATTATATCTGTCGTCAAAACTATTTCTGCCAGGAAGCCTTTGTTATTAAACAAATAATCGGAACCAGTTTCAGGTTTAATGTAGTATCCATACATCACATCGTCATCGGCATACAATATATCGAAATCATCACCTATATAAGCGGTAGCTGAGTCATGGTGTCTTTTCTCATCATATTTCACATAGGAATACTCGCAGTCAAACACTTCGAGTGTAGGCTTCTGCTCATCATTCAATAAAGTATCATTTTGATCCGGAGCAATCTCTTGTTTTTGCTTATCTTCGTATAAGAAATCTTTTTTGTTCTGCGACTTAAACGATATTGCGACAATTGCCATTATAACGGCAACAGCAGAACATAACAATAGTATTCTTCTTTTCATGGTTTTATATTTGTTTATTTATTGATTTTAATTTATAGAAGTCACTTATAGAATCTCATATTCAGCCCCGAACCATTCGTTGAGAGTGTCTTCAACCTTCATCATGATTTCTGGAGTGATTTTATCTTTAATCTTTTTATAGACGTAAAGCATTGCGGCACCGTCGTCTAACACACCTAATAATTTATAGACGCTTCTTGGGATAAGATCCATCGGCACTATGGTGTATATGATTGCTGCATAGATGAGAACACGGTCGAGAGTTGATGTGTTATCGTCTTGAAGCACATACCAGAACTGCAGTAATGGTGTCGTTGCCGCACGCCCGACTTTGATAGCGTAAGGACGTATTTTTTTAAATAGCTCATCG
>JAZUST010000143.1:0-11218 GCA_045606865.1 Bacteroidales bacterium
TCGCCTTCCAATCGTACATAAATAGAAGTTTCACCGTCTTTAGTCTGGTAAATGATGACTTTTTCATCTTCCTTTTTCATAGTAACATAAATTTTGGTTCTTGCAAAATTAAACCATCACCTTACATTTGTCAAGCATTTGCAAAGGAAATATTTCGATTTTAACAATTTTTAACGTAAATGTTAATGAAAGAGTGGGTGAGGTGTTAATTTTTGTTAAGGGAATGGACAACAGTCAACAGACTTTGTTCGCAGTTTTAAATATAAAAGTCCAGGATTTCCAAAAGAGTTTTCTGGACTTTTTTATTTTTGTTATAACAGCATTAAGAAATGACTTATGAAAATATTGATACACGTATTTATCTTGATAAAAATAATATTAAGAGAAGGAGCAAGAGCCAAAGATTTTGAGATAGCAATCATGTGGTTATATAATTGCGGACTTGTGTTAAAACTTCATTGAGTAAAAGCGCCTCAATTACCCCTGAAATCTTATCATGATATGCAAGTGTTTAAACTTTTTATGGTTGACGTTGGACTGCTGACAGCTTAAATGGGTTTAGACGAAAAGACGTTGTTGGAAGAAAATAAAATATTGACAGAATTCAAAGGAGCCTTGGCGGAACAATATGCGATGCAGGAACTAACCACAATTGGATGCGATTATATCGGATATTGGACAAATGAGAGAAGCACGTCTGAAGTAGATTTCGTGATTCAGAAAGAAGGTGAGATAATTCCTATTGAAGTCAAATCAGGGGAGATTCTTCACGCCAAGAGTTTCACTTTGTTTTGTGAAAAATATAAACCGTCAAAGGCAATCAAGACTTCTCCATTACATTACCAAGACAACGTGAAAGTAGTAAATGTTCCTTTGTATGGAATAGCATATATATGAAAGTATAAAACTTGCTCGCCTAATTTAAAGTCGATGGTTGATTAAGAAATTTGTCCATTCGTGCCAATCCGTAGGAGTTTAATCGTATTGTGTAATCTCCTTATACCCATATTGATTATTTTCTATAAAAATTTTTCAAAAGTTAAATAATATTCATTTGATTTCTAAGAAAAAAAACTTAATATTGCAAAGTAAAAATAAACGTTGCAATATTTATGAGTATGGAAAATAAATCAATTGGTGTATTTATCGATGGCGGTTATTTTGCTAAAATAAATGAGGATCTGCAAGATAATCTTTCAACAAATATTAACATATCAGGGCTTTTTAATTTTATTCGCTCTGAAGTGGTTCGTATGCATGGACTTGCATTGGACGAATGTTTCATAACCGAAGCGCATTATTTCCGTGGACGTTACCGCGCACACGAAGCCAGCAATAAGCATCTCTTATTATTGGAAAGAAAATTTGAAGATACTTTGATAGAGAATGATGTCGTTTTCCATTATAAACATTTGCGTGAAATACAGAAAGATGGTGAAGTAACTGTAATAGAAAAAGGAATTGATGTGTGGTTTGCTCTGGAAGCATACGAGTTGTCGGTATTTCGCGATTTTGATTATGTGGTATTGATAACTGGTGATGCCGACCATGAAATGTTGGTAAAGAAACTGAAGGCGTTGAAAACGGATGTTATATTACTCACATGGAATGTGACGGGTGAATCATCTACAGCTAAATTATTACGTGAAGAAGCTTGTACTCATATCGAGATTAGTAAATTGCTTGAAGAAGACAAAGAACTGTTAAATAAGATATGTCGTAGATGATTAGAAAAAAGGATATGTTTTTTTTGCTTGGTGGTGCTGATCTTGAAATGCAGACTATTCGTGAGGTATTGCTTCGCGAAGGTGTTCCTTTTGCCGACAACAATCTGCGATGGGATAACGCATTATTGAGTAGTTATCAAGCAAAACTACAAAAAATCGAAGAAGGACAGACCGTTTATGGAATCGAATTGCGTGAAGATATGGTGCCGCCTGATTGTTATAGAGCAATAGACCATCATAATGAATTGTCGGCATCGCCTTGTGCCTTGGAACAAGTGATGGAAATACTTCATCTGCCAATGAGTAGATACGAACAGTTGGTCGCTGCTAATGACAAGACTTATATTCCGGGAATGTTGAAACTGAATGCTTCTGAAGAAGAGATAGCTTCTATTCGCAGAGCCGATAGAAAAGCTCAAGGTGTGACCGATGAAGAAGAAATCTTGGCAGAGAAAGCTATAGCAGATAATAAAGAATCTGTGAATGACTTAACAATAGTACGTGCATTCTGTTCACGTTTTTCGCCTATATGCGACAGATTGTTCCCATATAACAAATTGTTGATTTATACGGATTCAGAATGGATGTATTATGGTATGGATACTGCAAAAGTTCGTGAGGCGTTTTCCGAAGAATTTGCGGAAGGAAACCTTTTCTATGGAGGGGGCGAACAAGGTTATGTCGGCATTAAGCAGAATGTTTACAAAAAAGATATTATTCTTGAAATGATAAACCGAATAAAAAATCTATAATCTATGGATTACTATAGTTATCATATTTTCTATTTCCCTTTCAAGTGGGAAGTAAAAGGAAAAGAAAACGAAATTTTTTCCGAACAGGTGGATTTGGATAACATACCTATATCATCGCATTCTATGTGGGAGCGTGTGCAGATTGAAGACTCAAAGTATTCCCAACAGAAAGACACAAAGGAACAGGAGGAATTGTTTGCAGAACGTCAGTATTATTATGATTTCGTGCATCCGGTTCTTTATGATATGAAGAATGTAAAAAACTCTATCATCCATCATTATGAGCGACGTGAACCTAAAGAAAGTGTAGTTGAGTACCATATTAAAGTTAAGGATAAGACGTATGTCTTACGCTTGGATGCTCTTAATGTGAACTTATATTCTACAGGCGTCGGTATCATGTCTTTTTTCTTGAAGAATGAAAAGGAAGAACAGAAAGATGAGAATTCGATAAGAGATATAAATCAGTTCGGACGTCGTATTATGCCTCCTCATTGCGGTGAGTTCTCTCAAGGTAGACGTAACATGCTGGCAGATTCCATACAGATTTTAGGTCTGCATGGAGATGAACTCCGTTACTCAGATTCTTTTGATTATGTCAAAGGTGTTGGCTCTTCTTTGAATCGGGGATTTGAATGTGTTTGGCAACCTGCCTGGTTTATAAAGCATTTGATTGAAGATTTGTCTTCTGAAATGAAGGTTACTCCTGTTATCGACGACCGTATGTTAGTGAATTGCTGGTATGGAAATGACGATTTGGCAACTGATATAAAAACTGTTGATAAAGATGGAAAAGTGCCATTTGTGTATTCCGACTTATGGTACAAGCATTTGTTCGTTGATAACGGCAGTGATCCGACATGCCAAAATGAGGAAATGAAGAAACGACTGATTAAAGAATCAACATATTGCAGATGGCAAAAATACGGTACTTTATATGGTTTATCTAGATATTCCATGGTTGCCTTGACAAATACTGGTGCTAGAGGATTTATTGATGTACATATGCGTACCATATATTCCCGTATGTTTGAACTTGTCATCCTTCAACGTGCTTCCATACTTCGTTTCTCGGGAGAAGTTACCAGAGTGAGTGCCTTAAAAGGTAATGATAACAAGAAATTATCCGAACGAATAGCATCATTATACAAGGAATATATCCGCTTTATCAATCAGATTTATTTTCGTAGCGTAACAGCGCAAGACCAAGGTATTGAAATGTATGAGATGTTGCTCCGCCAATTCGATTCTGATACACAGATAAAAGACTTGGATGATGAGATAAGTGAATTGCATCAGTATGTCTCATTGATGATTGACCAGCGTCGAAGCGAGAATGGAGAGATGCTTAATGTATTGGCAGCAATTTTCTTGCCAGCCACATTGCTTACGGGCGTTTTTGGTATGAATCCGTTTAGAGAAGGTCAAGAAGTGTTAAGTATAGGTATACAGATATTATTGATTGCTATAATTACAATAGTGTTTTTTAAAATATTAAAAAATAGGAGAAAATAGTTATGAATGAAAATGTTTTGATTGCGTTAATCGTATGTGGAACTATCGTTTTTTGTGCATTGATAGCACTGATGATTGTATTATGGTGTAAGGTAAATATTAAGCATAAAGAGAGATTGCTTGAACTTAGCCAAAAACATGAAAAAGATTTAATTAATCTGGAATTCAGTAATAAGAAAGAATGGGAAGATAAAATTAATGCCCACCTAAAAGAGAATAAGGAAATTGTAGATAAGCTTGAAAAATTGAAGAAAGATATTATAAATGAAGTTAGCAGTGAGATAAAAAAAACAAATCCTGTTGATTTGAATAGAGTTGCTATGATTCATTTGATTCTTTCGGGTTGCAAGGAAGAAATCACAGCTGAAAATTTAGATGCAGAAGTAAAGAAGGTAGAAAAAACATATCAGTTATTAAAAGATAAAGTATCATGAAAACATTAACTGTAAAATTAAAACAACATACGCCACTGATTCATTTCCAGCACAATCAGTACTGCGCTACTCTGAGAGCCTCAGAGGTAAAACCTAAGTTGGATAGGTTTTTAATAAAGGAAGTCTTTAAAGATAAATGGGACGATTGTAAAGAATTTCTAATTGGATATAAGAAATCTCAGAAGGAGAAAGATGAAGATCGAAAAATAGAAGAGGAAAAATTAAATCAAGTCTTGAAACAAAAGTTTAATGACGGTTTTCGGGCTTTGAATTATAAGATGCGGATAGAAGAGAGCAAAAAAGAAGCAGATAGTTCATCTATTGGTTCTGGTAAGATTCCAATGTATTTTGGAGATATGGGGAATAATGAGAAAAAGAAAACAGTACACATGGATAAAATTAATCTAATCTTATGGATAGATGGTGATTTAGAGGATAAACTTAAAAGTGTTATTGCAAAATTTTTTCTTGTTACAAATTTTGGAGCAAGACAAAGTAAGGGATATGGCTCATTTTATATAGATAAAGAAGATGAGTTGTATAAAGAACCTGATGGTTATATCGGAACTACAACATATATTCAAACAAAATTTTCTCGTGAATGCAAAAAATGGAATGAAGCACAAATGCTTGTTGACATCTTCTATAAAACAATTAGGAGCGGTATTAACGAATGTAGGAAGATATGTTCTTCAAAGAGTATTTCTAAATGTAAAGTGTCGAAATTGGGCAATGTAAATATTATAGATGATTACAAACAGTCTAGTTTATGTAAAAACAAAGGTTGTGAGCATTATATTGACAATGGAAGTGTATTCTACTTCAAATCGGCTTTATCCGATTATGTTAAATGTAAACTCAAAAAACAATGGGATAAAAAAACAATAAAGGATGCATTGAACAATAAACGAGATGGTAAAAATGAATTATATAGGGATTTGTTGGGATTGGCAAATAATACTAAGTTTGGTTCGAATATAATTAAAAAACAGTCAGACGAGGACATTCAAAGATATAAGTCACCTATTTTTATTAAACCTATTGAGGATGAGAATGTTTTTACTTTTTATATTGGATTCGAGAATAATGACGAATTAGAGAAGATAAAAAATAAAGAGTTTACAATAACAAGAAATGATGAAATTTTATTGAAATTAAAAACTTCTGGAGAATTTAGCATAAGTGATTATTTTGATTATTTATTTAAATCTTCTCCCAAGTGTAATTTTATGATAGATGATATGATAGGTAATAAATGTATAACCAATAAAAAAACAAACGAAAAGGTATATCCAGACAGTAAAAATCATGAGTATTATGGACTGTTGAAAGATATATATGGTCAGTTGAGAAATAATTATAAAAAAATATAACATGAAATACACAGCAATTAATATAGGTCCCGTTGTTCCTACTATAAGCATGGGACGAAAACCAAGAGAAATATGGGCGGCTAGTTATATGTTCTCTTTCTTGATGGAATGTATAATAAAACAGTTGCCCCAAGACAGTATAATATCTCCAGCTACATTAGAGACTGATGAAAAAGAGACTGATGAAAAATTAGGCATCGGCCTTTATCCTGACCGCATATTCGTTAAAGGCGAAGTTGATGCAGATGTTATTATTGATGAAGCTCTGAAAACTTTTGAAGAAACAACGAAAATTAATAGGTCATACTTTAATGTGATGCATGTGACGATAGACGGAGATGATTCTTCTAATGATGCCAAAACCATAAAGCGTTTGAATCAATTATTGGATTGTACGGAATTGTATAATCGTCCGGTCAGTGATGGTGCAAGAAACGAAGTCTTAAAATTGATTCAAAAAAAGACAGGTTCTCCATTATTTAAACAAGCTTTTAAATCTGAAAACTCTGATAAATTTGAAATCCCTTATCTCGCAGAAATAGCTACAAAAAGATTGGAAGGATTGAACAAGAATGCGTGGACAAGACTTCGTGACAAGTATAAATGTAAGGATTCGAATAATGACGGAGACGAAGACTTGTTCTATCAAGAGTTGAAGGAAAATTTCAAACAAACTTACAACGAAGATTATTTCTCATACTACAAATATATCTGTATCGTTCAGGCTGACGGTGACAATATGGGTAAAATAGTGTCTTCCATTTCAGCGGATAATGTCAAGAATGTTTCTAAAGCTTTGCTTGACTATGGAAAACAAGCTTGTGAGAAAATAAAAGAATATGGCGGTCTTCCTATCTATGCTGGAGGTGACGACCTGCTTTTTATAGCTCCTGTACAAGGAAATAATAATCATATCTTAGGATTGATTGACGATATTGATAAATTATATGCAGATGTGGTGGATAAATCAATAGATAATTTCAGACCTGATAATCTGCATACCTACTTGTCATACGGATTGTCCATTTCTTATTACAAATATCCGTTGTATGAGGCTTTTAAAGATGCTTTGGAATTGCTTTTCTACAAAGCTAAAAAAGTGAAAGATAAGAATGCGGTGTCGTGGTGCTTGCGCAAACATAGCGGCTCGGGATTTAAAGGTGAAATATCTAAAAGCGATGTCGTATATGGCGATTTGAAAACAATCGTAAATGCTTCCGTTGAAGAGAAACAGATCGCAGCAATAGCTCATAAACTGAAAAATAATGAGAATCTTTTGGATATCTTATTAAAGAAATATCTTAAAGACAATAATTCAGATGAGTTGAAAGCACGATTGGAAAACTTCTATAAGAAAACTATGGAAGATACGGGTGACAATAATTATACTGCGCTTACCCGTGAGTTATTGTTTAAGCTTATGTGTACTGCCAATAAAAAAACAGAAATAGAAACTATTTTGGAAAATATGTACGGAATGCTTCGTACAGCCAAATTTATAAAAGGGGAAGGAGATAACGATGAGTAAAACATATTTTGTAAAATTGACACCAACCGGTAAATTCTTTTTCGGTGGTGATATGCGGTTTGGTATCGATGGAAAAGATGGAGAGTTTTCCAGTTATATCATAGAATCTTCTGTGATGCCTCAGCAGACTTCTTTGTTAGGTATGATGCGTTTCCTGCTTCTTTCGAATAACAATGATTTATTTGATTCAGAGAATAACTGTATAAGACAGGGTGTATCTGTAGATGATTTGATTGGCAAATCAAGTTTCTCTGTTAATGATGGTAAAAGTGAAAATGCTTTCGGCAAGATATTGTCATTAGGTCCTTGTTGTGTTTATGGAAAAGGAAAACGTTATTTTAGGGCTCCTATGGATAAAGCTTTTTCTTCGATAAATTGGGACAATGCAGTGTCGGCTGCCATAAATGGCAAGGATGTTAAAATTCCAGAATTGAAAGTGATGGTAGATACTGAAGAAGAAAATTATACTGGAAAGCATTCATTTAATCCCTCTTTTATGGCAATTGATTCTGAAACAGTAAGTGTAAAAGATAATATCGTTTTTATCTGTTCAGGAAATCTGGTTGTAAAAGATTATCTATATGCCGAAGAAAAACTTTTCAAGAAAGACACACGTATCGGAATAGATAAGAATTACGAAGGTAAAAGTCAGACAAACGCTCTCTATAAGCAGATTTCATATCGCTTGGAAAATGGCTTTTGCTTCGCATTCGATGTCGAAGTTGATGATAATGTTGATTTGACAGAATATAACGGTCAATTGGTTAATCTTGGTGCAGATTCTTCAGCATTTATATTTAACGCAGAAGAATATAATAATGTGGAAGATGCAGATAAAAATGGACTTGACGTGGTTCTTCTGTCTGATGCTTATATATCTGATGAAATGATAAAAGATATACAAATACGTTATTCCATCAATCAAACACGTCCTTTCCGTTTCATAAGCACAAACAACAATTCAGACGCTTCTTATTATCGTATCAATGGCGAGAATGCCGCAAAACGCAGTGAACGTTTTGAACTCTATCAGGCTGGCTCGGTCTTTTACTTTGAAAAAGAAGAGCAACGTAAAAAATTCTGTGACATATTGAAAAACAGAAAAGATTTCAATCAAATAGGTTATAATAAGTATTACATTAAATAAGAAACAAACTATGGAAAAACATACTTCAGTGTGGATGATCGTTCCACAAACAAATTTACATGTAGGCAATGAAAGCATCGTTAATTTCAGTGTCATCGACAAGGCAATCCAACGTGATGTAACAACAGGTATTCCTTGTATCAATTCAAGTTCGCTTAAAGGCGCAATAAAAGAATATCTTGAAAATAAGCAGTTTGAAAATATAAAAGAACTGTTCGGTTCAACAAAGTCTGACAAAAATAATTCTCAAAAAGGTTCTGTCTTGTTCTTCGATGCTACTTTATTGGCAATTCCGGAACAAAGAGTAGGTGAAAATTCTTCATATAAATTGGTTTATAGCAAACAGGAAGTTGATAATTTTCTCGCAAAGGCAAAAACCTTAGGTGCAAAAGATATTGCTTTGGATACAAGTAAATGGGAAGAAAGCGAAAACTTTAACTCATTATGCAGTGACGACAATCTTCCAATCATTGCACGTAATTGCTTGGAGAACGGAGAAAGCACAAACTTATGGTACGAACAAGTCCTTCCATCTCAGTCTGTTTTGGCAACTATTATTCAAACCAATAATGCTGAAGACCTGGATATTTTGAACGGTGCTATTGTACAGATAGGTGCTAATGCTACAATCGGTTACGGCTATTGTAAATTCATCAAGTTATCATAAAGGAGGATGGTTATGGATAAGAAATTGAATAGAGAATTGATGGGCTATGCCGAAGAATGCCTTCAGGATAGCGCATGCCCTTTATATAAAAAAGATGGTAATGGTGTAATCCATGAAAGTTATAACGGACAGGTTTCGGCTTTGGGCGTTTCCATACTGATGATTGGTCTGAGAGCAACTTTGGCTGTTTATTATCAAGATAAACCGGATAAAAAAGATAAAGCATATCGTAGGAACATCTTGGAAGTCATCGTACAGATGTTAAATAAAGATAAAAATAAAAAGGGTGGAACAAGTTTCGCTAATGCAGAAGATTTTGTTAGGGAGGTAATGAAAAGTGATGAGAAAAATTGGAAGACTGATGTTGTTGATTGTTCCGTGGCTTTGAAGCAAGTTATACGTACTTATAAATTAGGTTGATTATGGCAGATAATATAAATAATATAGGAAGACTTTTCTATAAGGATTATTATAAGGAGGTTAATTTCGCTAATGTTATTGATGGGAAAGAAAGTAATCTCGGTGATATTAATGAAAGAATCAAGAATTCTGACCTTGTAAAAATCCCTTATCCCATTGATGATACAAATATTAAATGCATTAAAGCTACAATACAATATCCCGGTTTGATTACAGGTGTAGGATTAGAACATAACTCAAAAAATATTAAAGGCGGATACAATCTCGGAATGCACTTCGACTATACTTACGGAATGCCAATAGTTTATGGATCATCGGTGAAAGGCGTGCTTAAGACTTATTTCAAGGATTTCTTTTTAAAACATTATCCTGATAGAGAATCTGATGTCGAATCTTTGATGAAATTGATATTTGAAGGAAAGAATCCAGAATATGATGAGAAGAAAGATACTCCTAAATATATTTCTATATATGAACGTGATGTGTTTTTCGATGCGGTGATTGTTGATTCTTACAAAGGACATTTTTTGGAAGATGATTTTATAACTCCGCATCCTGATCCTCTGAAGAATCCTACTCCTATCAAGATGCTTAAGATAGCTCCGGGTTGTAAGATTGAATTCCGTTTCAAATTGAATTACAGTATGATAAATAAGCATAATTATGATGTCGATTCTAAATTGAAAATATTCGAAGAGATTCTCACCACCGTCGGCATTGGAGCCAAGACTAATGTGGGTTATGGTCAACTGAAAATTGAAGAAAAGTAAATGCAGATGTTAGATAAAATATTGTCATCTTCTTTGGGTTGTTATCGTGTGACGGTACGTTTTTACCCTATTGAGGACGTTTGTTTAGATGCATGGATAGGTGCGGTATTTCGTAACAGATTCCTCTATTTCGCCGAGTCTGTCTGCGATGAGAATGGTGTCTCGCTTCGTTCTCGCTTGGATGAACTTACATTGTCGCCGGAACACGCCTATCACAAACAAATGAAAGGTGGTTTCCCGAAAGGTGTTCTGTTCGATTTCAGAAACATCCCGAATAAAAACCGTAATGGAAATCTGTATCAAAATACGATATATTCTTTCGATATGGTTTTCATCGGTAAAGCTGTCGGCTATTTCCCTATGACAGTACATACATTGGAAAAAATGTTCGCCGATGGAATAGGGCATCCCTTGGTATCATTAAGTCTGATAGATATGTTTGAAAATGGCAAAGACGGAGAACATCGTTTATTGTATAGCGGAAACTCTGATTTCATAAACATGCCAGAGAATGCCGTCAGAATATCAGACTTTAAACCCAATGAAGATGAATATGCCGACATACGGCTTACATTCCACACTCCTACGTCATTATACAAGGTAAAGGAGAAGTTTCAACCTGAACTAAGTTATCAGCACAAAATGAATGGTTTCCCTTCTTTTTATCAGATCGTGCGTTCCATGACATATCGTTGGGCTTCGCTGTCAATGTTGTATGGCGACGATCTGTCAGAATCAAATATGAAGGATTTTGAAAAAGAGTTAGACAAATTTGTTGAATGTTCTTCTCTTGCTTTCTTGCAGGAAGCGTCTTTGCGTCGTCGTAAGATTTATGGCACTCCTAAGAAAGAATTGAAGCAGGTTTATGTGATGGAAGGATATGAA
>JAZUST010000144.1:0-2837 GCA_045606865.1 Bacteroidales bacterium
GAAAATCCTCTTGATTCCTGAAGCATTTCGCTGAGGTCTTTATGCTTCTGATAGAGGTGCGACATGTCGAAAATTTCCTTATCGGAGATGGTCGATTTTATGGAGACAAAAGCCTGTTTTCAGGCTATATCATTGTCAAGAGAACATATGTTTGCTTCATTAAATCTATGATAAAACTTTCTTCATTTATCAACAATTAGAAAAAGTGACTAACTTCACAAACATTCTTGCCCTTTAATACAACAACAATATGCTGAGTACAATACACCTTCCCGATTTTGTATCAGTTTAATAGTCAACGGTATATTTTTTGCGAGCATCTATCTGCATTTTTTATAAAAGATTTGTTTATAAATATAATTTGTTTTAATTTTGCGAAGCAACAACTATTTGATATGAACACCAAACACACAAAGATTGTAATCACCAATCCACCAGCGAAACTTATCGAGTTCGTTAAAAAAGCACAGGCTTGCAAAGAACAGAGAAAACAGGAACTGATGGAAAAGAGATATCCATCATATAGTATCCAATAATCAATGCAAGATAAACTCATAGATATAGAAACATTAGAGGGAGATAAATTGATTGTCTCCCTCTGTTGTAATTATCCCTTCATTAAGAATGCCCTTCCCGCTGATTATCGGCATTTAGATATTGTTGAAATTAGCATTGACAGAATGGAAGGGAATAATTCCATAACTCCAACAACATTTCAAACTATAGTTCATAGGATTATAGATGAACTAAATGGACATCCGGAAGTAATCTTATATTATTTCTGTAATGTTTCTTATGATATTCCTAACTTTAGGAAAAGTAGAAATATCACCGCACAAGAATATCGCAACAGATTATTCAAATCATTATTTAGGAGGTACAACAATTCCTTGCCTGAGCCATGGAGAGACGTTGAAATCGAAATGTCAGATCCGGAAACAGAGACAACATATTACATTCATATCTTGATTCGCGAATCACAAGTAGCGGCTGTGGAGCCACTGACAAAGGAAATTGCCAATAATTTCAACATTATAATCGCGATGAAAGTACAAGAATAATTGTCTATTCTGTATAATTGCATTGTCGTCGCTCTCAGAACGAATGACTTGGTTGGCCGCATTACCGTAAATGCGGTATTTTTAATTAAAGAGTCTTTCTGCTAGAGAATTTGCTCATTGCTTCTATTATGGTCTTGTCGGTGACGGCGATGTAGGGGCGCATGGCGGCTTCGTTGGTGTGTCCGGTGATCTTCTGGATGACAGTGGTGGGAATGCCGAGTTCGAGGGAAACGCATATGAAGGTGCGGCGGGCACCGTGGGTTCCGAGGAGTTGCCATTTAGGGTACACTTCATCGTATCTTACACGTCCCCTATAATAACTGTACTTTATCGGTGTATTGAAACCACATATTTCGCAGAGATCTTTGAGATATTCGTTCATCTTTTGGTTGGTTATGACAGGCAGGGCAAGATTGCCGGGATATCTCTCATCCTCATATTTCTGAAGAATTGCTCGCGAATAGGCATTGAGAGGGATTTTAAGGGTACAATCTGTCTTTTCTGTAATGACATTTATAAAGTCGCTGGTGATATCCGTTCTCTTGAGTGATGCCATATCGCTGTAGCGGAGCCCGGTAAAGGCACAGAAGCAGAACAAGTCTCGTGTTTTCAGCAAAGATGATCTATTCCTGACCTCTTTCTTATATATCAGTCCTGAAATATCTTTAAGGCGAACAACTGTACCTTCTTCAGGAACTTCAAAGTTGTATAGTCTGATAAGTTCATCCCAAGTAAGGAATACGACTTCCTTTTCTATCAGTTTGAACTTATACCTGAAATTCAGAAAGTCTGCAGGGACTTTTGCCCCGACTTTCATAGCTCTCCGCAGGAACCATTTCAGCATCTTGACATCCTTCTGGACAGATGAATCCACCATCTTCAGTTTCTTGCCTTCGAACACAATGAATCTATTGATCATATCCTTATCCCATTCAGCGAACCGGGTTTTAGGAGCGAAGGATTGAAGATGTTTTCTGAATGTACCATACTTCTTGATAGTGCTTTCCGACCATTGGCACTCAACCTTTGCCTTTGCGACAAGCATATCAAATGTTTCATAGAAACTATACTTATCTCTCATCGGTTTGCCGTTCTCGCCATAAAGAGACTTATTAAGAATCTCTTTAAGAATAGAGAGCGTCGTCGGTGCTCCATTGTTGTCATTCTCAAATGCAGTAAATGCCTTGACTATGGAAGCCAGTTTATCATTAATTTCGTTGAACTTCATTCCCTTGGAATTGACTGTCCCTTTCTTTACCTTCTGTTTTGCATCGAGCCAGAAGTCAGGATTGACAGATATTCCAATAGTAGTCTGAAGGCGGGTATTGGCGATGTGTACCGAGACACGGATAGCATGTTCACCATTTCTCAGTGCATGCGTGGTAAGGTAAAATTGAAGTGCCATAACGCTGTTGTTTTAGTTAATACTGTGGTTTGATTTAATGACAATTGTGCACTTTTTATTCAGCAAACTGTGTCAAAACTGTGTTCTTTTTTTCTATTGTATTAACCAAAGTTCGGAAGCGTTATCTGTTTCACCAAATTTTACAAGTATTTTGGACTCCTGACAAACCAGCAGAAAAACAAACCACAGTTTAACCACACTTTCATGCACAGTTTTCAGTATTTCCATAAATGGGTATAATTGACATTTTTGGTTGGTGATCATGACAAAAGTGGTTGGTGGACGAGCTCGTTCACCAACCACTTTTAGCAATGTAAACATCTCCTTATTTCTTGGACTTCTTTTCGTCATTAAAGTACAGATACCATTTG